>JAGHZQ010000084.1 GCA_017746715.1 Cyanobacteria bacterium SBLK
CAACTTTTCGGTACATTTTCTTAGAACAAGTACAAGGCTTTTTCCCATTTTACCTCTTTTTTCTCAATTTTTTTGGTGCTTTTGTCTTCTCTAAGCCTTCTCTATCAATATTTTCGCTTTTTTTTCAGCAAACCCTATTTACGCCGGGGGAACTATCGGGAACGTATCTCAAAAAACTGGACAGATATCAACGCTTATTCGAAATCATTGCCCTCCGTTCTCATGAGAGTTGTCTCCTGTTATGCAGTCGAGAAAAACCTAAAGAGATCGACCAATGGGAAGGGGGAACGAGTCCCATTCGCACCCTCGAACTTAAAGGCTCGAAAGAAGTCGCGATCGCTCTATTTCAAGAAAAACAATTAAATGATGAAACCCACTGGTCAACAGCGATCGACTATTGGCAAGGACACCCCTTACAACTGCAAGAAATATCGATTCTCATTCGAGATGTTTTCGGTGGAGATATCAGCCAATTTAGCGAATATGCAACGCATTTTGTCGGGAATAATCTCAAGGAGAAAATCGAACAACATCTCGAACGCTTGTCAGGATTCGAGCGAGATGTTATACTGGCTTTTGACGGAGAAAATGATTCCCTCCCCATTGGAAAACTGATGACAAAAAGCGGGCTGATCCCCGCAGAATTTTTCAATGTCGTGCAATCTTTACAACGTCGTTTCTGTTTGGAAACCCAACAAAAAGAGCGAATTAAACACTTTTCCCTACCTTCCCTGCTACAAAATCACTTAAAAGTGAATTCTCTCGAATAGAGTTTTAAGAGCAAAGTGTCAATCAAAATATTAGCCTTGGATTCAAATCCAAGGCTGAAAGAAAGTCAAAACCCGTTAAAACGGGTTAATATAATTGTGATATTCTAGCCTGCTTTAGCTGGCTTTAGTTTTAAGCCAAGAATTTGAATTCTTGGACTTTTGCAAAAGGGAGAAAAAGCGATTCTCCCTTAAAGGATCAAGCGTTATTAACGACCGTTTTTATAACAACCGATCGCCGATCTAATGGCCGATACCAACATAACGGAAACCCGCCTCTTCTGCGGCTTCGCGATCGAGGAAATTGCGACCGTCGATAATGACGGGATTGCTCATCAACTTCGCCATCTTTTTATAGTCGATTTTGCTAAATTGCTTCCAGTCCGTGACCAGAACTAAAGCATCGCAACCATCCGCCAAGCGATCGAGATCCGTTTCTACAATTGCATTGACCAAACCGTGACTCATGCCGGTTCCCGAAACGATGGGATCGTAAGCCTTCACTTTTGCCCCCAAGCGATGTAACTGTTCGATTAAGTCCAAAGAAGGCGCATCTCGCATATCATCGGTATTGGGTTTAAAAGTCAATCCCAGCAAACCCACCACTTTTCCTTTCAAGATTTTAATTTCTTGTTGGAGTTTTTCCAAGACGAGGAGGCGTTGGCGCTTGTTGACGCTAACAGCAGATTTAAGGAGTTCTGCTTCGTAATTGTAATCGTCGGCAGTGTGAATGAGCGCCGAAACATCTTTAGGGAAACAAGAACCCCCCCACCCCAAACCTGCTTGTAAAAACTTCGAGCCGATGCGAGAATCCAAACCGATTCCTTTGGCCACCTGTACCACATCCGCTCCTACGCGATCGCAAATATTGGCAATTTCGTTAATAAAACTGATTTTGGTGGCCAGGAAAGAATTAGCGGCATATTTGATCATCTCTGCCGAGTTGAGATCCGTCATGACCACGGGAACCGGAGGTAAATTTTTATATTCTTCCTCCCCAAAAGTTCGCTCCACAAGGGGTTGATAAAGTTCTGCCATCATGTCGAGGGCTTTTTGGTTGTTGCTCCCCAAAACAATGCGATCGGGGTTAAAGGTATCGAAAACCGCAGAACCTTCCCGCAAGAATTCCGGATTGCTGACCACATCGAATTCTGCTTTGATATCCTCGGGATTGCTTTCTCCTTCCTCTTTTTTCCGTTCGGTAATTCCATCGAGAACGATCATCCGCACCCAATCTCCCGAACCAATAGGAACCGTCGATTTATTGACAATGACCTTATAGCCTTCTTTGAGATGGGAACCAATTCCTCGCGCTACTGCTTCTACGTAGCGCGTATCGCTGTCCCCAGTGGGTAAAGCTGGTGTTCCTACGGCAATGAAGAGAATATCGCTATTACTGACCCCGTGACCGAGATCCGTGCTAAATTCCAGCCGTTCCGACTTCATGCAAGATGTCATTAGATCGGCCAGTCCGGGTTCGTAAATGGGAGTTTGCCCAGACCTCATTAGCTTGACTTTTTCTTCATTGTTGTCGATACAAATAACATTATGTCCGATCTGGGACAAACAAACTCCCGTGACTAAACCGACATATCCCGTTCCAATGACACAAACGCGCATAATATCAAGTCCTCAAAAAATTGCAAGTACGGCTATAGATGCTAGAGATGACGAAGTTGCGATCTGGAGATGCTAATTCATTTGTGACTTATTTTGCCCTCTTCGGCAAGGCGATCGCGAAAATAATCGATTGTTAATCTTAATCCCTCTTTTAGGGAAACGGTGGGTTTCCAGTCCAGCCATTCTTTCGCGCGGGTAATATCCGGCTGTCGCTGTTTGGGATCGTCTTGGGGAAGGGGTTTGAAAATGAGTTCGGCCTCGGGATTTACCATATTTTGGATGGTTTGCGCCAGTTCCAAAATGGTATATTCTCCGGGGTTGCCAATATTGACGGGTTCTGAGCGATCGCTATTCATCAAGCGAATAAATCCCTCAATTAGATCGGAAACATAGCAAAAACTGCGGGTTTGAGAACCATCACCGTAAACCGTGAGAGATTTTCCTTGCAGTGCTTGCACGATGAAATTACTCACAACGCGTCCATCATTGGGTAACATTCGAGTCCCATAAGTGTTGTGACAGCATACGCCATAAGTCCCACCAATAAAGTTTTCCCAATCGGGAACGGAGAAATCGTATACAAAATCGTCGATTTCAAAGGCTTCAATTTCCTTGACTTTTGCCCAAGCTAAATCTCCCGTTGTTTTTGCTTGTAAAGTTTGTCGAACCCGAGCCAGATTGAGAAGAGAATAATCGTTCAATCCTTGAACTGTTAAACGATAGGATTTATATCGCTTAGTATCTCCCTTTTTAACTGTTGTTTCAAATTCAGAAATACTTCCCAAAATTCCAAACTTAGCCATGATTAGGGATAATTTTTCCATAATTTTTTGGCTAGAGCTATTGAAGATCAGCATCGATCCTGTCGTTTTGGCATCATGATTTCCATCCCCTTCCCAAAATCCTTGTAAGAAATGTACGAGTTGCGCTTTAGGAAGTTGAACGATCCAGTTGGGGATATCTTTTTGAGGGCTGAGGAATTGCCCAAAACCAAAGTTATGGATGACTAAATCGACAATAATTTTCGAGCGAACATGAACGCAAGGTGCACGTTGTCCGGTCGGATCGAAGCGAATTTCTTCTTTAATTCCAAACAAATTTTCAACAATCTCAATTAGCTTCTCTAGATATTTTACGTTGGAACTAAATAGAAGTTGATTGTCTTCCTTGCGATGAATTAAGCATCCTTCTGCTAGGTAAAATCCTAAGAACCACAGAAATTCATCAATTTTTTCGATCCGATTATCGATCGCTTTATTGGAATAGGCTGATTGGATGCGTTCTTTGGCTGAAAAAGGCAAGTTCAAATATCGCCATAGTTTTAACGGCAATTTATTCCCTTCTTCATAGCGTCTAATTTTACTATAGAATTGACGAGGTTCAATCCCTTGCTCTGCCAAAAATTGACGAATTTTATCGTTGTAGCATTCGAGATATTCAACGATGCGATCGCTGACAATCGAAACATTATCAAAAGAGAGACAATCGCTAATATTAAATGCTTCTAGAGGGCGATCGACAAACTCGATTTTCTTCGGGACGGCAACCTCATCGCCAATTTGCAAGTCTTTTCCAAAAACGGCTTGAGGATTGCCCCGATCGTCGCGTGTAAATAGGCTGTGATCTTCAGTAATTTTAACTTGTTTGCCCCATGTCGTCGTGATTTTATACCCTGTTTTCTTGACGGGATGTTTCCAAATCGCGGAAATCGGTTTCAGTACCATTTTTGAGTCGCGATCGAAACAAGGAACTGATATGTTGGAAATATTTTTGTGAGTGCGATCGTAACATTCAGAAAACGTCTCATAATAAAGTTGTTTTCCTTGATAGTAAAGAACTTTTTGATCGCCTGTCAAACTATTGAAAATCCTTACAACTCTTACGTCTACACCATTTTGACGATGATAGTCATAAGCGAGAGTTTCAGCAACTCGCTTACCTTCATCATAACAGGCCCGGATGCCGATCGGATTTACGTTACCGCGATAGTCTTCGGATTGAGGGTGAACTTCGGGATCTCCGTACACTTCTGAGGTTGAGGACAGAAAAAATCGTGCTTTGACCCGTTTTGCCAGTCCCAACATATTTAATGTCCCGATAACGTTGGTTTTAATAGTCTTGACGGGATTGGACTGGTAGTGAACGGGAGATGCCGGACAGGCAAGATGGTAAATTTGATCGACTTCGAGGCGAATGGGTTCGGTGACATCGTGACGAATGACTTCGAATTTAGGATTGTCGAGCCATTGGAGAATATTACGCTTACTGCCGGTATAGAAATTATCCAAACAGATAACTTCGTGACCTGCCTCCATCAGGCGATCGATGAGGTGAGAGCCGAGAAAACCCGCTCCTCCCGTAACTAGAATTCTCATAGGGGTCAAGTTCTGCAATTTCTATCCGAATTTAAGCATAACCCCAGCCGTATTAGATAGGCAATATCAAACCTCCATGACACAAAGCCGTCTATCTTCTACTCGAAACAACCTCTCTGTTGGGTAAGAAGGCGACAACCTGAGAAATATTTTAACTCGCTCGCTTGAGGTTGCTGGCGCGACACCAATCGGTATCTTTTCCGACTTGAAACGTAATATAATCTATACCGTAAGCGTGCCAATAATTAATCACTTTTCCCGTTGCATTTTCTGTATCGTCGAGACGCTGAACGGGGGTTCCGAGGGGAAATTTCTGTACGATCGCGCTGTCTTTCCACTGCTTGAGGAGTTTGATGCGATCGCGATCGCCATCCGAAAGCAATTCCCATGCTTCTTCTTTCCAGTGGGGATAATTTCCCGTCAGTGCTTCGATTTCTCGCCAAGAGATAGCTTCTCGCAAATAAGATGCAAGCTCTTGGGGGGTATTCAGGGTAAAATCGGGAATGGGTAAAGCACTCATGGAAAAAGAATTAAACTAGAGAGAAAAAAACGCTAAGTATAGTGCGATCGATGGAATGAATGCCAAGTCTACCCTAAATATAGCGCTTTTTTCAATTTGACGGTAGAGAGTATAACAGTTCGCCAGCCGCGATTGAGAAGTTCTGGCGAATTCAGGATATAATAAGCAATTGTCTGTTTATTTCCCTCGCAATTAAGAATTATGGCAGTCCCCAAGAAGAAAACCTCAAAAACCAAGCGCGACCAGCGTAGAGCTAATTGGAATCGCAAAGCCGCGATCGCCGCGCAAAAGGCTCTATCTCAAGGAAAATCCGTCCTCACCGGAGAGTCGAGCAGTTTTGTTTATCCGACGGATGAGGAAGATGAAGATGAGGACGAAGAGTAGATCGAATGCTTGTTCGATCTGGATTTCTAGACAAATTGCAGCGAGTTGACAAGAATGCTAGGTAAATTTTTCCAAAAACCCGAAGCAGAACAGGACGAACGCGTTCCTCCGGGTCAGTATCTCGCTAAAGGGTTTCCCGTTCTCACCTATGGGGAAACCCCGGAAATCTCGACCCGAGAGTGGCAATTAAAGGTTTGGGGAGCTGTCGAACCCAAAACTTTTACGTGGAATGATATGATGGCATTCCCCCAGCGCGAATTTACCAAGGATTTTCATTGCGTCACTCGGTGGTCGAAACTAGATGTGAAATGGCAGGGTATCAAAGTTACGGATTTTCTGGAGGCGATCGCGATCGATCCCCAAGCCACGCATGTGTTACAGCACTGCTATGGAGAATATACCACCAATGTCACTCTAGAGGATTTCGCCCGAGAAGATAACTTTTTTGCTCATACTTTATTTGATAATCCCCTCCCTCCCGACCATGGCGGTCCCATGCGAACGGTAATTCCTCACCTGTATGCGTGGAAAAGTGCGAAGTGGATTAATGGTTTAGAATTTTGCAATGAGGAAAAACTGGGTTTTTGGGAGGTTAACGGCTATCATTCTCGAGGCGAACCTTGGGCAGAAGAACGATATAGCGGTTGAAAATGGAAGTTCTGCAAACCTAACACAAATGCAGAAAGAAACAATTGACGGTGTAATCGATTTTTATGGAGACAAATCGGCTCAATGGTTGAGCGATCTAACCCACCTAGAAAATCCTTGGAAAATCACAAGAGAAGATGCCGGACTCAAAGAAGGAGAAAGAGGAAATGTAGTTATCAAACTTGCTGATATGCACGAATACTATTCAGGATTGGGAGTAACCGAGGCGATCGCAGAACAATCCTGAAAAGAAAGGCAATGAGTAGTAATAAGAAAAAATTAACACCAAGTCAAAGGGGATATAAAACTTTTGATACATTTTACCTTATCTGGTGGAATCCACAACATCAAATTTATCCTGTCGATTGATTTATTTTCCTCTAGGATACTTTTTCATCAACTTGCGAACTTCTTCGGCATGATAAGAACTGCGGGTTAAAGGCGAAGAAACCACTTGTAGAAACCCGATCGCTTCCCCAAATTCCCTCCAAGCATCAAACTGTTGGGGAGTAACGAACTCTTTGACTCCCAAATGCTTCTGAGAAGGTTGTAAATACTGTCCGATGGTGAGAATATCGCAATCGACTTTTCGCAAATCTTCCATCACTTCCCGTACCTCTGCATCGGTTTCCCCCAAACCCACCATAACTCCCGATTTGGTGTAAATATGGGGAGCAATTTGGCGAGTGCGTTGTAACAGTTCGAGCGATCGCCGATAATCTCCTTGAGGGCGTACCCGACGATACAAGCGAGGAATCGTTTCGGTGTTGTGATTGAGAACTTCCGGTCGTGCTGCGAGAATCAATTCTAAAGCCTGCCAATTGCCGCATAAATCGGGAATCAGCACCTCAATCGTGGTTTTAGGACTGATTTCACGAATTTCCTCAATACAACGTTGAAATTGGCTTGCACCGCCATCTGAGAGGTCATCTCGATTGACAGAAGTAATGACAACGTGATTCAAGTTTAAGCGACGGACGGCCTCGGCCAAGCGTAACGATTCCGTCGGATCGAGAGCTTGGGGTTTCTTCTCAAAATCGATATCGCAATAGGGACAAGCACGGGTGCAAGCCGGACCCATAATTAAAAAGGTCGCCGTCCCTGCCTGAAAGCATTCGCCAATATTAGGGCAAGATGCCTCCTCGCACACCGTATTCAGCGCCAAATCCCGTAAAATCTCTTTGACACTCCCCACGCGCTGCCACTGAGGAGCCTTGACTCGTAACCATTCCGGCTTAACAACCACAATTCGCCCTTTCTCGATTAAAATGTTTCTATTGTAGCTAAATATGAAATTCTACATGAATATTGTTCAAATCGTGCAAATTGTTTGGGCGCTATCTGCCCTATTTTTGATTATTCTAGTCTTGTTACATTCTCCCAAAGGAGACGGCATTGGCGGGATTGGCGGACAAGCGCAACTCTTTACCAGTACGAAAAGCGCCGAAACAACCCTTAACCGCGTAACGTGGATGCTGAGTATTATTTTTATGAGTTTAACTGTTATTTTGGCGGGCGGTTGGCTGGGTGCTGGGTAGTTTCAACGTTCTTAGCAAATTGGCAAATCAAGCGATCGCCATTCCGACTTCTCTCGTGGCGATCGCTTGATTTAATCGTAAAATGACATTTTTAACAATCTTTGAGAAGATGTTCTAAGACTCAATTCTATAAGATTTCTTACGAGAGTATTTCAGCCAATTTAAATTGAGAACGCTTCCGATCCATTTTGTGCCGATAAAATCATCGATTCTCAACGCTCCAATCAATAGAGGTCCGGCTAATATCCAAAAAAAGATCGCACATCCAAACAAAATAGGCGCTATGATTAAACCCAAACTCAAGATCAGAAAGATGGTAAAATGAAGAAATGAGGCGATCGTGTATTTTAACAATCTACTGCCTTGAGAAGAACGGATCAAAAAATCCGGGAGTTTTTGAGTTGTAACTTGTAAAGTCAGTTCTTGAGGTTCGCGAGCGGCATTGTGATGCAATAAAATCTTCCGAATATAAGTGCGATCGGCTGATAAAAAGCGAGTATCGACCCGCACTTCGCATTCTACCTCATTGCCTTCAAACTTATGGGGTTGAAAATGAATCCAAGAATGTCGATAAGGCGTATGAGGCGAATCGCTAATATGAGGAACGACTTCCCAGCGTCCCGCCAGCATTGTTTCGGGAATAGGATTACTAATCATCAAATTTTGAGTCAAAATTTTTCCGTATTTACAATCTGAGAATTCTATACCTGCATGACTCAATCTCAATTTTGGCAAACGGGTAACATTTAAAGGTTTTAATGCCAGAATTGCCTCTTTTGCATTCCGATATCGGTCTTTCGGATTGGCTTCTACCATCTTTTCCAACCAGTTCAACCAACCGATTTCTTGAGGGGGAACGAGATGGCGGAAATGCAAGCGATAATCGGCATCAATTAAATTGCCAATTTCCCCGGATTTAATGCCCGTTAACAAACAAATTAATGTTACCCCCAAACCATATAAATCCGAAGCCGTTGTTAACTCCCGATTAAATAATTGTTCTGGAGGCATAAATCCCATCGTCCCCTTAACCACGCTACTCGCTGCAACTTCTCCTCCTCCCATCCGCGCAAAGCCAAAATCCACTAAATAAACTTTGCCTTGAGCATCGAGCAATATATTTTCGGGTTTGATATCGCGATGAATTACCACAGGAGATTGCTTCTGTAAATACACCAAAATTGCCAAAGCCCGCAAGGCAACATTTTTGATTTTTTGGGGAGTCCAAGTCGAATCGGAACTGAGAGATTGTGCTTGAATGAATTCTTGTACCAAACATAATCCGTCGGAGGTTTCAAAGGTATCGAGATAGCGAGGAATTCCTGCATGAGAAAGGCGCTGTAGCGTGTGGATTTCCTGCTCGAATTCTCGATAGGCATCCCAGTTAGAATCGAGGCGAGCAAATTGAAATTGTTTGATAACTACAGCTTGTTGAGTCGTTTGATTTTGGGCGAGATAAGTGACGCGCCCACCTAAATGGTTGCAACCTAATTCTCGCTCAATTTGATAGCCGTGGGAAGTGAGGTCTGGTAAGGTCATAGTAGAACGCTAAATCTGAGGAGAACCTACAAAAACGCTAGCGCGATTTTCAAACAATGTCGGGTTAAATTTTGTGGGAGCAACGTTTTATTCCTTCAATTTAGCAATGATTTTAATGCAGTGTTGGGCGATCGCATCTTCATCATCTACGACTCGAGGAGGATCGACGCGAGTCATGGGTAAAGAACTATTTTGAGGGATTTCCGAACCCATCCAAATCAGGTGCGGCAGATTTTTGCCCCCATAGACAGCAATTTCTTTCACTTGCAGGGAAAACGAACCCGGTGTAAAGGTAGGATTGAGGGCGCGATCGTACTCGAATTTACTCAACATGAGTTGCAGGGAATAAGTGCGACTCGAATCGAATGCGCCTGCATCGGTTAAGGTTTTGGCGCGAAAAACGGGAATGAGTTGGGAGAAAGGAATGCGAGGAGATATCCACTCATTGGCAACGGTATCGAAAGAATAACAATAACTCGTACCGTCCCAGTTTCCCTCGCAACGGGCGATAAATTTATAGCGTTTTCCGTCTCCTTTTACGGTTAATTGAATACCGTCATAAGGGGATAAATCTAAAGGGGGTTGAAAATTGCGATGGCGCACGGAAGCAAAACCGCCAGAATTTGCCGTAGATACCGTGCCCGAAAAAACGGCAAAACCATTAGTGCGGTCGTTGAGCGGTGTTGAAACGAGATAAATACCGCTTTCGCTGACTCCTCCCATAACCACATCATCCACCGCCCCCCAACTCCCGCGCAAATCTTCAGAAGGCTGACTAAAATCAAAGAGAATTTTGCTGTTATCCGTTGCCGATCGCATCACTGAAGCAAACAGCGATCGCAATTCTTCTTCTCCGATGCGATTTCTCTCTCCTACATCTCCGCAACAAACAATCGCCCCTAAATTAGCGTACAATTCCGGGGTGACGCGATCGCTGAGAAATATCTCCTGCTCCCGATACAAAGATTTCGCCCGGGGGAGATCCTCCACCCACACCCGCACGGGATAATTTTCGGCGAGAAGGCGATCGACGAGAGGCTTCGCGAAATTCTCCCGCAGGGCAATAACGAGAATGGGGGAGACGCGATCGCCAATTAAGGGAGAAATGGGAGGAGAATCCATATTGAGGAGTTTATTTCTCAACCAAGGGAAACAATCGAGGAAAGGGATACCATCAAAATAGGCGATCGTCTGCACGAAGCGGCCCAAATCCCAACTTTCTCTCTGGCTCATTTCTCCTTCCTCAATGCCCCGTTTCTTGTTATGTTAACAATCGTTTAGCGATCGTGGCGATCGAGATTATAAAATTGGCAGGATTTACTCCTGACCTCCTTCATCCTTCATCCTTTCAAAGTTCCCCATGCTCGACATCGAACGGAGTCCCCAAGCATCACAACCCTCATCTCTCTCTCAATGGCTCTATCAAGCAATTCAAGAGCCGGGGGTGCGCCTGCGGATTCGGTTGCGGGGGAATAATCTCCACGTTCTTTGCGAGGGCTCCCAAACCCCGGAACTCGATCGCCTGCTCCCTCGCCTGACCGGTACCCTAAGAACTCAATCTGCCAGCTTTCACCGCTTTTTTCGCAATACAGAAGAGCCTATCTATAAAATTATTCTCTACGGTCGCCAGATTGGCACGCAACGCCCGGATTGGATCGAATCGATCGTATTAGATCGCCTCCCACCCTCCCCATCCTCTCCACCCACTCCCCAACTCCCCATTTCCAATGAAGACTTAGCTCGTAGCGGTACCCCAGAAGCGATCGCTCGCTATTTGAGCGAATCCCTGTCCCATCTAGGAGTAGCGGTTAAAGTTTTAATCCAAAAACTTCCCGAAGAAGGCGATCTCCGGTCTCTCAAGCGCCTCTGGGTAATTTGCAGCTGTCATTACAGTCCTGATGCTTCCCTGATTGCCGAACCCATCGCCCAACAGTTGCGAGATTTAGAATTAGAAGGCTTTAAGGAAGCCATTATTCGCGCTCAAGTTCGAGGAGAAGAGAGTCCCGATTGGATGTTACAGGTCGATCTCACGCGCAGGTCGATTATGTTAAGAGAGTGGGGACGATGGGGTGATGTGAAATCTCTTCAGTGCTTGCTCGATAATGCTCTTGACGGGCACAATATTAAAATCGGTACGGTTCTCAAAGAAAAAACCTTACATATTTTTTCCAGTTGGCGCGAAGAATTTCTCTCCTCAGACCCGGTTGTAGAGAGCAGTCGAGGCGTTGCTCCCTCACGAGAAGAAGTTATTGCGGCGATCTCCCCCATTCTCGACGAGCTCGCTCCCCAAGGCATTGAAACGGCGGAAATTTATGGAATGAAAACCCCAGAAATGGGGGGATTTTCCTACAACAATGCAGCACTTTTAGATTTAGAAGAACTCAACGATCGCGGCTTTGACAGCGCTCTGCCACCACAGGTGTGGACGCATAGACTAGAATTACCCGCAGCAAAAAATCCAAATTTATCTCTCTCCGTTTTTGCCCTTGCCCGTCAGAAGCATGTCGAAGCCCTAACTTTTCTCTTCCAACGCTTGCTCAATCCCGATATTGAAGGACGTTTGGCAACGGGTGGCATTCGCGTCAAACTTTGCTTTAAAGATCGCTTGCTCCACGTGATGACCGAAGCAGTGGTTTGTCCTCGTCAAACCCTTGTTGCCAACAAAATTGAAACGCTCCTCAATGACCTCAATATCGAGGATCTGGCAGGAGCGAGAATTTATGGACGGCGATCGGGTCAATCTTCCCCTTTATGGAGTTACGGTATCGATTTCGCGGATTCCGGTTGTTTAAGTAAGGAACAGCGACAGCAGCTGACAAACAAAGAAAAATCCCAATTATTTTTCCCCATTTCCTCCAGTTCCGATCTGTCTGGCGTTGCCGAAGTCGCGATCGCCTCTCCAACTTGGCAAATTTGGCGAAATCGCTTTCAATCTCTCTTAAAAGCCACTCAACTATTTGTCTCCAGTCCCGACCGAGGAGAAAACTCGGCGATCGCTCGTTCTCCCCACTCCTATCCCCAACAACCCCGGCTCGCATTTCCCGTGACGGCAATCTGGTTGGCGATCGGTTGTTTTTTCGCCGTACAAGTGGATGGGGGATTAACGCGGTGGTTGGCACGACAAGATGAATCGATTGAATTAACAAAGAATCACAAAGGTTCTAGAAACCGCGAGAATTTATCCCTTGCAACCAACATTTGGAAAGAAGACCCCTCGCAAAATACCGATGACATGCAGGCGCAAGCAGAAATCGACGCATCTGAGGAAAGACAAGCTCAAAAAGCTGCCATGCTTGCCGTCGCGCGACTGTCAGCTAACTTATCGTTTAACAATACGCTTTTAGATGAAAAAATTGCCCTATACCGAGAGCGCGTGAAGCGATGGGGCGCTCCAGATATCTTAATTGTGGGCAGTTCTCGAGCATTGCGCGGGATCGATCCGACGATCCTGCAAAAAGAACTAACTTCTTTCAGTCACCTCCTCACCATCACCGATCGCTCCCCCAGTCTTGCGGATGCTCCCTTAAGCAAGAGTCAGCCCTCCAGTCCTGCGGATACTCCTCTAAGTAAGAAGAGCGGAGGGGAGGGAACAATCAATAACCAAATCGACAACCAAATCGACATTTTTAACTTTGGCATTAATGGTGCGACCGCTCGTGTCGTCCATTTGCTCCTCGGACGGATTTTAACGCCAGAAGAACTCCCCAAACTGATTATTTGGGCGGATGGGGCACGGGCATTTAATAGCGGTCGGGAGGATTTAACCTATGAAGCGATCGCGACTTCCCCGGGATATCAACAATTAAACCTCGGCCGCTTTCCGGGTTCGCCAGCACCGGAGCAAGAAAAATGGCAATTTTCTCTCGCTCGTTTAAATCAAGATATCAGAATGGGCTATCAAAGTTTTAATGATTGGTTTGGAGATGCGTTGGGGGAATTTTCCGGCGTTTATGCCGATCGCGATCGCTTAAAAGAAGCATTAAGCGTCCAATTTACCGCCCGCATTCCCTCGGTAGAAGATTTGCATCTCGATCTATGGGACACAACGCCTTCTGTTTCCGCCCGAGAACCCATTAATGCTGATGGATTTTTACCGCTTTCGGTGCGTTTCGATCCCGAAACTTATTATTTATCCCATCCCAAAGTTGCTGGACTGCACGATCGCGATTACAGTTCTTTTGAGATATCGGGGAATCAATACAATGCGCTGAGTCAATTAATCTCCTACCTCGATCGCCAGCAAGTTAATGTTATTTTTGTTAATTTACCTCTGACTAAGGATTATTTAGAAGACCCGATTCGCAGTCAATATGAGGATGAATTTCAAGAACGCATGCAAGGAGCTGCGAAAACTTATAATTTTAAGTTTCTCGATTTAGCGCGTCGATGGCAAACCAACTACGAGTATTTTTCCGATCCCAGTCATCTCAATCGCTACGGAGCTTACCAAGTGTCTGTCTTTTTAGCGCGATCGCTGATGGAGAATTAAGAATTAAGAGTAACTAACAACTATGAACTTTTTAGACCCGCTTTATGGCTTATTTTTATTTATTTTTGTTTGGATTTATTGGTATTGCGGTCGCTTTCGTCCTGTTGTAAAATTGGACTTTTCTCAGAATGAATCCGGCTCTCGGTTATCTGACGATCTCCCTTCAGAATCGACCCAAAATATTCGCCTCTGGATTCTTTGCGGTGCCAGCTTGCTGTTTTATGGCTTTCTGCAAATCGAATATATTCCTCTACTTCTCTTAATGACTTTTCTGAACTTTCAATTAGGAAAAGCAATGGAAACGCGATCTCGAGGTTGTTTTCAACCGAAATATTCTCGACTTTCCGATCGCGAATGGGAGCAAATGCAGCAGGTTTGGAGCAGTCGCGCAACACAACTCTTGATTTTTGGTATCGGTCTCAATGTTATTTTACTTTTGGGATTTAAATATTTACCTTTTCTTCTCGAAACGATTGCCGTTGTCCTTGATTTTCCCGTTGCCAATCAAAGTGCTAATTGGATTGGCGATCGCTTGATTGCTCCTCTCGGAATTTCTTTCTTTACTTTTGAATGTATCGCTTATTTAGTCGATATTTATCGCGGTGCGCCAGCGACTCGGGATTTTCTGAAGTTTTCCGGATATAAGCTCTTTTTCCCCAAACTGATTTCCGGACCAATAACGCGCTTTCATCACTTTATCAACCAATTTCAGGAGATTAAATATCCCTCTCCAGAACAGTTTTCCGAGGGAGCTTGGTCGATCGCTTGCGGTGCCGTTAAAAAAGCCCTCATTGCCGATCGTTTGGGAATTTATGTCGATCTTTGTTTTGGAAACTTAGAAAGAGCGGGTAGTGGCGATCTTTGGCTGGCAACTTTAGCTTACGGTTTGCAACTCTATTTCGATTTTAGCGGTTATGTAGACATCGTTCGCGGAAGTGCCATGTTTCTTGGTTTTAATCTCCCAGAAAATTTCGATTTTCCCTATTTTACAACCAGCATTGCCAGTTTTTGGCGCAGATGGCATATGACCCTAGGAGATTGGTTGCGAAACTATTTATATTTTCCCCTTGGCGGTTCGAGAAAGAGTTTACAACGAACTTGTTTTAATCTTTTTATTATCATGTTAATTGCCGGGATTTGGCACGGTGCAGCTTGGGGATTTATTCTATGGGGAGGCTTACACGGTTTTGCTTTAGTCATTCATCGCTTAATAGAAGTACAAAGTAAAAGAAATCGAACTCTAGAAACATGGTGGACAACGATTCCCGGTACGATTAGCGCTTGGTTGACAACGCAAATTTTTGTCTTTTTGGCATGGATATTTTTCCGCCTTCCTAATATCCAAGATGCCTTATTTGTCTTTAACCATTTCTTTGGTCGCATGGGTGATGTTCAGTTTACGCAAAAGGTTTATTATGATGTTTTAGGAATGGGGCGTTCCGATTTGATTTTATTAATTGCAATACTTGTGGTTAATATGGCTATTGCTTATTTTATTCAACGCGGCTTAAGGCTACAGTTAAACTGGAATCTTAAATTAATTTTAGTTCCTTTATGTTTTCTGATAGTTTGGATTCTTGCACCAGAAGGTGGATTGCGCTATATTTACTTTGATTTTTGATTTTGTTTTCGTTGCCTGCACTGAGCTTTACCGAAGTGTTTGTTTTTTGTTGTCTGGAGATATATTTCTCCTTATTTATATGAGTATTCGTCAATATGAGCTAACTGATGTGGAAGCGATCGCAACTGTTTATCGCGATGCTATCCTTGAAATTGGCTGCAATTTTTATAGCCCCAGACAAGTTAAAACTTGGTCATCTTTTGCAGGGAATCTTGAAACTTTCAGAGAAAAATTACAACAAGGACTAACATTAATTGCCGTTGAAGACGAAAAAATTATTGCTTTCGGTCAATTGCATCCTAAAGATCGGATTGCTTTTTTGTATACCGTCAAACGATATGCTCGCAGAGGCTATGCTACTTTAATTTACCAAAAGTTAGAAGAAGAAGCGATCGCACAAGGTGTAAAATACTTGAGAACTGAGGCGAGTCGAGTCGCTAAATTCTTCTTTCTCAAACAAGGATTTGAGATTATCGAACCGGAAATTGTTGTTCGCCAAGGGACGGAATTCGAGCGTTTTAGAATGCAGAAAAAGGTATAAAAAATTTAAAATTTATTCGGTTTGACTGGACAAAGAAATAGTAAAATAGAATGTAGAACCTTTGCCCAATTCTGACTCAAACCAAATTGTTCCGCCGTGACGTTCGATAATTTTTTTACACAGTGCTAAACCAATCCCCGTACCGGGATATTCATCTCGAGAATGCAAGCGCTGAAAAATGGTAAAAATGCGATCCCTAAATTGTGGATCGATGCCAATTCCATTATCGCATACAGAGAATAAATAGTCTTCTTTCCTCTGTTGGACTTCAATCTGAATTTGAGGGGATTCTTGCCCCCGAAATTTAATGGCATTACCGATTAAATTTTGAAAAACTTGCACGAGTTGAATGCGATCGCCCAATACGGAAGGCAAGCGATCTTGCACGATCTCGGCCTCATTTTCATTAATTTTAGTTTGTAGATTCCAACAAGCACGATTTAAAACATCTTCTATCTTTACTTCAACAAACTTTTTCTTTTGCGTTCCCACTCGCGAATAGGCCAGCAGATCGTCAATTAAGGCCTGCATGTGACTCACCCCGTCTACTGCAAAACTAATAAATTCTTTGGCATCATCTCCGAGGCGATCGCGATAGCGCATTTCTAACAATTGTACATAACTCGACACTAAATTCAAAGGTTCTTGCAAGTCATGGGAGGCAACATAAGCAAATTTTTCTAAGTCATCATTAGAACGTTTCAATTCTCGTGCTAATTTAGCTTGTTCGTCAGCTTGACGCAAGGCAATATTAATAATTGCCCGTCTTAAATCTTTAGCCGCTTCAACTTCGCACAATTTCCACGGTAAGGATTTCAAATGGACAATTTCTTTCCAAACTTCAAAAGACCCCCGAGGCGTGAGTCGTATAACACCTTCAGAATCAACCTCTTCTACAATGGCTTGATTCGGATTCCCTGCCCAATTTACAGTTTGAATGAATTCCGGACGAAACCAGAGAATATAATTTTTGGGCAAGATAGAAATTGCCAATAATCCGCTCGCAATATCTTTATATTTTTCTGCTTCGGGATAGAGATTGGAGAGAGAATCAGTTTCTAAAAACTCTTCTCGAACATTATTTCTCAGCCAAACAATTAAGGATTCCAGATCGCTTGTTTCCGGAACATTACCAATCGTAGTAAATTCATCTTGCCAATAGATAGCAACTCCTGTCGCATTAACTAGATCTAATATGTTGGGTTTGTCCTCGATTAAGCCCTTAACAAAATTCTCCTCAATCGACATATACTCGGTCAGTTTTGCTTGAACGGATTTGAGTTGAATTTGATAGTCGTAATCTTCTGCTTCTGCTTTCATAACAAGTTCGCTCGATGCAATCTGACTCAAAAACTCGCAGGCTTGACGCAGTTCGTAAGAAACGTGTTTGGGAGTATAATGATGGCAGGAGATTAGTCCCCATAATTTTTTACTTTGTTTGACAGGCATCACCAAAGTCGAACAAACTCCCATATTTTGTAGATACTCTTGATGGCAGGGAGAAAAACCGCGCAATACAGAATTGCCGAGATTGAGAGGAGCATTATTTTTAGGATGATGAAGGGGAATGAGATCCGCCGATTTGGCATTAACATCGACAATTAATCTTAACCAATGTTCTGCATAAAGATCGCGACAGGGTTTCGTATCGGCATCGGGATAGTGTAACCTCAAAAAAGGTTCGAGATCGTCTCGTTTGTCTTCCGCAACTACTTCTCCATTCCAATTCCGATCGTATTTGTAAACCATAACGCGATCGCATTTTACTAACTTCCGAACTTCCCGAACGATCGCCCCATACATTTCTTGTAAATTTGCCGTTTTTTGAATTTTAGCCGCTGCACTTCTGAGAGAGTTATAAAACCCTAAAAAATCCATATCATTGCGATAAGTCGATTGCTCGAGTTCGAGAATTAAAAAACCGTCGGGGTTGCGGTGTAAAATTCCATCGAGAAATAAATATTCGTCCTCTTTTTTAAGTCTGAGCTTGGCAAAATTGAGCATATCAAAGTCATTGCGCTCGACAATCTTTTTCAGATTTCTCAGTTGGGTTCGGGGGAGAAACTTACTTAACGAACGATTCAATAATTGCTCGGGGGGAACGTCGAAAAAAATAGATGTATTATTACTTGCTTGAACGATCTTTAATGACGGCTCTTCTAAGACCAAGAGAACGCCATGAGGCTGAATGAAACCGGGAAGATGGATATGTTCGTGGAAATCGTCGAATTTTTCTTTTTCCGAATCAATATCGATAGTTTGCCGATCGCTAGATTTGATGGGATTCATTGGCGAAAATGGAAAGAATATTAAGAAAAAACTGTTATTGCCATCATTTTCGCATATTTCCGCTATAGATTCCCATTAACCAAGCCTCAAACAGAAACTTGACAATTTTGGAGAGCGGCGATCGCGTGCAATCGAACGATCGCTGTATGATGCTCTTTTAGGGGAATTAAAACCGCTACTGCTTCCGAATCGCCTAACTGTCCCCATGCTTGGATTAAAGATTGTAGGATTTCCATAGATTCGAGCGGAAAAGATTGACGAGAAAAGAAATCCAGTAAGATGCGAGACGCAAGGGGCTTGAGATGAGAACTTTCAACTCGTCCCAAAACGCGAATGGTTTCTAACACTCCTTTTTCTCCGGCCAAACCGAGTATTTTTTGCAAGCATTCTAAACCCGCTTCCGTTTCATTCCATGCTAAAGCGCGAATGAGATGAATTTGCAGAACTAAAGGGGTTGCTGGAGATTGGAATACGTGAAATAAAGTCGTTGCTGCCTCTGGCGTTTTTAATTTGCCGATCGCCATCGCTGCTTGCTGGCAAACTTCCAAATTGAAATCGTACAAGCGAGGGGTTAAAACTGTTAATAAATCCAATTCTGAGGACAGATCTCGCCACAACCCCAAAGCGATCGCGGCTTCTTTTCTCACATTTGAATTTATGTCATTTAAGGCTTCGATTAAAACCGGAATGAGACGGCGATCTCGAATCGTTCCCAAGGCTTCCACGACAGTAGCGCGAACCCAGGCATCCCGATCTCGAACAACACTTAAAAGACAATCGATGGCGACAGGGTGGCGGATTTGAGCGAGGGCTTGAGTTGCCAAGGGGCGCAATTCAGGACGTTCGAGCAAATTGGCAAGAGGCGCGATCGCGGATTCTCCCAAATTCGCCAATGCTGCAGCAACAATCGCCGTTAATTCTTCATCTTCTGACGTTTGCCAGCAACGGACCAAGGCATCGATAACCAAAGGGCGATCGAATTGCCCTAAAATGCGCCCGGCAAACCACCGTTCTTCGATTTCAATCTCTTCATCTTCCAGAATGGCAATCAGAGGAGGGATGGCGCGATCGCCAAATTTAGGCAAAATTTTAGCGATTTCCCATCGTTCCCGAAAATCGCCGCAGTTTAAAACCGTTAATGCTAGGTCGAGTGCCTCATCATCGAAAGGCATTTGCTTGTCTTTGGCGAGGGGGAGTTGCTGTAGGCAATCATTGACTTGCAACCAATCATTGCACTGGGTTGCCATTTTGGCCTTCTCTAAAATTTCCAGCATTTTTTAATCTTACGAACAAATATTAATGAACGGATATTAATGGTTATTAATTTTACTTTTTTTAGGAGATGTCATTCCCCTAGTTTCTGAGAATTGCGATCGCTTGCCTAGGGCGATCGTGCAGTTCTTGCATGGTTTTCTTGCGAAACGGTAGAGACAAGGCCGGCCTTGTCTCTACGGATGTCTGACAACCAAAGTTCGGGAAACCGCACTCTTCTCATAGTTGCCAGAAGATTACCTCGTTGGGTAAATTAGCACTCGGATGGTGAGAGTGCTAACTCCACCGAATGCCAGCACTCTCAACCGAGATATCGAATTTTACAAGGAGGAAATTGCATGGCTGCATTAACCATTAACGTCTCTACAGTTAAGCCCTTGGGCGATCGCGTTTTCGTCAAAGTCAGCCCCAGCGAAGAAAAAACCGCCGGTGGTATTCTTCTCCCCGATACGGCGAAAGAAAAGCCCCAAGTTGGTGAAGTCGTCGCCGTCGGTCCGGGGAAAGCCGATAAAGATGGCAACCGCGTAGAACTCGAAGTCAAAGTCGGCGATAAGGTTCTCTACTCAAAATATGCCGGTACTGACATCAAACTGGGTGGCGATGAATACGTTCTCCTCTCCGAGAAAGACATTTTAGCCGCAGTGGAATAATTCTTTTAATTTCTTTCCTTTTCTGTTTGTCCTTTTCACACTACCCCATCAATAAGAGCTATGGCTAAAAGTATCATTTACAACGAAGAAGCCCGTCGCGCTTTAGAAAAAGGGATCGATCTGCTGGCAGAAGCCGTCGCTATCACCCTCGGTCCCAAAGGTCGCAATGTCGTCCTCGAAAAGAAATTCGGCGCGCCTCAAATCATTAACGACGGCGTAACCATCGCTAAGGAAATCGAACTCGACGATCACATCGAAAACACTGG
Organism: Cyanobacteria bacterium SBLK; assembly: GCA_017746715.1. Classification (GTDB taxonomy): domain Bacteria; phylum Cyanobacteriota; class Cyanobacteriia; order Cyanobacteriales; family Spirulinaceae; genus CCY15215. The sequence goes on from JAGHZQ010000084.1 coordinate 20,520, forward strand.
AGTTTCTTTGATTCGTCAAGCAGCTTCTAAAACCAATGATGTTGCGGGAGACGGCACCACCACCGCAACGGTTTTGGCTCACGCCATGGTAAAAGCCGGCTTAAAGAACGTGGCTGCGGGAGCAAACCCCATCGCTATCAAGCGCGGCGTTGATAAAGCCACCGAGTTTTTGGTCGGTGAAATTGCGTCTAAGTCTCGAGAAATTTCCGATTCTAAAGCGATCGCTCAAGTCGGTTCCATCTCTGCGGGGAACGATGTGGAAGTCGGCGAAATGATCGCTTCGGCAATGGATAAGGTTGGGAAAGAGGGCGTAATTTCCTTGGAAGAAGGAAAGTCCATGAGTACCGAACTGGAAATCACCGAAGGGATGCGCTTCGATAAGGGTTATATTTCTCCCTATTTCGTCACCGATACGGAACGGATGGAAGCGATTTTTGAGGAGCCTTACCTCCTCATCACCGATAAGAAAATCGCCCTCGTACAGGATTTGGTTCCCGTGTTGGAACAAGTTGCTCGTTCTGGCAAATCTTTAATCATTATCGCTGAAGATATCGAGAAAGAAGCCCTCGCGACGTTGGTTGTCAACCGCTTGCGCGGCGTTCTCAACGTGGCTGCGGTGAAAGCGCCCGGTTTTGGCGATCGCCGCAAGCAAATGTTAGAAGATATTGCGGTTCTCACTGGCGGTCAAGTCATTACTGAAGATGCGGGCTTAAAGTTAGATAACGCCAAGATCGAAGACCTCGGAACGGCGCGTCGTTTGGTCATCACCAAGGACAACACCACCATCGTTGCGGAAGGAAACGAGGAGGGTGTTAAGACCCGTTGCGACCAAATTCGCCGTCAAATCGACGAAACCGAATCCTCTTACGATAAAGAGAAGTTACAAGAGCGCTTGGCCAAGTTATCCGGCGGTGTTGCGGTCATTAAAGTGGGTGCGGCAACCGAGACGGAAATGAAAGACAAGAAACTGCGCCTCGAAGATGCCATCAATGCCACCAAAGCGGCGGTAGAAGAAGGCATTGTTCCCGGTGGCGGGACGACTCTCGGACACCTCTCCCCCGCCTTGGAAACTTGGGCTAATGGGAACTTGCAAAATGAGGAATTAACGGGGGCTACCATCGTCATTCGCGCCTTGACGGCTCCTTTGATGCGAATCGCCGAAAATGCCGGACAAAACGGCGCGGTGATTGCCGAACGCTTGAAAGAGAAAGATTTCAACATCGGCTACAATGCAGCTAATGGCGAGTTTGTCGATATGTTTGAAGCGGGTATCGTTGACCCGGCGAAAGTGACCCGCAGCGCGTTGCAAAATGCCGCTTCTATTGCAGGGATGGTTCTCACCACCGAGTGTATCGTGGTAGACAAGCCCGAGAAGGAAAAAGCAGCAGCAGCACCCGGTGGTGATTTTGACTACTAAGTTTTGAATAAAGGTCTAGGTAGTTTTGAAGGCAGGCGATCGCGCCTGTCTTTCCTCATCGGAGGGGTTCAGTGCGATCGGTTGTATAATGTCAACACGAGTAAACTGAACTTTAATAGCCAACTTCTAGACCAATGGAAACAATAAATTTCCCCAACTCACCAAATTTTTTAAAATCTATTACCTGTATTGAAGTCGAGAAACTATTTGGCAAGTACAATTACAAATTGCAAAAGGAAAATAATAGTTATTCCAACAATTCGTTAATGATCCTTTATGGTGATAATGGATCGGGAAAAACAACAATCTTAAAACTTCTCTTTCATACGCTATCTGCTGCATCAGAACGCGGACATCGAACTTTTATTGCAAAAACTTCATTTCTTAAATTTTCAGTTGAGTTTACTGATAAAACAAAAATTCTTATTACTCGTGATAATAGTTTAAAAGGATCTTTTGAAATAGTATGTCTGAAACATACTGAAGAAATCGCCAAAACAATATATAAGTTTGAAAACGGAAAACTTGATAGTGAAGACGAACCTTTTTTAGAAAAATTCTCCGATCTGAATCTCAATTTATTTATTCTTGGTGATGATAGAACATTAGACAGCAATATTTTTTATTCACAAGATAATAACAGCAAAGAACGTATCATTGATATGGATTCATTGTCTAAACAATTGGAAATTCTTAGAAGTCAACTTAAAGGTCTTCATCGTCAATCTAATGATAATTTAAAATCGGCTCTTGAGTCTTCTATTCAAAGAGTCGAAGAATGGATTCGAGATCAAGCATATCAAGGTTCGGATCGAGGTGAGAAGGATGTTCATAGTATTTATGAGGAAATCGTACAAAGTATTGTAATGCCAGAGAAAGAAAATTCAGATAGTTTTGAATACGAGTTTACTAGAATGATCGAAAGTTTTGAGAAACAAGAAAAAAGAAGTCGGGAATATTCTCGTTTTGGTTTGATTCCTCCATTGAGTACAAAAAAACTTATTGACATCCTTCAGAAAAGCTCCTCAGATACATATCCTGTTTTACAAAAAATTCTTACCCCTTATTTAGGGAGCATCACTGCAAGAATGAACGCATTGCAAAGTATCCAAGAAATTTTAACAACTTTTGTCAATACAATTAATCAGGGATTTCTCCATGACAAAAAAATAAAGTTTCATTTACGAGATGGATTAGAAATTCTAACAAAAGAAAAAGGGAAAGAGATATCTTTAGACCCTGAAATGTTATCTTCTGGAGAAAAACAACTTTTGCTCTTATTTTGTAATACTTTTGCTGCTCGCGAACGAGCAACTATCTTTATTATTGACGAACCAGAAATCTCACTGAATATCAAATGGCAGCGTCAACTGATCCAATCTTTGTTAAAATGTACTGAAGGCAGTCAGATTCAATTTTTACTGGCAACCCACTCAATCGAATTATTATCCCAATACGATAATGATGTTGTCGATTTAGAAAACATAGAAGAAGCAACAGAACATGGGGAAGAAAAAACTAGAGAGACGACGATCGCTTCGTGAATTAGTCAGTCGCTACAAACGAGAACCCGAACTTTGCGATATTTACGTTGAAGGAGAAAGCGATCGCTCTTTCATTACATGGTTTTTAGAAGCAAAGGGATTGAAGGATTTTGTTGTTTATGATGTTGCTACTGTTGAGATTCCTGCTGAAAATATCCAAAATCTTGGTTTAAATTTAAACAGCAAGCGTAGCTCTGTCATCACTCTAGCAAATTATCTAGAGCAAGAATTAGCTGCTTTATCAGATACTTTGAGAGTGACCTGTATTTGCGATCGCGATTTCGATATCCTTTTAAATAACACAGAAAAGTGGAAGTTAAAGTTACTATTATTTACAGATTATTCTTGTCTTGAAATGTATTGGTTTAACGAGGTAACAATCCATAAATTGTTGCATTCCATAAAATATAATGGTGATATAAAGCCTTATCATATTCTCAATATCCTCTCTTCTATTTTGCTAGAATTATTTTTAATTCGTGCAGCGAATCAAGTGCTTGATTTTGGTATAAGAATGCTGGAAAATTACAGAAAGTGTTGTCAATTGAAAGAAAATAGCATATTCTTTGATCAAGATATTTATATTACAAAATTTTTAAATCATGGCGCAAAAAGAACGGAAGAAAAAAAATTTAGAGAGAAGATCGAAGAATTACGAAAATATGCAGAACAGAATATTCCCGATCCTCGCATGAAAATGCACGGTCACGATTTTGGTGAGATTTTATCTTGGTACATCAAAAAATATATTGCAAAAAACAATCAAAGTTCGTACAATCGAGAAATTGTTGAAATCATGTTATCTCTTGGTGGTCAAGATTTGACAATGTTAGAATCAGAAACTTTATTCAAGAATTTGTTATCTCGTCTGAGTTCTCGATCGGAATAAAATAACAAGCGATCGCACTTCTCAAGATTATCGACCAGCAGAGCGATCGCCTTCTGATGAAAAAAGAGCTTAAATCTCGTATTTTGCCCTAATTTCCTCGATAGTTTTTGTTTTTCCTTCTCTGAGACTTTGACGCGATCGCGCAATGCGATCCTGAAATTTTGGATCGCGTAATAATAATTCTTCCCACCAATCCTCGCTATCTTCCCAACCCATTAAAATTCCGATGGGTTTACCATCCCGAGTAATCACAATATTATCGTTTTCTGCAATTTTCATATAATTAGAAAAATCGCCGGCGATGCGATCGATTGAAACTTGTTTCATGATTCTCCTATACCATATTCAGTAAGCCAATTCATAACTTGTGCCTTCTCTTTGATGGCTAAGATTTCCACCACTCCATCAGCTACAGTGTATACGACATTATAGAAAACGCGCAAATCTTCAACGCGCAGCCGATATTGCGGCCATCCTAATCCTTGTAGCCGCTTAATGCGACTTTTGCTAACTTTTTCGGGTTCGTATCTCAGATGAATTTCAATCGCATCGAGAATCTTAGCGCGATCGCTGGCTTTCAGTTCATCGATATCTTCTTCTGCTTCAACAGTAAAAACAATTTCAAATCTCACGTCTAGTTTCGCAATTCAATAACCATCAGTAATTATAACCAGCGATCGTACTTCCCGACAAGCAGAGCGATCGCAGCTATTTGGTATCGCGATCGGGTACAATAAAACTATAGCTACGCTTCGTAAATATGAGTACATCAATCAGTATTACCCTAGATGACGAGATGCTTCATAGCCCTACAACAGTTATTGCGCCAATATTAAGAAACACAAAAATTTTGACCGATCCATTTATTGTGAATGTTGTGGCTACAGCGCAAAATGGATTAGATGGCGATCGCCCTATCAATCTCAGTCAAATTCAGCGCAGTTGATGCGACAAGAATCAAAAATAGACGAGGTGTTTTAGAGGATATTTACTGGGAAGAAATCAGACGAGCAATATTAATTGAGCTTGGTTTCAGTGCAGAGTTTTAGAAGAAAATGCGATCGCTCTTCCCAAGATTATTAACAGCAGAGCGATCGCTCTTCTGATACAATAAAATTTTAATCTTATTGGAAGTTTAAAAAAATATTGAGATTTTATTCGACTCATACCGAAGAAATCGATCGTGCGATCGCCAGAGAAAACATTTTTGAAAGGAATTGCACCTTCCCAAACGATCTATAGGTAGAACAATCTCGTAAAATAGAAATGTAAATTTTCAATGGAGGTATTGAGATGTCAGAAGAAATGTCAGAAAAATTATTATCTAGAATTATCAGAAATCCTCGAATATTTGGAGGTCGTCCTTGTATTCGAGGTATGAACATTAGAGTCTCTGAAGTGCAGCACTTATTAGTAGAACAAGGTCTGAGTTTTGAGGAAGTTTTAGAAAAAATGCCCGCTCTCGAATGGGACGATCTGCGAGCGGTCTTATTATATGCCTCACTTCAGAAACATTGAATGACAGAAAAAATTCTCTACCGAACTGCTATGTAGAATCTTGGGGCAAACCCTGAAATCCTGTCCGGACAAGGATTTTTTGACTGATGATTTCCGATCGCACTCGATCTGCTCCAGTTTTTTACACATAAATACTTTTTGCGTTTTCTTTCTTGAGTTCGGTAGTCCTTCTTGCTTTTTTATTCCCAAAAAAACTCACTAAATCGGTTTTATTTGAAACTTGTTTTATGATTCGCTTCGCAGTTGGGAGAAAGTTAGGTTGAAATAGCAGAGCAAGCCCGATGAATGTCGATCGCGAACGGAAGATTTGCTTCATTGGGACTTCAAATACTCTAAAAAATCTAATAATTCGTCATCGGTCAAAACTTGGCGCGATCGCTTGCCATAACGTTCTAGCAAAAACTCCCGTCCTTGATTTTGCGTCCATTGCAAGCGCTTGATTTCGATATTGGTTTGGGCGAGCACGTCGGAAAAATCAATCGATTCCCGCGATATCGTGCTAGAAGAAGGTGCAGTTTCTCGGACGGGAATGGCGGCCGTATCGAGGGGAGAAGAGACAGTTTGTTCCAGTACGGGCTCGGGAGGGAAAGGTTCTGAGGGGGGGGGTGCAATATCCCGATCGGGAGCGGACATCTCCTCTATCGGCTCGGCAACGACCTCTCTAGAAGAGGCGATCGCGGGAGAGGGGAAAACGGACGAAAGATTCGCTGCCTCATGGGAGGAAGAAGGTGGCAACTCCCGCGTTTGGGTCTCGTCCGTAGCGATTGTTTCCTCCTCTCGAGAAAACGGTAAGGCAGCCGCAGGAGCTTGTGACGATAAATGCGACAAGCCGTTGAGCGATCGCTTTTCGGGTGGCGAAGGCATTTCCTCCAAATTTAACAAGGCGAGAGCACGCGATCGAGCGCGATCTTCAGCTTCCTCTATCGTATCGGCAGCCCCGAGCCCAGTGCCCGAGATCGCGCCGTCAATATGGATAGTCACTCGTACCACATATTTGCCCTGCTCGAATTGAAGCAACTCGCTCGAAAGACTGCCTTGGGGATAGCGAGAACGAAATAGCTTTAACAACATAACCTAGAAAATGAAGAATGAAGATTTTGAAGAAAAAGTCATCTTCGGGTCGATTACCATCTTACTACCGATCTTCTAAATTACAGCCACAGATCGCAAGGATCGAGCCAAACAACCCCGTTGCCAACACAAAAAACTTGCCAATCCTCCGAGAAAATTTACAATAGAAGAGAACAATTTTGTATTTTGCTCACTTTTTGATGATAGAGTGAGAGAATGCCAAAAAAACAGTATCGAGAGAAAGCAGCCTAGCTCGACCGACTTTTTGGGAAGCGACACCGAAATCTTTACCGATCGCCCTTCTCAATTGCCCTTCCTTCAGTGCAACGATTGGGAGTTGGGTGGTGAATTTCCAGGCTTTGAATTTCGAGCCCGACATATTTCCGGGTTGGAAATCGTTCGAACCGCAAGCCAGAGAGAAATGACCCGCAAACCAACCCCTCGAGATCGATGCTAACCCTCTCTTCTCTTCGACTCTGGCGATCGGCTGCGGGCGATGGCGATCGTCTTCAAACCTCCCCACGCTCCCAGAACAACGCTCGAATTACAAGGAACCTTTCAAAAATGAATTTTTCAATCGCTACATTGCTCTCCCAATTCAGCCAAGATAAATTAGTGGCTGGCAAAATCCTCGAAAAAAAATTGGGATGCGATGACGATCTCGATATCCACAAACTGCAAATTGCCCTCGATGCGTTAGAAAAAGCAGGCATCTTAACCAAAGAAATGGGGAAATATCGGCGAGTGGCCCGAGAGGATATTATCGAGGCAAAACTGCGCTGCTCCAGCAAAGGCTTTTGTTTCGCCATTCAAGATGAAGAAGGCACCGAAGATATTTACGTGCGGGAAAGTCATTTAAGCAGCGCTTGGAATGGCGATCGCGTCCTCGTGAAAATCGTCAAAGAAGGCAGTCGCCGACGCTCTCCCGAAGGTGCGGTGCAGGTCATTCTCGATCGCGCCAATCCCTCCCTCCTCGCCCGCATCAAAAAAACCAGCAACGGCTATCGCGCCGTCCCCCTCGACGATCGCCTGCTGTTCGAGTTGCAACTGTTAGACGAGAATGCCAAATTAGATACGGCGATCGATCACTTGGTCCACGTAGAAGTCCGGCGCTATCCCTTGGGAGGAAGCCTGCCCGTCGGTCGCGTCACCAAAATCTTGGGCAGCGATGCCGAAGCCGCCAACGATATCGATATCGTCGCCTGCAAGCACGACCTGCCCCAAGCCTTCAGCGAAAAACACCTCGAAGCCGCCAAAACCTCTCCCAAACCCGCCCCTTCCGGGAAAATTGCCAAAGCCGAAATCGGTCGTCGCTTGGACTTGCGATCGGTATTGACGGTGACCCTAGAAGACGAAAACTACTTGAATGGCAAATATCCCGAACTGGTAGAAAATGCCTTCAGTTTGGAACCCTTGCCAGAAGATCAATGGCATTTGGGCATTCACATTGCAGACTTCTCCCATTACCTCGAATACGAATCCATCTTGGATATTGAGGCGAAAAAGCGCGGGACGGCCGTGTATTTGCGAGATTTCACCCTACCGCTTTTTCCCGAAAGCATTACTCGTCGCTGTTCCTTTTTAGTCGGTCAAGAACGCTTGTCGATCAGTATTTTGCTGACCGTCGATAAAACCGGGCAAGTTGTCGAGTTTGACATTCAACCCAGCACGATTAAAGTCGACCATCAACTCAGCTACCAACAAGTTCAATCCTTCTTGCGCCAGCAAGAAGATGTGCCGAAAGAACTCGACGAAGCCGTAGAAATGCTCGATCGCCTGTTTTATCACCTTGCTCCCTTGGTGAAAGCCCAACGCATTCAGCGCGGCGGCTTTGAATTCTCTCTCATCGATGCCACCTGTCCCTTTAAAGACGAAGGCCGCTTGGGGGCGATCGTTAACAATAGCGCATTGCCCATTCGCGCCCTCTTAATGGAATTGTGCATTTTGGCGGGCAAAGCCGTCGCCGATCACTGTCGTGCCTTAGAATTACCCGCCCTCTATTGCATTCAGTCAGAGCCGGATCTCATGGAATTGGAAGACTTCATCAAATTGGGACTCAACCTCGATTTAGATTTAGATATCGAGTCAGAAGAAGAGATTCAACCCCGAGACTATCAAAGTTTCGTGCAAGAGATTACCAATTCCGAGCATCCCAAAATTTTGACCTATTGCCTGAAACATACGTTGAAATCTCCTTATTACAGCACCAAACCGGGAGCTCACTTCGGTTTGGCTTACAGCGACGGCTACTGTCACGTCATCAGTCCGGGACGACGGTACGCGGACTTGATCGTCCAGCGCATTTTGCACGTTCTCTTTGATGAAGGCCGCGATCGCCGTTCCACGCGATCGCGCAAAGGTGTAAATCTCGGCAGCAGCAATTGCTATGAAGAAATCAACTGGAATGTTTTGCCCGCTTCGATTCAGACTCAGTGGGAACACGATCTCGCCGTTGCCGTTCATCATCTTAACGAACGGGATAAAGTGGCAGAAGATGCCGAAAGTGATTTGGATGGCTTGAAAAAAGCCGAGAAAATGAAGGAGCGCACCGGAGAAGTCTTCCAAGGCTTAATTACAGGAGTGCAGTCCTACGGTTTCTTTGTAGAAATTGAAGAGTTGATGGTGGAAGGATTGGTTCACGTCAGTTCCCTCAAAGACGATTGGTACGAATATCGATCGCGCCACAGTTGCTTAGTGGGACGCAAAAATCGCACGGCGTATCGTTTGGGCGATCGCGTAGATGTACAGGTCAAAAGCGTGGACTACTACCGCCAACAGATCGATCTCGTCACCGTTGGAGGCGGAAGCGAAGCCAGCAATGAGGACTTTGAAGATGAGTAAATTTCAATTCAAAATTCAAAATTATCAATTCAAAATGATGACCAGTTGGAGAAAGCAACTTCCGACTTCTGACTTCCAACTTCTGACTTCTGCTTCTGACTTATGAAACCTTTGATTTTGGGGGTTAGCGGGGCGAGTGGCTTGATTTATGCGGTTCGCGCTCTTAAATACCTGCTGGAGGCAGACTATGCCATCGATTTGGTGGCGTCTAAGGCAAGTTTTATGGTGTGGCAGGCAGAACAAAACATGCGAATGCCCCCGGAACCGGAAGAACAAGCTCAATTTTGGCGCGATCGCGCTGGAGGTTCCAAAGCGGGAATCTTGCGCTGTCATCGTTGGAATGATGTCGGGGCAACGATCGCTTCGGGTTCTTTCCAGACTTTAGGGGCGATTGTCATGCCCTGTAGTATGAGTACCGTTGCCAAAATCGCCCATGGATTGAGTTCTGACCTGCTCGAACGCATGGCTGACGTACAATTAAAAGAAGGGCGGAAATTGGTTCTCGTTCCCCGAGAAACCCCATTGAGTTTGATTCACTTGCGAAACTTAACCGCCCTCGCCGAAGCTGGAGCGCGTATCGTCCCTGCCATTCCCGCTTGGTATCACAATCCCCAAACCATTGAAGACTTGGTCGATTTTGTCGTCGCCAGGGCCCTGGACCAATTCGATATCGATTGCATCCCCCTCAACCGATGGCAAGGCGGAAACGGAAAGGGGCGAGAAATCCCAACAACCAACAACTAACAACTAACAACCAACAACCCAAAAATGCGTGCAACGTGGATGGTACTGCTGGCGATCGCGATGGGACTAATTCTGCTCCAGAATTGGGAACCTTCTCTATCTCTAATTCTCTTTGGCACGGAGACGATTGTGCTTCCGTTAGCAGTTTGGTTGGGTTTGGGCGTTTTGGCAGGACTGGGAACCAGTCTTGCGGTACAATTGCTCGAGCGCGCTCTCATCGTTCCCCCTCGCAAAACCAATCCCGAAGTTGCCCCTCGCTATCGCGAAACAACTCGCCAAAAACGTCGCACTCGTCCTCCGGGTAAATCCGATTGGGAAGTTTCTCCCTCTGCTGACTGGGATCCCCTACCCGAAGATGATGGTGGTTGGGAGATCGACGAACCCCCCGCAGAAACAACCGTCCCTCAAACCAATTTCCCCGAAAGCGAACTCCGCAAAAATGCTCGCAACCCCCGACGCAATGCCTCTCCGAAAGAGCGTCCTCCCCAACGAGATTCCCAAAAAAAACAAGATTCTCCAGAATCTACCGCCACGTCCACTCAATCCTCAGAAAGTATCTATGATGCGAATTATCGAGTTATTACGCCTCCCAATACCGAAGAAAGCAAACCCTCATCAGAAAGTAACGAAAACTGGGAGTTCTGAATTTTGGTTATTCGTTGGTGGTTATTGGCTTGTACTGAGCATAGCCGAAGTATTATTTGTTGTAGGTTGTGGGTTATTTCCAGTTCGAGAAGTTTTAGCGGTAGAATTAGCGGAAATTCGCGATCGCGGACAGTTGATTGTTGCAGTTAAAGATAATCTGCGTCCTTTGGGATTTCGGGATGAAAGGGGCAATTTACAGGGGTTGGAAATTGATATCGCGCGGAAATTGGCAGAAGAACTCCTCGGCGATCGCAATGCACTAATTTTACAGCCCGTCTCGAATGCCGAACGCTTAAATACGACTCTCGCCGGAGAAGTCGATTTAACAATTGCCCGAGTCGGGGCAACCCCATCGCGATCGCGTCTGGTCAATTTCAGCCGTTACTATTATCTCGATAGCACCGGATTTGTGACTCGCGACTCTAGCATTCGCAGCCGAATCGATCTGAGGTCGCGCAAAGTTGCCGTTTTAGAGGGTTCGAGTACCATTGCCATCGTCCGTCACGCCCTCCCCGATACGCAATTGGTAGGCGTGGCATCTTATCGAGAAGCCCTGACGTTATTGGAAACTAGAGAAGTCGTCGCTTTTGCTAGCGATCGCAGTTTGCTGACGGGATGGGTGCAAGAATATCCTCTCTATCGCCTATTGCGCGATCGCCTTGGCGGAATTCCCCTCGCCATCGTCCTTCCCAAAGGCTTGCAGCACGCCGAATTGTATTTGCAGGTGAATGATGCGATCGCCAAGTGGCAAGACTCGGGATGGTTGCAAGGACGAATCGACTATTGGGGTCTGGGAAATTGAGCAAAATGCACTTAAGATGGCACAATTGACTATTAGTTGTTGGTTGTTGGTGATTGGTTATTTGACTCCGTTCGCGTAGCGTGTCCGGAGGACGTAACAACAAACAACAAGCAACAAACAACTAACAACTAACAACTAACAACAAAATTATGAAAGAACAACTCCCCCTTATTTATATTTCTTTTTTGTTGATTCTTCTGGCAGGAACGGCAATTTTTTTATTTCAGCAAATTTTTCGGACTCGTCGCCTCGAGAATCAATTTTCTAAACTACAGAAAATACTAAAAGCAGGAGAGGGGACATCAAAAGACTATTACGAGTTAGGAAGTCTTTACCTCAAGAAAAAATTATACGTTCAAGCCGCTCAAATCTTACAGAAAGGCTTAAAACTGACAAATAAAGAAGAAGTCGAACCCGAAAATATCGCTTTAATTTACAATGCGCTGGGATTTTCGTATTTATCTCGCGAACAATACGATCTGGCAATCCGCAACTATAAGGAGGCTATCAAGTTGTATCCGGGATACGCGATCGCGAATAATAACCTCGCTAATGTCTATGAAAAGAAATCAATGGACGCAAAAGCCTTAGAAACCTATCGAGAAACCTTAAAATACGATCCAGAGAATAAAGTCGCAAAAAGACGGGCCGAATCGTTACAAAAGCGTTTTACAACTCCTTAATTGGCGGGAAAAGATATGAACTTAAAAACCGATCCAGAACCAAAGTATAAGGAATATTTGACCTTTAAAATCAAATATTCAGCCAGAGATATCGCGATCGCCAAAATAATTATTATTGCGACTTTGAGTATACTATTCGGTCAATACTTTGTCACGCAAGCTCGAAAGGAATACCGGCGAGGTCAAGAAATAACTCAAGAGGAATATATAGAACATTTTACGCAATATAAAGCCGATCTCTTAAGTTCTCGAACCTATACGAATAATTATCCCTTGGCAATTTTTATCTTCTTCATTGTACTGGGCTTTATTTTTGGAGCTTACGAGTTAATTTCTTTAGCGATCGGCTTAGCGATCGGTAAGATTGTTACTCACAATTCCGGTTATGAACGACAAGAATGAGACCAAACATTCAAGATTTCATATTTTAGGTCATTAGAATTTTGAATTGATAATTTTGAATTTTGAATTGATTTGATGGCTTCTCAAAAATGGAGAATTCATAATTGCCGAATTTGCTTTAGCAATTTTGCAATGGGGAGTACTAACCAGTCGGACGGGGAGAGTAATTTTAAATTCCGTACCGCGACCGACTTCTGAAAAAACCTCAATTCGACCGTCATGCTTTTCGATAATACGATAACAAATCGATAAGCCTAAACCCGTTCCTTGACCAATGGGTTTCGTCGTAAAAAAGGGATTAAAAATTTTATGACGAATGTTTTCAGGAATTCCCAAGCCATTATCGAGAATACTAATCTGAATTGTATCTTCCTGCGTTCTGCAAGTCCGAATTGTAATTTGTTTGGTTTCAATATCGCGATTTAGTAGCGTATCAATGCTATTAACAATTAAATTCAGAAAAACTTGATTGAGTTGGGCGGGATAGCAAGAAATTTTTGGTAGATCGCCATAGTCCCTAATAATTTCAATTCCTTGTTTAATTTTATGACCAAGCACGATCAACGTGCTCTCAATTCCTTCGTGAAGATCGACATCTTTGACTTCTGCTTCATCCAAACGAGAAAAATTTCGCAAAGAAGTGACGATTTCTCGAATGCGTTGAGTTCCCATTCGCATTGATGCGAGAATTCTAGGAAAGTCGGCTTGCAGAAAATCGAAATCTATCTCTTCTAATTTATCTTTAATTTTGGATTCGCGATCGGGAGAATATCCTTGGTAAAGGGCAATTAAATCGAAGAGATCGTCGAGATATTCTGCTGCATGGGTGACGTTCCCGTGAATAAAATTAACGGGATTATTAATTTCGTGAGCAATTCCGGCAACCATTTCTCCCAAACTGGACATTTTTTCAGTCTGAATCAGTTGTGCTTGGGTTTCTTGTAAAGCCACTAAAGTTTCTTGTAGTTCGCGAGTACGCTCTTCGACGCGTTCTTCTAAACAATGTCGAGCATCTGCAAGTTCTTCAATTTGTTGTTTGACTTTACGAATGAGTTGATTGAGAGAATCAGCCAAGACTCCCACTTCATCTCGAGTTTTAACGTTCGCTTGGAGATTGTAATTGGAATCTTGAGTCACTTTCCGGGCGGTTTCCGTAACTGCTTCGAGGGGATGAGCAATTTTGCGTCCGGTATAAAGAGAAAGAGCGACTGCCACTCCGATAGAAACTAAGAGACTGGCCATAATAATTTGTTCTCGCAAATACTCGGCTTTCTCTGCTTGTTGCTTTGCTGTTTCTTGAGTTTTGATGGCAAGGTCGAGTAATTTTTCAAATTGACTGGTTAATTTTTCAAATTGAATATCAATTTTTTGGGTTTCGTCTTCCAGTACGGAGAGCAAAACTTTTTTTTGTGCCTCTTCTCGACCTTCTATCGATAAATTAAGAGGATTGACTTGCGGCCAAATTGCCTCAATGCGTTCTCTGTAAATGCGGACATTTATTTTATAATCTCGACAAAGTTTTTCGATAGATTTTGTTGATTTTCCTGCCCGATCGCGAACGTTTTTGAGTTTCTCTAATAATTCGTTTGTCCGTTTGATATCGGTTTGAAACTGTCCCACTTCATAACGAAACCAAAATGGATCTTCAATGGAAGCAATCAGTTTTTGGGGATGAGCGCGAATTTTCAGGATAGAGGTTTCTAGATCGTGAAGGAGTATTTCTTGTTGGGTCGCGATCGCGAGATTTTCCCTTGCTTGGTGTTGATAATAATCTCCGATGGTCAATCCTAACATCGTCCCAGAAATTGATATTCCCATAGCCAGAGAACTGGCATAAACAATTTTTTTGGAAATACTAGACAGTTTCCATTTGGCCAGCCATTTTTTCACCCGTTTTAGCTCCATCATTGCTTATCGCGAGAGAATGCTAGCTAACATTCCCCCCAGTGAATTTAAAGATAATCTTCTTCGCCAATGGTTTTATACCCCTCGCGAATCAGATCGTAATCTTCATCTTTTGCCGGAACCATTTTCGATTCCGCATATTTTTTGTTAGCAGGAGAGACTAACATCGCTTCCACGATCGCTCTTTCGTTCTTGACAACGCGCGATCGCATTTCATCGATACATTCACTTTCAAGGGAAGGGTTGGCAACAAGAATATCGTTAGGCAGTTGTTCTCCGGTGGCAATAACGGAAAATTCGGATTCGGATAGGTTCTGCTCGCCTAAAACCCTTTGATAGCGGGTGCTGGCATCTGCCCAAGCATCGAGTTTGCCTTCTTTGAGTTCGAGCAAGCCACTATCATCGCCGATAATCTTGGTATTAAAATCTTTGTTTAACTCGAATCCTGCCTCTTTTAATAAACGCAAAACCCCTAAATGTCCGGCGGTAGAACCTTCTTCGCGAATGCCGATGGTTTTGCCCTTAAGGTCTTCAACGCTGCTGATATCGGTGTCGGCGATGCCAAGAATGATAGTATGATAGCCCGGACGGGTAATGCCCACGAGGGGAACGGCATCGGCTTTTGCCTTCATCAGGACGTATTCTGAGGGACCCGCGAGGGCGAGATCGATGCGATCGAACATTAAGGCTGGAGCTGCCGCAACATGGGTGCTCACGGGAAACAGTTCGATGGGAATGCCTAAAACATCTCCTAGGGTTGTTTGAAATGCACCAAATTCATCTTTGAGGCGTTCTTCTCCCGGAATGTCCGTTACGGCAAATCTTAATTGTTCCGGACAACTGGCGATCGGTTCGGCTAGGTTTGTTGAAGAAGATGATGAAGGGGGGTCTCCTCCGGCAGAGCCGCAAGCCATCATCAACACTAAGGGCAATGCGAGTAAGTTTTTGCCTGTGTTTTTGCCTGTCATTGCTTGCTTTCTCGATTTAACGTCTTGGATTTCTGACATTTCAATTTCCTCAATTGTTCAAAGTACAATACAACGTTCAAAGTACAATAAAGGTCGAGATCGGAATAGACGCGACCGAGTTATTTGCGTTTCCAAGTTCTTAGGGAGAGCGCAGTCAATAGTTAAATCTCTAACTTTCTCAATTATAGCTTTTTAAGTTAAAGAAAGAATTAAAAGAAATGAGATTAATGTAAATTTTCTTTAAAGCGATAAAATTTAAGTGCGATCTTCTTAATTTAAAGCAAGATAAGAAGAGTGATGCTCGATCGCAATACCCTCTGATGATTGTTTATTAAATCTTATGATTTCATCTGTTTTGTCAATTTTTATGACGATAAGTAGGAAAATCAAAACCAATTAGACGATCGGGATTTTTCAGATGTTTTTGTTTCTCTCTAAATTTCTCCCTTTGTTTTTCTATCCGTTGGGACTCTCGTGCATTTTATTAATTATTTCTTTCGTTTTGGCTTGGCGGCGATCGCGTTGGACGCCTTTGCCAATTGCTCTAGCTTGTGCGCTTTTGATCGTGGCAAGCCATCCAAGGGTGAATATTTTCCTCATTCGTTCTCTCGAAAGCCAACACATCCCCTCAGAAGAACTCCCGCAAGCCGATGCAATCGTCGTACTGGGGGGATGTATTAAACCCGATAGTCCGCCTCGTCCCATGGTGGATCTCACAGAAGGCAGCGATCGTCTTCTCTATGCCGTGCAACTTTACAGACAACAAAAAGCACCTTTAATTATTGTTTCTGGGGGGCGCATCGGCTGGGGAAAAAAATTCCGACCCGAGTCCGCAGATATGGCACGCTTTCTGGAGTTTATGGGAGTGCCGCGATCGGCAATTATGGAGGAATCGGAGTCTCTCAATACTTATCAAAATGCCGTCAATGTGAAGCAGATTTTACAAAAAGAAAAGATCGATCGCATTTTACTGGTCACATCAGCAATGCACATGGCGCGATCGTATCTGATTTTCAAGCATCAAAATATTAATTTCGTCCCCGCACCTACCGATTTTTTGACAACGGATAATCTCAAAGTTAAATCGAGTTTTAATTTGCGGGTATTCTTATTAAGTTTAATTCCCAGCGTGGATCGCCTTGGCAACACCACGCAAGCCTTAAAAGAATATATAGGTATTGTGGTTTACTGGTTGCGAGGTTGGTTGTAAAGATTAGAGGGACAGCCCCTCAAACCAAAGAGCGATCGCTCTTCATCGAGAATGGCGAATGCGAAGAGGAACGCAAAAAAATCTCACTTTTTGTACCTCAAAGGATATAGAAAATCCTCTTGAAAAAGGAACTCACAAGAATTCCTTTCCCTTGAAAAATGCCTTGCAAAAACAAGAGTGCCGAGAATGAGCGAAAAGCGCTTTAGTCTTCGTGTTCCTCAAAAGGATCGAGCAGTTCTGCCGAAGGTGCGCCAAAAGACATGTAGATGGAGTAGGCCGTGACGGCCAGCAATAAAATACCGATACCAATGATAAAAACTGTTGCGGGTTCCATTTTTTGATTTGAAGATGAGACCGATAGCTCTATAATATTACAAGACATTAAGAAAATGTCATTTTCATTCATCTTTGAATATCCATTTTTGAAATTATGGCACAGCGCACCTGGTTGGGCGATCGACTAAGGCCCTTAAACTCCGAGTATGGAAAAGTTGCTCCCGGTTGGGGAACGACTAACGTAATGGCAATTTTCATGCTGTTATTTTTCGTGTTCTTGTTAATCATCTTGCAGATTTACAACTCCGATCTCGTTCTCAATGGCGTTGATGTCGATTGGAGAAGTTTGGGAAATTAGCTGAGAAATCCCGGTTAAGTGAAGGTCAAACGCCTTTATCCCAAGTATTTTCTACATTAGAGCCATGTTGCCCGGTTCGCCGGGTTTTTTGTTGTGTCACAATAAATACGCAAACGAAGAAGGGAGTCTCATTATGAATGTTTTTGGTATTGGTTTACCGGAAATGGTGTTGATTTTGGTTGTTGCCCTGCTCATTTTCGGTCCGAAAAAATTACCGGAAATCGGACGCAGTCTTGGAAAAGCCATTCGAGGATTCCAAGAGGCTTCTAATGAATTCCAAAATGAGTTCAAGCGAGAAGCCCAACAGATCGAAGAAACTGTAAAAATGAATGCTCGCTTAGAACCGCCCAAATCAACTCCCGTCCAGCCCGAGACGGAAGCAACAACAGAATCAGCCCCAGAACCAGCTCCACCCGAATCCGCTCAAACCTAGGCATCAACCCCTTCGCTTGCTTATCGGATTGGCGATCGCCGACTCTATGGTTCGCTTGCTGTGGATTCTCAGAGCCAAATTTAAGGACTTGGCGGTTCAAAACGATAGCCATAGCCTCGAATTGTTTTAATAAAAGAGGGCTGAGAAACATTGGTTTCGATTTTTTTGCGAATTTGCCCGATGTGTACGTCTACAACTCTTTGATCCCCCACCATATCATCGTAATCCCAAACCTCTTTGATTAAAGTGGGACGACTTAAGGCTTCATTGGGATGAGTAGCCAAGTAATAGAGCAGATCGAATTCTAGGGAGGTGAAGGAAACGAGTTCCCTATTAACTTTCACTTCTCGTCGCTGGGGATCGATTGCCAAATCGCCAAAGACGAGGATTTCCTTCTCCGGGGGGGGCATGACCGGTCGCTTGCGCTTGAGAATCGCCCCAACGCGAAATTCGAGTTCTTGCAAATCGAATGGCTTGGTTAAGTAATCATCAGCCCCCTTTCTAAAACCGATTGCCTTGTCTTCCGTATCGTTACGGCTGGTGAGCATCAACACGAAAACGTCCGTCCCTTTTTGCATTTCCTCGCACAGATCGTAGCCGAGAGCATCGGGCAGATTCACGTCGAGAATGACCAGATCGGGGCGAAAATTTTCAAACAAAGCCAAGGCAGACTTCCCATCAGCTGCCGACTCCACTTGATACTTTTTTTGCAAAAGAAATCGTTTGACGAGGTTTCGGATCGCTGGGTCATCATCCACAACAAGAATTTTGATAGAGTCCGTAGCCATAGTTTTTCTTTGGAAAAGCTAAAAAACTAGATATTATGACTTAAAGTAAGGCCAGTTGACCCAAGGGTGTACTCGGTATTCTAGACAACAGCATTCTAGACAACAATAGAGACACTGCTAGGTTACTCTAAATAGATTAGGTCACGCTCGATGGATTGACACCCGATCGGCAATTGTTTCTCGAGATGGCAATCCAATTTACTACCCTCTTGCGATCGAGCTACACTAGCTTGATAAGGGAGTGCGGCCAAGGGTTAATGCAGCAAGCATTGGCTACTCTATTTATTAAACCAGTGTAGAATTTGCAGCAACCAAAGGCAAAGACGGGACTATTGTGGAGGTTGTTTGATGAGCGAACAAAATCCCTATGAAACTCTAGGGTTAACACGAGACGCTTCTTTTGAAGAAATTCAAGATGCCAGAAGTCGTTTGAGCCAACAATACGAAAATGACGCAAAGCAAGTGCAAAACATCGAAGCCGCCTACGATGCGATTATCATGGATCGCTTGAAAATGCGTCAAGAAGGCAAAATCAAAGTTCCCGATCGCATTCGCTTTCCGGAACGAAAAGCAGAAGCACCTCCCCCAACTTCTCTCGATGCACCAACGGTTTCGACGGGTTGGGTTCAGCAATTTATCGATACGCCCTCGCGAGCGGATATCCTCTGGCCGGCTTCAATCTTTTTGAGCTTGGCGATTTTAACATTGTTAGCTCCGAATGAAAATTCTACCTTAACCCCCTTGGCGCTGGCCTTGGGATTTTGCGCCA
Source organism: Cyanobacteria bacterium SBLK (assembly GCA_017746715.1). Taxonomy (GTDB): domain Bacteria; phylum Cyanobacteriota; class Cyanobacteriia; order Cyanobacteriales; family Spirulinaceae; genus CCY15215. The sequence continues at coordinate 39,783 of JAGHZQ010000084.1, forward strand.
ATCTTTATTTTCTCAATCGCAAGGAACGCCGCTTTGGCCGTGCTTTGCTGATGACTTTTGCCGGATTATTGTTTGGATTGATAACGGGCGGCCTTCTTGCCGGTTTGGTCAGCTCTCCCGTTGGCAATGGCGGGACTTCTCCGGTGGAGTTTGCCCAATTGCTAACTTTTCTGATCTTCTGGTTGACCAGTAGTTTTCTGCGTTAACTCAGCTCGATTAATTCCCATCTGGGGGATTAATCGGGCCGATGTTCCCTTGTTGTATAAATTTTTATAAAAAAAACAAAGAAATGTAACAAGATTTTTTCTCATGAGAGATTATTTGTTCTCCGTTCCGTTCGCCTTTTTTTGATTTCCCATCATTACTCGGAGGATTCCCAACGAGTTTGTACGGAACCATCAATGCCTAAAATTAAATCCACCTTCAAGGTTTGATAGTTAGGATCTGGCATGACAAAAGGTTTGCCCAGTTGCGGTACGGGCGCGCGCTCGAGATAGGTTCTTGCCGTTTCTCCAAGGGGAATAATTCGTTCGAGAGAGCCGTCACCTGCCAAATGCAAGCGATATTCTAAGGCTGTGGGCAGATTTTCCGGCGGTTGCCAGCGCTGTTGGAAATAGCTCCGAACTTGAGAGACTCGAGGCGGCTCGACTGGCTCGAGTTCTATATTCCTATCTTCTAACGCACCTGAATCGGATGGTCGGTCGAAACTTTCAATCGCCTCTTCTTGACGCTCTAATGCCCTTGTTGCTGACGAACGGGATAGAGAGGGAGATGGGGGAGCAGGGGAAGATGGGGGAGCAAGGGGAGAAGAAGCAGAGGGCGTAATCGAAGCAGGGGGAAAGGGAGAGGAAAAATCTTGGGGGGCTTCTCGGGATGCTTTGGGTTGAGTGGGAACTGTCGCGAGTCGTTCTGGTGGGAGGATGGTTTCCAGAGCACTATCTTGTTGCCGTTGACCTTCTTCGGTCACGGCAGGCAAATCCGGCAGAACTGGGGCTTCTGGGGGAGCAATCGGCGCGATTTCGCTTTCCTCTTCAGGGGGCAGTGGAGAAGGGGCATTACGAGGACGGCTTTGGTTGAGAGGACGAGGCGGGCCGGGAATGAAAATGGGAGCATTGGGAACTCGAGGGGCCGTGACTGTTGGCGGTGGAGTCAGGGGAGCGCGTCCGGATAACTCGTCGGGAAAATCGGGCTGGGGGAGAGGAGGCGGTTCGGGCAGGGGGGGGAGGGGTTCGACGGGAGCAGTGGCAAGAGAATCGGATTCTGGGGATGAGGCAACCTCCAATTGAGTTTGAGGTAATGGGGAGAAACGAACGATCGCCGTTGCCAATCCTGCCGTTACCATCAATAAAGCCGCAACTTTTCCCCAAACGGGAACGACGGGGAGAGAAGATGAGCGAGTCGAAGGCAAGCGATCGATCTCGCTGCTGTACTCGTCAAGAGCTGCAGCCAAGTCAAAAAGTTGAGTGGCACTCAACGATACGATTCCACTCACATTCTCCGCCGCCAATTGTCCGAGGGCCAGTTCGTGAAAGAGCAATCCTTGGGGTTGAAGATGAGGTAAAGTTCCCGATAAAGGCAAATCCTCGGGAACGGGTGAATGGTTAACAGCCAACGGTATGGCAGAAAGAAGGGGTAAATTCGCCGCAGAGGATTGCAACAAAAAATCTTGAACGTAAGCCGTCACCACATCGCACAAGCGGTCTAATTGTTCGCGATCGCCGCGAACGATCGGCGGCTCTTCTTGAATCTGCCTGGGATCGTCAAATCGCAATTCAAAGCGTAATTCGTCAACGAGCGTCTTGCCCCACAAACGCGCGAGCGGCGATCGCTTGGCAATAATTTCTAAGGTACAAGTCGGAGGCGTATAACGACGAATGAGCATTTTGGTTGTTGGTTGTTGACTGAGCGAAGCCGAAGTGTTGGTTGTGGGTACTGAGCAAAGCCGAAGTGTTGGTTGCTGGTTGTTGCCCGTTCCCCAACTAATAACTGATAATTGTTAATTGATAAGTGCCAGCCACAAGCGGCGGTGTCCGTTGGCTGCGCTGTAAAAGAGTAAATCGATTAATAACTTTAAAGCGAGGCGATCGAGTCCGATTGCAGAACTCGTTTCGTCTTCTTCCATGCGCTCTTGATAGGCATTGCAAAAATTGTCTAAATAGTCTCCCAACAAAGCCGCTTGATGGGGAGGGCGATCGTCTTGCACCATCTGCTCGAGCAGGGCTACTGCCCGACGAATCAACTCTTGATGCTTCTGGGCCAAGCGACAGCTAATCAGAACCAGCGATCGCGCCTCTTCCACATCCAATTTTTTCCGTCCCCCCGAACTTTTGCGCAGGGGATTGGACTGACGCAAGCGCCACAGCCCCACGCGATCGCCGATACGAGACTCCAAGCCCAATTCTTTTGCCGTTTTGAGAATGGCATCGGAACCGATCCCGATCAGGGCTTCTAAGGCCAGCAAAATCAGATCGAGATGAGTTTTGATATTGTCGAGTTGATTCCCATTGGGGGATGCGGCGAGGCTTAAATCCTGCCACAATTGTTCGTGGCGTTGGTGGAGTTGGGGACTGCTGGACTGCATAAATTTAGCTTAGCGAAGCGCTCGATATTGAAGGGCTGCCGTTACCATTCTGGCAACATTTTGAATTTTGGATTGAAAATAAACAGATGAATCATATTCGAGTTGTTCTGATTGAAGATTGCGATCTCACTCGCATGGCCTTGAAAACCGCCTTGCGAGAACGAAGTGAAGTCGATTGTATCGGAGAAGCCGCAACGGGAAAAGAGGGATTGCAGTCGATCCGAAAACTCGTTCCCGATGTGGCGATCGTGGATATTGGCTTGCCCGATTTAGATGGCATTGCCCTGACCCGTCAGTTAAAAAGCACGCCGATCGCGACAAAAGTTTTGATTTTGACCTTACAGGATCGCGAAGAAGCCGTGATGGCAGCCTTTGCAGCAGGAGCCGATTCCTACTGCATGAAAGATACCAAACTCGAATGGCTTCTCGATGCTATTGCGACTACCCATCAAGGAAACGCTTGGATCGACCCCGCAATCGCGAGAATTGTTCTCTCTCGCGCTCGCCATGATAATCTGGCCCGAGAGAATTCTCCAACGAACGCCAATCTCCCCGAAGGGTATTCTCTCACCGAACGAGAACTCGAAGTCCTGCAACTGATTGTGGAAGGATATAGCAATGCCGATATTGCTAAAGCCCTTTATATTACCGTGGGAACGGTTAAAACCCACGTTCGTAATATTCTCAATAAACTTTGTGCTAACGATCGCACCCAAGCAGCGGTGCAAGCCTTGCGTTCCGGGATTGTTAAACTATGAGAAGCGATCGCTCGTTCGTCGCGCGCAGTTTATCGTTCGGGTTTTGTGGTTTCAACAAGGGGGCGGAAGATGATATAGTTCGAACAATGTAGGGTGTTTATCAAGTCTCTTTCCTATATTGAAAAGTTGATTAGCTCTCGATAAGGATTAGCAATCGCAAGCGAGAAGCCTCATGCCCTTGTCTTGGTGCGCGTTCCCTAGGCGAATTCGATGCTTCGACATCGCTCGGCAACCCTTCACTGGGGTCGCACTGCAATCTTTGATTTGGCGTGAGATGAAAGCTAATCAATGCTAAAATCAATGAGTGGATTTGTGCTTATCACCGTCTACACTTACCCAAAAAATCGAGAAAACACTCTGCGGTGGGGCATCCCGTAGAATTCAAACAACGCTCGGTTAATGTCCTATGTAATAACAGGAGTCACCGAGAAGCCCCCGCTATACTGTCAGGCTTCGCCACGAGCGCTCAGCCGGAATAGTTAGCGGTGGGAGTATGTCACAAAGGATTAATCTCTATCGCTGAAATCGACCAGAGGCATGATCGATCGGACTGTTCCCCCCCCAATCTCCAATTTCCTTTTCCTTTCTTTTTCAATCAGCCAACCGGAGAAAGTTAATGAGTCAGGTAAGTTCAAAGAAACTGAAACTGATGGTGGTGGACGATGAACCCGACAATCTAGACTTGCTATATCGTACATTCCGGAGGGATTTTAAGGTTTTCAAAGCAGATGGTGCTTTAAGTGCTCTAGAAACTTTGGAAAAAGAGGGGGAAATGGCAATAATTATTTCCGACCAGCGAATGCCCGTCATGAATGGAACGGAATTTTTAAGCAAAACAGTCGAACGCTTTCCCGAAACCATTCGCATTCTCCTCACGGGTTATACCGATGTAGAAGATCTAGTCGATGCTATTAACTCTGGCAAAGTATTTAAGTACATTACGAAACCTTGGAGTCCGGAAAATCTGAAAGCTGTCGTCCAACAAGCCTCCGATACTTACAAAGTTCTCAAAAAAAGAACCAATGAATTGCGTCGGGCGTTGAGACGAGAAGAAATTCTCAACGTCGTGACCCGAACGATTCGCGAATCTTTAGACTATCAAGACATGCTGAGGGCAATCGTCAAAACTATTGGTGAGAATTTTGAAGCAGCTGCCGGACTTCTCAAGCCCATTGAAGGAGATCGTCTTGTTGTCGATTCATTTTCTTATCAAATCACCAAAGGAATTGCCAGCAAAAATGTAGAATCAGCAACAGGCGAACTAGCAACAGGCGAACTAGCAACAGGCGAACTCGCAACAGGCGAACTAGCAACAGGCGAACTAGCAACAGGCGAACTCGCAACAGGCGAACTCGCAAATGAAGCGAATTTCCCTCCCGATATGCCCTCTTTACTCGAGCGAGTTCTAGAAACTCGCCAAACCCAAAAACAAGAATCTTCTGACGGCGATCGCGGTTTCCAATTGGCAGTTCCCCTAACCGTTCAACAAGACCTCCTTGCCATTCTTTATCTTGCTCAAGAGCAAAATGCGACCCCTTGGACGGACGACGAAATCGATCTTCTCGAATCCGTTGCCGAACAAGCGGCTTTAGCCGTTTCCCAAGCCAAACTTTACCAGCGCACCCAACAACAAGCCGAGAAAATGCGGGCTGAGTTGGAAGTTGCCAGACAAATTCAGCATAATTTATTGCGTCAGAGTTGGGGCGATACAGGAAATGTTAAAGTGCAAGCCAGTTGCTATCCCGCACGAGAGGTGGGAGGCGATTTCTTTGAGGTCTACGTTCATCCTCAAGGAGATATTTGGTTAGCCGTGGGAGATGTTTCCGGAAAAGGGGTGCCTGCCGCCTTATTTATGGCGAGTGCTATCTCGATTTTACGTCGCGAACTCTCTCAAGAAGCATCTCCCGAGCCCGAAACAGTGCTGCGAAATCTCAATCACACCATGAAAGACGATCTATTCAGCACCAATTGTTTTATTACGATGGTTATCGCTTGCTATACTCCGGAAACCCGGTGCTTGCGCTATGTGAATTCCGGCCATATTTATCCAATGGTTTGGAATCATTCCGGTAGCATTCAACAGGCACGAGCCGGATCTACCGAAACTCTCGAACCCAATTATTTAAAAGCGAGAGGGATTCCAGTCGGAATTTTACCGGCTTGGAAGGGAAAATCTGGTGAAATTACCTTAAACTCGGGAGACGTGTTTCTGTTAACCAGCGATGGCATTACAGAAGCGACTTTGACGCGAGAAGATTCTCAAAATTCTTCTGGTGCGCCGGAGACGAATGCGATGCTCGAGCAAGAGGGACTTTGGCGATTGATTCTTCAAGAAGAGGAATTATCGACTTTCGATATCGAGCGCTTGCTCGATCGCTTTCGCGAATGTACCAACCAAGTTCAGGAAGACGATCAAACGATACTATCTTTGGAGGTTTTGTAGTTAATGAAAACCGAACTACAAATTCCGAGCGATCTCAAGTTTTTAACAGTAGTCGAGCGTTGGTTGCTCGATTGTTTGGAATTGGAACTCGGAGACTCGGTAGATTGGCCGCGACAGTCCAGCCGCCTGCGCTTGGCCCTAGTCGAGGCCTATTCTAATGTCGTGCGCCACGCTCATAAGGAACAGGCTCAGATTCCCGTTCTTCTTCGTCTCGAACTGAAAAATCGAGATTTAGCCTTAGAGATTTGGGATACTGGGAATGGCTACGATCTCGATACCTATGCGCCTCCCGTTCCAGAACGGAAGCAAGAAGGCGGTTATGGTTGGTTAATCATGAAACGCTTGATGGATAAAGTCGAGTATCAACTCCAAGTGAATGGCGGGCGAAATTGTTTGAAACTCCAAACGAATTTGCCAGAAATTGCTTCCTAACTCACTTTGCACGGCGTTGGGAATTATTGCGGAGTTGGACGATATCTCCTTGAGAAGCCTAAATACGAGAAGGAGGGGGACGAGTATCTAGTCCCCTAGGTTTTGTAGAAGTTAAATAAGATCGAGCTAAAAAGTCGTTCCTTTCCAACCCCATAAATGGCGTTCTGCATCGGCAAATTCAATGTAAATCCGTTCGCTCGGCACGTCCAAAATTTGCGAAATCGTTTGACAAAAATCTTGGCTCATGACTTTGGTTTGTTCGGGTTTCATCGTCCCGATATTTTTTATTTCCAAAAAACAAACGCGATCGGGAGTCCCGGCAAAAGTCATGGGAATATCTCCCTCAAAAGCCGTCATCACATAATTTTCCGATTTGCCCAAATGCTTTGCCAATTTCACCGACAAACTTTCGAGCAGCATTGTAACTGTCTTAACATCAGGGGAAGCAGTAGATTGAACTTTAATAAAAGGCATGGTTTGAATGCGATAGAATAATCGATAAGCATCTTATTTGACGATCGCGGGATCGGTCAAAGGAGCGATCTCATTGAGAGCAATATTCGGTTATTATGACCTAACGAGATAGTATGAGTCGGCATTTTCCAACCCACCAAAATTATTTTGCCATGATTGTTAAGGTTCGTATCGATCGCAAAATTTAGGCGCGGTTTTATGGTTTTGTCCTCAGATCGTTGAGGCTTGTCGCTGCATAATGATGGTGCATTTCTTGCAAGAGAGAAAACGTAATTCAACATTATAATTATTCTTTTGTATTATACGTTTGTTCTTGCCCGATCGACTTTCCTGTATAAATAGAAAGCCTCAATGATTGCATGTTGTCAGTCCCCCGCAATCCCTAAAAGTTTATGGAAATCAGCAATCTTGTTCGCCTTACCCTCGATCGCCCCGAACTAGTAGAAAAAGAACCCCTTCGCACTCTCGGATATATTCAATCCTATGGCGTTCTCCTCGCTTTGCAAGGGCCAGATTTGACGATCGCGCAAATTAGTGACAATAGTGGGGCCATTTTAGGCATTTTCCCCGACGATTTGATTAATCGTCCTTTAAATATGCTATTGGGCGAGGAGCAAGTGCAGCAGATTCAACAGGTTCTTGCAAGAGGAGAATGGGAAGTCAATCTCAAATTGTCCCTGCAAGCCGAAAATTTTACCAAGCAGCGCGATCGCGCTGCATTGTTTGACAGTATTCTCCATCGTTCGGGGGAAAAGATTATCCTCGAATTAGAACCCATTCCCCGCCAACAGACGTTTAATAGTTTGGATTGCTATCGTTCAATTCATCGCATTGCTACCAAACTGCGCCAAATCGACGACCTGCAAGCCCTTTTTCAAACAACCGTTACCGAAATTCGCCAACTCACCGGATTCGATCGCGTCATGCTCTATCGCTTCAACGAGCAAGGTCACGGAACGGTCATTGCCGAAGACAAACAAGACGATCTCGAAGCCTTTGAAGGACTAAACTTTCCAGCTTTTGATATTCCCCGGATTTCGCGGGAACTGATTTTAGCCTCGGGAGTACGACTGCTTGCCAATCTCGATCTACCTGCTGCCGAGATTTTTCCTCCATCTCCCGAAGGACAACGTTTGAATTTAAGCAATGCTGTCTTGCGCGGTACGTCGGCCTGTCATACCCAGTATCTCAAGAGGATGGGAGTTGCCGCTTCTTTTGTTATCGCCATCGCCCGAGGTGGAGAACTCTGGGGCTTAGTTGCTTGCCATCACTACGCACCTAAATATCTTCCCTACGAGATGCGTGCTGCCTGTAAGTTACTCGGCCGGATTATTTCCTTGGAAATGACGACAAAAAAAGACCGAGCGGATGCAGACTACGAACACTACCTTCATAATGTCCGAGTCAAGCTGATTGAATGGATGTCCGTTGAAGAAAGCACGCCCTCGGGGTTAATGAATTCTCCCACCCACCTACTCGAGTTAACCGGAGCAACCGGCGCGGCAATTTGGGAAGAGGGCAAGTGCGATTGCTTGGGGAAAACGCCAGATTCCCCAGAGATCGCGACTCTAATCGAATTCTTACAAGAGAATTATCCCCAAGAAAACATCATTCATACCCACTCCCTCGTTCAACTCGATGCCGCTTGGGAAAGTCATAAAGAGACGGCTTGTGGATTCCTTGCCATTTCCCTCTCGGAAATCGCGCCCAAATATATTCTTTGGTTTCGACCGGAAACCCTGCAAACGGTAAGCTGGGGAGGCGATCCTCAAACAACCTTACGCAAAGGAGAAGATGGGAAACTCATTCTTTCCCCCAGGCAATCTTTTGCACTATGGCAAGAATTGGTGCATTTAACCTGTTTGCCTTGGAAGCCTTGCGAAATTGAAGCTGCTTTGGGACTGCGAGAAGCCCTTGTCAGAATCTCCCTACAGAAAGCCGATCGCCTAGCAAAACTCTATGCTGCCTTGCAAGCGTCGGAGGTGCGAGAACGAGAAAAAGCCGCTCAATTAGAAAAAACATTACAAGAATTGCAGGATATTCATCAGCAATTACTCGATACCCAAACCCAATTGATTCAAAGCGAAAAAATGTCGGGTTTGGGACAGTTAGTGGCTGGAGTCGCTCACGAAATTAATAATCCCGTTAATTTTATCCATGGGAATCTTGCTCATGCCGAACAAAGCATTCAAGACTTAATTGAGATATTAAATCTTTACGATCGCCACTATCCCGAGCCGGTACAGGAAATCCAAGAACAAGCCAAAGCAATTGATTTGGAGTTTACCTTAAAGGATTTACCGAATATTCTCGATTCAATGCGCTCGGGATCTCATCGCATTCAAGAAATCGTCCAATCTTTACGCAATTTTTCTCGTTTGGATGAGAGCGATCGCAAAACGGTCGATCTGCATGAAGGTATTAACAGCACCTTGTTGATTTTAGGCGATCGCTTACAAGAAAAAAAAGACGGCTTTGGCGTTCGAGTCGTAAAAAATTATGGCAATTTACCGCCAATTGATTGTTATCCGGGGCAACTCAATCAGGTCTTTATGAATCTAATGACTAATGCAATTGATGTTCTCGAAGAACGCGATCGCCAGCGATCTCCGGAGGAGATTCGAGCAAAACCCAATAAGATTTCGATTACAACAGAAATTGCCTCGAGCGAACTCATTGCCGAACCGCATCTTATCGTTCGCATTGCCGATAACGGAACGGGAATTACGCCAGAAAATCGGGAGCGATTGTTCGATCCTTTCTTTACCACCAAACCTATTGGTAAGGGGACGGGAATGGGTTTGGCAATTAGCTATCAAATTATTGTCGAAAGACACGGCGGTTATTTAACTTACCAATCCGAACTCGGGCAAGGAACAGAATTTATCATTGAACTTCCTCTCGAGCAAAGAGACCAAAATCCCGAGCCGTAATGTGTATTTACGCCATCAAGATGAATTTAGCTTAAGAAGCGGGTAGCGGGAATCGAACCCGCTTCTTAAGCGGGAAGGGAGCTAAGCATGAAGTGCTTTTCCCTTGTTAGAAAAGCGATCTATTATATCCTTAATTTACTTGAGTTTGAGAAAGCGGGTAACGGGAATCGAACCCGTATCTAAGGCTTGGGAAGCGTTCGTTTTGCCACTAAACTATACCCGCACGCTTCGTTAATTATACATCTTTTTTAGCGATCGCGGGTATGAATTGAAGCGATCGCATGGCTTCTATTCCGGACGGACATCTCGCCGATGGGTAGATTTGCTATAATCACCGAGCGATCGAGAAATAAGAGATAAGGAGTTCGCGAAATGCCAAAAATTGTTAAATTTTTGCTGGGATTGTGTTTGGGGATTCTCATCCTCGCAATCCCTTTTAACCAATTCCAAAGCGATCCCCTCGAGCCTTTAGAAAATATTGCCGTACAACTCGACGGACGGAAAAAGCCCCTCGATACAGTCGCCCGAGAAACCGTCGCTCAAATTCACGGACGCACCCATTACACCGCGACTGACGGGCAAAAATTGGACTATTTACGCGTTTATCTGTCCCTTTGGTTTAACGATCGCGACTGGAACAAAGAACCCTTTATTCTCTTTAGCTATCGTCCCTTAAAAGAACGCGCCGGACTGAGTCCGGATCGAAAATATTTTACCTTCCCAGAATTAATCGGCTCGAAGATCGGTCAATTCATTCTCGACGCGCATCAAAAAGAAGCGGATAATCTCGAACTCAGCCGCAGCGATCGCGAAGCCTTCACCTTAGAGAATCGCCTCGCTCTCATGTATAACGCGGTCTCTAACCAAACCCTCCCAATCGTTCCCCATCCCAACGATCCTCTAGGCACTTGGACGGGCATTTCCACTGCTGAAGAATACACCATCGAACAACTACAGCCTATTCTCGCCGATTACGAAGCGCTCAAACAATTCTACCGCAACAGCCCCGATCGCCAGATCGCCCTCGGCAACATCGCGGGAGAATTACGGGACGATTTGACCCAACTCAGTCCTAATGTTTATCCTCCCGCACAAAAGCTGGCACGAGAAACTCACTTTTATCACTTGCACCCTTTTGCGAAAGCATGGAAGATTTACAGTCTTGCCTTTGTCCTCATGCTTTTGGTTGTACTCTTCCCCGCCTTTGAGTTTTACTGGGGGGCAATGGGAGCATTTATGATGGGATTGGGCATTCATGCTTATGGTTTCCTCGATCGCATGGCGATCGCCGGACGACCTCCCGTCACGAATATGTACGAATCGGTGATTTGGGTGAGTTTTGGCGTTGCCGCGATCGCCTTTCTCTTTGAACTCTTTACCTTCACTCGTCCTCCTCAAACGCCCGATAGCCTCAAACCTTCTGCTTTTGTTCCTCACGTTACACCTCGCACGATGCGGGCAAAATATTACCTCCTCGCCGCAGCCCCACTCTCGATCGTCTGTTTGCTATTAGCCGATAGTCTTCCCGCCGTTCTCGACCCTAGCATTACCCCTCTCGTTCCCGTTCTGCGAGATAATTTTTGGCTGAGCGTCCATGTTCCGACCATTACCCTCAGTTATGCGAGTTTTGCCCTTGCTTTGGGATTGGGGCATATTCTTCTCGGACATTATTTCTTTGCCCCTCAAGCAACAGAACGCATTCGCAGCCTTGCCAAATGGAATTATGGAGTCTTGCAAGTGGGGGTTTTACTGTTAACAACTGGCGTTATTTTAGGAGGTATTTGGGCGCATTTTTCTTGGGGACGTTTCTGGGGTTGGGATCCCAAAGAAACTTGGGCATTGATTGCTTTGATGTGTTATGTTATTCCCCTACACGGTCGCCTTGTTGGATGGTTGGGAGATTTTGGCATGGCGGTCACGAGTGTTGTTTCGTTTAATGCAGTTTTAATGGCGTGGTATGGCGTTAATTTTGTTTTAGGTCAAGGATTGCACAGTTATGGCTTTAGTACGGGTGGGTCGGAGTTAATTGTAGGTTCGATTGTTGGTGTAGATTTATTGTTTGTTTTAGCAACAGCAATCAAATACAAAGAAGTGTTTAAATCCCTCGCCAGTCAATCCCCCCTAGCCCCCCGTCCTTGAAAAGCGAAGCCTCCACTATCTTCCCTCTTGGGAAGGGGGAGAACCAACAACTAACAACTAACAACTAACACAAAATGATGAATCGTCGCGAATTTATAAATTGGGTTAGCGTGGGAATGCTGGCTAGTTCTCTTCCTGTTATTCTTGCCGCTTGCAATTCCGAGGATCGATCTGCCTCAACCCAAAAAACGAAAACAAAACTCGATACCTCCGTTCGAGAGGATGGCTTTCAAGCTCTCGGTACGTTAGAAAAGTTAGAGGAAAAGGGATTTATTACCGATAAAAAAAATGCCGAGAAGTCTGTGATTATTTTCCGAAATCCGGATACGGGAGACATTGTTGCCTTTGACTCGATGTGTACTCATCAAGCCTGTTCTGTTGAGTTTAATGCGACAGAAAAACTATTAATTTGTCCCTGTCACAGTTCAAAATTTGCCCTTGACGGTCAAGTGGTTGCCAAACCTGCGGAAAAGCCTTTAACACCGTTTGAAATCAAACAAGAGGATAACTTGATTCTTGTCAAGGTTAGTTAAGAGGGATTTGCATTATCTTAATTCGATATTTGCAAAAGGATGCGATCGCGCTTCGCATCCTTAATTTTTGTCAAAATCTCTTGTCATCTTTTAGTAGCAAGTATTACCATTAAAATAGAAATAGTAAATTTCGATACAAAACAATATTCCCATTCACCCCGGAAATATGAGATGGCAATATTCAACAGCAATGAAGTTCTCTCCAAGCTACAAGGCGGACAATCTCTAACTTGTGCTGAGTTAAGCAATATCAACTTACAGAATTTGAATCTCGATCGCGCTGCTTTTTCCCGTGCCTATTTGCGATCGGCGAATTTTGCTCGTGCATCTTGTCAGGAAACAGACTTTAGTAACGCTGCTTTAATGTGGTCGAACTTATCTCATGCAAATTTAGGACGCGCTCGCTTGTTTAAAACCAAACTCAATCAGAGCAATTTAAACGATGCGAATTTGCGGGAAGTTGTCGCGATCGCTGCCAGTTTTAACGGAGTCACTTTGGATCGCAGCGAACTTGCTGCGGGACAATTCGAACGAGCTGATTTTCGGGAAGCAACAGGAGAAGGAGCGAATTTTAGCAGTGCTAATTTAACGCGGGCTAATTTGGGTGCGGTTAGCTTTGTCGATGCTAATTTCAGCCATTCTCGCATCGTTGGTGGCAGTTTGGAAGGGGCAACCTTAACTCGCGTAGCGATCGCGGGAGGGGATTTAGAAAAAGCCAATTTAACCCGCAGCGTTTTGCAACAGGTGGATTTGACGGGAGTTTGTGCGATCGCGGCTAATTTTCGCGCTTCTGAATGGCAGGAAGTTAATGCAGCAAAGGCAGAGTTCGTTTATGCCAGTCTGGAAAATGTCGTTCTCAAAGATGTTAATTTAACCCGTGCTTCGCTGTTTTCTGCTTGTTTGGAAGGAACGAGTTTTACGCAAGTCGATTTGACGGCAGCAGATTTACAATATGCCAACCTAGAAAATACGGTTTGGGAGGATGTGAATTTTGCCAATTGTAATGTTTCGGGTGCTGTCTTTACCGACGCACAGGGGTTAAGCGAAGAACAAAAAGTCTGGTTGAGGCAACAAGGTGCTTTGAATGTTCCTCAGTAATTGGTACGGGGTGGGAAATTCCCACCCTTTTTATATTTCAAAAGATACTTCTCTTAACATACTTTCTGTCTCTGTCAAACCTTGTTTTAACAAAGTATCTAGATACTCAGAGAAAGATTTCGGTGGATTTTTCAATCGTTTCTGAACAATTTGCACAGAGGATAAAACCTTACGAGGATAAAGATCGATTAAGTCTGCGATAAAGCGGTCGGGGTGTTGCGCTTCAATATCATAGATTGAAAGAACGGATTTTGGAAAATGTTTTAAATTCATTGTCACGATAACATCGCATTGTCCTCTAATAGCCGCAGCTAAAACATGACAATCGCCTTCATCAGGTAATTCAAGCGTGGGAATTAGTGCCTCATAACCTTCAATCAGGGGATCTCGTGCGTGTTGATTCATCAACTCTTTTGTACGAATCAATTGCTCTTCTTTCAGATCGGGACGATTTTTCAATACATTCCGAATCCACTCATCATGAATCTGATTTGTCCAACGACCTCGAAACATATCAGTTGTAGCAAGTTCTACCAGAATATCCCGGAGAGGCGCAGGATACAACACACAAGCATCATATAGTGCAGAATAATGAGAAGTCATAAATTAATCGTAACCCATGTTTAATTCTTGGGCTTGAGCAACTAATTCATCAAGAACTTTACTGCGTTTTGTGTCTATGTCTTGTTTGTATTGCATAATATCTTCACAACGTACTCTACGATGCCTGCCAACTTTATGAAAAGGAATTTGTTGGGATTCGAGTAGTTTAATCAAGTAGGGACGAGATACATTTAATAGATTGGCAGCTTCTTGGGTTGTGAGTTCTGCATGAACTGGAATTAAACGAACAGCGTTTCCCCGAGCCATCTGCGATAAAATATCAATCAATAAACGAAATGCTGGAGCGGGAATCTCAACAATTTCACCTTCTCCATTTTCTTCAATGACTTTTAGTTTTTGGGCGCGATCGGATGTTAAAAAAGCTGCTAAAGATCGGCTGCTGACTTCTGAGAGTTCTGAGTCAGCATCAGAGGGAAAAACGACATTATTTAAAGTTGCTCGATTTGACATGAGCCGTCTCCTTTGCGGTATAGCGACGGAATGATTATATTTTCCATCATATCCAATAAACGAAATAAACGCAACGGAATTATCATTAAAGATTTTTTTAAGATTGTCAGTTATGTTGTCCATTGCTCGCCTTAGTCTTAGAGTCCGGAGGTGTCGATCGCGTTTTCGGTCGAGTAAGATAATGATGGAGGAAGCAAAAGCGATCGCAACCCCCAAAACAGTCAATCATCACCCACAATGAAAAGACGATTCTTCTTCCACTTGGCAGCAGCGACATCGGGTTCTATTCTCTTGGGAAAAAATTTGGTTAGCTGTGCCAAAAATCTTCAAAGAGAAAATAATAGCACTGCTACTATGGCTGCAAATTCTTCATTTTTTATGCCTGACGAAGCCGAACCCCATTTGTGTACTTGGATGGCATTTCGTGCCAGTCCAGAGATTTATACGTTTGGACGCGAACACGTTTCAGCCGTCCAAAATCACCTCGCTAGAATTGCAAAAACGATCGCCGAATACGAACCTGTAAAAATGTTAGTTCGCGAGGAAGATTATGATATTGCGCGGAGAAAATGCGGCTCTGAGGTCGAGTTAATCGTTCAAACGATTGACGATTTATGGATGCGAGATACCGGACCTGTTTTTGTAGTCAATGAAGCAGGGGAAAAAGCAGCCATTGACTGTAATTTTAATGGTTGGGGGAACAAAGCATACCACGAGAACGATGCAAAAGTGGCACAATTTGTCGCCGAAAAAGCGGGAGTTCCTCTAATCAATACAGAACTCGTATTTGAGGGCGGTGGTATTGAAGTAGACGGTCGCGGTACGGCAATTATCACGGAAAGTTGTATTATCAATAACAATCGCAATCCTGGTTGGAATAAAGCCGATTGCGAACGAGAATTAAAAGCACTATTAGGACTGCGTAAAATCATTTGGTTGCCCGGTATTCGCGGGGCTGATATTACCGATGGACATACAGATGGTTATGTTCGTTTTGTACGTCCGAAGGTTGTGGTTGCTGCTTACGATCCCAATCCCAAATCTTTCGACCATCTCGTGACGAAAAAGCATCTAGAAATCTTAGAATCTCAAACCGATGCTGATGGAAACGATCTCGAAGTTTTTGCGATCGAAGGACCAACAAGAATCCGTGAAGGATATGAGTGGGATGATTTTTTTGCAGCAGGATATATTAACTTTTATGTCCTCAATGGTGCAGTTCTTACCCCAGAATTTGGCGATCGCAAAGCCGATCGCCATGCGAAAGAAACTCTAGAGAAACTGTTCCCCCATCGCGACATCATCCAACTCAATATCGATGAAATTGCTGCGGAAGGAGGTGGCATTCACTGCACGACTCAACAAGAACCTTTAACTTGAAAAAATGTCAAGCCTAGTCTCCCTCTCTAATCAAGGGTAAAATGAAAACAGTAAAAACGTGGCGTATTTCCCCGATCGAGTAATACTATAATATTATGAAAAGACGCTCCTTTCTGCAATTGGCAGCAGCAACATCTGGATCTATTATTTTAGGAAAAAATCTAGTGAGCTGCGCGAAAAATTCTCAAATGGAAAATAACAGCACTGCTGCGATGGCTGCAAATTCTTCATTTTTCATGCCCGACGAAGCCGAACCCCATTTATGTACTTGGATGGCATTTAGTGCCAGTCCGGATATTTGGGGACGCGAATATGCTGCGGGAGTCCAAAATAACCTTGCCGGAATTGCTAAAGCGATCGCTAAATACGAACCCGTGAAAATGTTAGTTCGCGAGGAAGATTATGACATTGCGCGGAAAAAATGCGGCTCTGAGGTTGAGTTAATCATTCAACCCATTGACGATCTGTGGATGCGAGATACAGGCCCTGTTTTTGTCGTCAATGAAGAAGGAGAAAAAGCCGCTGTTGACTTTAATTTTAATGGCTGGGGAAACAAGCAAAGGCACGATCGCGATGCAGAAGTCGCGCCATTTGTCGCCCGAGAAGCAGGAGTTCCTCTCATTAATACAGAACTCGTATTTGAAGGGGGAGGTATTGAAGTAGACGGTCGCGGTACGGCCATCGTAACGGAAAGTTGTATTATCAATGACAATCGCAATCCCGGTTGGAGTAAAGCCGATTGCGAACGAGAATTAAAAGCCTTATTGGGACTGCGTAAAATCATTTGGTTGCCCGGCATTCGCGGGGCAGATATTACCGACGGACATACGGATTTTTATGCTCGCTTTGCCCATCCGGGGGTTGTGGTTGCTACGTACGATCCCGATCCCGAATCTCCCGATCGTCTGGTGACGGAAAAACACCTTGAAATTTTAGAATCTCAAACCGATGCCGATGGAAATGCACTCGAAGCGATCGTGTTAGAAGCACCGACAAGAATCCGAGAAGGATACAGTTGGGATAATTTTGCAGCCGGATATATTAACTTTTACGTTCTCAATGGGGCAGTTCTTTTGCCAGAATTTGGCGATCGCAAAGCCGATCGCAACGCCAAAGAAACGCTAGAAAAACTATTTGAAGATCGCGACATCATCCAACTCAATATTGATGAAATTGCGGCGGGAGGAGGCGGCATTCACTGTACGACTCAACAAGAACCCTTGGTTTAAAATTCTTACCAAAAGTGAAAAAAAACGTCCCCAACAAATAAGTATCGCTTTTTTGTATTACTATGGGTAATCAAAAAAAGTATCTATCATCATGGAAGGACAAAAGACTGTTTCTTTTACCGAAGCACTCTTGCATTATCAAGAGGCGATCGCGGCTGTGAGTGCAACAGAATCTCCCAAACTCGCCCAAATTTTGTCTGTGCTAACCAGTCGAGATGTCGTAGAAGCCGCGCGGACGGATTTATCGGAACTAAACGGAGAGCGCCTCGCCGAATTGGTAGAGTTAGACGATCGCTTGCGGCAATTAGCAGGGGCGATCGCCACTCATCCCCGGATCGAACAATGTCGAAACACCCTACAGCCTCCGAAAACGGCTTGGTGGTGGTTTCTCAAAGCCCCACCGCCGCCACCGCCAGAACCCTCAAAATACGCTAAATTGTTGGCACAAGATTGGCTCTGGAATATTCTCACCGTTGCTTGTTTAGTAGGTGCGGGAACCTTTGCCACAGACACCGTGCAAAAACTGTCCAGCGAAAATCTAAATTTATTGCAAACTTTCAGCACGATTAGTCAAGGTGCGGGATTGGTTCTCGTGACGGGGGGAACTTTAACCGATAAAGGTCAGAAAGTCGTGCGCCAGACTCTGGCAGATCTCGGGATTAAACCCGAATATCAAGCCGAGGCCACTTGTGGTTTTGCTGCCATCCTATTGGGAATCACTTATGCGGCTAATGCTTCTATTCCGAGTATCGGTCAATCCTTTTACCGTCGGGGGTTAAACCACTACAATGACGGTTACGTCGATAAGGCCAGACTCAGTTTTGAACAGGCACAAGCCCTCGCTCCCAACGATGCCAACATTGATGTTGCTTTAGGGAATGTCTATGAAACTTTTGTAATGCACAAGAAAGCAGAAGAACAATATACCAACGCGATTTTAGCGGGTATACCGGGAGCGCTCAATGGGTTAGGACGAACGAATCTACGATTGGCAACAGATTTTGACCGCTTGGTTCGTGCAGAAGGACTGTTTCGCTTGGGATTGGCTCAATCTGACATTCCTGGCGATCTTAGAGCCGCAATGTCGGGACATCTGGGATTTACCCTCATTCGTCAAGTAGAATTGGGCAATTTATCAGAGGGAGACATTCAAGCAAGATATATTGAAGCCGAGCAAGCCTTTAAAGCCGCGATCGCCCTCGAAAACGAGATCGATGATAAACTTCCGGGGATGGGGATGAGTTATTGCTACCTCGGAATTTTATATCACAAACAAGAAAAAACTACTGAGGCAGAGAGAGCTTGGCAAGATTGTCAAAATAAAGCCTTTCCTGCTAGTTATAACCAGTATGAGGATATCGTCATCTATGGTACGCCAGAAATTGCTGAAAATGTCAATACGACTCGAATTATGCGATTCGTGCAAACCGATACAGAGCGCAATTCTCCATAACTCGGGAATGCAAGAAGCTGATATCTTTCGTGTAAGTTAGGGATTGGCAATTTTAATGAAAATTTCCATAACCGATTATCATGACAGTCCAACTGAACGATCCTTTTACAGAAGTCTTCGCGTGCTACCAAAAAGCGATCGCGGAATTGAGTGGGGTCAAATCTCCCCAACTTCCCCAAATTCTGGCAGTTTTGCTCGCTCGAGATGAGGTAGAAGCCTTACAGGAAGACGATCTGGACTTGACTGGCGATCTCCTTGCCGAATTGGTTGCCCTCGACCATCGCTTGCAAGACTTGGCAGGAGCGATCGCTTCCCATCCCCAGATCGAACAATGCCGTCAAACGAGAAAACCCCCCGAAAGTTCGTGGTGGTGGTTTCTCGAAGTTCCTCCTTCACCGCCGCCTAAAATCGCCCATTTTGATTGGTTGTGGAGTTTGATAACCGTGACCTGCTTGGTGGGTGCGGGAACTTATGCTACCAACACGGTCAAGGCATTTTCCCATGAAAGTCTGTCTTTGTTAAAAACCTTTAGTACCATCAGTCAAGGTGCGGGTTTGGTGTTAGTAACCAGTGGCACATTAACCAATCAAGGACAAAAAGTTGTTCGCGATACTCTCGTGAAAATTGGTATTAGAGATGAATATGAAACCGTGGCAACTTGTGGTTTGGCTTTTCTCTTGTTTGCCGTTACCTATGGCATTAATACTTCAATTCCCAATTTTGGTAAATATTTTTATCTTCAGGGCTTAAAAAATTATGAAAATGGTTATCTCGATCGCGCGGAAACGGATTTTGAAAGAGCGCAATCTCTTTCACCCAACAATGTAGAAATCGAACTGGCCTTGGGAGACGTTTATGAAACTTTTTCCAAGCACAAAAAAGCCTATAAATTGTATGAAAACGGAATCAAATCGGGGCATCCTTATGCTTTCAACGGTGCGGGGCGATCGCAAATGCGAATGGCAAAAACTGTCGAAGAACTCGTTAAAGCAGAATCAATTTTTCGCTTGGGATTAGCACAACCAACAGTCCAAAATAAGTTAAAATACTTCATCTATGGTCATTTAGGATTTACTTTGATTCTACAAGTGGAATTGGGCAACTTTTCCGAGCAGGAAATTCAGATGCTTTACCTTCGAGCCGAGGACGCTCTCCAAAATGCGATCGCCTTAGAAAATGAGGTGGATGAAACACTGGCAGGTTGGGGAATGAATTATTGCTATCTGGGAATTCTCTATGACCGACAAGCGAAAATCCCTCCCTCGCAAGTAGCTTGGAAAAATTGTCAAGAAAAAGCCAAACCAACGAGTAAGGATCAATATCAAGATATTGTGATTTACGGCCAGCCTGAAGTTGCTGAGAAAATTGATGTCACTAAAATTGTACAAGTTAGTCCCTCGAATTTCTTGGAGACAGAAGAGAGCATACAATCGCAGCCAAAAAATTAATCAGTCAATTCAAAATTCAAAAAATGGTCGCATCAATTTACAATTGAAAATCATTCCCTTTTTGTTGAAGCAAGAGGCTGAGAATTGTGTTATAATAGAAGAATTGCAAATTTTTCAGATTATTTATGGTCGCTTTGGAGAGCGTTACGCCAACCCTAACCGAAATTGCCCGAAATACTCGCAATGCAGCCCGACAGCTTGCCGTTTTATCCACGGAAGAACGCAATGAGGCATTAGAGGCGATCGCAACGGCACTCAAGGCATCGATCGCCGAAATTCAAGCAGCCAACCTTGCCGACTGCGAAAGGTCGGAAAAAGAAGGCATTCCCAAGGCATTATACGCGCGCTTGAAGTTGGGAGAAACGAAATTGAATTCCGCGATCGCCGGGGTGCGCGATGTGGCACAATTAGCCGATCCTACAGGCACGGTACAAATTCATCGAGAGTTAGATGAAGGGTTAATTCTCAAGCGAGTGACTTGTCCTTTAGGGGTCTTGGGGATTATTTTTGAGGCACGTCCCGAGGCACTCATTCAAATTACCAGCCTGGCGATTAAATCCGGCAATGGAGTCATTCTCAAAGGGGGCAAGGAAGCGATCGAATCCTGTCAGATATTAACTCAGATTATTCGCCAAGCCTTAAAATCGACTAAGGTCGATCCCAATGCCGTCCAATTGTTAACCACGCGAGAAGAAATTCGCACCTTGTTAGAACTCGATGAATATGTCGATTTAATTATCCCTCGCGGTTCTAATTCTTTCGTCCGCTACGTGCAGGATAATACCAGAATTCCCGTTTTGGGTCACGCAGATGGAATTTGTCATCTCTATGTCGATCGCGCTGCGGATCTGACCAAAGCCATTCCTATTATTATCGATGCGAAAGTGGGTTATCCGGCTGCTTGTAATGCGATAGAAACATTACTGATTCACAAAGACATCGCCAAGGATTATTTACCGAAAATTGCTGAGGCTTTGCAAGAAAAAAAAGTCAAATTAAAGGGATGCGATCGCACTGTCACCCTCTTGAATATCGAACCCGCAACCGAGGAAGATTGGCAGACGGAATATAGCGATCTGATTCTGGCTCTGAAAATTGTCGATTCTGTCGCAGAAGCGATCGTCCATATCAACCAATACGGTTCTAAGCATACCGATGCGATCGTAACGGAAGATAAAGAAACCGCTACAACATTCTTAGAGCGAGTTGATGCCGCTGGAGTTTATCATAATTGTTCCACTCGTTTTGCCGATGGTTTTCGCTATGGTTTTGGGGCAGAAGTTGGCATTAGCACCCAACAAATGCCACCGAGAGGTCCGGTAGGATTGGAAGGATTAGTAACTTACAAGTATCAAGTTATCGGCAACGGTCATATTGTGGCAACATATTCCGGTACGGATGCCAAGCCTTTCACCCATAGGGATATTTAGAGGTAATTTCCCTCCATCTCCCCTTCGACAAGCTCAGAGCAAGCCTTACAAGGGGGGACTTTGACAATTACGTGGAAAATTAAACAATGGATGAAATTAAAATAACGGGAATTCGTGCTTATGGCTATACGGGAGCATTACCGGAAGAAAATGTTTTGGGACAATGGTTTGAAGTCGATCTAATCTTATGGCTGGATATTACAAAGGCTGCACAAAGCGATGCTTTAGAAGATACTTTTGACTATCGCGAAACGATTAATCTTGTCAAACACATTATTCAAACCGAAAAATTTTCGTTGATTGAAAAGCTGGCAACAGTAATGGTTGAAAAAATTTTGACTTTTGAAAAAATTCAGAAAGTGCAAATGAATTTGACAAAACTAGCTGCACCCATTCCCGACTTTAGCGGTCGAGTTTCCGTCAGTTTGACACGAGAAAAAAATGCGATCGCATGATATAATTAAATAGCCTAGGATACCTGGAAGTTAAATCAATCAATCGGCAAAACGAAAATATTATTTCCAGTCTCGGCCAGTGCGTTGCTGAAATGTATGCGGCAAATTTATTTAACGAACGAGAAAATAGTAACTTAGCTGCAATTTTTAGCTGCAATTTATGGTGCGGTCACGACAGGAGATGAATGGAGATTTTTGCAATTAGCAAGACAAACAATTGCGATCGATCTTGATTCATATTATATCAGCAATATTGCAAAAATTGTGGGTATTCTCGTCCAAATGGCAAAATTTTAAGTTCGATCGTAGTTTAATTAAAAAATTCATCGTTTTCCACCTTTCATTTGTTTGGTTTTGTTTCCTTGAATGCGATTGCCTGTTAATCCCCTCAGCTACATCAATCACTTAGTCATCATAATATGGATACCATCCCAACTTTCCGGAGGGGGAGTTTCCAGATAACTTTGACAGCGATGGAGGTGCATTAACAAGGGTTTATCTTGCGGACGAATATCAGCAGCTTGCTGAAAAAACTTTAAGGCTTCTGGAAAATTGCGTTCTAAATAAGATTGGCGACCCCAATGATATAATTTTAAAAATTGTTCTGTTTGGGAATCGATACCATCCGATCGCTTGCCAATCAGTTCGTAAATATCTACCGCTTGACTTTTTCCTTTCACGCGGGTTTTATCTAATTCTCGCACGAGCAAGCGATCGCTTCCCCCGCATAATTGAAAGGTTGATTCGCTGATAATAATATCGCAATTATATTCTTTGGTTAGGCCTTCCAAACGAGAACTGAGATTAACCCCATCTCCAATCACAGTATAGTCCATGCGCTTTTGAGAGCCAATATTTCCCGATACCACTTCCCCCGAACTAATCCCAATACCAAAACGAAAATGCGGCTGATTGTCTAGAATATGCTGTTGGTTGAATTCTGCCAATCTGCGGCGCATATCTAAAGCAGATTGTAGCGCCATCCAAGCATGATTTTCTAATGGTAAAGGCGCGCCAAACACCGCCATTAAGGCATCGCCGATAAACTTATCTAACGTTCCTTGATAATTAAACACCGCCTCGACCATGGTTTCAAAATAACGGTTGAGTAATGTCACGACTTCCGTTGCTTCTAAATTCTCGGTCATGGTAGTATAGCCGCGAATATCGGAGAATAAAATCGTGACTTCTTTGCGTTCTCCTACCATTAAAGCATCATCTCCCAAGGCCATCACTTGTTCGGCAACACTGGGGTTCATGTAGCGATAAAGCGTTGATTTGATGCGTTTTTCATTGCTAATATCTTCAAGAATCACCAAGCCTCCTCGCACGGTTCCTTCTGGATTGCTCAGGGGATTTACAGTTAAATTAACGCTGCGTTCAATAGGTTGGACTTCTTTGCGATCGCGCAACAATCGATCGCGATCGCGTTGGAGTTCGTTCCACGGAATATAAATATTGCGATCCGCCTTATCTGGAAAGGCAAGAATCGGCAGAAATCTTGTTGAATTGGGACTATCAGCAATGCCGAGGAGTAATGTTTGTTCGGGAACGTAATGCTTGCGACCCGATCGCAAACTTTCCAATAAGCGTTCTTCTAAAGTATCGATGGGGAAAATTTCCCAAACATAGCGATCGAGAATCTTATATTCCCACATTTGCCGAACGCGATCTTCGTGCAGCAAATCTTCCGGACAGCCTAGCAATTTCAATGCTGCATCGTTAATGGTCACAATCTGTCCTTGAAGATCGGTGGAAATCACCGCATCCGAGAGACTTTCTAAAATATCTTTTTGGTATTGTTTTTCTGTCAGCACGCTTTCAAAAAGTTTAGCATTTTCGAGAGCAATTCCCGCCTGAATATTAAAAGCCTGCATGAATTCTTCATCGGAAGCAGTAAAAGTCCCTTCCTTTTCTTTATTGATCAATTGCGTTACGGCAATTAATTCACCACTGGAATTATAAACGGGCATGCAGAGAATGCTGCGGGTGCGATACCCGGTTTTTTTATCCGTTGAAGGATCGAAACGATCGTCGAGGTAGGCATCAGGAATATTTAAAGTTTGCCCGCTTGTGGCAACGTAACCGGCAATACCGCGATCCGCTCGAATACGAATTTCCAGCAATTTTGTTTCGTCGGCGGTGGGAATTTTACTCCAAAGTTCGTTGGTCTCTTTACTAAGCATAAATAAAGTACTGCGATCGGCTTTCATCAGCCTTCTCGCTTGTTCCATCACCGATTTTAAGGTTGCTTCTAAATCGAGACTTTCCCCCAAACTTGCCGTTGCTTTTAAAAGTGCCGATGCACCTCGTTGGTTGCGGGCTGCCATGTAAAAAGATTGACAGGTTTCGAGTATAATGCCAATAGATGCAGCAAAGTCTTGAAACTGGCGTTCGTCGTCTTGATTAAAGGGCTGATAATTGGTTTTATTGAGGAGTTGAACGACGGCTACCACGCGATCGCTACTGCTAGAAATGGGCATGCAAAGCAAAGTTTTAGTATGATAGCCCGGCAGTCCGTCAATTTGGTCGTTGAACAGAGGATGATTTTCGGCATTAACGAGATTTAATAACTGACCCGTGACGGCAACTCGTCCGGCAATGCCTACGTTGAGGGGAAGGCGCAAGTTTTTAGAGGTATGGGGATCGTCATGGTTAACTTTTGCCCAAAGTTGATTTTTTTCCGTATCTACCAGAAAGACGATGGTGCGATCGGCCTGCAAAATTTGCCCGATTTTCAGGGTCAGCGCATCCACGATTTGATCGAGCATCGTTTCTAGGGCTTCGCTGTTGATTGCGTCAATCGCCCGTAAAAATTGCTGGAATTCAGCCGTAATAAAATCCAGCAAACAGATAAATTCATTGATGGAGAGGTCTTTAACGCGGTTGGTCAGGACACTCGCTCGATTAAATTGAGTCAGTTGGGTTAGCGATGCTAGGATACTCCCGGTGTTCGATAATGGCATAGAATCCCATTTTTGTTTTGGGCAATGCAAAGATTGAAATTGACAATCCCATTGTTGCCAATCTTAACAATACAGCAAGGGGCCTTCTGTGATCTGAAACATTTTTTAGGCAAGGCCATTGCTTTTCTTCAGAACGAGCGAAAAATCAAGCCAAAGATTGCCTCGATAATTTTTCTTTCTCAACAAGAAATTATGACCTCAAAACAGTAAAGGCAATTGTCTTTTCCCAAATTTATTATTCTCCCGAAAAATCAAAATATTTTTTATTCCCAAGCGTGTCGATAGGTTTCGATAAAATGGACAAAAAATTGCCGTGCGGGTTCGCTTAGGGAGTCTAAAATTGAAGGTTGGGAGAAACACATAGCGGGCGGGGTAAAGTAACACTTTCCTCCCCAACCATAAATAATATCTAAGGTTCGACGCGGCTTATCAATTCGATAAGAACCGCGATGAATCCCCCAAGCATGAAAAAGACAAGCATCTCCCGGCTTTAAATGGATTCGCTGGCGATCGGGCATATTAGAAAACTTGGGATTGCGACCTTTGCGAATATTAAACTCAATTTCTGTATCCCAACGTTTTTGCGAACCGGGAATGTATTCTAAGCGATCGTCTGTCAAAAAAGCGACGCGAAAATGAACTCCAGTGAATTCTTGCATTCGTATTTTTTCCAGTTCGACATCCGGTGCGTCAAATTGACTGTCGCGATGCCAATCTCCCTCCCAAGATGCAAATTTAGGCTGATAAAAGTATTGAGTATTGTGAAAGAGAGGAATCTCTCCAGCAATCTTCTCTAAAATCCCGACAATTTGAGGGCTGCCAATAAATTCAAGTAATTCAATTAAAGGTAAACGATCGTCCTGAAAATATTGAATTTCGGTGAGATAAGCAATATTGGTAACATCCTTAAATTCTCTATTTGCTTCTCGCCGTGCTTGAATTTGTTCCAAAATGCGATCGCAAATTCTTCTCAATTTTTTTATTTTAACTGCGTCGATAAAATTCGGGAATATAATATACCCATCGGTATTCCACTGAGTTTTGAGATTGTCAAATTTTATCATTTTCAAGATAGAGTTAAAACATTTCAGTTATTCTTCAAAACTCTTCAAACGTCTTGACGCAATCGTAAAATTGCACCTTGGACAGCATCGTATTGGGGAGGAATGAGACGCGATCGCAAATCCTCCCCCAGCCAAGGTTCGAGAGAGGAAGCAAGACCCCCTAGTAAAGCACAGGGAAGGGGCCGGCTGGTTTTTGCCACCAATGCCTCGCCAATGCGATCGATTTCCCTTGCAGCTTGTAACATCAGTTCTATGGCAAGGGGGGTTTCTTGGCGGGCTTGTTCAACCACAATCGGGGCAAGTTCTGCAAATTGAGTCGATTTAGCTTGATTGGCCCAGATAATAAACTGCGTCCAATCTTGCTGAAAATGTGCCAGAATGGCTTCGATCAAGGGGGAATTCTCCCTACGTCCATCTTGCCAATGCAGTGTTGCCCGCACCGCTTCTAGCCCCAACCACGCCCCGCTTCCCTCATCCCCTTGAGGAAAGCCCCAACCGCTAACTCGCGAGATATTCCCCGCCTCAATTTGATAGGCGACAACCCCCGTACCGATCGCGATAACCGCCCCATCTCCACCCCCATGCGCCCCTACGCAAGAAATGTAACCATCAGACTCTAAAATTAATTTGCGGAAAGGATGGGGCTGGGCGAGAAATTTCTCGCAAGCCGAGGGGACTTGGGTTCCTGCCAACCCCGCACAGCAGAAAAAGTTGCAGGCACGGGCATTTAAAGGAATTGTTGTCGGTAAGAGTGCTTGTTCGAGGGCATCGAGAATCGATTGCCACGTATTTTCGACTGAGAGGCGAATGTTAGATGTGCCGCTTTTTCCTTCTCCTAAAAGATGGCCATTTTCGTCTTCAATCCGAACGATTGTTTTGGTCGCGCCCCCATCAACGCCAATAAAAAGATTGGGGAGTTTCGCATTTTGCATGAATCGATCCCGAAGCAATTTGTTAAATTTGATGTTTCAATGCTATTTAACAATATCCTGCTGTTACCATGAGAAAAACATTTATTAATACCCTTGTCGAACTCGCAGAACGCGATCGCCGCATCGTCTTGCTGACTGGCGATCTTGGTTATACGGTCATCGAACCTTTTGCCGAGAAATTTCCCCATCGCTTTTTTAATGTTGGCGTAGCGGAACAAAATATGGTGGGTTTGGCAACGGGTTTGGCAGAAGCCGGGTTTATTCCTTTTCTCTATTCGATTGCCACATTTGCCGTTTTGCGCCCCTATGAATTTATCCGCAATGGTGCGATTTTACATCAATTTCCCGTGCGAATTCTCGGTATTGGCGGTGGTTTTGAATACGGTCATGCAGGCAGTACCCATCATGCTCTAGAAGATGTCGGCGTAATGCGAATTCAACCCGGAATAACCACGATCGTTCCTGCAGATTATCAACAAACGCGATCGGCTTTATTGCAAACTTGGAATTTACCCGAACCCATTTATTTTCGCTTGGGAAAAGACGATCTTAATACAGTTTCAGGATTAAATGGGAATTTTGTTTTAGGACAGACACAAATTTTAGGAGAAGGAACGGATTTACTGTTTATTACAATGGGGAGTATTACCCGAGAAGTCAGTCAAGCCATGGAGATTTTAGCGAGTGAAGGAATTTTTACGCAAACGATGATTATTTCCAGTTTTAATCCTTCTCCAGTCGAAGATATCGTGAAGATTTTACCGAGATTTAAAGTTGTAATTTCTATAGAAGAACATTATATTTCTGGAGGATTGGGATCTTTTGTTGCCGAAGCGATCGCAGAAAATAATTTAAATTGTTGTTTGCGTCGTTGCGGGATAAAAGCAAAACCCAATGGCATATCGGGAAACCGAGATTATTTACTGGCTTTACATGGATTATCTGTAGAAAATCTCGTACAGAATGCTAAAATTGCACTGAACAAAAGATAAACAAATTCAACTAGAAAAGCAATGATATAATTAGAATAAAATCTCATTGAATTGAGAGCAAGGAAAACTCGATAATAGTCAAAGCCATGGTCAAAACCGTTCAAGCTCAAAATATCGATATGCGTTACGCGATCGATAACTTTGGCATTCGCTTCAATCGAGACGAAAATTTCTTCCGAGAATGGCAAGAAAATCTTCCCGAAATTACCGACTTGCAGAAACAACAACTCGACCAAGTCAGGGAAGGATATTTTAATTTATTAGAATATCCCCCTATGTTAGAAGGTGTTGTCAAAATGGCAATTTTAGATCCAATTTTATTTATTGGTGGTTTTTTTCTCAATCCATTTTATGTAAAATCGGAACAACCTATTGATATTGCGATTGAAGATAAAAATATTCTGGTGCGAGGACGCATTGATAGTTTAGTTTTGAAAGACCAATTTTGGGTGATGGTTATTGAATCAAAAAAATTTGCTTTTTCGACAGAAGAAGGATTAGCCCAACTGTTGGTTTATATGCTGGCAAATCCTAATAAAGACAAACCGACATATGGTATGGTGACAACAGGAGGGAGCTTTTTATTTGTCAAATTAATTCAAACCAATCTCCCTCAATATGCAACATCTCGATTATTTGGCATCCGCAATTCTGGTGATTTATATGAGATTTTGCAAATCTTAAAACATTTAACGCAACTGATAATAAGCGATTAATGAACTCAATCGCTGAAAAGAACAATTAAATCATGGCTAAAATCAAAAATAAAATTAAAACAGATTTTGAAACTTTTGCGTTTGATTATGATGGTTTGATTCCTAAACTCATCCCTCATTATCGCGAACAAAATCAATTAATGGTCGATCTTATTCCTCGCGATCGCGCAACTTCTCTCAGAGTCCTCGACTTGGGAACGGGGACGGGAATCCTATCTTATTTTATTGTAAAAAACTTTAAAAATGCGGAAATTTTAGCTTTAGATCTGGCGAAAAATATGTTAGAAGTAGCTCAAAAAAATTTAGCAGAGTATAGCGATCGCATTACATTTCAGCAAGGAGATTTTGCCGAATGCGCTCTGGGAATGAGTTACGATATCATTATTTCCGGACTGGCGATTCATCACCTCGAAAATCCACAAAAGCAAAAACTCTTTGCCTCAATTTTTCAGGTTTTGAAACCGGGAGGAATCTTTCTCAATCGCGATATCGTACTGGGTGCAACTCCTGCTCTAACCCAACAATACGAACAACTCTGGCGAGATTATATAAGTTCTAATGGAGAAGATAGCGATCGCTGGTTTAACAATTATCTCGAACAAGATATTCCCGCTTCGGTAGAAGAACAAATACAATGGTTAAAAGAAGTCGGATTTGTTGATGTTAGCTGTCATTGGCGCTATCTCAATTTTGCTATTTTTGGCGGATGCAAACCCAACTCAACGATTAAAGAGCCACTTTCTTGTTTTTAAGACGCTTTCGATGATCCAAATTTCTATTATTTTGCCTGTTTACAATCAAGCCGATCATATTGGAGCGATCGTTCAAGAATATGAAGAAGCATTAAACAATATTCAAAACCCTCACGAACTCATTTTAGTCGTGAATAATTGCCGCGATCGCTCCTTAGAAGTCTGTCAAGCACTCGCAGGGCAATATTCATCGATCCGCATCGTTCATAGCGAAGAAGGAGGCTGGGGATTGGCTGTTAAATTAGGAATTGCGGCAGCAAAGGGGGATTTAATCTGTTATACTAATTCGGCCAGAACCAGTGCTAAAGACTTGACTTTGTTGTTACTTTATGCAATTGTTTATCCTCAAGTCATTATCAAAGCCAATCGTAAAATCCGAGATAATTGGTTTCGCCGTTTGGGCTCTTTATTATATAACTTAGAATGTCGAACATTATTCGATCTTTCTTATTGGGATATCAATGGAACGCCAAAGATATTTCCCCGACAATACGATCGCCTTCTCCACTTAACTCGCGATGACGATTTGATTGATATAGAATTTAATATTATTTGCCGTCAAGAAAGCTATCCTGTCTTAGAAGTACCAATTTTTTCAACCTCTCGTCATGGCGGGCGCTCGACAACCAATATCAACTCCGCATTAAAGCTATATTGGGGAGCATTACAAATTTGGAATAACAGAAAGAATAGGAGCTTGCAAAACAGTGGGAAATAAAGTATCTAACGAACAACCAGCAACCAATTCCGACCTCCCTCAAAACCCGACTCAACCTTCAGCCTTCTCCCAAGAGAGGGAGAGCAAGAAAGGAGAGCAAGAGACGAGTAACCAACAACAAATCTGGGAAAAACATTATCAAGAATGGCGAGATCCAATGCAAATTACTTCCCAATGGAAAGAAGCCTCAGAGACCGATCGCAAGCTCTTGCAATATGAAATAATAGGGGATTGGTGGAGTATTTTAGAACAATGTAATATTACTCTTTTAATAACGCGAGAATACGAGCATTTATTAATAGGAGTTCGGGTTAAAAAAGGCATGCCGAAGATAACTTATACTAGAATTCCCCATCCTTCCGGTTTAACCGTCGATCGAGATCGCGGTATCGTTCATATTGCCAGCACTCGCAACCCCAATCAAATCTACGATTTAATGCCCGCGAGCGATACTCTATCTCGATTGGATATACCGGGAGAAAAACGGGAAGATCGCCCCTTAATCCCCGTGCGATCGCATTTTTATCCCGGATGTTTGTACATTCACGATCTAGCGATTATTGGAAGCAATTTATATGCTAATGCCGTCGGACAAAATGCGATCGCATTATTAAACAATGATGGCAGTTATCAACGAGTTTGGCATCCGCATTGTATTGAAGTTAACAAACAGCCTATATGCGGACAAAATCACATTCAATTAAACTCTATTGCTGCGGGACAAACCCTCGAAACCTCCTATTTTTCTGCCTCTTGTGAAGAAATCTCCGAGTTGCGTCCGGGCCATCCAGATTTCCCCGTTGACGGACGAGGAGTTATCTTTTCGGGTCAAACTCGAGAGCCAATTGTTGGGGGATTAACCCGCCCTCATTCTGCCAGAATGTACCAAAATAAAGTTTGGGTTGATAATAGCGGTTATGGAGAATTTGGGTTTGTAGAAAATGGGGAATTCGTTGCTGTTGCTCGACTCCCCGGATGGACGCGAGGATTGTGTTTTTATGAAAATATTGCCTTTGTAGGAACATCTCGCGTCATTCCTCGCTTTCGTCAATACGCTCCCGGTTTAGAGGTAGAGGAAAGTATTTGCGGTTTGCACGCGATCGATGTACGATCGGGAAACATTTTAGGCAGTTTAGTTTGGCCTTATGGCAATCAAATTTTTGCCCTTGATTGGGTAGAATGTCAGTTTAGTTCGGGTTTTCCCTTCCTAGCTGGAGAAGACCGCGATCGCGAGCGAGATATTCGTTTATTCTATTCTTTTGTTATCGATCGTTGAGAAGTTAAAGAGTAAAAATTATCTCGTTACTATTACCCATTACTAACCCAGATCCACCCCCTCTCAAGAAAAGAGTCCAAGAGGGAAATTATCCATTATCCATTACCCAAACAAAATGCAAGATTTCAACTTTTTAATGCTAAGTGCCATGTATGAAAATGGCGGCAATACAACCCATCGTTTTCTTGACGGACATCCTCAGATGTTTGTGTATCCCTTTGAATCGCAAATTGGAACGCGTTTGGTTAGCGATCGCATGGCTTCGATTTTTCCCCTAAAATATCGCTATCCCGTCTTTTCTCTCGATGCGACAGCTTATCAAGATTATAAAGCTATTATTGACGAAGAAGGAAAAGTTAGAGCAAGAACCCCTCACGTTAGTAAATTTCGCCACATGAAATTTGATTTTAATGATGACGAACGTTGCGAAATCTATCAAAAATATATCCAAGAAACCGGGCGATCGCGTGCCAATAATGTTGCGGCTTTCTTTCGCGCCACTTTTGACGCCTGGAAAGATTGTAAACGCACGGGAAAAGAACGATTTTATGTCGGATACAGTCCTATTTTTGTCGTCGATGCACCCAAACTTTTAGAAGACTTCCCCAATGCCCATATCCTTCATGTCATCCGTAATCCTTGGTCTGCTTATGCCGATACAAAAAAGCGACCCGTTCCCCATTCTTTAGCCGATTATATGTTGGGTTGGACGCTCAATCAATATTATGCCTTGTTATATCGAGAAAAATATTGCGATCGCGTTCATATCGTCCGTGCAGAAGATGTGATGAGAGACCCTTATAATACCCTTGGAGGCATTTGCGAAAAGTTGGGATTAGAGCGATCGGAATCCTTAAAATCTCCCAGTTGGAATGGCGAACCCTTAGAAGAAGTCTATCCTTGGGGAACGATTCGCAAAGCAACCCCAGAAGTGAATTTAGCGACAGCTAAAGAATTATCAGCCGCAGAAATCGAAGAAATTCGCCTGCGAACTTGGCAATATTTGGATGCGTTCGACTACCGGGATTTTCTTGGTTAAAATGAGTACAGTTGATAGAATTCTCGATAAAAGGTAATTTTTCTTTTAAAAAGAGAAAACAATGGACAAAAAAAAGGTCGAAAATGTTTATCTTCAGCAAGTTCTTCAAGAACAAGAAGAAGTCGATCGCCAGTTAAAAAAAAGTCGTCCTAGGGTTCGAGAATACGTACCCGTACTGAAGCCAGACGCAGCCAGACAATCCTCTCCCAAAGAAGATAGGCATCGGGCTGTAGATTACCGAATTGTGGGTTTCTGGTGGTGGAAAAGCGTTATCGTTCCGCCCAATGTTTATGTTGTTCACACTCGTCGAGGACGCGAGAAACCCATTCATATCGGTAGGGGAATTTCTTTTCGCTTTAATTCGTTAACCGATGCTTTTTTAGTAATTCCTTCCGCCGTACAAACTATTTTGATTAATGCCCGATGTATTTGTCAAGAACGTCAAGGAATTCTCGTACAGGCATACGTTCAATGGATTATTGAAGATATTAATACGGCTTATTGGAAATTGGATTTTTCCGATCCAGAAGATCCAATGGGAATTGTCAACGTACAGCTGCGAGAACAAGCAGAAGCGGCAATTAAAGATAAAGTTGCGACCTTGAGTATCGATGAAGTTCTCAGCGATAAACAACCCATTATTGAAGAATTAACCTATCGCTTGCGAACGGTTGCTGAAGGCAGTAATGACAACGAAAATTCCCAAGGATTGGGTTTAAAAATTGTTACGGTTCAAATTAAAGAAGCTATTGTTAGTTCTGCCCAATTATGGGAAAATTTACAAGCACCGTTTCGGGCAGAACGCGATAAATTCGCCCGCTTGGCAGAACTTGAAAGTGCAAGTGAAATCGGCGATCGCGAACGGCAAGATCGCCTCGAAGGCGAAACCTCCGAATTGAACGTACAGAGTCAATTAGCGCAATTACAAGCAACCAAAGAACAAGAAAAATACAATCGCGAATATGCCGAAAACAATCGCCGCCAACAACTGGAAGAAAATGCTACCCGTCAAAAAATTACTGAAGAAAATACAACCGCACGAGTGAGGAATGAAGCACAATTAGAACTCGCCTTACAAGAGTTAGAATTAGAACAGCGTCGCCTTGCTGCGGAAATCGAAAAAGTGCGACAACAAATGCAATTAGATGAGATTCAGGCACAAGAAAATCGAGGAACTGTCTCGACGGAATTAGAAATCGACAAAATGCGCCATCTTGAAAAAGTCGCCGCAGCCGAACGAGAGTTAGGTTTAGAACAACAACAACGCCATCTTGAAAACGATCTATCAGAGGCTTATATTCAAGCACGACTGATTGATAAATTACCAGAAATTGCCGAAAAATTACCTGCCCCTCAAGAGCAAAAAACAACTATTATTACAACAAATGAGCAAGAAACAGCAACCAATTCATTATTGAGTTTTTTAGCAAGCGCTCTCAGTTTGGGTCAAAGTTTCTTGCAAGAACAAAATAGGCAAGGAGAAGAATGAAGAATCGCCCTAGCGATCGCTGTTTCAATACATCAATATTAACATGAAGATTAAATTATAATGAGTAGAATTCTAATTACTGGCGGAACGGGTTTTATTGGCACAAACCTAACCAGACGACTCCTCCAACAAGGACATGAAGTCCACCTTTTGGTTCGTCCTCATTATAAATCTTGGCGAATTAAAGATATTAAACCCGATCTCCGATTGCATGCCGTTAATTTAGAAGATGAGGAGTCACTAACACAACGTGTCGATCGCATCAAACCCGAACGAATTTTTCATTTAGCCGTCCATGGTGCTTACTCTTATCAAAACAATCTCAAGGAAATTATTAATACCAATATTCTCGGCACGATTAATCTATTGCAAGCCTGTATAAAAACGGGTTTTGAGGTATTTGTCAATACCGGTTCTTCTTCAGAATACGGTTATAAAGATTATCCTCCTTCAGAAACAGAATGGTTGGATCCAAATAGCTATTATGCGATCTCAAAAGCCTCTGGTACCTTATTTTGTCGTTATATCGCCCAAAGTCAAAACCTTCGCATTCCCACTCTCCGACTCTATTCTGTTTACGGAGCTTATGAAGAACCTACCCGCTTGATGC
Organism: Cyanobacteria bacterium SBLK; assembly: GCA_017746715.1. Taxonomy (GTDB): domain Bacteria; phylum Cyanobacteriota; class Cyanobacteriia; order Cyanobacteriales; family Spirulinaceae; genus CCY15215. The sequence goes on from JAGHZQ010000084.1 coordinate 74,197, forward strand.
CGACATTAATCGAGCAAGGTTTAAAAGGAAAATTACCACCCTTAGTCAATCCTAAAATTGCCCGCGATTATGTTTATATCGATGATATTATTGAGGCATACTTACTGGCAGCAATGATGGATACTGCTGAATTGGGTGCGGTTTTTAATGTAGGAACGGGAATACAAACAACATTGCGAGATGTCGTTGAAATTGCTTGCAGAGTTTTAGAAATTAAAGCCAAACCCCAATGGGGATCGATGCCCGATCGCCAGTGGGATACTACAGTTTGGGTTGCAGATAATCGCAAGATTCAAGATGAATTAGGATGGACTCCTTACTATAGTTTTGAAGAAGGGTTTCAAGAAATGGTAAATTGGTACAAGCAGCAACCCGTAGAGGAATAAAAAATGGACGGAAATGCGATCGCAAAAATCGTTCTCGAACAGTCAAAACGCGCCCATGTGGGCCATATCGGTTCCGCACTATCGATTGCCGATCTGATTGCCGTCCTCTATGGAAATGTTCTCAATATTCCCACACCAGACGATCGCGATCGCGATCGCTTTATTCTCTCCAAAGGTCATGCAGTTCTTACCCTTTATGCAGCTTTCTTTTTAAAAGGATGGATAAACGAAGAACAATTAAATACTTATTGCGCTAATGGGAGTTTATTAGGAGTTCATCCCGAACGCGAATTAACGGGAATTGATTTTTCTACAGGTTCTTTGGGGCAGGGATTATCTTTGGGAGTCGGTGCGGCATTAGCAGCCAGACTAGAGAATTCTTCTCGTCGAATTTTTGTTTTAATCAGCGATGCCGAGTGTAATGAAGGGTCGCTTTGGGAAGCAGTAATGTTTGCCGCTCATCATAAACTTTCTAATTTAATTGCTATTATCGATCTGAACGGACAGCAGGCGATCGGTTATACCCAAGATGTTTTAAATCTTTCTCCTATGAGCGATCGCTGGCAAGCAATGGGATGGAATGTAAAAGAAATTAATGGGCACGATCCTCAAGAAATTCAACATACTATAAATAGTTTAGATCTGAATTTGGAAAAACCCCACGTTCTCATCGCTAAAACTACTTTTGGAAAAGGCATATCTTATATGGAAAATAAAATTAAATGGCATTATTTTCCCATGTCTGACGAAGAATATCAACAGGCATTGCAAGATATTACGATATTGGTGAGCTAACGCTCTATTATCGATTTATAAACCTAAAATTAATCTATAGTTTTTTGATTGAATACCCTAGAGGGGGATTGTATCTTGTTAGCAAATCTAAAATAATCAGAACTATCGTGTTAACTTTGTTTCTGGAATGTTCAATCAAAAATTGTCGATCGCGATATTAGCGATCGCAACACCTCTTGCTTTTGTCGGATGTTCGAGTTCTCAGTCTTCCTCAGAAACAAACACCCCAGTAACAACAGATGAAAAAGGAATCCTGCAACTCGTTGCCAATGGTGAAGATTTCGTGCGTCAGGGCTTCACCACAAAAGATGGTTGGCAAATCACCTTTGATAATGTTTTTGTCACCCTAGCCGATGTTACTGCTTATCAAAGCGATCCTCCCTATAATCCTGAATCCGATAAAGCGATCGCGAATCAAACCAAAGTCATCCTTTTAGAAGGGCAAAAAATTGTCGATCTCGCTGAAGGGGATGCCAAGGCCGATCTCGTTCTCGTAGCAGAGGTTGAAGCAAAAGCAGGAATGTACAATGCCCTCACGTGGAAAGTCGTGAAAGCTAAAAATGGCGAAGTTGAAAGCCAAGCAATCTTACTCAAAGGGCAAGCCGAAAAAGCAGGAAAAATGATTGATTTTGAGATCGCTTTTGATAAAGAATTAGAATATTCTTGCGGTGAATTTGTTGGCGATAAACGTAAAGGAGTTGTTAAGAATTCAAAAACTTCACAAATTGAAACAACATTTCATTTCGATCATATTTTCGGTGATGCAGAAGCGGCTGCTGACGATCGTATTAACATGAGTTCTATTGGTTTCGATCCCTTCGCCGCTTTAACTGAAGATAGTCAACTCGATATCGATCTAAACACCTTAAAAGAAAGACTCGATGCAGAAACCTATCAAACCTTAGAATTTGCGATCGTCGGCTTAGGTCATGTAGGTGAAGGACATTGTTTGGAACAATAATCGATAAAAAAGAAAGTTTGAAATACAAAATTCTTACCTCTTTAATTACCATGAAACATTGGCTATTATTGTTACCCATAACCTTCTCGGGCTTAGCGCGCCCTGCTTTTTCTCATGGCATCGATCTAAAATATCGAAATGTCGAAGCGATGCAAATTCAAGCTACTTATGATAGTGGCGAACCTATGATTGAAGCCCGCGTTACAGTATATGCTCCTAACGATCCCGAAACGCCTTGGTTAATCGGAAATACCGATAAAAATGGCTACTTTTTATTGATTCCCGATCGCTCTCTTCCGGGTAATTGGGATATTAAAGTTCGCCAGTCCGGGCATGGTCGTATTACGACAATTCCTATCGGTGAAATAGAATCAGCTAATGTTTCTCGAGAATGGTCGTCGCAAGGCAGTTATAGCCCTCTTCAAAAAGCCGTTATGGCAGTGATGGGCATTTGGGGCTTTATCGGCACCGCTCTTTATTTTTCTGGTAAAAAAAAGGACAAAAACTAATGCACGTACCTGATGGTTTATTGCCTCATTTTGTTTGTCTGGGCGGCTATGCATTAATGGGAGGATTAACGCACTATTCCCTGCGGCAAATTCAACGAGATAAAAATGCTCCTGAAAATATGCCCAAAGCCTCATTACTTGCAGCGGCATTTTTTGTGGCTTCTCTGATTCATATTCCCATTCCCCCGATTAGCGTTCATTTAGTTTTATGCGGTTTAATGGGTGCAATTTTGGGATATTATTCTTTTCCCGCCATTCTCATCGGTCTCTTTTTTCAAGCCGTGATGTTTCAACATGGTGGACTCTCGACGTTAGGCGTGAATTCTCTGATTTTTGGCATTCCCGCGATCGCATCTCATCATTTCTTTTCTATTGGCAAAAAATTAACGGGCAATAATCTCTTAGCCCGAAAATTCTTGGCTTTTCTGACTGGGTTTGGCGGCACGGCATTGGCTGCCTTTTTCTTTGCTGTAATTATCGCTTTAAATATTCCCGCCGATCTGGATGTTCGGGCCGAACGAACGGCAATTTTAGCATTTTTTATCTCTCATTTGGTTTTGGCTGCGATCGAAGGTGTATTTATGGTGATGATTCTTGCTTTCTTAGAACGAGTTAAACCCGAATTATTGCAAGGAAATGGATAGCAAAAATGTAGGGTTCAAAACTCAGACAATAACTTTTATTGGAATTATCTGCGGATTTATAATCCCGAGTTTGCCTAATTGATGAATAGACAAGTTGAGAGCTTTTATCTTAACTCGATATGCTTTGTAAAAGCGATCGCTAAAGTTATTTTATGCTAATATAATATTAGCACTCAGAAAATTGTAAGACTTTCAGGTCGCAAAAAATTTACTAAAAGCAGGATGTTAACTCAATGTTCTTAATGAATGGCTTCGATCTATTGTTCTCTCTCAAGTTAGTATTTTGGTATGCACTTGCAAAGCTCCCGTTTATTCATCCAATTTTACCTCAAAAATTGCGCGATCGGCTTCCCACGGGTTGGAATTTCCATATGTTTTGGATAGCATTTAAGTCTGGAGGAAGCAAGGTTTTTATTGAATATTACTGTAACTTCAAAGAACCGGATTCCTACAAACCCAAAGTATCTATCGCACCAGAATTTCAATTGAGTGAAGAAAACATCAAATTCTTTTATCAAAATTGCTATATCGGCCCCTTCGATTTGATGTCACCAGAAGAAACAGAACAGATGCGCGATCATCTCGTTAATTCCGTATTCAATGTTCCTCCAAAAATCTTGAAGTATGAATTTCAAGAAGATAACGGTCTTGCAGATGAATTATTTCCCGAACATGAAGACGATCGCCAATTAACAGAAAAACAAAAGCATAAAATACTCGCCCAAATGGGACGAACCAATCGCCATATCGAGGACGAAAAATTATTAAATTTATTTCAACGACCGGCCATCGTAGAACGTTGCGCCCAACTTCTCGGAGAAGATCTGATTCTTTGGCGTTCTGACTGTTTTGAAGTTCCACCTCATGCAGATGGAACGCCTTGGCATCAAGCAAGTACTTGGTTTTTTCATAATTTTCGCGAACCTGTTGCTCATCCTTTAGATGAAGAAGATCTATTTCAAGTCACGTGCTGGATTGCGTTGACAGATGCAAATAAAGAGAAAGGTTGTGTTGCTTTATTTCCCGGAACTCATAAGGAAATTTATCCTGTAAAAGTAGATAGAAAAGTCAATGAACCGAATGCAAAACATCGCTATATTATCGGGGAGTTAGATTACCCAACTGAAGACAAATCTCCGCAACTCATTGAAGTGAAAGCAGGGCAATTTTTTATCTTTTGCGAACGTGCAGTACATGGTTCTATTCCCAATCAAACAGACAGTTCGCGATGGGGAATCAATTGTCGCATAGCCAAAACCAGCACCCGATTTTTTACCAACAAAAGAATGTTTTCCGAAGGCCATCAAATCGCCTATTACAAACTGAGAGATGTTAGTCTCGATCGCTGGAAAGCCGTTTTAGTACGCGGTACGGATCGCTTTGGGTACAACCCGTTACTCAATCAATAAATACTGCTAGATGCAAACCAAAGGCTAATTTTGAATTTCTTAAAGGATTAGCCTTTGGTTTGCACTTGATAAAATAGAAAAACCGTGTTCACTTTTCACAAGTTTATTTTTATGGTGTCAATACAGAAAAATTTATTCGACTTGGAACAGCTCAAAGCGATCGCGGCGATCGCGACTTCTTTATTAATATTGGGGATAGCGCCTGTTTTCATTAAATTAGTGGAAGGAGAACTCACTCCAAGTGCGACAATTTTCAATCGTCTTTGGGGAGGAGCTGTTATTTTTGGATTGTGGAGTGGACTTTCCCGCATCAAAAAACAAAAAGAAAATTCCTCTTCCCCTCAAGAAATAACAAAAATAGACTATTTACTTTTATTTTGTGCCAGTTTCTTTTTTTGGACTTCCCAAACTGCTTGGGCTTGGTCTCTCCCGCGCACAGAGGTGGCAATTTCCGATCTCCTACACAATTTTATTCCGATTTTTGTTGTCGTAGGCAGCTGGCTTTTAGGTAGAGAACGATTTACCTTCAAATTTGTTATCGGTACGGGACTCTCTATCATTGGGTCTTGTCTCATTGGTATCGAGCATTTATCGAGTCCCTCTCATCAAATTCAAGGCGACTTAGCTGCTATTCTTTCAGCAGCTTTTATGGGAGTATATATACTGGCGGGGGAAACATTGTGTGATAAATTCTCAAAAATAACAATTATGTTTTGCGTGTGTGCCACAGGGACAATTTTAAGCATTCCCGTTTTATTTACAACCCAAATGCAATGGTTTCCTCTTTCTTCCCAAGGATGGATTTGTGCAATTTGTTTAATGCTTTCAATAGTATTAGGTCAAGGATTGATGTTATATGGTATTGAAAAAGTTGGAGGGAGTTTAATGTCCGTCCTGTCCCTGCTCGATCCTTTAATTGCCGCGATCGCGGCTTGGTTTGTCTTTGCAGAAATTCTGAGTAATCTAGATTGGGTGGCAATGGTTATTGTTTTGGTTGGGGTTTATTTAGCAATTTCCGATCGCTCTCCTTCATCGACATCTCAATCTGAATTTCCAGAAGAAGTAATTTCTAACCTCTGACGATCAAACAAGACTCTCCTAATTTTATCGAATTGGACAGGGTTTCCAACAATCTAACTTGATATTCTCAACATCATAAACCTTCATGTTTAAACCCTCTTTTCGCATCCGTTTAGAGTAAATACCTGTATTTTTACCAACAACGCGACCCACTACAGACCAGCGATGTCGATCTGTTATATTTTTAGTTGAACCATGAACAACCCGTTCGCAAAAAATAATACATTGTCCGGCTTTAGCTTCTGCATATTTAACCTGTTTTAAATTAACTTCATCATCCAGTCTTTCTCCATATTTTCCATAGATCCTTTCTGCCTTATCAGAATCACCTGTCGCTGTGATTGTGGGGTAAATTTCTCGATTAGAGCCGGGGATAAACATCATGCAGGAGCGTTCCTTGGGAGCATCAGTTAAAGCAATCCAACAAGTCAAAACAAACAGTTCTCGAACATTTGGAGGTTGCAATATTGATTCTTTCATATCTAGAGCAAAAAAAGTGCTGCTTTGATGCCATGTTGAGCCATTGCTAAAAGGGGGTGTATCAAAAAAATTAGTTCTCCATAGAACAAGTTCAGGAGCAAGGAGTTGAGCGCAACGTTCGGTAATTGCGGGAGACTTGAACAAGTTTAACAGTATAGAATCTTCTAAATGCCGATCCCAAGCATTTAGTTTGTTGTAAAAATATCGTTCGGTTTCATTAAGTAATTGAATGTTGGTATTTTTTTTGTCTTTCTGAGCAGCAAATTTATAATCTCCTCTTGTATAGGAATAAACTTGAGATTCCATCTGAACCAACTCAACTAAATGTTGTCTGACTGCTTCTGCTTCTTGAGAGGATAAGACATCAAATGCAGGGAGAAAACCATTTTGATAAAAGCCTTTAATCTCTTGCTCTGTCAATTGGTACTCGGGGCTAACAATTATTTTGGGTTGATAGGATTGAGGCCGATCCAGCTTACAGTAATACTCAAAGAAAACTTTTCTTCCTCCAGACTTAAAAGCGATCCAAAACATATGATTGTTCCAGCCAGATGGAAATTGATCTCTCCATCGTTTCGGTAACAAAAAATCCACAAATTTGAGTTTTACTAAAATAAAAATAAAAATGATTTTAAGACGGTATAAAAAGTGGGATTGGTAAACCATAATTGTGTGTCTCCATTTTCTGATTTTGTCTTTAATAAGTTGAACTTATCACTTGTCTCTCCCAATCCAACCTTTTTTTATTATTCCTTTATAATTTTAGAATTATTTTAAAGTATTTTATTCTTCAAAAAATTGATAGCTAATTTATTAGGTCTAAAATTAACTTTTGAGAGAATTGAGCGGCTTCTTCCATTTGAGGCAAAATCTTGTTTAAGATCGCCTTGGGAATTTCTGAGGTATTGCGATTAACATCGGTGTATTTCTCAAGGATCTCCGTACAGTCTAACTTGGGAAACTCCCGAGCGAACATTTCTATTGCTTTGCCTTTTACTCCCTTGCGACGGCAAATTTCAAAAGCAAGGCGTACTTCTTCAATTTCTCCCACGCATTCAAAGGCTTTATGTTTTTCTAATCCCAATAACTCCCGATACCAAATTTGATTTTCAGGGAGATCGAAGAGATTATTTTTGAATGTTTCTCGCACGGCCTTTTCAGGCAAATAAGCCATGCAGGCTAGATAAACATAAGCGCATTTCGCACAACGTTCGCACCACGGTTTGCTAATATTACAAGAATGAGTATCTCTGAGAGCATGACTATCTTTTTGCAGCAAGCTAAAGATAGTGGCATCGTAAATGGGTCTGAGTAAACTAAAATATTCCACGCCTTCAATTAATTCTTCATTAATATAGTTTCGCAATAAGCGATCGCTTTCGGTACTTTTAAACCACTGATGGTTGATCTCTTCTCCAGTTTCTTCCCAAACCAAATTACTCTCATCGGCACTCCGTTCGTAACCGACGGCAATATACTGATAACCATATTGCAGCACGATCGGGAGAAGGGCAAATAAAGACGGAGGCGGACAGAAAAAGTCAAATTCCGGCATCTTTTCAATGCCATATTCGGGATAAAGTTGGGCGACGGGATTGTCAACATAATCCCCAAAACCATAATTGCGGTGAACTCTCACGGGAGAAACGTGCTGAAGTAAATTTTCAATCAAGGAAAACTGTTTTGCGACTTGACCGTAAACCGTGCTGGCATGACTGTAAGAGGAAAAAGGAATTCCCGCTCTTTCTAATAACTTATACATCACCAAGCTATCTTTTCCGCCTCCCGAACAAAGTAATACTTCGGTATCCCCCTTCAGAGGAGAAATGGGGGTTTGTTTTTCTGAGGTTGCAGAAGTTTTTGGCGGTGCGATCGCAGGTCCTTTATAAAAGGGTAAATTATTTTCATAGCGCCATTGCCGATAACTTTTATCGAAAAGCTCCAGCCATAATGCTGCAAATTTTGGGCTATAACAATCGGCAAAATCCCCCAGATCGAAAATATCCGGTTTTAAACAAGCAATTTTCATGGCTTCAAAGGCAATGATATGAAAATATATCCTTCGCATTGCCGCTTCGCCATAGTGGCTTTCTAAAAAATGGAAATCGACCGTATCGTACCAATACGATGTGGTAAAACGCAGATCGTTTAACCAATAACAAACAGAAATTTGGTGACGGGAGCGCGTTAAACTATCCAGTTTCAGAGTTGTTTTAGCTGAGGATGACATGATTTTTGTTGGGATCGCTAGAGAAACGAATGAACTCAATTGAAACTCCTTTGTTGTAGAGACATTCGTAGGAACATCTCTACAGGATCGGGTTGCCAACTAAGTCGGATAGGGTCCGTCTTGAGGGACGAATTTCTCTAGAACTTCATGGTAAGCGCGCAAAATCCCCTGTTCGCTGAGAGGAACATCTTGGAGAACTTGTCGCAAGCGATCGCGAGTTTCGTCTTGTTCGCCCTTAACTGCTAATTTGAAGATTTCTGTCATAAAGGTTTCTAACTCAACCATGCGGTTGTAGGGCAAGCGACCATTGGGGAATAATGCCGTTGCCAACAAGGAGCGAATTCCCAAAGCAATATCCACATCGGTTTCGCCGGGATAGGGTTTCTGAGGGGAAAAAATATTTTCCTCCGAGAGGGTTTTGCCCAGTACCTCGGCGGCGGTAAACTCCGCAATAACAGGAGATAAGTGAACCCCGGTGCGATGGGTTCCCGTGGCGATGAATAGCCCGGGTAAATGGGTTGCCCCTGCCATCGGATAATTGAACTGACTAATGGGACGCAATCCCCAACTGATATAGTCAATACAGACGTTGCGGAGTCCGGTATGCAATTCGCTCATAATTGCCTCAAACAAGGTATGAACTTCTCCACAAGTCGGGCCAGTGGGTAACTGGTTGTAATCCGTGCCAAATAGGTTGGTGGCACCGAGATAAATGCGGTTGCCATGACGGGGGACTAAGTGAATTCCACAAGCTAAAGCACGGTTGGGAGTGCGGACGCAATAGGGCAGATCCGGCCCGTTAATCACCGTAATGCTCGTTCCTCGTCCAAAGTAGAGTTTGGGGAGTGTTGCTTTTACTCGCAGTTCCTCACCGATAATTTTAAAGGTATGGGCTCCAGCACAAACGATCGCTTTTTCAGTTAAAAGCGTGCCGTTATTGACGGTTTTCACTTTCCATATATCGCCTTCTGGGTCAACCGAAGTGACGCGATCGTCAATTCTCGTACAGCGATCGCTTTTTTCTAAAGCCTCTTCTAGAGCGGGCAATAATTGCGTGGTATCTACCGACATCCCGCTTTTCATCAACATGGCATCTTGAGCGCGGAAAAGATAATTGGGTTTTAAACCCGGAATCTCTTTTGGCTCGACTTCTTCAAAATCTTCTCCAAAAGCACTCATCTGTTCCCGCATCAAATTCATCTTGGTCACATCATGTTCCCCTCCATTGTTGCTCACAATGAAAATGCCTTGACGGTGAAAAACTTCTCGACCCGATCTCTCTGCAATCTCTTTTAACCAAGAAGGATAACGTCGTTGAGCCTTAACTTCCATTCTCAACCTTTGGCGTTCGATATCCGATTCGAGATATTCAATTTCTCCAAAAGCATCGATCATTGCTCCCGCAGCTAAAGAAGCAATCCCTTCTCCCGATCGCGGACTCACCAGCGCAATATTCAGATTATTTTTAATGAGCTCGAAAGCAATACTCAATCCAATAGCACCACTGCCAACAATAATAGCATCAAAGTTGTTTTTGTCTTTCATAAATACCCGAATCCTAGCAACCAAAAAAACTTATGTACTCAATAACAATATCAAAATGGTGATATTCAATTCATTAAAAAATATTAAGAATGTCGTTCGCCACGTCCGCACCCGATCGGAAAATTGGCGAGCTGGTTAGATACAAAAGTTCCAGCGTTGCTGAATTTCTCTCATTGAGAATTGATTATAGACTGTAAAAATAAACCCAATAAAACCCCCAAACCGCCAAAGCGAATCGCCATCCAGAAGGGTTCGCGCAACTGTCTCCAACGAAAAAGGTGACTTTCTAGATTGAGTTCGAGGAGTTCGATTTGCCGTTCGATTTCTGCAAGTTCCGGGTATAAAGGATGGCGTTTGCCGGGCTTTCGTTTTCCTCGCTGGAGTTCTCGCATTTTTTGTTGCAATCTGGCGAGTTCTTTGCGATCGCTTTTGACTTGGTAATAGCGCTGTCGTAACCGGGCTAACGTTTCCTCGGCTTCGATGAGGGCGTTTTCAAATTCTTCCTCGAACTGGCGCTCTTCCTCGGCAGACATCTTAAACTGGTAAAAAGGACTTTATTCTATCATTACCGAAAATCATGCCGGAAATTGCCACGCCTCAAAAAACCGAACTTCTCCAAGATGTTTCCACCTTAGAACTCGCTCAAATACTTGCCGAGCGCCTTTCTATTACTCCGAAGGACTGGCATCGCCTTAAAGCCGATCGCAAGGCACAAGCGGGACAGCAAGCTGCTTCGGCGCTGGTCTTTCTCTTGAACGATCGCAAAGACGACGCGATCGCTCACCTCCAACAGGCAGCCGGATGGTTGGATCGTTCGATTTCAGCCCCACCTTGCCCCACACATGGTAAATAGCTCTCGGTAGTTCGCCCAATAACGAACAACCAATAACCAATAACAAACAACAAAATCAAAAAAGAGTCAGCGCCAAATAGTTCGTTCGCGTTTGACTCTTTTACATAACTTTAATTCCGTACCTTGATGATTCCAATGAACTTGGTCGAAAATCTGATGGAGCAAGCAAAAACCCCGGCCATCCTCCGATTCTTCCGGAGGTAATAATTCTTCTGGATTGCTCGGACAGCAATGGCTCGGTGCAAATCCCGTGCCTTGATCGGTAATAATCCAAGAATACAAGTCATCCGTTACAGAAAATCGTACGCAGACTTGTTTGCTCGGATCGAGATTATTGCCGTGTTTGGCAGCATTCACTAATGCTTCTTGCAGTCCCAAGCGAATTTCGGGTTGCCAGCGATCGGGAATCTTTGCTAATAAAATGTCCAAGATGGGACAGAGATAAAGAGTAGAAGCAAAACTTACAGTTGACCAGTTTTCTTTTTTAACGGGCAGGGAAATAGAAATCACGAAAAATTACCTCTAGCTCATCTTTCAGGGAAACAAGCGCACCCTAATTTCCAAGAACATTCTTCGGGACAATTCCGGAAAAATATGGCAAAGGTTTTTTCTTATGTCATGGTTAAATTCCTTCAGTTATCGGGATCTTAGGGAAAATTCTTTATGAGATTGCAGGAATTGCAATCTCCTCAACACTCGTTCATTATCTCAGAAAACTGTATTCTTATCTACCATTATACCAAAAGCATTCAAATCGTGCCTGTTTTTGCGAATTGACAAAATGTGCTAAGAGTGCTAAGAGATCTCCATTATTTGTATTGTTTAACTAACTAACTCGATCGCGTTCCAAGAATGCCACGCATTCAACGTGAGCCGTTTGGGGGAAAAAATCTGCGGGTTGTAGATGTGTCAGGCGATACTGTCCGGATTGACAAAGAATTTTTAAATCTCGTGCGAGGGTTGCGGGTTTGCAACTGAGATAAACCAAGCGAGAAGGCTCGAGCCGCAGCAGTGTTTCGATAACGATTCGATCGCACCCTTTACGTGGTGGATCGAGAAAAACAATGTCAGGAATTTTTGACTGACGGGGAAGCCAATCTTCCACGGCAGCCACCTCGAAACGAATGTTGGTAATTCCATTGAGAGCAACATTATGTCGTGCCTGTTCGACAGATGCTGCTTGTATTTCAATGCCCACAACCTCTCTGACTTGTCGGGCAAAAGGCAAGCTAAAAGTTCCAATGCCGCAATACGCATCTAAAAGCCGCTCCGAGCCTTGTAAATCCAGCTTTTCGAGAATCGATGCCAGCATGGCTTCTGCGGCTTCGGTATTAACCTGAAAAAAGGTTTGAGGGCGCAAATGCAACTCTAACCCTGCAAAGATTTCCCGCAAATAAGGCCGCCCCGCCAAACATTCAACGCGATCGCCAAAAATTGCATTCGTTGGGTGGGGATTGTAGTTGAGACAAACTCCTACCAAATTCGGGTACTGTTGCATCCAGATTTTCGCCATCTCCTCGCGATCGCGCAACTGTAAATCCGTTGTTACTAAAGTTAATAAAATTTCACCCGTATGTCGTCCGATGCGTAGGGCGAGATGTCGCAGTTGCCCTTGCCTGCGTCTTTCATCGTAAATACTCCACCCGCGCGCGGCAATATCTTGCTTGATTTGAGCCAGTAGGGGATTTAAACGGGCATCTTGGATGGGGCATTGATTGAGATTGACAATTTGATGGCTGCCTTTGCGATAGTATCCCGCTCGTACTGCTCCTCCTTCGGTAATTCCCAACGGATAGGCGGCTTTATTTCGATATGCCAGAACATTCGCGATCGCTAGAAGGGGAGCAACGGGAGGTTCGACAAAACCGCCTATGCGTTGCAGGGCTTGCAAGATCAGATTGCGCTTGATTTCCTGCTGATAGACGGGATGCACGTGCTGCCACTGACACCCTCCGCATTTATCCGCCACGATACAAGACGGGCGCAGGCGATGGGGAGAAGCACGAAGCAATTGTATCAACCCGCCATAAGCGTATTGCGATTTAACTCTCAGCAAGCGGACGGAAACGCGATCGCCCGTGACGGTATCGGGAACGAAAACCACGCGATCTTGCCAACGTCCCACGCCATCGCCGCGATCGCTGACATCAGTAATTTCTACTTCCACCAAGTTTCCCTGCTGCCACTGTTTTTCTGAATTTTTCATCCCAGAATTTTAAGATTTGTATCCATTTCGAGGCGATCCATTAAAAAATGTAAAGACAATCGTGTCGATCTGGTAGCAAAACCAACAATCTACTTTATTTCTGACCCTCCAAATCGCTAAACTGACAATTGATATTTATTCTGTTGCGATAATGAGCGTCGTTAGTAACGTTATCTTAAAAGCCGATGATGAACTCCGCTACCCCAGTAGCGGCGAATTAACAAGCATCGATAACTTCCTGCAAACCGGGGAACAGCGGATGCGGATTGCCGAAACCCTAGCCGAAAACGAGAAAAAAATCGTTGAGAAGGCGAGTAAAGAGTTATGGAGAAAGCGTCCGGATTTCATTTCTCCTGGAGGCAATGCCTTCGGCCAAAAACAACGCGCCCTCTGCTTGCGGGATTATGGTTGGTATCTGCGCTTGATTACCTATGGGGTTTTAGCTGGAGATAAAGGTCCTATCGAACAAATCGGGTTAATTGGGGTCAAAGAAATGTATAACGCCCTCAATGTTCCCGTTGCCGGAATGGTTGAAGCCATTAACTGTTTGAAAGAAGCCTCCTTGGGACTCCTCGGCGCAGAAGATGCCAAAGCCACCGAACCCTATTTCGATTACATCATTCAATCCATGTCTTGAGTCGGATGATGAGCGATCGCCTTGCTAAAATGGAGCGATCGCTCTTTCAACGAAGGAAAATCCAGACCCACTCCCAACCCCAACCCCCCCGAGAAGGGAGTTCAAGAGGGAAGACCGAGAGGGGAGCAACCCATAACCAACAACCAATCCGTGGTATTGCCAACCCGTCTATTAACTCTTTCTCTGGGCATTTTATTTGTTCTGCACGTCGTTTTAGGCTGGTCGGTAGCCGATTCGACTTCGCGCCTACTGGTTTGGTGGCTGATCGGTTTTTTGCTGGTTTTGACAGCATTGGTTTTTACCGCACCCAGCAGTATCGTGCGAAAAATTTTGACCATTCCCATTCGTTCGGATTCTCGTGCTTTTATTTCGGTTATTCTCCTTGCTTTTATTGCAGTTATTCTTATTGTGTGGATTCATCATTTCATGCAATTCATTGCGCTTTTTGCAGCAGCATCTTTAGTTCGCTTGGAACTGCAAGAGGCTAATTTGGGAGAATGGCAAGCTTTTACTTTATTTGCGATCGTGAGTTTAACGGGTTTTAGTTTGGGGCTTTTTGCTCAGCAATACTTACTTTTGCCATAATTGTTATTTGGACTCTTTTTCCGATCCTCTCATTTTTCGAGATTGGATGGAAAAATAACCTGAAATCTTCCCTCTGAAGTTTTTCGAATTTCCCCCCCCAACCGATCGATATTTTCGATAGCAATTTTTTGCGTTCGTTCGTCTTGAACTTCTGTCAAAATCATTCCCCACGCAGTTATTTGTATTGCTACAATACTGGGAGAACTCGCGAGAAAATCAGCAGTATTGCGGGATTGTCTAGCGATCGCCAAACTCTGGGGATCGTTATAAGTTGAAGCCCAATCCGCAGCTTTGCCAAAGGTCTTTTGCGCCGTGCCAAGATCGCCGAGAAAGAGAATTTCATTAATTCCCTTATTCCGCAGGGCATAATAGGAATATAGGGGAACTTGTGAGGTTAATTGTTGTATCCCTCGTTCCATAATTTTATCGGTTTCTTCTGGTTGTGCCGCGTAAATTGTACCGCTCGTTCCCAAATAAATATAAGCGGTAAGAAAGCGAGGATCGCGATCGAGAATAATGCGAAAATAATCGGGAACGAGTGAATAGCCGATAAGGTCGCGGGTGGGTTCGTCTCCAAAATATTGCAAAAACTGCAACATTTCCCAATTGGCAATAAGATTGTCAAAGCCAAACGCGGGCATTCGTTTTACAAGTCGCAAGCGAGTACGTTCTAGTTCTTCCTCTCGTTCTGCTTGCTCTGAAGTAACTTTCTGCTCTCGATCGACAATCGCTTCGAGTTTCGGACGTTGCAACCCCACAATTATTAACAAACATAAGGCGATCGCGAAGCAATTCCCAAAGAGAGGAAAACGAAAAAGCAAAGAAAACTTGGAGCGAAACATGGGGTAGATCGTTTAAGATAAGAAACTGGGTAGCTTAGGATTATAGAGCTATTCATTGAGTATAGCGATATGGGGGAGCATCCCTCATTTCATAAGGGTCATAATGGTTAAACCAATTCAACGCGTTTTAATTATTGTTTCCGGTCTGGCGTTTCTCAGCTCCATGGGATTCATGGCCGCCAGCGTATGGAGTGGCAATCCGAGTTCTCAACATTCGGCGCGATCGAGTCAGCCGGGAGAAGAAGAATTCAACAACCAATTACTCGCCCAAGAAAGCGGCTATGTTGCGGTATTGGAGAGAGAACCCGATAATGAAATCGCCCTCCAAGGTCTAATTCAAACCCGCCTTGCTCTCCAAAAATGGGAGGAAGTCGTAGAGCCTCTGGAAACCCTAGCAGAAAGCGCTCCAGATAATCCCGATGTTTGGCAAGCCCTTGCTGCCGTTCGCATTCAATTGCAGGATTATGAAGGCGCGATCGCTCCCCTGGAAAAATTAGCAAAATTAACTCCAGAAAATGAGGAATTGAAGGAGCAATTAGCAAAGTTAAAAGAAGAAGTGAAAAAATTGCAGGAACAGCCTAAAATCCCCAATGAGGAATAATTGAAAAACACACTTATTTTAAAATTTATATTCTCATGACTCGACATATTGTGTTAGTAACTGACGATCCCGGAGTTGGTGGAGTTGCTCAATATAATACTTCTATCGTCAAAGGATTGTTAGCGTCAGGCGATCGCGTTACTTGTTTACAACCCCACCATAAATTCCCTTTAGCAGAAACATTTTCTGAAACTCACAACCTTCAATATCTTTGGTTAGAGGAGAATCCCATTGCTACCATTATTGAAGTCTTTCAACAGTCAGAGTCTCATCCAGATTTTGTTATTTTCAGTAACTCTAACCCCTTTGCTAATTTTAGTTTAAAACAACTTGCAATTACGGAAAATATTCCTTATTTAATAGTTGAAGGTTTAGTGGAGCCACATCTCGCTCAATTAAATTTTAAATATTTAGATGAGCTGTCACAGCATTATCGTCAAGCCAAGGCAGTGATTGCTGTTTCTCAGGATAACCTCCAATTATTACACCAATATTTTAAACTGCCGAAAAACCAAGGAAAAGTTATACATTACGGTCGTCCTTCCCACTACTTTACACCGATCGATCTCAATCTTAGAAAAGCACTTCGACAGACTCATAATATTCCTTTAGATGCAATTGTTTGCTTTACAGCAGCACGTATTGAAACCAGAAAAGGGTATCAATATCAAATCAACGCAATTAATCAACTTAAGAATCAATCAATTTGGTCGCAATTATATTTTGTTTGGGCTGGAAGTAGCATTTTCGAGCCTCAACTCGAGCAAGAATTGAAAGATGTTATTTTGGAGTGGGGAATTAGCGATCGCATTAAGTTACTCGGACAGATTTCTAATGTTGAAGAATGGTTAAATGCAGTTGATATTTTTGTTTTTCCCTCTGAGCGTGAAGGAATGCCCTTATGTGTTATAGAAGCAATGGCGAAAGGTTTACCTGTTATTGCTTCAGAAATCAACGGTATTCCAGAAGCGTTGGGTTCAACCGGTCAACTTCTTCGAGATCCACAACAAAATCCTCAAGAGACAGTACAAAGCTTGATCGCTGCCATTGAAACTTGGGCGAATAATGCCAAAATGCGAAGCGAGATCGGGAAAAAATGTAAAGAAAGAGCAGAGATTTTGTTTAGAGAAGAAAGAATGATTCAAGAAACACTCGCAGAAATTGAACGAGCCATGTTACCAAAAGGTGACTATATTTCCCCCGGTTTTTCAATTGTTCGACCCGATGAGGCATTTCCGAACATGATTGTCGGAAATCCTCAAACTTGTAATTGGCCGTATTTGCGTCGAAAAATTCCTCACAATTGGTATGTAGATCGACGGCAACCAACAATTGGATTTCTCAGCCGAGATGAGGCACATATTTTATATAATACAGCCTTACAGTTTAAAGGGAAAAGAGCATTAGAAATTGGTTGTTGGTTAGGATGGTCAGCCTGCCATCTTGCTTTAGCGGGTGTAGACTTAGATATTATCGATCCTCTTTTAGAACAACCTGAATTTTATAATAGCGTTCGTAATTCGTTAGAAGCAGCAGAAGTATTGAATTCAACCACTCTCATTGGAGGATACAGCCCGCAAAAAGTGATAGAGATTGCCAAACAACAACGGCGTAAATGGTCTCTAATTTTTATTGATGGTAATCACGAGCATCCCGGTCCCTTGGAAGATGCACAAATTTGCGAACAATTAGCAGAAAAAGATGCAGCAATTTTCTTTCACGATTTAGCTTCCCCTGATGTCGGTGCAGGTCTAGATTATTTACGAGATCGAGGATGGAATGTAAAAATATATCAAACTATGCAAATTATGGGAATTGCTTGGCGAGGACAAGTTCAACCAATATTGCATCAACCCGATCCTGATATTGTTTGGACTCTTCCCTCCCATCTACAAGGATATTCTGTTAGTGGAACTCCTGAAATTCAAGAGAAAAGAGAAAATAGTTGGTTACTAGATCGATTGTGGGAAGCAACTCAAAATAGCCAAACATTCGACGTAAATCAAGAATTAATTTTATTATCGCCAAGAGAATTTATTCAGTCTAAAGAACAAGGGCAAAAATTCTGGATTCAAGGAAAGTTTGAAGAAGCAATCGCAGCCTTTAAGGAAGCATTACAATTCTATCCTAACTCCAAAATTGCTCATCATTATCTCAGTCTCTTAAATTGGCGAACAGGCGCTCTTAGTAGCAGTATTCAACATCATAAACTTGCTCAATTTTATCATTATTCCAATTCTTTACAAGAGCAGCAGGAATTTCGAGATATTCTTGTCAAGATTCGCCCCTATACCATGCTCGGTGAAGAACGTTTATTCTCTTTATATTTTTTAGCAAAACAAATTTGTTTAGACGATCTTCCCGGTAATTTTGTAGAATGTGGAGCATGGCGAGGAGGTTCTACTGCTCTACTGGCCGTTGTGATTCAACGTTATAGTTTGCGTCCGAGATTAGTATATAGTTGCGATACTTTTGAAGGAATGCCAGAGCCAACCCAATACGATTGCCATAATGGAATAGAAGCAAACTCAACAGAATTTGGCGGAGGGACGTTAAAAGCGCCTCTAGAAGAAAATTTAGCTAGTGTTTGTGAATTACTTGCAGTCACAAATTTAGTTGTTCCCGTTAAAGGATTATTTTCAGAAACATTACCTCTCAAAAAAACAGATATCGATCGAATTGCCTTGCTTCATGCTGATGGAGATTGGTATGAGTCTACCCTAGATATTTTCACCCATCTTTACGAACAAATTGTTGATTGGGGAATTATTCAAATTGATGATTATGGCTATTGGGAAGGATGTCGTCGTGCAGTTCACGAATTTGAACGTCGCCATCACTTATCATTCTTATTGCAAACTATTGATGATACAGGAGTTTGGTTTTGTAAAAATGAATCAATCTCTCGAGAGTGTCAGCATTGGCAACATTTCTTGTATTTGGCAAAAGCCGCTCAACAGATTGGAGATCGCAAACTTGCGGAAAAAGCTCATTCTGCTGTCTTAGAAATTTTGCCGAAATTTAGAGAATCGCAAAATCATCAGCAATCCAACTATGACGCAATCTCTTCAGAGATGATGTCTGCCGATATCTTGCCGCCTGATTTGGAAGAGAGGAGACCGGTATTTCCCATTATTATAATAGATGGGGTCTTTTTTCAGAGCTATCGCACGGGTATTGCTCGAGTTTGGCAGAGCTTATTAGCAGAATGGAGAAAAAATGGTTTTGCAAATCATTTGATTATCTTAGATCGAGCTGGAACAAGCCCTAAAATTCCTGGAATCAACTATCGTCAAATTGCCCTACATGATTACAGCAATTTGAATGGAGATCGCACTCTATTACAATCTATCTGTGATGAAGAAGAAGCCAGTTTATTTATTTCCACATACTATACAACTCCAATTTCTACACCTTCTGTATTTATGGGATATGACATGATCCCAGAAGTTTTGGGAGGAAACTTACAAGAACCCATGTGGCAAGAGAAACACCATGGCATTCAACATGCTTCTGCTTATATTACCATTTCTGAAAATACAGCCAATGATTTAATCCGTTGTTTTCCCGATATCCCAGCCGATCTCGTTACTGTTGCTCATTGTGGCATCGATCCACTATTTATTCCTGCAAATTCTACAGAAATAGAAAAGTTTAAAACAAAATATGGTATTGCAAAACCCTATTTTCTACTCATTGCACCCAATACGGGTTATAAAAATGTGGAATTCTTTTTACAAAGTTTTGCTCAATTACCTACCCGCCTTGGTTTTGAGTTAGTTTGTACGGGAAATAGCGGTATCCTCGAAGAAAAATTAAGGGATTATATTCCGGCAAACGTAGTGCATACTTTACCTTTATCGGATGATGAATTACGACTGGCTTATTCTGGCGCGATCGCTTTAGTCTATCCTTCAAAATATGAAGGGTTCGGTTTACCCATTCTCGAAGCAATGGCTTGTGGATGTCCGGCGATCGCTACTCCAAGTTCCTCGATCCCAGAAGTTGCAGGAGAAGCCGCAATTTATGTTCGAGACGGCAATATTGAAGGCATGCTAGACGCACTGTGTGACGTACAGAAACCCTCAATGCGTCAATCGCTAGTCATAGCGGGCTTACAACAAGCCAAGAGATTTTCGTGGTCAAAAATGGCCAATATCGTTCAAAATACTTTAATCAAAACAACACTTTTATTTTTAAATTTGCAAGAGAATAACTTTATTATTTTCCCTGATTGGTCGCAAGACGAGGAAGCGATCGCGCGAATCATTCAACCCGTTCTTCTAAATTTGGCAGCGCATCCCAAAAATCACTTAATTACACTGCTCATTGAAGCAAGTAATGTTGAAGAAGAACGCGCAAACTTACTTGTTTCTGGAATTGTAATGAATCTTTTAATGAATGAAGAATTAAGCCTTGAAGAAGGAATGGAAATTTCTATCGTTCCTCAATTGAGTGAAATCCAATGGAAAATCCTTAGTTGTAACATTCGCGGTCGCATTATTTTAGATCGAGAAGATAAAACAACAATTGCGAAAGCTAAAAACATCTCTACA
Source organism: Cyanobacteria bacterium SBLK (assembly GCA_017746715.1). Lineage (GTDB taxonomy): Bacteria > Cyanobacteriota > Cyanobacteriia > Cyanobacteriales > Spirulinaceae > CCY15215. Next base: position 94,516 of record JAGHZQ010000084.1, read on the forward strand.
TTCTCTCTTGATAATCTAACGGTATAAAGATTGTGTCCACTCTTCGAGATATTAATTTAATTTTATTTCCTGATTGGAGTCAAGCTGAAACATTTTTGGCGAGAACGATCGCTGAAGCACTGAAAGTAGTTCACAATCATCCCAATCGCGGTAGAATGATAGTCTTTATTGATAGTAGCGATCGAGATATAGAGGAAATTAAATTATTTCTTTCCAATATCTTTCTAACATTAGTAATTCAAGAAGATATAGATATTTTAACAACTTTAGATATTTCTTTATGCAAAAACTTTAACCTTTTTAATCAAGATAAAGTTAAAATTCACTGTCATCTTGTCCTCTCTTTAGATCATGCCAAAACTCAACAGAGTATGCTCCCATTTTGTACTTTAACAGAATTTTCTACTCTTCATCCTTATGATTTTTTTCTAGGTTTAGGAGAGCAAAGTTATCAAGAGCGACAATGGGAAGAAGCAATCTTTCAGTATCAGAAAGTTTTACAAGAAAAGTTTCCAATTACTTCTGAAATCTATTATCGATTGAGTCAATGTTATCTCAATGTAGGAGATTTTACAAACTATCAAAAGATATTAGAACTGGCACTTGAATATTATCCTCAAGAAGGACGCTTTTACTTTTCACTCATTTTTGAAAGCCAACATCAAGGAAAAATTGAAGAAGCGATCGTCTATGCCGATCTGGCAATAACTCGTATTCCTGAAAATTATACTTTTAAATTGTATAAGGCATTATTACTGCCTATTATTTATCAAAATGAGAGTGAGATTATCTACTATCGCCAAAGATTTAGCCAAGGATTAGATAATTTAATCGACGATACCTCTTTAGCAAATTTGGAAGAACTCAAAAATGCAATGAGTCGCGTAACTAATTTTTATATTTCCTATCAAGCACAAAACGATCTCGATCTGCAAAAACGCTATGGAAACTGGGTAACACAGATAATATCGGCTAATTATCCCCAGTGGAGTCAACCTCTATCCATGCCACCTTTAACCCCTGCAAGTAAAATAAAAATTGGTTATGCTTCTGCCTTTTTACACTCCTATAGTGGCACACTTTGGTTAACAGGATGGCTAAAATATTGCGATCGCGATAAATTTGAAATTTCTTGTTACTATACTGGTGATACTCCCGATAAAATTACGGAAGAATTTTGCTCTTATAGCGATCGTTTTTATCATATTCCTTTTGATTTAGAAAAAACTTGCCAACAAATTAGTAATGACAAATTACACGTTCTCATCTTCCCAGAAATTGGGATGAATCCGCAAATTTTATCGATAGCAGCATTACGTCTTGCTCCCGTACAATGTACTGCATGGGGACATCCAGTGACAACAGGTTTACCAAATATCGATTATTTCTTATCGAGTGAATTAATGGAAAAAGAAGATGCAGAAAATCATTACTCTGAAACGCTGATTCGTCTTCCAAATATTGGAGTGTCTTATCCAAAACCGAAAATTCCTCCCTTGCTAAAAACTCGAAATGATTTTCAGCTTCCCGAGCATTCTATAATTTATCTTTGCTGTCAAGCTCCTTTTAAATATCTACCGCAATACGATCGTATTTTTCCAGAAATTGCACTACAAATGCCTCAAGCTAAATTTTTATTTTTGCGAGGGAAACTCCTAAAATCTCGCTTAGAACGTATTTTTACAACTTACAATCTCAATTATCTAGATTATTGTATCTTCAAAGAAATCCCCGATCGCCTTGGTTATTTAAGTATTAATCTTTTATCTGATGTTTATTTAGATACCTTTACTTGGTCGGGAGGGAATACTAGCTTAGAAGCGATCGCCTGTCATCTTCCCCTTGTCACTTGCCCGGGTGATTTTATGCGAAGTCGCCATACCTATAGCTTTTTGAAAATGATCGACCTTACAGAAACGATCGCCCGAGATCGAGAAGAATATATTAAGATTGCCGTGAAACTCGGACAAGATAAGAATTGGCGCGATAAAATTGTCAAAAAAATGAAAGAGAATTGCGATCGCCTTTATAGCGATCGAGAATGTATTGTCGGACTAGAAAAATTTTTTACTCGCCTATTATTGTAATAAATTGATAAGAAAATTAAAATGATTGTTTTGCCAATTCTTAGTTTTATTTTGTTATTTTTTTTGATATTTCAAAGACAAAAAAAACGAGAATCCATCTTAATTACTTCAATTATTTTGGGTGCATTTTTAACAGGATTAATTGAATTTTTGAGTTTGTTCGAGCAGCTCACCACTTTTAATGTTGTGATGTCTTGGTTAGTTTTAACTCTTCTCTCGATCATTGCATTATGCCGAAAACTAAGACTCAAAAAACAATCAAAATTTAGTTTCAGTCTAAGTGTTTTTTCTTCTCTACCTCTTTATATTTGGATTTTACTCAGTGGAATTATTGTAATTAGTTTAATTATCGGATTAATTGCTCTGATTGCTCCTCCCAATACATGGGATTCTATGACTTATCATATGCCTCGTGTAATGCATTGGGTACAAAATCAAAGTGTTTCTCATTATCCAACCAATTTTCTTCCTCAACTTTACTATACACCTTGGTCTGAATATGCGATTCTTAACTTTCAAATTTTAAGCAATAGCGATCGCTTTGCTAATTTAGTTCAATGGTTGGCGATGTTAGGGTGCTGTGTAGGAATTTCCTCGATCGCAAAACAACTTGGAGCAAATTCTCTCGGTCAAATCTTTTCTGTTATTTTTACGATCGCTATACCAATGGGAATCTTGCAAGCATCAAGTACAAAAAATGATTATACCGTAGCGTTTTGGCTGGTTTGTCTAGTTTATTTTATCGTCTCAGCAATTTCATCTCAACAATATCTAAAGACTTCTCTCATTATTGGTTTATCTTTGGGATTAGCAGTGTTTACCAAACCAACTGCTTATCCTTACGCTTTCCCTTTTTGTCTCTGGTTTCTATACCAAATTTTTAGCAAAAATCGAAAATCATTTTTGTCATGTTTTGTCTGTATGGCAATACCTGCCTTATTAATTAATTTAGGCTTATTTTGGCGGAATTTTTTATTATTTGGAAAACCAATATTTTCTCATGCTGATTATCAAACAGAAATAACCAATTTGAACTTATTGACTTCTAATATTATCAAAAATTTATCTTTGCATCTTCCCATTCCTCTAATTCCTCATTACAATCAATTTATTGAAAAGAGTATTATTGAAATTCATAAATCTATTTTAAACATTGATATTAACGATCCTCGAATTACTGCATCAAATGTTAGTTTTGGATTGCCGAAGATATTTAATTTTGAAAGCAACGCACCTAACTCGTTGCATTTTTATTTAATTATTCTTGCGATCGCTATTTTTATCTTGGCTTATAGAAAGTATAGACACTCTCAATTAACACAATATTTATTGGCTTTGATTTTCTCATTTTTGCTTTTTTGTTACTTGGCAAAATGGCAGCCTTGGCAAAGTCGCCTGCATTTGAGTTTGTTTATTCTGTTTTCTCCCTTTGTGAGTATAGTTTTCAATCGTATTTTTAACCAGAGAGTGATTGTTTATCTCGCATTATTTTTAATGGGTTACTCTTCTTTTTGGGTTCTCTGCAACGAATCCCGTCCCATCCTCATCCCCAATAATATTTTTAATACACCTCGCTTAGAACAATATTTTAATACGAGATTCGATTTAAAGGCAGATTATTCGCAAGCAGTACAACTTCTCAAACAACAAAAATGTTATAATGTAGGTCTAATTTTACAAGGAGATTACTGGGAATATCCTTTTTGGATCTTACTGCGATCGCAGAGCAAACTTCCTATACACATCCAACATATTCACGTCAATAATATCTCTGCTACTACACGGAGCAACGTTAATCATCATTCAATTACTCCTTGTGCACTTTTAATGATAGATCGCGAGATCGAGCCATTTCAAGTTACCCCCTTTGGAATTTATCAGCAGACAACTCAACCACTTCCTCTATCATTCTCGGGATCTTTACAGATTTATCAACATAAAAATTAAATTAATTTTTTTTGATTTTTATCTAAATAGTTTTGCCACATTTGCTGGTAAGCCTTTTCTACATTCCGAGCAAATTTTTCACCATCCCACAAGGGACTATTATAACGAGATTTCTTTAGCTGCCACGAAATTTTTTGTCTCAAGTTTTCATCTTTTCCTAACTGAATTCCCCACTCTACATACTCTTCATCAGTCCAAGCAATTCCCTCTGTAATTCCAGCATTAATTAGCATTGTATAACTATTTCGTGCCGAAAATTGCTGTCCTACTCTGGTTACTAAAGGAACTCCCATCCATAATGTTTCCATCGTCGTTGTTGCTCCATTATAGGGATAAGTATCTAAAACAATATCAGCAATTCCTAAATTAGCACGATGGTCTGTTTCTGTTAGATCGACATTTAAAAAACGTAAGCGATTGCGCTCGATTCCTTCTTCTTCTGCTAACTTTAAAAAACTCTCTTTCATGGCTTCATTGTCGCTTGCACCTTTCAATAAAAAATAACTATTTGAAACAGCTTTAATAATTTGTAATTGCAAGCGAACCGTGTCAAAATTTCTTTTATATCCTCTTTGTACGCTGTAATAAATTATGGCATCCTTTTCAATACTGAGGCAATTGCGTCGTAATGTGGGAATCCCAACTTCAAAGCCATCTACAGCAATATAAGTATCGGGTAAACGCCAAATTTTTTCTTGATAATAGTTTTCAGCCGTTTCTGGTAACACATAAGGATCGGCCAAAAAATAATCAATACTGGGAATTCCTGACGCATCCCAACCTAACCATGTTACTTGAATAGGAGCGGGTTTAAGAGATATAAGACAGCAAGTTGTATCCATTGTAATGCTGTCTAATTCAATTAAAATATCAATTTTATCTTTATAAATTGTTCGAGCCAATTCGAGAGCATCTTGGGATTTAAAAACACGATTGAATTGACTTTCATACCAATCTTGTAACGATTCAGAACTATCAGGATTAGCTAAAAAATAGCCGTGTAAAGTATAGCAATCGCGATCGTGATGCCGAATTAAAGAACGAGCCAACCAGCCCACAGAATGTGTTTTAAAACAGTAGGAGAGATAACCCACTTTTAAAGGTCGATCTCTGCGATCGTTTTGCAAGCGCTGTTGATGTCCTTGTTGAAATGCTTGCACCATTTGTTGCACTGGACGGCGGACATTTTCTTGACAAAGGCGAGCCAGTTGGTTTTGGATTTTGCGGTTTTCTTCCGCTCGATCTTGAATATAGGGCGCAAAAAAATAACTATTAAATAATCGAGAAGTTTGACGAGACGTTAAATTTAAGGGAAATTCTTTTAATAAGTCTTGTAATAATAATTCATGCGCTTTAAATTTTTCTAAAGACTCTTGCCAATGTCCTCCTGTCACCATTAGGGCTTTTAGAACACCTTTACCAGAACAAATACGATCGGGAAGTGATTGAACTAAACTTTCATGAATTTTCGCCGTTTCTATTCCTTTTTCAAAGCGATCGCTATCCTGATAAAAACAAGCAAGGTGATAAACAAAATCTTCCTGCGTTTTATCTAAACTTAAAGCCAGTTCTGCTAACTGAGATGCAATACTTGGTTTTCTATGAAAATAACCAATTTCTAAGGCTTGGTCATATAAAAGGTTCAATAACTTTTGTTTTTGTTCTGGGGTTTGAGCATCGAGTAAAATCTCTTCGATCAATACGATCGCCTCATCATACGAATTAAGCAAAAAAATTACATTTAAAAGTGCAAGAGAGTTATTAAAATTGGCGGGGTTTAATTCGCGAATCTGTTGACGTAAATACCAAACCCTCTGCACTTCTTGATGAGTTGTTTGTTTTTCCACCTCTTGTTCTAAAGTTTCAATCAGTTGAGTTGTCCACCGTTGCTGCTCCTCCTCAGTATTTGCAGCAAACATGACCATTAACCATGCAGTTTTCGCTTCATCGAGTTTTCCCTGTAAGGAGAGCATGACCCCATAGTACCCGTAGATCTCGGGATTATCAGGCTCGATCGCGAGCGCTTGCTCGTAACAATCCGCAGCTCGAGAGAAATTATCCTGTTGAGAGAATTCTTGTGCCTGTTGTAAATACTTTTGAACGTTGTTCATGTTTCCTGAGAAGAGAAAAAAGCGAGCAGTCAGTTATCGCTCGCTTTCTATGATTTTGATTAAAGTTTAAGACGAAAAAAATACTTAGCTTCCTAAAGCCTTCCAATCACCAGCAGTGGTGCCAGTTTTGGGATATTTCCCAAGTTGAGTATTCGTGCAAATTGCTGCCGCATTTCCACCCGTAGTGGGAGCTGACATACCTGTTGAATCAGTGACAGCAGTAGTAGCATCTACCGAAGGACTCAGAGATTCGCAAGTCGCAGATACGGTGGTCACTTCCCTCGGGTCATTAGGATCGGCAAAACCTGTTGCGGTAATAGAAACATAGGCTTTGAGAGATTGCTTGATAGGCGCACCCCAATTGAACACGATATCAAGACCGGTACTACCGGTAATGGGGTAGCGATAATTGACCGATTGAGTCTGAATCCCAATCCCCAAATCGATCATGGAAGTACTGAAGACGGAAGCCTCTAGAGAGTAGGCTTGTTGAGCGCGGGAGATTGCACCCACGTTATTGCGTGCTTCAGATTGTTTGGCTTTATTGGCTTGACCGAGCAAGGAAGGCAGGGCAATCGCCGCCAAAATACCGATAATAATGATAACTACGAGCAGTTCGATTAGGGTAAAACCTTCTTCTTCCTGCTTTCTTTGATTGAGATAGTGTAAAAACTTAATTTGTAACTCTGGCTTCATGCTGACTTTCTCCTAATCGTCAAAAATAGTGCTGCATTGACTGCTGAGCCTAACATACCCAGTTCTTTCTCGTTTACGATCGCCCTCGAGGAAAATTTTCTTTACTCAACTCGTTCGACGAGCAAATATCCCGACTCCACCAAACTGGCGATCGCTTGGGAGACTGTTTTCCATGCCTCTTCCGGCGCGATCTCCGATAAGGTAATGGGATGAACGGGATGAAGATTTTGCCATCGCTGGACTAATCGAGCAATAGACTGAGAACCTGTCAGTAACGGAAGCAGCAGACAAGCCGAGAGGGTACTGTCCAGTACAATCGAATCCCCGCTCTCGGGTAGAAATCGACTAATCTCAAAAGGATGCAATTGTTCCAAACAATGTTGTAGTTCTTCTTTCAAGGCTTGAGTTCTCAGTTGGGGATGCAAATCGACGATCGCGTTTTGCCAGTCCTGCACTTGCCATTCTGAAACGGGAACAAAGTTTTTGCCTTGTCCGGGATGTCCGCACCACATATCCAACAGGCGATGGATGGGGTGCAGCAAATCATATAGTGCCAAGCGTTCTTCAACAGAAAGTTCTGGTAAAGATAAACCCCATAAAACAGGTAAATTATCGGGATCTTTAAATAAATCTAACAAATCCCATGTCTTCCATTGCACCATCTCAATAAATTCTAAATTTGCTTGTTCTAATAAGCCAAAAACTTCCTCGGCGGTAAATCCTTTGTCTCCAAGTAATAAAAAATTGGTAAAAATATTTTCTGTTGTTTTATCTAATTTTTGCCAAGTACATTGTTTGAGAATAATGTTGTCTTTGAGAGCCTGCATGGTTTCTCTGACTGCATTGACTTCAAAATCCCCCGGACTCTCCTCCATTAATCCCATTTTTCTAAATAATTCTTGTCCGCGTAACATATAATCCCGACCGTAAAGGCTATGAAGATTAAAGCGAATAATTCCTTCTGGTTCGAGAACGGATTTCATTGCTTGTAATCCGACTAAAGGTTCGGAAAGTAAATAAAGGACTTCATCGCAATTAATATAGTCAAATTTTGTATCGAGTTGCTCTAATTCTTCAATTGATAACGTATAGAATTCACAGTGATTGAAGCCATGATACTGAAGGCGCATCTTGGCAAATTCGATCGATTCAGGTGAAAGATCGATTCCCACAATTTTTGCCCCTGGATTTGCCTCTGCCAAACCTAAAGCGTTTAAACCAGTTCCACAACCTGCATCGAGAATTTTTTTTCCTCTCGTATCAATCACTTTTTGATCTCGCAAATAATATGCTGTTGTTAAATCGTGAATGTATAAAAAATCGGGATGATTTTTATGGGATGTCTCTACAGGGGTTTTTGGATAAGGACAACGATCGAATTGCTGGCGAATTTTTGCTAAAAGTTCTGGATCTCTAAAATTAGTCATCGGGCGATCGCCTCTCCTCAAGTCACGGCTATACTTTCTTCAAGATTCCCATTTTTCGGGAGCGAACCGATCTCCTTCTTCCCTCCAATCCATCAAACGCTATAATTCTATTAAACGTAGTCGTTATGAGTTTAGATAAGTATGATTGAAAATCTCGTCATTATCGGTTCGGGTCCTGCCGGATATACAGCAGCCATTTATGCGGCTCGTGCTAACCTCAAACCCGTTCTCTTTGAAGGCTTTCAAGCAGGCGGTTTACCTGGAGGACAGTTGATGACTACGACTGAAGTCGAAAACTTTCCCGGATTTCCCGAAGGCATTACCGGGCCGAATTTAATGGAACGGATGAAAGCACAGGCAGAACGATGGGGAACTCAATGCCATACCGAAGACGTTCTTGAAGTTGCTCTCCAGCAACGCCCGTTTACAATTCGTTCGAGCGATCGCGAAATTCAAACCCACAGCCTGATTATTGCGACGGGAGCAACGGCAAAACGCCTGCATTTACCCTCAGAAAATGAATATTGGACGCGAGGAATTTCCGCTTGTGCCATTTGTGACGGGGCAACCCCCTCCTTTCGCAATGAGGAACTGGTGGCAATCGGAGGGGGAGACTCGGCAGTCGAAGAAGCAATTTATTTAACCAAATACGGCGATCGCGTGCATCTGCTCGTGCGAAGCGATCGTCTCAGAGCCAGCAAAGCCATGCAGGATCGCCTATTTAAAAATTCTAAAATTACCGTGCATTGGCAAACCGAAGCGATCGATGTCTTCGGGGAAAATAACTGGATGACTGGGGTGAAAATTCGCAACAATCAAACCGGAGAAGAGAGTACGATGGCGGCAAAAGGATTGTTTTACGCCATCGGACACACCCCCAATACAAAACTCTTTCAAGGTCAACTCGAACTCGATGCAGCCGGATATCTCGTCACCCGAGAGAACTCCGTTGAAACGACTGTTGAAGGGGTTTATGGGGCCGGAGATGTACAAGATTCCCATTATCGCCAAGCGATTACCGCCGCCGGAACCGGTTGCACGGCTGCTCTCCTTGCCGAAAGATGGCTCTCGGAAAAGGATTTAATTCAAGAACACCACCAACGCCCCGAGTCCGAAGAACGCATTCCCGTCACTGTAGAAAACCATGTCGCTGATACCGCTGCTACATTTAACCTCGAAACAACGCGGCATTATGGCAGTTATGCCTTGCGGAGGCTCTTTCACGAAAGCGATCGCCTCCTCCTTGTCAAATATATCTCTCCCAACTGCGGCCCGTGTCATACCCTCAAACCCATTTTGAATAAGGCAATCGACGAATACGACCAAAAAATTCATTTTGTCGAAATCGATATCGATGCCGATCCCGATATCGCACGGGATGCCTTAGTGGTCGGAACGCCTACCGTGCAATTTTTCAAAAATAAAGAACTCGTCGAAGTCATGCAAGGAGTTAAACAAAAGCGCATTTATCGCCAAGCGATCGAACGCTATTTGCGCGAATAGTCAAAAAAAGCATTTCGTAAAATCCGTAACACCCTTTTTTAGAAAGGAATTGTAGAGTATCTATACCCTCCGATTGCTTATCTTGATGCCGCCGAAATTTTCTTTCCTCAAGATAGAGGAATCTTTCGGTGGCTTCATTTCATTCACGACCCGATATTGGCACGCCCGAGTAAAATCTGATTAGAATAGAAGTCAAGGAAGAATTTGCTTATTTTGTTGGTGCTTATTTTGTTGGCCCCTTACAGCAAATTAAAATTGATAACGCTTTATGAAATCGAGCGATCCGTCTGGTAAAACAGCCTCAGAACCGCCAACTCAAGGATGGGTTGGAATTATAGGTATGACGATCGCCATCTTAACCCTCGTTATTCCAACCTTCGCAATCGTCTACTATTCGTCTCCAAATCCTAGAGCGGCTGTATTGCGAACTGCATTGCCAACAGCATTGCCAACAGCATTGCCAACGGTGGGCTCCATTGCAAACCCGCCAAACCCTTTGCAATATGTCCGCACGTTGCGCGTATTGTGCATCAATTCCCTTCACGATCTGGATTAATTATTTTCAGGTGCGGTGCTAACGTACCGTCCCGATTGCTGGTATTATGCTCGAGGCAACCCAATCTTTTGGTTGAGTCTATGCCTCCTTGTTACTTATTTTCTAGCAAACTATTTTCTAGCGTGGAGTAAATTGATGGATTTATCGCGGATTCCTCCTCAACCCGACCCCGGTACGATTAATGTCTTGATTGAAATCCCTGCAGGCAGCAAAAATAAATACGAATTTGATAAAGATCTGAATGCTTTTGCCCTCGATCGCGTTTTATATGCTTCGGTACAGTACCCCTATGATTACGGCTTCATCCCCAATACCCTTGCCGATGATGGCGATCCTTTGGATGGGATGGTGATTATGGATCAACCGACTTTCCCGGGTTGCGTCATTCCCGCTCGTCCCATTGGCATGTTGGAAATGATCGATGGCGGCGATCGCGATGAAAAAATTCTCTGCGTTCCCCTCAAAGATCCTCGCTATATCCAAGTCAAATCCCTAGAAAATATTGCCCAACACCGCCTTGACGAAATAGAAGAATTTTTCCGCACCTACAAAAACCTCGAGAAAAAGAAAACCGAAATATTGGGCTGGAAAAATGTTACAGAGGTTCTAACCCTTGTAGAGCGCTGCATTCAAGCTGGTTCGCCAGCGGCGCATTAGTCATTAGAATTAAAGGGACGCCAATTCATCTGTTTGACGTCTTTTTAGCACATCCCTATCTCAAAATCGGACACCCAATCCATAATTGAGCAGTCTCGATTCTCATTGTGATTTAACTCACAAGTCAAGTTTTCCCAATCGCGCTAATATGTATGAAATTCGGACTGAAATTTCCCGAAAGAGTTGAGGGTGTCAGTAGAGGTAAAATAGGATGCAAGCCTAAACTCATAAGCCTAAACTGTGGTTTACTCATAGCAATAGAGATAGACCAAAAACAAGTATATCTAGAGAATGGGCTTTACATTCTAGATTCTACCTCTAGTTATAACTGAATAGTTTAACTGATACAGTCCAATGGTATGGTCTAATGGTACTCTCTAAGGGTACTCAAACAACCATCTACCTCTTTCCCTAAACCTTCCAATCTTGTTAATACAAAGATTTAATATCAAGATTTAATATCAAGATTGGTTAATTCATGCGGATCGTAACGGAGTGGCTAGCTTTGCGGCTAACAACCTCAGAAAGGTAGCAGCAACTTTAGGATTGTATCTTAGAGAAGTCAGTAGTGGCGTTTTGACTGCGCCTAGAAGCATTCGTAATTGGATGCTTTCGATATTCCCCCCTTCGTGGAGGGTTAAATTTCACGGGTTAAATTTCACGGGTTAAATGTTCCGTAGGGTTAAATGTTCCGTATCGATTAACCCCTAAATTTTTTCTCATCCTTGTTTTCTCATCCTTGTTTTCTCATCCTTGTTTTCTCATCCTTGTTTTCTCTATCGAACAAAATTTTCCACAAAATTTCCCGAATGAGAAGCAAAAAAAAGTTGAGAAATTTGAAGGAAAGGCTATACTTTATGATAGCTGCTAACCCAAGGCTTAGACTCATCTAATTTTTATGCCACCAGATACCCAGCCAGCAGCCGTTACCTTAGCAATGCCGAACACTGATATCCAGGAGGAAAGCCTTGCTGTGAGCTTTGATGTGCAGTTTTGGGGCGTTAGAGATCAAATCGCAACTCCAGGCAAGAATACCATCCGCTATGGCGGAAACACTTCTTGTGTAGAAATGCGCGTAGGAAAGCATAGCCTAATCTTCGATGGCGGCACGGGATTGCGAATTTTGGGGAATCACCTCCTCAGCAAAATGCCCATAGAAGCCCATATTTTCTTCACCCACTGTCATTGGGATAGAATCCAAGGCTTTCCCTTCTTCGTTCCTGCTTTTATTCCTATCAATCACTTCCACATCTACGGTGCCACAGCTTCTAATGGTTCATCTTTTCAACAACGCCTGAGCAAGCAAATGCTTGGTCCCAACTTTCCCGTTCCCATTCAGGTCATGCAATCCAGACTGGATTTTTACGATCTGGCAGTTGAAGAAAAGCAATGTATCGGCAATGATATTTTTGTTGAAAATATACTCCTCAATGATTATCATCGCTCGGTTGGTTATCGTATTACTTGTTCCAATAGATCGGTTGTCTATGCAACGAGTCCAGACTACTCTTTAGAGGCCTATTCTCTAGAGACCCCCAATCAAAGTGTGAAAAAGTTATTAAAACTCGCCGATCGCGCGGATTTATTGATTTTAGCTCCTCCTAAGGCCGTTTATAATACTGAGGGCAGAGCAGAAAGCGGAGATCAAACACTAAATTCGGAATTCGATAAGAATTGGAAGTTTTGTATTTCTCTCGCGAAGGAAGCTGGCGTTAAAGAAGTTATTGTTTCTTTGCACAGTCCCGATCATGACGATGATTACCTCGATAACATTGAAAAGAAACTCAAGTCGATTTTCCCCAAAGCCTCTTTAGCTAGCGAAGGCATGGTTGTTTCTCTTTCTGAATAGTAATCATATTGTTGGCTCGAAGTAACACGGTAATGTATTTGTGGGGTCGAAGGAAAATTACTCGAACCCGCACCTCCTAATGTCATGTAGAGAGATCGCTCCCCTAAAGAAATCGTGCTATAGGTACGTAAAACTTTTTTGTAATGTGTCGATACTGTATGGTAAAGCACCGCCAATAGCATTAACTGCTTCCAAAAACCGATCTCGATCTTCAGTATCAAATTTAGCATTGTTGAGCTTGTTGAGAGCTTGAACGACAGCAATGACTTCATGACTTTGCGAATCAATAATCGGTAGAGAGAGAATATTACGCGTTTTAAATCCTGTTTCTCGATCGACATGAGAGTTAAAATAGGGGTTATGATGAGGATCGTTAACAATCGCAGGCTGACCCGTTTTTGCCACGTAACCCGCAATTCCCGTGTCAAGAGGAATTTCAATTTCGAGTCGTTTTCCATCCTGACCGAGTGCATTATCGGCTCGTAATGTTTGTTTGTCTCGGTTGACAATAAAAAGCGTGACGGTTTCTGCTTGCAAAATTTGAGCCATTTTCAAGACGATCGCCCCGCGTAAATTATCTAATTTATTTTTGAGCAGAGAATCTTGTACCATAAATTGATTCTGGTTAATCTTTATCAGATCTCGAGTTAATTCTTCTAAGAATTGAATGAAGCGATCGACAGAAAACGCTGCAATTTTACGTTTCAGTTCGAGAGGATCGCTTTTTAGGTTTTGAGAAATAATAGAATGACCTTGTTTGGCATAGACAATACTAGACTGAAGGACTAATCCCAAAGACTGTACGAGATCTAAAAATCGCTTTTCGTCCTCGCGATCGAAAGGTAAATCCCCTTTTTTATTCAAAACTTGTACGACAGCAAACACCTCATTTTGTTCGTTAAACATGGGCAAACAAATCAAATTTCGCGTGAGAAAACCCGTATCGCGATCGATTTGCGGATTAAAACGAGAGTCGTTATAAGGATCGGGAATATTGACGCTTTTCCCTGTCATTGCAACGCTACCAGCAATCCCAGCATCAATGGGAATTTCAATACTAATTAATTCTCCATCTTTACCCCGAGCATTTTTAGACCAAAGTTTCTGATTTTCGCGATCGACCACAAAAAATGTCACTTGTTGCGCGTTCAAAATTTGGGCAATTTTTAGCGATAATGTTTGGATAATTAATTCTAATTTATTGCCCAAAGAATGACTTTCTAGAAGGTTCATCGTATTGAGCAATTGTGAAAATTCATTATTCAGTTTATCTAAAAATTTCGAGAACTGTTCTGTAGAAAGAGGACGAACGGTATTGGCAATCTCGCCAGTATCCATCTCTAAAATTGACGATACTAAGCTGCTAATACTGCGAAGGAGTTCTCCTTTTGCTTGGGATAAACGCCCGTCATCTAAACTAATCACCGTATCGGCAAGTTCTAATACTCGGCTATCATGAGTGACCAGTAATAGCGTTCCGCCTCGTTCTTTCACTAGGTTTTGCATCATGGATAAAACTTCTAAACTAGACGAGCGATCGAGGGCGGCGGTGGGTTCGTCTGCTAAGATTAATGAGGGTTGATTGACGAGAGCGCGAGCAACGGATACTCGTTGTTTCTGTCCACCCGATAAAGCATTAGGTTTATAATCGATTCGATGTCCCAAACCTAATTTTGTGAGAATTTCAACGGCGATTTCTCGTTTTTGTCGCTTATAATTTCTGTTTCTCCGTTTTTTGCGATCGCCTAATTCGACGGCTAGCTCGACATTTTGCACGGCGGTTAAAGAATCGAATAAATTATGAGCTTGAAAAATGAAGCCAATTTTGCGCCGCACCTCGACTAATGCCAATTCTGACAGGCCGACTAACTCGCGATCGAGGACTTTTAGACTTCCTTCCCGACCCGAGCGCAATGCCCCGATCAAGGTTAACAAAGTCGTCTTTCCCGAGCCGGAGGGACCTGTTAAAACGACGGTTTGCCCTTTGAATAAATCCAAATTAATATCGAAGAGAATTTGCTTGCGAATATCTCCCCGACCAAAATAATAATTCAAATGACGAATGCAAATTACAGAATCATTTGTCGTTTTAGGTTCTAGATTAGGGTTTGCAAGCAGGAGATCGGGCATGGCTGTAGGAAAATAAACAAAAACTTATGATGCGACTGAAATTGTGATATAAAGCTCTAAATTGGGATATCTTAGCGATCAAGATATTGACTTACGGGACGCTATGCGATCGCACTACAAGGGTTTTGCAATTCTTAAATATAGTATACGACTGCGACGGTAGTTACGCTTCCGGTTGCAGGGGGTGTAGCGGTTTCTGCTGTGGTGGGGTATGGCGTTTACAAGGGAGTGCAATGAGTAAGGCATGAGAATTACTTGCATTTTGTAACAATATAGAATCGTAAATTTGACCTATTTTTTTCGAGAAGTTTATAGTAGAAAATTTTGTTACTCTGACACATCAAGGCAAATCCAAACAAGCATTGGCTAACAAAACTTTATCGCGATCGAGTGCAGTATAATAGAGTAATTGATTACTGGAATCCTTCAGCCGGATCGACTTCTTGAACTTTCAACATAGAGATTAACCCTGAAATCGAACACATAATTACAGTAATCAGCAACATATTTACGGCTCTCAGTAGAGTCATTTGGAAGACTAAACCCGTGAGACCTCCGAGCAAGCGATATAAACTCATTGAGATTAACAAACCCGGCACAAAACCTAATCCTGTTAAGATTATCACCTCCTGTAAAACGATAACCAAGAGATAACGATTGGGATAGCCCATTGCTCGCAAAGTCGAATATTCTGGCCAATGGTCGGAGATGTCGGTCGATAGGACTTGATAAACCAAACTAATTCCAACCACAAAACTCATGCTGGCAAGCATATTAAAAACAAAGCCGACACTGGTTGTTTTTTGCCAATAATCTAATTCTCGTTGGATAAAGTCTTCTTTGGATAAGATCGTCACATCGTCGGGTAATATTTGACGTAATTGGTCAACTAAAGCAGAAATATCGCTATCGGGTTTGACCTTGACTACACCAATATCGACATCTTGCAAAATTCGACGGGCAAGCGTTGGATTGGAAAGAGAAAAATAACTGAGAAAATTGCGATCGCTCATCATAAAGTTACCGTCTCCTGCAACGATCTCGCTACCCAAGCTAAAAGTTCCGACAATCTGAGTTTGACGATTGCCTAATTCGCTTTTAACTCCTGCATCGATGGGTCCTACTGAAGATTTTGAAAAGCGATCGACGATAACAGTATTGGGGAGTTGCAAGATTTTCCGATATCGATCCACCTCGGGCAGTAAAAAGAGCGGATCTTGTAGATTAAAAGCCAGAACTCTGACTACACCATACTCATTGGTTTCTGCATTTTTCCATTCAGCAATGCGAATATAGAGCGGAAAAGTCGTTTTTACACCCCTGACCCCCTGAATGCGATCGAGCCACCGTCGGGGGAATTTTTTCGTGCTTCTCATGAAGTAGCGGAGTTTGTGGGTGATAATAATTTCGCCATTGAGATGCTCGATCAGTTGCACTTGACTATCGTAGAGTGCATTTTCAAAACCCTTGAACGCGAACATCAAAAATACGGCAAAAGTAACCCCTGAAATTGCCGTGAGAAAACGGCGGGGTGAATGGGTCAGATTCAGCCAAGCTAAGGGAGTAACCTTAGAAAAAAACATGAGTTCAAAATAATACAATCTGATTCAACGATCGAGCAATTTGAGATAAGATACACCAGTCGCAATTTTAACTTTTCAAGATGGAAAACGTTCCTGTAGCGTGGCTCAATTTACTCCATAATCAATCTCGATTCTTGGCAGCGATCGCGGGAGTAGGTTGTTCTGTAACGCTTGTTTTTGTCAACCTCGGTACTTTGGGAGCAATGGAAAATGCTGCTCTTGCATTTTACCGCCAACTGAATACCGATGTCTATTTACTCTCTGCAAAAAGCAAAGATCCAACAGTTCCTACTGTTTTTTCCATTCGACACTTATCTCGGCTCGAGGGGTTAGCAGAAGTTAAACGAGTCATGCCATTGTATTCGGGTCAAACCCAATGGAAAAATGCTGTAACGGGTAATGGTCGTCAGATTCAAGTCTATGGATTCGATCTGAAGAGGGCAGCATTTTTTCGAGAGTTATCTCCTGAAGTTATTACTCGTTTGCAACCTCCCGATACGGTTCTCTTCGATCGCCGTTCTCATCGCGAATACGGACCTCGAGAAGTTGGGATTGTTAGTAAACTCGGCGAGAAAACCGTGGAAATTATCGGTTTATTTTCCTTGGGTAATAGCTTTGAATACGATGGTACGATTCTCTTAAGCGATCAAAACTTTCAACGTTTATTTTTGCATTCTCTTAATTTAGTGAGTGAAGGTTTAATCCAACTCGAAGAAGGAGTCGATGCCGATCGCTTTGTTCGCGATCTGAATCAAACCCTGTCCCCCGATGTTATTGCCTTAACGCGACAGGAAATTATGGAACGAGAGAAAAATTACTGGCTTTATGAGTCCGCATTTGGCACAATTTTTCAAGCGGGAGCAGCGATCGCGTTAATTGTCGGCGTTGCCATTCTTTATCAAGTCCTCTCAAATGATATCACCTCTCATTTACCCGAATATGCTTTTCTTAAAGCAATGGGCTATCATAAACGCTACATTTTATTTGTCGTTCTACAAGAAGCAACGATTCTCGCTTGTTTGGGATATATTCCCGGATTTTTTATGTCGTGGGGATTTTATCAAGTTATATTTTTAGCGACAGGTCTTCCTTTCTATATGGAAGTTCAAAGAGCAATTTTCATCTTTTGCTTGACTATTGTGATGTGTTTGACTTCGGGGGCGATCGTCGTCAATAAAGCAACGCGACTCGATCCAGCAGATGTGTTATCTAGCAGTTAAATTTCTAGCTTCTCTGTTTCCAAATTTTCTGCCAATTCTTCTGGAGGGAGGCTCATTTTTGTAATATGTCTTTGAAAAGATTTCTGGACTTCAATATAGGTTGTTGCAATATAAGGAACACCATGCTTATGACAGATGCTCTTAACAATCGGCGCAATTTTTTTCAACAAACGGGGCTTAAAAGTTGGGAATAAATGATGTTCGATATGGTAGTTAAAATAACCATAATTAAATTCAATAAATGAGAGTATCCAGTTAGTTGGATACCAGTCTCCTGATGTTTTGACTTGGGTTTTAGCCCAAGAAAATTGATGATGATAACCATTGATATCTTCATTTAAAGCTAAAACATGATGAGTTTCTTCATGATTATTGTATAATAATAAAAATGCTGAGTAAGAGAAAGAGATTGAAAATATAGAAAATAGTATCATCCCATGAGAAAAACCGTGTAAATACATAGAATAACCAACCAAACAAAATACAATTAATTTAGCTAAAATATGTCCGAAAATTTCATATCGATGGCGCAGAAATTCTGGATTTTGAATCAACCATACTGTACTCATAAAGAAAGCACGAAAATGATACATTATTAGCCCTAGCCAAAAACTTATATGTTGATGTCCGTGATAGTTCTGATATTTTACATATTGATGAATACGTAGAGGGGCATACTGATTCGTTTGATGATCGATGGATGAATGAGGTTGATTGTGATGAGTTTGATGAATGATTTGCCATTCTAACCATGAAAAGCCACTTAAATCCATAAAATGCAGTGACAAAAAGTTTAATAACTTATTTTTTGTAAAGCCAAAATGTGCCACTATGTGGGAGACCCCCGCACACGCACAAACCATCTGAAATCCCAGCAATATTGCTGTGAAGATTGAGCCTTGAATCCAAGTTAAATATGATAAAATGAGAAATAGTATTCCATAATAGAGGAGATATAAAATCCCCTCAGATGTAGAATAATGAATTGATTCATTGTTTTCTTGTAAATATTCTTTGACCTTGGTTTTTAACTCCAACCAAAATTCATCTTTGTCGATCTCTTGATAAACGATTCGATCTAAATATCGACCGTCGCTTTCTTTGTGCAAAAAATCCCGATTTACATCTAGAAATCCTATTAATTTTATATGATTTTTCTTCAAAAAATCTTCACTTTTTATGAGTTCTTCTACATTGGTGTTGATATGTGCGGATGAGAATAGACCACTACAGTCCGTCCCTAAATTTCCTCTAAATGTGTCTCCAAAAGGGTGGCGATCGATGAAATCGGTGATATCGTAAACAATACCGTTAATGGCAATCCAAGCATCCGAGTAACTGGAATGCTTTTTTAGTTCTTTATAACTAATCAATTTATTTTTAGGCAAATAACATTCTTCTAGTTTGTTCTTGCTCAT
Organism: Cyanobacteria bacterium SBLK; assembly: GCA_017746715.1. Taxonomy (GTDB): domain Bacteria; phylum Cyanobacteriota; class Cyanobacteriia; order Cyanobacteriales; family Spirulinaceae; genus CCY15215. Next base: position 113,700 of record JAGHZQ010000084.1, read on the forward strand.
GATTGCGATCCTTGATTGCGCTTTTATGCCTATTCAAAAATATAACATTGTTTTTTTTGATGTCAAGATTTGCGATCGCAAGGATTGTCCTGTATCTCTCTAGAAATTAGCATTACTAATGAATAAAAGACATTTGTTACCTTGCAATTGGTAAAATAAATGCTCTTTTCAGAATCCTATAAGAGAGCCACAATAAATTCTTGTAATGCGGACAACGCGGAATCATTTATCTCGTGAGCCATTGGGAATTCCCGGTATTGTATTGAGACTCCTCGTGCGGTTAAAGTTTTTTTAACGTCGCGGGCAGCTTGTATGGGAACGACGGGATCGAACTCTCCATGTACGATTAAGGTAGGTGGTGATGTTGTGTCAGCCTGGGGAATCGCGTGAAAATAACCGCTAAAGCTACATAATCCCGAAAAGGGTAGCTCAAAACCGACATCTAATGTCATGGCTCCTCCTTGGGAAAAGCCAAAGAGAACGGTGCGATCGAGAGGGATTTGAGTTTGTTCGGGAAGCGATCGCAGCCAAGTCAACAACAATTCTCGACTTTCCGTTAATCCTTCGCGTTTTTCGCTTTCGAGAGCATACCACGCCCGACCCCAAGGAATTTGAAAATGAGGAAAAGGGGCATTGGGAAAGATAAACTGGTATTCAGGCAGATCGAGAAGATTAACCAAACCTGCCAGATCGTCCGAGTTTGCACCCCAACCATGCAGCATCACCAAAAGACGGGTTGGAGTTTGGTCATTGCGAGGCGGAATAGAACGACTTTCTAAAGACATGAAAATAAGGAATGGGTAATTGAGAGAATCTATCGCTATTTTAATTGTTTCCCAAAAAGTACATAATGTCGAATGGGGTTTGCATAATATTGACTAATATTGCTGGAAGGATTCGCGCGATTCATCAAGGCATGAATGACCTTTTGATAACCCATTTGGAAAGCGATCGCGTGGCATTTTTCGACTAAAATACTCCCTAATCCAGCATATTTCCGTTGGGGAAGAATGGCAACGGTTTTGAGAATGACCGTGGCAATCGCTTCTCCTCGTTGTGCTTCTAAGGCATCAGGAAGGGCAAATAAGAAGCCTATGGGCTTATTTCCCTCTTCGGCAATGAGAATGAGTTCGGGCTGGATATAGGGCAAAATCAGGCGATAGAGGGCCATAAATTGGGTTTTTGAGATGGGTTGATAGAGGAAGTTATTGCGAAATGCCGCGATCGCAATGTGATAAATTTTTTCGAGTTCTGCTTCTAAGTTTTCTGGATTTAACGAACGAATATTGATACCGCGATCGCTGAAGCATTTTTGTACGGAAATTAAACGGCGATCGCGAATTTGTAAATCCGTACAAAGGGCGGAATAATAACGAGCGATCGGGAAAAAATCTTGTTCTAAAAAAGCCTGATATAAGGAAGCACGAGTATTGGGTTCGAGGAAAAAAGGTGGATGCTTTCCCCATTCTGTCACGAGACGATAATCATGCCATGTATTGCCATCGATGGGAGCGATCGCGAACGAACAGCCTTTCTCTCGTAACTCCTGACAAGCTACTTGGAGTAAAGCTGTAGCCGCCTCGGGATCGCGATCGGGGAAGTTGCCAATATACCCGGTAGGATGTCCTTGGTAAGCGATCGTATTTTCCCACCAAAGAGAATAAGATTTCATCTCAATCACCAAAAACGAAGATGACCAAATATTTTCAAAAGGATTAAGAGCGATCGCGTCGAGTAATAGGAAGATAAAGTCGAATAGTTGTCCCTCTCCCTGTTCCTCCACTGGCAAAAACCACGATACCATCCATCATCTCTAGCAGGATTTGAGAAATAACAATAGATAATCCTATCGTCGTTTTTGTATTCTTCCGATTATTCAAACGATCTAATTGTAGGGAATCCATGCCGCATCCTGTATCTTTGATAGCAATACAAGCTCTTTGTCCGCTTGGATAAAAAATAGTTTTTTCTGAGAAACTCTTTTGAGGATGAAAATCGATATTTTCCACATGAATTGTTATAGAAATGCTTCCTTTCTGAGTATGGCGAATGGCATTATCGAGTAAAACTTCGAGAATATCTGTCAGCTTAACAGGATCCGCAAAAATCATCAATTCGCGATCGCTCCATTCTGGAAAATTGAACTCAATGTTTTTTTTTCGGATTCTTATAGCATATTTTTTACTTGTATTCTGTAAAACGTCATACAAATTAACCTTCTGAATATTGGGAAAAAAGCGATTATCTTTTACTGAAAAACGTTGTGATATCTCTTTTATATTTTTATTGAGCTTGATTGCCGACTGATAGGCTTCTTCTAATTCTTCATTCTCTTGACCAATTTTGTCAAAATATTCTCGAACCAATACGAGATTGTTAATTAATCCATTTAAAGGATTATTGATTTGGTCGCCAATCAAAAGTAAAACTTCATAGAAACGATCGTTAGCAAATTTTTCAGATCGTAAAGATTCTACAAGCATTTGTTGAATTTGTTTGAGATTTTCTCTGACAACTTGTTCCGATTCTAAGGCTCTTTGTAAGCAATCCTCAGTTTCTTCCATTTTTCCAGTGGTTTTTATTGTCTTTTCTAGCGTTTAATTTACAAGCTCGTAAACATTTTTAATAGAATATGCTATCCTATTAGAGGATTGAATCAAGTCCAATCCTCTAGATAAATACTTATTGTTTCCGCCGATGTTTTAAACCCAAACCCGAAATTCCAAGAATACCAGCAGCACCCAACATCAGTAAACTTGAAGGTTCGGGGACATCAGTCGGGTGAGGAGAGTCAGGATCGTCGTCAGGTATCACGTGGGAAAAGGCATTGTTGAAGTAAGCGTTATGGGTTGTATTCCAACGAGCATCCGCACCACCAAGAGATGCACTAACAAACATTTCTTCGTCGAGAAATACCGCCGCTCGTCCCTTACCAAAATCATAAGTCGCCGCAAAGGGATCTCCTCCACGAGTAATCCCCACTGTCCCATTTTCGCCAACTTCTCTGAAAAAACTGCCAAATGAAGTCCTTGTAAATGTCCCGGCGGCAAAAGTACCGAATGGACCATTAGCGATTGGACTTGAAGCATTGGAAACGCGGATACCAATTCCATCACGATACCCTCCCCAAGTCGATCCTAGAATCGAACTGAGATCGGAAGCCACTTCATTACCAAACGCCAGCATTCCTCCTCCATTTTGAACAAACGCCTCCAAGGCAGCAAGCTCGCTTGCAGAACGATTTGACGCACCATGAGCCAAGAGGACGACATCAACACCACTGAGATTGGTAGAAGTTAACTCAGTGACCGAGGGTAAATAATTCACAGTATCCGAGACAATTCCCCCTTCACCATAATTAAGAGGATTTAAAAGCGAATCTCGAACATTATTGAATCGACCACCGGTAAGAAAATCAAAGCTACCAACACCTCCCGTATTAACAGTCAGAACATTGATAGTAGCAGCATTTGCCGACTGGGCAAGAATTGCGGGCGCGATCGCTGCCAAACCAAACAAAACGCATCGAGACATTGTTGTAAAACGAACTTTCATCATTTTTCTTGGGAACAAAAGACATCAGTTAATGTTGTATTTTTCGCTATTTGAAAAGCACATCATTTGATTTCTAAATATATTTTCTCGCAAAATCTCAAATGCGATCGCCCACTATTTGTTCAATTTCTCATTCAGTTTTTCATTAGATCTGTTAACTTTCATTCAGTTTTCCGTTAGATCTGTTAACTTTTTGTGCAATTACTCTCCGAAGCAAAAAAAACAGCCCGTCATGTTTCACAATGTTGTGAAGGGGATATAGCGATCCAGATTGACATCACGGGAGGGATTATAAGCATGAGACTATCTGTACAAGGCAAGATAATTATGGAGCAAGCCAGAGAACGGTTAGGCTGGACTAAAGCCGATCTCCGTTTGATCGAGGCCGTTCATACTGCTGAAGGAACCTTGAGAAGATTTTGGGACAGAAAATCTATTCGCTCAGACACTTTTAAACGGATTTGTGAAGTAGTTGGTGTTGATTGGCAAGAAGTTTTTGAGCCACCACCACCGCCGCCAGACCCCAACTTTGTCGGACGCGAGGAAGCTATTAACGATCTGCGGCAACGCATCGACCAAGGGGCCAAAGCAATTCTTATTCAGGGACAAGGAGGAATTGGTAAAACAACCCTAGCTCACCACTATTTTGAAACTCATGGCTTTAATTTGGTTCTAACATTGCCTCTGCCCATAAGGCAAGAAGATATCATCTCTGTGGAGTTAGTCATAGAAGAATGGTTGCAAAACGATTTTAAGCAAGAACCGGGACGGGAGTTTGGGATTACTCTAGATCGCTTGCGACGTAAACTCGTAAGTAGCGAGCAAAAAATTGGCGTTCTCATAGACGGTCTCGAACCTGCACTGCAAAACGGTTGTTTCCTTCCCCAACATTGTCGCTATGCTGAATTATTGAGAACGTTGACCAATCCAACTTTAAATGCGGTCACCTTGATTACCAGTCGCGAACAATTATCCGCACCCGGTGTCCTCGTTGAGTCTTATTGTTTGGCTGGGTTGAGCAAAGAGGCTTGGCAAGAGTATTTTAAGCATCGCCAGATTGAAATAGATGCTATTGTGCTACGGGAAATACACTGCGCTTATGGTGGCAATGCGGCAGCGATGCGTATTCTTGCCAATGCGGTTGGACCTGACTTTAAGGGAAATTTACAGGCATATTGGCAGGCAAATCGCCACAATTTACTTCTTGTTCGCCGTCTAAATAATCTGATTGAAGAGCAGTTTGAAAGACTCCAGCATGACGAACCCCAAGCATATCAACTTCTTTGCCGTTTGGGATGTTACCGCTACCAAGAAATTCCTACCCTACCCAGAGCAGCACTTTTGGCCTTATTGTGGGATGTACAAACACACCACCAAGATAGAGTAATTAGAGCATTGTGCGATCGCGCCTTAATTGAGGTGCGCGATGGTCGGTATTCTCTTCTTCCCGTCATACAGACCAAAGCAAGAGAAAGATTACAAAGGTAAGCTGTTTAACGAAGGAGGTTGGTATGAAAATATTGCCGTTTAACGAATGGTCTTGCGCTAACCAAGCTGCTGCTGAATTTTATCTTGCAGAAGCTGAAAAAGTTGAATCCAGAATGTCTCTCAAATATGTCTTTGAAGCCATCGAACATTTCGCAACGATTGACGACTTTGAAGCTTGTGGCAACGTCTTATTATTTCGGGTTTTAGCAGCAGATAAAATTGAAAATTTGCGAGGAAGCGCTAATCTCTGGAACAATAGGTCGCGAATTATGGCGATCGGTGAAAGAATCTGCGATCGTATCTCCGGACTTCAAAAAGCACTACTCCTCATTCCCCTCGGCACAATTTATTCAGAAATTGGCAAAAGTAAAAAAGCATTAAGTATTAGCCAACAAATTTTCGCGATTACCAACCAAATCGTAACGAATCCTAAGCATGATTTAGGAAAACAGATGAGCTTTGCTCGTATTTCTGCCTATTCTATTGAGGGTAAAGCATATCGCTATCTTGGAGCTTTACCTAAAGCCGAAACTGCTTGCAAGCAAGCCTATAAAACGGCTTTACAATCAGGGCAACATTATTGGCAAGCCCTCGCCGTTTATGGTTTAGGAGCCGTTTACTTAGAAAATAATAAACCCCGAAAAGCCTTGCGTCATTTCTTCGCCGCCGCCGCTTTCGCTAAATTCGGTGGCATTCCTCAAGAGTTGAGAAAGGAAATTAAACAGATATTTCGCTTTCTTTGTTATCCTCGTACCGATCGACCGTCAGAAGTTCAGGCTTTCTTAGAAAAACACAATCAAAATAAGCAAGGAGATCGGATTAAACAGTTTAATATTCTCTGGAATGTTGCCAGATGTTTTAATTCGATGCAATCTTCTGACCTCGCCAAGAAAATATTGGATTTGGCCGAAGGACTGCTCGAACCAGAAGATCTAACTCAACATAGTTTACTTAATGTAGAATTAGCAAACTATTACATTGCTATCAGACAAATAAAATCCGCTCGAGAATGTTATCAAAATGCGTTAGAGTTCTCTTTAAATCAAGGAGAATGGTCGAGAGCTTATCCGCTTCAAAATTATGCACATTTGCTGTACGAGCAGGGCGAATATTCGGAGGCTCTCAAAAAATATCAAGAACTTGAAGTTTTATTGAAAAAAACTGAATTTTGCTCTATGCAAGTCTATAATTATTGCTATTTAGCCCTCACCATTTTAGAGATAAATCCCCAACAACAGCAAGAAGCAGAAAAATATCTGGAAAAAGCCAGAGCGATCGCGACAAAATTTGAGATAGTCATCCCCTTTGATTTGTAAGCAAACAATCTATTCAATGAAATCAGTTAACTTCTAACTGTTGTCACTTCGGCTTTGAGAAAATCAATAAATTGTCGCGCAGTGCGTCCGGAACGTCCATTATGGCGAGTTGCCCATTGTTTGGCGCGAAATTCCAAATCTTCTTTTTCGAGGTTTATAGCAGCTTCTTTGGCTAAATGACAGACAATTTCTAAGTAGGTGTTCTGATTGGCAGGTTCAAAGGTTAGGGTTAAACCAAAGCGATCGCTAAAAGATAGTTTTTCTTGCATAGTATCCCAAGAATGAACCTCATCGCTATCTTTAGGACGAGGGCGATCTTCAAAGAATTCGCGAATTAAATGACGGCGGTTAGAAGTCGCATACACTAACACATTATTTGCCCTTGCCGTAACGCTGCCTTCTAAAACAACTTTGAGCGATTTAAATGCCTCATCGTCTTCTTCAAAAGAAAGATCGTCTACAAAAATAATAAATTTTTGCGGGCGATCGCGCAATCGTTCTAAAATTTCCGATAAATCTCGCAATTCCGATTTGCTCACCTCAATTAAACGCAAACCGCGATCGCTAAATTTTCCCAATAATCCTTTCACTAATGACGATTTACCCGAGCCGCGACTGCCGTAGAGTAAAACGTGCAAAGTAGGATAGCCCGATAATAAAAATTCGGTATTTTTAATTAACGCGGCTTTCTGGGTTTCATATCCGACAATTTCCGTGAGTTGAATGGGATCGGGATGGGCAATTCCGTTTAATTTTCCATCTTGCCAGCGAAAGGCACGATAGCGGGCAAAAATTCCCGTTCCTTGTTGTTGATAGTGCCGAGCTAATTCGGGTAAAACTTCGCTCCAATTGTCGCGATCGCGCAAGAAATGCGATCGGGTTGTTTCGATATGCCAAACAACGGGTAATTCTTGCATTTTACAAGTGGTTCGCACCCATAGACTTAATTGTTCTCCACTACAGCGATAGAGGGAATGTAAAATTTTTAGATCGTATTGAACGGCTGCAATTAATGCAGGAGGAAACGCATCGAGCGGGACTTTCTGAATCTGTTGACTAAAAGGGTTGTCATCCCATAAAATCTGTTGGATTAGATAATCTTGCCAATTTTGCCCCGTTTGTGCCAAGGTTTTAAACCAATGACCATAAGCCTGCAAACAATGGACGGAATTGCCTTCGTGCAAGGCATGGAGAAGAGCCAGAAATGATTGACCAACCTCATTATCGAGCACATGTTGGTAGAGAAGTAGTGAAGCGGCTTGTTGTTGTAGAAAATGAATGGAGGGATTAACTGAGGACATTTATCAATGATTAATTCTCAATGATTAATTATCAGCCATTGACGCTCGATTATCAACGATCGCCGATCGATTCTTTATTTTGTTGGCAGCGATCGCTTAAAATTAATAGACGAAAGACTTTGATTTTGAATTGATAATTCTGAATTGAAATGCCCCTGCCCGGAATGAACCCCTATTTAGAACAACCGATGTTTTGGTCGGCTTTTCACAGTCGGTTGATTGTTGCGATCGCCGATGCGATCGCTCCCCAAATTCGCCCTCGATATTATGTCGAGATCGAAACGCGCACCTATCTTGGTGAGGGAGAAAATGGCGTACTCGTCGGTATTCCCGATGCAGTGGTGTTTTCTTCGGAGTCCTCAACGCCTGCAACTGAAGAAGCGATCGCTACAACTCTAACCATTCAGCCCCAACAAGTTACAGTCCCGATGCCAGAAGAAATTAAAGAAAGATATCTCGAAATCCGAGAGGTGGCAACTGGGGAAGTCGTAACGGCGATCGAGGTACTTTCTCCTAAAAACAAGGAAGCAGGTCGGGGAAGACAAAAATACGAAGAAAAACGATTGACCATTTTGGGCAGTTTAACCCATTTGGTGGAAATCGATCTTTTACGAGGTGGGAGATCGATGAGTGTGGGGGGGCATATTGCACCGACCCATTATCGCCTTCTGGTCAGTCCCAGCGAAAACCGCCCCAAGGCAATGTTATACGGGTTTTCCCTACGAGAACCCATTCCCAGTTTTTCGCTCCCCCTCAAGGGCGATTTATCCCCAGTTGTAGACATGCAAGCCATTGTTGCGGGAATTTACGAACGGGCGGGGTACGATCTGAGAATCGATTATACGCAACCCGTACCCCCTCCAGCCCTATCCGAAGGCGATCGCCATTGGCTGCAAGAACGCCTGCAAACTTCCTGAAATATTCCCCATTACCCATTACCGATTCCCCATTCCCCGAGATCGAGATATACTTTCCCCAGAAGGAAATACCGATCGCTCCCTATTTTTGCTATTTTTTTCGAGTAACCCAGCGCGATCGCAACAACTCAACCCCTATGGCCAGTCTGGAATCTTCTCGTCAATCGGATATCGCTCGTTCCCTTGCCCTGCTCGATCGCTATGGATTCGATACCAAGGGCTATATGAGCACGGAATTAGTGGCGCGGTGGTTGGAAAAGTACGAACCCCATTGGATTCGCCTAGCCGCCGTCGAAGCCCTCTATCAGGGACGCTACAAGGTGATTTCCGTCGAACAAATCCTCACCCTCTGGGAACGCCGCGGCCAGCCAACGCCTCACTTTAGCAGCGATTTCGAGCGATTGATTTCCCGCAAATTGCCGGATTATTTTCCCGCGTATCCTCAGATCGAGCATTTACAAGAAAATGCGATCGCCGAGGGAGAAAAATCATCGTCCATTCAACCTTTTGGCCTTTTTTCTCGCATTGAATTGCGAAAGAGTACGGGGATTCGCAGCTGGCAGCTCGATCGAGAAACCATTCCCTCAAAAATCAAGCGCTTGAGCGAACGTCCCTCCCCCTCATCTACCCTGCCATCCACTCCTTCTGCTCTGATGCTGATTCGCGCTCATGCCGGGTTGAGTCGCATTTTTGCCATTCTCGAGTCCGATTTGTTTATCGCTCCTCCCCAACTCGCCCTCCCTCCGGTTCTCTCGGCAGAAATGGCATTATTGCTCGAGGCAGAAACACCAGAAAATGAATGGGTTATCGAACTCGACCCCCCCGAGAAATGTCCTGTTATGACTGAAGAAGGCGATCGCGAAAAGATACCCTCAGAAAAAAACGAGCACCTAACAGACGAACTATCTCTAGACGAACTCGAAACCCTCGATCTTTTGGACGAATTAGAAAAAATCGATCTCGATCCAGAAAAGATTCCACAACAGGGAACGCACGATCGCAAAACTCATCTCCAAGACCGCAAAAAAACCAGCAAAAAAATAAAATCCCCTATTTTACCCAACCCCGATCCCGAAAAACTCTATTTCTTTCGGAGTAATATTATCACTTTTACACCGGACAAAACGAATCCTTATTTTTTTAATAAACTTAAATTATTCAATCAAATAACCTTAGACGCGATCGCAAATCCCGAGTTAGAATTAAATCTCTGAAAATAAAAATCAATTTATCTTTTATGAACGTTTATTTAATTCGCCACGGCATCGCGAGCGATCGCGCCGAATACTCTAGCGATGCCGAACGACCTCTCACGGAACTCGGACGCAAAAAAACGAAAAAAGTCGCCAAACGTTTATTCAATCTCAATATTCGTTTCGATCTCATTCTCACCAGTCCTTTAGTGAGAGCCGTGCAAACCGCAGAAATTCTCCAAAATACCGGCCTGTGCAAAAAACGAGAAATCTTTGAATCTCTTTCTCCCGATGGCGATATTAATCTTTGGGTAAATTGGTATGCTTTAAATCAAGACCATCATAGTGTTGCCCTTGTGGGACATCAACCGGATCTGGGAAATTGGGCAGAAATTTTAACTTGGGGAAAAGTTGGAGAGAAGTTAATTGTTAAAAAAGCCGGCGTAATTGGCGTGAAAATTTTTGAGAATGGAACGCCTATCGGGAATGGTGAATTGTTTCTTTTGAGTTCGCCTAAATGGTTGATTTGAGTTATTTCTATATGTTAAGCATTATAAATTTGCGTAAAGAATTGCAGCGAGCAAACGGGTAAATCCAAAGACATTGGGATAAAACGCCATCCTTATTATTTTTTCGGTTACGTTAAAGGATTGTTAGCAAATTTTCGCGATTTCTTGGTAAAGATATGACAGTTTGTGAATATATTCCGGGCTTGGAAAATATCCCCGCCGCACGCTCGGGAATCAGTTATGTAGATGGAAAGCAGGGAATTCTTGAATATCGTGGCATTCGCATTGAAGAGCTGGCACAAAAAAGTACCTCCCTCGAAACCGCCTATCTTTTAATTTGGGGTCATTTGCCCTCAAAAGAAGAACTCGCCACCTTTGAAGCAGATATTTACGACCATCGTCGCATCAAATACCGTATTCGCGACATGATGAAGTGCTTTCCGGAAACGGGACACCCGATGGATGCCCTGCAAACCTCAGCCGCAGCTTTAGGGTTATTCTACTCTCGTCGCGCCCTTAACGATCCCGCTTATATTTGGGGAGCCGTGGTGCGCTTGCTGGCGAAAATTCCCACAATGGTGGCAGCATTCAAGTTAATGCGTAAAGGAAACGATCCCATTCAGCCCAGGGACGATCTCGATTATGCGACGAACTTTCTCTATATGCTCACAGAGCAGGTTCCCGACCCGATCGCCGCCCGCATTTTTGATGTTTGTTTGATTCTCCATGCCGAACATACCATTAATGCCTCTACATTTTCAGCAATGGTCACCTCTTCAACCCTGACGGATCCCTATGCCGTGGTTGCTTCGGCGGTGGGGACTTTAGCGGGTCCTTTACATGGGGGCGCCAATGAAGAAGTGATTGCCATGTTAAATGAAATCGGTTCGATTGAAAACGTCCGCGCTTATGTAGAAGATTGCGTGACGAACAAGAAGAAAATCATGGGGTTCGGACATCGGGTTTATAAAGTCAAAGACCCTCGGGCGACGATTTTACAAACTTTAGCCGAACGCTTGTTCGAGCAGCGCGGTCGCGATCGCATCTATGATATTGCGGTGGAATTAGAAAAAGTGGTCGAGGAAAAGCTCGGGCATAAGGGAATTTACGCCAATGTCGATTTTTATTCCGGGTTGGTTTACCGCAAATTAGGGATTCCGACAGACCTATTTACGCCAATTTTCGCCATCTCTCGGGTGGCGGGATGGTTGGCACATTGGCGAGAACAAATTAAGGAAAATCGCATTTTCCGTCCCACGCAGATTTATCAAGGGGAACACGAACGTTCTTATGTCCCTTTGGGAGAACGCCCGCATCGAGATCCGATGGTTTTACCCATTAGTGCTCGCTGATTGGCGATCGAGAAATGGGGAATTTTTTTTAATTCCCCTCTTTTCTGCTGTCGCGATCGCTATATTGACAAGAAAACGGCAGAAGAACATAATATCACCAGCTTAGAGCAATTCAAAGATCCGGAAATTGCCAAGCTCTTCGATAGCGATTGATAGTTGGATTGAGGACGCACCAAAAAAGGGAGTTTCTCCTAGTTTTGGTTTCTCAGCCAGTTTGACAAGTCTTCTAAACTGGAAAAGTTCAAACTTGCTGTTACCAATTCATCTAATTCTGCGAGGGAAAGCCGTGCGATCGCTTCTTCAATATCTGGTGAAAGTTCACCCAGCCTTCCGAGAATCTGGAAAATTACTTTTAATTGTCCTTCCTTTTGTCCCTTCACTCGCCCTTTTTCTTCACCCTCTTGTAAGGCGAGGATAATAGAACCTCGTTGATCTTCGAGAAACATTTCTCGTTTGTCCAGCTTATCCAATTCGTTAACACTTAAATTGGAACGGCTAGCGATATTCAGTGCTTTTTCCATTTCGGGAATTTCGCTCAATGTGGAGGGAATGAGTTCTAAGGATGGGGCTTCTTTCATGAAGAATATCCATTTTTCGGTTAAAGTTTGCAAATCTTCGAGTTTTTTCTTAAATTTGGGTAATTCAACAAAAATCATTTCTAGTTCGCGATCGCTATATTCAAAGTTTTCTTCTGTTTCTCGAAAATGAAAGCGGGTGATAATTTTTTCAGTATTCTCAAAGAGTTTAAAATCGGTTATCGTTAAAGCAATAACGGGTCTGAGATAAGAGTAACCTTGACCGGATTTTAACTGATTGGCGTAGGTTTTGGATAGGTTATAAATCACTCGTTTTTCAAAGGCCGCGACGTTTAAGACCTGCATTTCGATA
>JAGHZQ010000085.1 GCA_017746715.1 Cyanobacteria bacterium SBLK
CAACTTTTCGGTACATTTTCTTAGAACAAGTACAAGGCTTTTTCCCATTTTACCTCTTTTTTCTCAATTTTTTTGGTGCTTTTGTCTTCTCTAAGCCTTCTCTATCAATATTTTCGCTTTTTTTTCAGCAAACCCTATTTAAACCAAAGCATTTCTCCCTTTTTTTTGCTTTCTTTTGGAACAAAAAGTTCTTCTTCAAAATCTATTTTTAAGATTGTCATATATTGACCACAAATCTCTAAGCCTAAATTGATACAATATTCAATGTTTTCCCTAGTAGTATCATGGAATTTGCCATAATCCCTCTCTTCTTTTTTTTGGAATTCAAGATGAAAGGCTTCACCTTGAAAGTGTTTTTCTTGAAAAATATGATAGTTATAGTGTGCTATTAAATTATTTCTTTCTTCCCTTAAATTCTTCACATTTTTATCCTCTTCATTCTTCTTGTTTATCTCGTTTACCCTTTTATTTAGATCTTCAATATCTTCCTTATCTTTCTCACTAATACTTCCCCAATCTTCATGCTCATTTATACTTTTGTCTAATATTTTTACCAAGTTGGGGAAACTAAAAGTAAATTTATTATTTCTAGAATCATCGTATTTATCAAAACAACTTGCTAGACCAAGTATTATTCGATCTCGCAAACTTCCTAGCAGAATATAGAAAAAAGTTTTATTTGCTTTGTTGCGAGAAAATGTAAATTCGTTATATACAAGATAAAAATATTCAATATCTTTCAAAATTTTTATCATTATTTTTATCTTTTCTCCAAACTCTTCTCTACTCATACATGGCTATTTACACGGGAATCCCCATTTTCAGCATTTGTTCTCTAAGGTCTTGAGTTTGACTGGGAGGTAATTGTCCTTGCATGAAGGAACGCACCATACCCGGTCGAACGTTGAGAAGATGGGCGATAACTTTAGCATTGTAACCATGCCGAATTAACTTCGGTTCTAAGTCATCCAAACCTCGAAAGAGAATCATTTCCACGATTTCTGCCCCGACTGGCTTCTGTCCGGCTTTGTAGGCTTCCTCCAGTGCTGCATTCAAATATTGCTCGATTTGTAACGGGGTTCTCAGTCGTTCTGCCAACAAGGCGATCGCCTCCTCGCTCAACAAATCCGTGGGGACATTCTTCTCACTAACGCATTGTGCCAACAGCCAAAGAATAAAATCCCGTTGCTGACCTTGAATGCCCTGTAAACTCAAGATTGCAGCACGAGCGCCAATTTCTTCAAGTTGGGGTCGTCGCAACTCATTCTTTAACTTGGGATGACCTGCCAACATTACTGCCAGCGTGCTGTTATTCTGACGTACCAATTCGATGAGGCGCTTGAGTTTGACGAGGGTTTGATGGTGCAAGTCGTGAGCCTCATCGACAAACAAGGCAATGGGTTGTTTGCGTTTTTGAATGAGGGCGATTAACCTACGTTCGCGCTTTTCCGCTTGAGTAGGAATTTTAATGTCTTTCTCCGTTGCCAAATCGTAGAACATCGCCGTCATCAAAGTGGTCAAGTTGACTCGCTCTTTGTCCACCGCCAGCGAACGAGAAACGATGATACTTTTACTTTCGCTCAAATTCTCCTGAAGTTTTTGCAGCAGCGTTGTTTTGCCGCATCCTACAATTCCCGACAGCACCACCAAACCCCCTTGGCGAATCTCGCGATCGAGTTCTGCGAGCAATTCTTGGTGATGCTCGGTTTCAAAATAACCCACCCGTTGGAAGGGACGGGTTAGCTCGAAGTATTCCATCACCTCTCTACGCATGGGGCCTCCTCGAAACGAGGGCATCATCCCGAATCTGGGAAAATACAGCTTCTTTGTTCAACGTACCCGCTAAAATCTCATCAATTCGAGCCAGTTGCTCTGGAGTTAGTTTGGCGAGGGGTTTGCCTAAGAAATCAGCAATGGCAAGTTTCGCGGCGATCGCACTGGCAAACTCGAACTCTTGAAATGGATCGGGATCGACGAAATCTCGCATGGGGAGAACTATTGCGTCTCTCTCCTCCACGGGCAATCGCACGATGCCAATGGCACTGGCGGGTAATCTCAGTTGCTTGGCCAGCGCTTCGACGCGATCGTCTACCACGCTGTAGAGCATGAGCAATGGTTTTCCTCGTTTGGGATTCATCCACACGGGGGTTTTGACCTGTTTGAGGTCAGAGGGGCTGAGGTCAAAATGCCAACAATCATTGCTGCATTCGGCTTGGAAATGAACGACGGGGGGCTGGCGAGTCAAGCGTTCGCGATCGTAACCCCATCGTTTCAGGTAACGATTGACTGTTGTTTTCTTCAGCAATCCTTCTGGGGCTTGGAGATGCCCGTTTGGGGTTTCGATGCCGTGTTCTTCGAGCAAACGAATGGCCTGTACCGTCGAGAGATGGCGACCCTTGCGGTTGCTCGTGCGAATCTTCAGGGCGGCGATCGCCTCGCAGTAGCTCTCTAATGTTGTTTTCGACATCACCCTCGGAACGCCTGCATCGGTACGCCGCACTGAATGAAGATGGGGGCGTTCTCGCAAGGCTCGATAGAGGGTATCCCGAGAAACCCCGTAAAATTCAGCCGTCTCCTCTACCAATTGCCGACGCTCCGAACTGCGCCGGGGCAATTCTTCCAAGCGACATCGCAGGTTGAGGATGGCTTCTTCTGGGATGCCTTGCCCTCTCACCATTTAACTCTCCTCCTTCGCCCGCAGTCGAAGCTGGCGGCGGTTGAGCCAATCATAGAGGGTTGATGGAGCACAATCGACCAATTTGGCGATCGAGCGCTTGCTAATCCCTTTGGCGAGATAACTTTTGATCTCTGCTTCGCGATCGTCCAGTTTGAGGTGCTGCGATCGCTTTCCTTTGGGTCGTCCCAATGGTTTTCCTTCTGCTTTGCGCTTGGCAAGGGCTTCTGTGGTTCGCAGGGAAATAAATTCTCGTTCGATCTCTGCTGCCAATCCCAATACTGTTGCGGTAATTCGACTTTGCATCGAGCCGTCGAGAACCATCTGCTGCTTGGCAATATGAACGGTGAGTTCTCGCTGCATGGCACACTCGAGCATTTCCAATACTTGCAATGTGGAACGAGCCATGCGACTGATTTCAGCGAAAACGATTTGGTCGCCAGCTTTTGCCGTTTCCATTAAGAGTTGTCCTACTCCTCGCGATTGCCATTGAGATCGCCCCGAAGCTGTATCTTCGACAAAATGTAACGGACTCAGTTCGCGAATATTTGCGTATTCCAAAATGCCATAACGCTGATTGTCAACATCTTGGCGATCGCTGGAGACTCGCAAATAGGCATAAGCAACCATGACAGTAGAGGTTTCCAAGAAAAACGGTGTTTCGTTTTTTTTCGAGCGGATATTATCCAGTTTAAACCAAAACAACCGGACATATCCGTTTGGGAAAAACCATCCCTTTTTTCAAACACTCTCACTCTCAAGAAGGCTGAGATGCTTGATTGGCAATAGCTACAGCTTATTTGCAAATAATGTGGGTCGAAACTGTTGTTTGTGGGTCAGTTGCAGATAATGTGGTCTCATTTGCAAATAATGTGGGTCTGAAAGGGTGTTCATTTGCAGATAATGTGGGTCGAAAAATGCCTTGTTTGCGGGTCGGAGCGTTTATGTTTGCGGGTCGCTACAGCTAGGGAGTAAGGGTTCGCAAACCGATAAACTTTCTAAAGATAATAATATTGCAGCCAAAGCAATCAGCTTGTGGCAGCCGTGGGCATCTTTAATTGCAATGGGTCGCAAAAAGTTTGAGACTCGCCATTGGTCAACGGATTATCGCGGGA
>JAGHZQ010000086.1 GCA_017746715.1 Cyanobacteria bacterium SBLK
TGGGAGAGAGGGAGAATGGGGGAATGGGAGAGAGGGAGAATGGGGGAATGGGAGAGAGGGAGAATGGGGGAATGGGAGAGAGGGAGAATGGGGGAATGGGGGAATGGGTGGGGCTATTTGGGGATTAGCCATTTTTTGGGTTGGTCTATCATGCGAATTAGACCGCTTAGGATTTTGTTATAACTGTCGTATAATTCTCGGGCTGGCTGGGTTTCTATATAGTTACATTTGACAGCGAATTTTATCCAGACTTGGGTTTCTGCGGCTTCTGCTTCGCAATCGCTTAATTTGGCGATAAATGCGGCTTCATATCTTCTTTTTCTCCATGCTTCTGCAAGATTGGCACATACGGAACGAGATGAACGACGGATTTGATCGGTTAATGAATATTTCTCTTCTTTGGGAAATTTTTTCGATAGTTCAAATATTCTCATTGCTGCGTCAAAGGCTACTTGAAAAACTTTTAAATCCTCATGTGTTCTAATTGTCTTATCCATCACACTCCCCTTCCCCCATTCTTCCCCTTCTCCCCTTCTTCTCTCTAAAGGGCAAGCAGAAATTTTCCCGGTCATCAGTTCTTCTAGCATAGCGTGAAAGAGTTCCTCGGTTAGGGCGATTTCTTTTTCTAGGGCTTGGATTTTGCGATCGCAGCTTTTAAAAATCTTTATAAGATAAATTTGTTCTGCTAAAGAAGGTAACGCAATTTGATACTGTTTAACTATGCCAAGATTAAGATGTGAAATTTGTCCATAGCTCTTAGATTTTCATATTGATTTATTAGATATTGCCAAAGAAACTCAGAATTGATTTTAGAAGTTGTTACAATTGCTCCTGTATTTTGCGAAGTAGTAGCAGGAATTTCTAATAATGATACTTTGCCTCTTGTTTTTCCTTGACCATACATTGCGATAAATACAGTCTTAGGCGGATAAATTTTAAGATTATATTTTATTTGTGCTTGTTGACTAATAAAAACATCAGAGTTGTAAATTTTATTATTGGAGATTTGTGTTGTTTTAATAAATGCAATGTCACCTTGATAATATTCCTTGTTTTTAGTAGACGGTGTAGTGCCTGTAGAAACTTGACAAATTTCCCCTAATTTAACAACATCCCAACTCTCAGGAATCTCGCCGATTTTTGTTTCTTTCCGAGGCTCATTTCTCGTACCGTGGGTAAAGAGATATTCCATCAATGCGGCTTTGCGTTCTCGTTCCAATTCTAACTCTCGCTGGCGGGTTTCTTTGGTTTTCTGGATGGTTCTGAGAATCCGCGCGATCGCTTTTTGTTCCGCAATTGGAGGGAGATAAATCAGTAAGTTTTTAATGATTGGAATATTTACACCACCTTTTAATTTTCCTCCTTTGTTAGCATTGATTTGCTTCCAATAATTAGAACTATCAAAATAAAAATTCAAAAACTCTGCTAATAATTTATCTTTTGCCTTGACACGAATAAGATAAGAAGCAAACACAGACTTACAGCATTCACGAACTAAGAAAGATTTTCCTGTAGTTGCTCCAATACGAGCAATGACTATATCACCGGGAAACAAAACATATTTATCAATTTTAGTCTCATCAACTTCACAATATGGCACATTATCCCATTGCACTCTGCCATCTTGAATATCCGTAATTCTTAATAATTTATACCCGCTATCTTGTTCGATTGCACTTGCTGTATAGCCATACTGAGGTTTTTCGCAATATTCTCCCAATTTTACAACTTTCCAATGTTCGGGAACTTGTATTTCTTTCATTCCTATCCTTTCCCTATCTCATCAGAAATAATCAGATCGATCGCTTCATTCCGATTTTTACGATAAACGCGAAAATCGCTATCTAAAGTCAAAATACAACTGCCTTTAATCAACTCGCTCATCCTCACCAAACAAGCATCGGCAAAAGACATCGGCACATTTTGATAGCGCTTCATTAAAACTCTGATGGATTCACTTTCAGCCGTTAATTGAAAAGGAATTTGAATATTGCCAGTGCTAACAAACTCCATAACAGTATCCTCACCATTATAGACATCATGTAACAGAAAACAAGCCTCCGTTATCACTGCCTCGCAAGTCAAAAAAGGATATGGCAAATTAGCCACTTGTTGAGTGACCCACTTATGATAAGATTCCCGACGACTAATGAGTGCAACCAATGGACCCGTATCAATTAAGATAGATTGTTTCATTTTGAGCCAAGTCTTTTCAAATATTCCTTATTAGTCGCCAAATCTCCCGGACCCCCATCAACGCGCCCGATCAAATCCTTAGCAGATTCCAAAAACGAAATCGGTTCTTGTTCCGCACCCTCATTTTCCTCATGTTGTTGTTTTTCCTGAAACAGTAAAAAGGCAGCAAAATTCAATAATTGTTGCTGACGTTCCGACGACAAAAGATTAAACCGTTCCAGCAGCAAATCTTCCTTAGTAATCGTTTGCGACACAATTCAAATCCTCCAAGCAATCTTTTCCATTGTACGCTCAATCCCGCCCCTCATTCTCCCATTCCCCCATTCCCCCATTCCTCCCATTCTCCCCATTCCTCCCATTCTCCCCATTCCTCCCATTCTCCCCTTCCCCCATTCCCAAAAGAGAAAGCACCCCAAACAGAGCACGATCGCTCTCCTCCCTCTCCCCCTTCGCCCGCTCCAAATCCGCTAAAATATCCACCAGAGAACGATGTACCACCTTCTCGCTCACATCCACAAACTGAGAAGGACTGAGATTGTAATCCGCCTCCCGTAACTCCTCCAGAGAGACAATCGCACTCAGCCGTTCCCGCGCCTCCTAATTGCGATAAACTTTCGTTATAACTTGAATCCCCTCCTTCGTTAAAATATTCTTCGGATCGCCCTTCACAAAATACTCAGACCCATTCACTAACAAAACTTGACCCTTGCGATCCTCCGGCTTCTGATGATTGAGCAAAATAACCACCCCAGGAGCCGTCGTATTGTAAAAAAGGTCTTCCGGTAACAAAATCACCCCCTCCACGCGATCGCTCGCAAACACCTTGCGAATATCCCGTTCCTTATTCGTCTGCTGACTCCCCGAACCCCGAGAAACCGCCCCCGTATCCAACACCACCGCCGCCCGACCATTCTCCTTCAAAGATGCCCAAATATGCTGCATCCAACCCCAATCCGCCGTATTTTTGGGCGCAACCCCCTCCTCAAACCGAGCAAAAGGATCGTTCTCATAAAAGTCGGAATCATAATTATCCTGATTCCACATGGGATTGGAAACAATATAATCGAACTTCACCAAGCGATCGCCCGCAATAAACTTCGGCTGTCG
The DNA here is from genome assembly GCA_017746715.1 of Cyanobacteria bacterium SBLK. Taxonomy (GTDB): domain Bacteria; phylum Cyanobacteriota; class Cyanobacteriia; order Cyanobacteriales; family Spirulinaceae; genus CCY15215. Next base: position 3,304 of record JAGHZQ010000086.1, read on the forward strand.
AAACGTATCCCCAATTTCAATACGAGAATCGGTAAAATCCTGTAAAAACATATTCATTTTCGCGATCGCAAAAGTCGTCGGATTTAACTCCTGCCCGAATAAGCGAGGTGCCTTACTTTCCTCCCCCGGATGCTTGCGATTGAACACCAAACGGGGCTTAATCAATAACCGTCCCGATCCGCAAGTCGGATCGTAAATCGTCGTATAAGGTTCGGGATCGATAATCTCCGCAATCAACCAACCCACCTCCGACGGCGTTAAAAACTCCCCCGCACTTTGTCCCTGTCCCTCCGCAAACTTCCTGAGCAAATACTCGTATGCTTCCCCTAAAATATCCGCATTGGTATTCTTCAACCCCAAACGATGGCGACTGACCACCTCAATTAAAGCCGAAAGGCGATCGTCATCCAAAATGCGCTGATTGCTCTGCTTTTCGTTATAATCTTTAAGGGTCAGAGTCCCGGATAAATCCCGATTCAACCGCGCCACCTCTCGCATCGCCGTCGTAACGAACTCCCCTAAACCGTCCTTGGGATGAAAGCGAATCTTGTCCCAAGTGTATTCTGGCGGGATATAATAGCGAACGATCGCTGCCCGATTATTCTGTAACGCATCTTGGCGATCGGCTTCGATAAAAGCCCGAGCCAACTCCCCACCCCCAAACTTTTCCGCGCATTTCTCGTACTCGTCGTCAAAAACATCCGAAAGACGCTTGTAAAAAATCAAAGGCAGGATAAAATCCTTAAACTTAGGCGCATCCGTTGCCCCTCGTATCTTACACGCCGCATCCCACAGCCACGTTTCCATCGCGGGAATATCCAACTTTTCCCCCGCCTTTTCGAGGGAGTCGAGGAGAGATAATTGGGCAGATCCATTATTTTCCGAAGTTTTCTTCTTGCGATTTTTTCTGACTCCGCGAGGCACGATATGACTCCTTCTTGCACGAATATCGATCGTAACCGATCTGCATTCTGGTGTAAATCGTTTCGGGTTAATGCGATCGCTTCCCCGCATTGCAAAAAAGATTTTCCTCTCCCTTGACAAATTTCGGTTTAATTTTGCTATACTAATAAATCCGAGGACGCATAGCTCAGTTGGTTAGAGTGCTACGTTGACATCGTAGAGGTCACTGGTTCGAGACCAGTTGCGTCCATATCAGTTAACACCAAATAAATTCAATTATCGCGATTGCCCCGCTTCTTCGAGCCTTCACGATTACTCAAAAATTATCTTTTTGAAACGGCTTCAATCCACTCCCGTAAAATCGGATTGACTACTTCCGGTGCTTCATCTTGGGGACAATGCCCCAATTCTTCCAGAGGAATAAACCGTTCGATTGTTGAAAACTCGGCGAATTTTTGCCCTAACTCAATCGGTTCCCAAGGATCTTCTTTCCCCCACAAAACGATCGCGGGACAAGGTAAAATTGGAATCAAATCCTCGGGCAAAGGACCCTGAGAATAGTTGGTAAACGCAATAAAAACATCCGCAGCCCCGGAATCGGCGGCAGGTTTCATTAAAATATCGATTAACTCATCCGTAACCGCTTCTTGGCGATGATATGCTTGCAAGAGAACATTTTTAACAAATTTGGGTTTGGCTAACTGTTGAAAAAAGAAATGTCCGAACCATTTTTGTTTGAGTAACTGCTGCATGATGGGGGCAGAAAGTTGTTGATGCCATGGTAATCCTTGACGCTTGCGATCGTGCAATAAACGCAGAGAAAAATTAATCGCCGCAACGCCTAACACCCAATCAGAATGGGAAACCGCCGCTTGCATGGCAACAATACAACCGATAGAATTCCCCACCAAAAAAGCCGGAGTTCCCACCACTTCCCGACAAAAATCGGCGATTTGTTGCGCCCAAGTCTCAAACGTATATTCAATTTCTACCCCCGGTTTGGGTTTCGCAGAACCGCCAAAACCGATTAAATCGATCGCATAACAGCGCATCGTTTCCCCTAAAACGGGAATATTTTTGCGCCAATGTCCCCAAGATGCCCCAAAACCGTGAATGAGAATCACCGCAACTCCTTCATTGCCACAGTTTTGATAGCAAATCTCAAACCCTTGCCACTGCCAAGATTTCGGTTGGGTTGAGTTTGCCATTGTTTCCGTTGTCGCCATCGCGCGATCGCTCCCCCTTTTTACCTGTAGAATAGCAGAAAAGCGAATCTTGAATCTTTCCTCAATTCTTGGCATGATAACAACAAGCGTTCCCCTCGAAATTAAGTGGGAAAAGTTACCTGAAGACTATATCCTTCCCGACGACCCCGTGGATAACATCAACCAACCCCTCCTCGCCGAAGCTCTCAGCGAAAGTCTGGAACTCGCAGGCAGAATCTCGGAAAATGTCCTCACCGGCACGAATTACGGCATCTGCGCCACCGTAAATGGCAAAATGGTCGTCAAAGCCCCCGATTGGTTCTACGTCCCTTCCATCCGCGTCACGAGAGCAGACATCGATCGCAGCTATACCCCCCAACTGCAAGGGGATATCCCCGCGATCGTCATGGAATTCCTCTCGGAAACCGAAGGCACGGAATACTCCACCAAACCCACCTATCCCCCCGGTAAATGGTTCTTCTACGAACAGATTTTGCGCGTGCCGACTTATGCTATCTTCAATCTGGCAGAGGGCATTTTCGAGGTCTATCGTCCCGATACTTCCGGACGCTATCGCGAAGAAACGCCCAATCGCGAAAATCGTTATTGGATTCCCGAACTTTCCTTATTTTTGGGACTTTGGCAGGGGACGCGACGCAATCGAGAGGGAAACTGGTTGCGTTGGTGGGATGAAAATGGCACGCTTTTATCTTGGGGATCGGAATTGGTTCAACAAGAACGAGAACGCGCCCAACAAGAACGAGAACGCGCCCAACAAGAACGAGAACGCGCCGATCGCTTCATTGCCCAATTACGCGCAGCAGGCATCGAACCCAATCTAGAGCTATGATAACCTACGCAGACATCGAAGCCGCCGCCGATCGCCTCGAGGGAGTCGCCCATCGCACTCCTGTCATGACTTCCCGGCAATTTAACGAAAGAACCCAAAGTCAAGTCTTTTTCAAATGCGAGAATTTTCAACGCATCGGTGCATTTAAGTTCAGAGGTGCATATAATGCTCTCTCTCAACTGTCTCCAGAAAAAAAACAAAAAGGAGTCGTCACTTATTCTTCTGGGAATCACGCCCAAGCCGTCGCTTTATCCGGCAAACTCCTCGAGATTCCCACCACGATCGTGATGCCGAGGGATGCCCCAGAGGTTAAAATCGCGGCAACCCGAGGCTATGGCGCGGAAATTATTCTCTACGATCGCGCCGAAGCCATTCGCGAAAAAGTTGCCCTCAAACTCTGCCAAGAACGCGGCTCGACCCTTATTCCTCCCTACAATCACCCTCACGTGATTGCCGGACAAGGAACGACCGCCAAAGAACTCATTGAAGAAGTCGGAAATTTGGATCTCTTGTTAGTGTGTTGTGGTGGGGGTGGATTACTTTCCGGCTGCGCGATCGCGACCAAAACCCTCTTGCCCCATTGTCGTGTCATCGGGGTCGAACCGGAAACTGGAGACGACGGCACGCGATCGTTTCACAGCAAGACTTTGCAGCGTATTGAAAATCCCAATACCATCGCAGACGGTGCGAGAACTCCATCTTTGGGATCGCTTACCTTTCCCATTATTTTAGAATACGTTGATGACATGGTAACGGTAAGCGATCGCGCCCTTTTAGAAACCATGTTTTTCCTTTGGGAACGCTTAAAAATTGTCGTCGAACCGACGGGAGCATTAGCTGCAACAGCCTTATTCGAACGCATCGTTCGCTCCCCCGGAAAGCGTATCGGCGTAACGATTAGCGGTGGTAATATCGAACTGAAAAAATTGGTTGCTTTTCTCGATCGTCCAATCTCATCCTAACCCAAATAACAAGCCAAGAACTCCGAAAAAAAGATTTAGGGAAAAGCAAAATTTTTATCAGCCTGCAAGATCGTTCTCTTCAAAATTCTCGATTGTTGAAAGCGCTAAAATAGAGTTCGTCATGACATTCGATTGAAAGCGCGCCGACGAACGCGAACCAACGGTTAAGAATGAAGAATGGATAAACAAACCATTATTTGTGTCGATACAGAGCGATCGATTTTAATCGCCCTGCAAGAGCAACTGCGAGAAGAATTGGAGAGTCATGATGCGAGGCTCCCTCGAGAAGAAGGCGATAAAAATCTCCCACCAGCAGAACGCTACGCCATCGAATTGGTCGAAACTGGCGAAGAAGCCTTGGAAATTTTGGAAAATTTACAAGCAGAAGGAAGAGAAATCCCCTTCATTATTTGCGATCGCCTTCTCTTGGGAATCCAACAAGAAGAATTGCTCGTCAAGCTCCACACAATCGCCCCTCAAATCTTAAAAATTTTATTAACGGGAGAAACCGATGCCAAAATTATCGGCAATCTCATCAATAAAGCGGGAATTTTTCGCTACATCGCCAAACCTTGGCAGCGGGAGGAATTGCACGGCGTTATCTGGGAAACCCTCGAATACCACCATCAGCAAAAACAACTCGCCGAACAGAATGGCTTTCTCCAGCAATTAAACACAACCTTAGAGCGCAAAGCCATCGAACGCGCTCTCGAATTAACGGCGGCCAATCAAAAACTCGAAGAAAAAATTGCCGAACGCAATGCCCTCACGCAAAAACTACGCGCCTCAGAACAAAAAATTCGCGCGATTTTCGAGGCCATGACCGATATTGTTCTCATCGTGGATGAAATGGGTAATATCGATATTGCCCCCACCAATCCTCATTATTTCGAAATTTCCCTCGAAAATCCCCTCGAACTGACGGTAGAGCGCTTCTTGCGTCATGAAAATATTCAAACGTGGCTCGAACGAGTGCGACAGGTGGTGAGAGAACAAGAAACGGTTAATTTAGATTATAGCTTGCCCGCCGGCGATCGCGAACTCTGGTTTTCTGCCAGTATTTCCCCCTTACCGGAGCGATCGGCAATTTGGGTCGCCCGCGACATTACCCAGCGCAAACAAGCCGAAGCCGCCCTGCAAGAGGCAAAAGAAGCCGCAGAACAAGCCAATAAAGCCAAAAGTTCGTTTCTCGCCAATATGAGCCACGAATTGAGAACGCCCCTCAATGCCATTCTCGGATTTGCTCAATTATTGGTGAATGACGAAACGATATCGAGCGATCGCCGCGAACAATTACAAATCGTTAAACGCAGTGGCGAACATTTGCTGACCCTGATTAACGATGTCCTCGAAATGGCAAAAATCGAAGCGGGACGCATTACTCTCGACGAAAGCAACTTCGATCTATATGCCCTGCTCGATTCTCTCGAAGCCATGTTGCAGTTTAAAGCCAAATCGAAAAATGTACGGCTATTTTTTGAGATTGCCGAGGATGTCCCCCAATACGTGCGAACCGACCAACGGAAACTCCGTCAAGTTTTAATCAATTTACTCGGTAACGCTCTCAAATTTACAGAGTCGGGATTTGTGCGATTATCCGTCACCCGTCAATCCCCCCTAACCCCCCAATCCCCCCTAAGTAAGGGGGAAAAAGAAGGGGAGATCCCACAACCAACAACCAACGACCAACTTTACTTTGAAATCGAGGATACGGGGGCGGGAATTGCCTCAGAAGAACTCGAATTGCTTTTTGAACCTTTCGTGCAAACCGAAACCGGCAGGCAGTCTCAGGAAGGAACGGGATTGGGATTGCCTCTCAGCCGCCAATTCGTGCAACTCATGGGTGGAAAAATCGGGGTGCGGAGTACCTTAAAGGAAGGCAGTACGTTTTTCTTCAATATTGAGATTGGGATTTTGGATGCGGCTTCCATCCAGACAGAACGCCCTCATCAACGGATCGTGGGATTAGAAGACAAGGAAACAATTTACCGCATTCTCATCGCCGACGATCGCTGGGAAAGCCGCCAGCTTCTCCTGAATCTCCTCTCTCCTTTAGGATTTGAGGTAAGAGAGGCAATCGATGGCGCGGAAGCGATCGCGCAATGGCAAGCATGGAAACCCCATCTCATTTTTATGGACATGCGGATGCCCGTTATGGATGGTTATGAAGCAACCCAACAAATTCGCGGGAGTTTGGAAGGTCAAGCACCGGCTATTATTGCTTTAACAGCCAGCGCCTTCGATCGCGATCGTGCCGTTACTCTTGCGGCAGGATGTGACGATTTTATTCGCAAACCCTTTCAAACCGAAGAACTCTTTGAGAAAATGGCAACTCATTTAGGAGTGCGCTATCTTTATGAAACAAGAGCGACTCCTCCTCCAAAATCCGTCCGGACATCGGGAGATTTTTCTCTAACTTCAGATAAATTAGCCTCTTTCCCTTCCTCATGGTTGCAGCAATTATACCGTGCGGCAGAAGTTGCCGATGACGAGCAAATTTTGCATCTCATTCGCGAACTTCCCCAATCTCAAGGCGAGGTTGGCACCCATCTTGCCGACCTTGCCAGACAATTTCGCTGCGATCGCATTATCGAACTTCTCGATGCTATTGAATATTAGTTATGAGTGACTTGACCTGTAGTGTTGATTTATTAGGCTTTAAACAACAGACAACAAACAATACAGTTTATGAAAGGTAAGATTCTCATTGTTGACGATACCCCAGAAAATCTGCAAGTTTTATCGGCTACATTGTCCCGAGAAGGATATAAAGTGCGCGGGGTCATTAATGGATTTATGGCTTTGAGAGTCGCACAATCGGGCACGCTCGATCTAATTTTACTCGATATTAAAATGCCAGATATGAATGGTTATGAAGTCTGCGAAAAATTAAAAGCCGATCCTCAAACTGCAGAAATTCCAGTAATTTTTATCAGTGCTTTAGATGACGCTTTAGATAAAGTCCGCGCGTTTCAAATTGGCGGTAGCGATTATATCACTAAACCCTTTCAAGTTCCTGAAGTTTTAGCCAGAGTTGAAAATCAGCTAACTATCCGACAATTACAACAAGAACGAGAAGAACAGAATCGAAAGCTGCAACAAGAAATTGACGAACGCAAAAAGGCCGAACTGTCTGCCGAACGTGCTCTGCGTGCGAAGGGCGAATTTTTAACAAATATGAGTCACGAACTCCGCACGCCTCTCAATGTTATTTTGGGTTTTACTCAACTCATGAGCAGAGATACAACAATTGAAGACGAACAATTGGAAAATTTAAATATTATCAATCGCAGTGGAGAACATTTACTCAGTTTAATTAACGATATTTTAGATTTATCAAAGATTGAATCGGGAGTCATTATTTTTCAGGAAAATGCTTTCGATCTTTACCAACTCCTCGATAATTTAGAGGCCATGTTTTTATTGGCAGCAGAACGTAAGGGAATTCATCTCAATTTTGCGATCGCTAATGACGTGCCCCATTATATTAAAACCGATGAAAAGAAACTTCGCAGTTGTTTGATCAATCTCCTCAATAATGCCATTAAATTTACAGATTTCGGTTCGGTTACATTAAGAGTAGGAAACCAACACTTCGGTACGAACGCTCAGTGCGATCGACCAACAACCAACACTTCGACTTCGCGGCTGCTGAGCTTGCCGCAGCACAGTGCAAGCAACCAACAACTCATAAGCGGTGCGACACAGGGGGGAGGGAACGCGCACCAAGACACCAATAACAAAATTTACTTCGAGATTGAAGATACGGGATGCGGAATTGAGATGGAAGAAATCGATCGCTTATTTGACGCATTCGTACAAGCCGAGGCCGGACGAAAAGCTGTAGAAGGAACTGGGTTGGGATTAACAATTACCCGCCAATTTATTACCTTGATGGGGGGAGAAATTTCCGTGCGGAGCAATTTGGGGCAAGGGAGTATTTTTGAATTTTATATCGTTTCCTCGATTATCGAGACCCTTCCCGAGAGTAAAGCACCGCTCCAAAGGGTTATCGGCCTGCACCAGCCCGCGATCGCCTATCGGATTTTAGTGGTTGATGATACGCGAGAAAATTGCTTGCTTTTAAAAAAGTTACTAAAACCCATAGGATTCAAAGTGAGAGAAGCAAGGAATGGAAAAGAAGCGATCGCCATCTGGGAAACTTGGTCGCCTCATTTAATTCTCATGGATACGCGCATGCCAATTATGAACGGTTACGAAGCCACTCGAGAAATTCGCAAGCGAGAACAACCCACCCCCAACCCCGACCCACCCCCTAACCCCGACCCAAGAGGGGGAGAGCAAGAGGGGAACGATCGACAACCAACACTTCGGCTTCGCTCAGTGCAAGCAACCATTATTATTGCTTTAACTGCAAGTATTTTTGAGGAACAACGAGGAACAATGATAGAAGCCGGGTGTAATGATTTTATTCATAAGCCATTTCGAGAAGCGACATTACTGGACAAAATCGCCAACCACCTGGGTATCTCTTACCGTTTTGATAATCTGGCAGCGATCGAACATTTCAGTCGTACTTCTCCTCTAGCAGAGCGTTCGGATCTGTTTTTTCTCTCGGAACTCAAAAAAATGCCGTTCGCTTGGATCGAAAATTTTTATCGCCATGCCAGCGAAATTAATGAAGAAGCAACCTTAAAAGCGATCGAGGAAATGCACGATCGCGCTCCTGCTTTAGCAGAAGAATTCCGCAATTTATATGAAGATTCTCGATTTGACATTATGGTTCGCATTACCCAAAAATTCATAGAAAATAACAAAAAATAATAAAATCAAATAATTGAATATAGTACATCTTTAATTATGGAAAAAACAATTACAATTCTCATTGTAGACGACCAGCCCAGCAATCTCAAATTTTTAGCGCGATTATTACAAAAACAAGGCTATCGCGTTCGTCGGGCGATTTCTGGAGAGCTGGCTTTAAATGCGGCTTTTGCCGCACCGCCCGATTTAATTTTACTGGATATTCTCATGCCAAAAATTAACGGCTATGAGGTTTGCGAACGACTCAAAAAAGATCGGCGTACCCAAGATATTCCGATTATTTTTATTAGCGTTATCGATCGCGCTGATGAAAAAGTTAGAGCGTTTGAAGTCGGCGGTGTAGATTATATTACCAAACCCTTTCAAACCAACGAAGTTTTAGCACGAATTCATCATCAACTTACAATTCGCCAACTCCAGCAGCAACTCGAAACACAAAATACTCAACTTAAAGCCGAAATTCAACAACGCACTTTAGCTCAAAAAGAAACGCAACTCCTCCTTGAATTGAGTCGTTCGTTTGCCCGCTATCCCGATTTTACAACGGCTTTAGCAGAAACCTTGCATCGCGTTTGTCAAACCATTGGGGCAGGTTATGCCGAGGCTTGGATCGAGGCGGATGCTCATTCTCTACAATGCGCTCGAACGTGGTCGGCAAAAATGCCGGATTCGCCTGCTAATGTTCCTGCGAATCCCGAGGCGATCGCTTTACCCAAAACACAAGGATTAATCGGCCGGGTGTGGGAGACATGCCAACCGGAATGCTTGCAAGGGGCAGAAGAACTGGCCGCCCTCGTTTCGCTCCCTCTCTCTCGAGAGAAGGATTTTCAGAGCGTTTTAGCCGTTCCCGTGGCGATCGCGAACTCAACCGCTCTCTCTCCCTTCGACAATCGACCCGATCGCCCGAGGGGAAACGAGCCCCCCCTGGACAATGCCCTTGCTGTTTTAGCGTTTTTCAGCACCGAAACAATCTATGATTGCCGTTGGTGTGAATTGGCGATCGCGATCGCCGCCCAACTCGGGGCGATGGTTCAGCAAAAACAAGCGGAAGAAAATCGACGGATCTCCGAAGAAAAATTTACCAAAGCCTTTCGTTCGAGTCCTCATGCTATCGCCATCAAAACCTTTCCCGAAGGACGCTATCTCGATGCAAACGATAGTTTTTTCGAATTATTGGGGTATGCACCGCAAGAAGTTATCGGCTCGAGATCCCAAGATTTAGAAATTTGGCTCGATCTCCAGCAGCGAGATCGCTTTCTCCACCAACTCGAAACGCAAAATGGCATCCTTCGCAACCTCGAAGTCGAATTTCGTACCAAATCCGGTCGCATTAAAACCCTTTTGCTCTCGGCCGAACTCATCGACTTGCAAGGGCAAACCTGCGTTACCCTCGTCACCAACGATATTAGCGATCGCAAGCGACTGGCCGAAGAAGTTGCCAGACAAAAGCGCTTTCTCAATGCGATCATCGACCATCTTCCTGTCGGCGTCCTCGTGAAAGATGTTCGCAACGAATTGTGTTATGAGATTTGGAATCGATTTAGCGAAGAAACCTTGGAAGTATCGCGAGAGGCATTATTGGGTCGCAATAACTGGGAAGTTTTTCCAGAAGATATCGCTCGCGCTTGGCACGAAGAGGACTTACAAGTCCTGCAAGCCAAACGTGCAGTGACTTATCCAGAGCAAGAGATCGAGCGCCCCAAGGAAAAAGAGAAGATGTGGCTGCAAACCACAAAAGCCCCCATTACCGATAAATCCGGAGAAATTACCCACATTCTCGGAATTTTTAGCGATGTCACCCATCGGCGACAGGCGGAAATTGCCCTGCGGGATAGCGAAAAGAAATATCGCGACTTGGTGGAGACCTCTCGAGACATCATCTGGTCGATGGATTGTCAAGGATGCTATACCTTTGTCAATCCTGCCATGACCCGGATTTGCGGCTACCAGCCCGAAGACGTTCTCCATCGTCCCTTTTGGCAGTTTATTTCCCGCCAAGACCGCAAAGAGAATGCCGATAAATTTTTGCGGGTGTTGCAAGGAGAAGCCCTCAGACAGCACGAACAGAAATATCGCGCTAAAGACGATCGCTGGATTTATTTGCTCGTCAACGCGATCGCCGTGCGGGATGAATCGGGACGGGTTATTGGCATTACGGGAACCGCGACGGATATTACCCAACGCAAGCGCGTGGAAGAGGCTTTAAAAGAGAGTGTCAAACGAGAGGTGGCAATCGCCACCATTATCGAACGGATGCGTCGCACCCTCGAGATCGAAACCATTTTCAACGTGACCACCCGCGAATTGCGTCGGGTTTTGAATTGCGATCGAGTTATTATTTATCGCTTTCATCCCGATTGGAGCGGAGAAGTCGTCGCCGAAAATGTGGGAGAAGGCTGGAGACCTCTAATCTGCGAAGATCGCGACAGCGCGATCGATACGATGATACCGGAAACTTGTTCTTTACAAGCTCTAAGCCAAGCCCCTATTTTCGAAGATACTTATTTGCAACAAACCCAAGGAGGGTCATACCGTCAAGGCACTCGCTATCTTTGCGTGCAAGATATTCATACGGCGGGATTTGAAGCGTGTTATGTGGAAATGCTAGAAAGCTATCAGGTTCGCGCTTATCTCACCGTCCCCATTTTCACCACCCTACAGAAGAAAGAGGGGGAAGAAGAGCGCTCCACCTCAAAATTGTGGGGACTTCTGGCAGCCTATCAAAATTCTGCCCCCCGACATTGGCAAGAAGAAGAAATTAATATGGCCGTGCAAATCGGCACGCAAATGGGAATTGCCCTCCAACAAGCCGAATTACTCGCTCGCATGCAACAACAATCAGAAGCTCTAAAAATCGCCAAAGAAGATGCCGATACTGCCAACCAAGCAAAAAGCGAGTTTTTGGCGAGCATGAGTCACGAGTTGCGAACCCCTCTCAATGCGATTTTAGGATTTACGCAATTGATGGTACGAGATCGAAATCTTCATGGCGATCAACAAGAGCATCTCAATATTATCAATCGCAGTGGGGAACATTTACTAGCACTTATTAATGATGTGTTGGAAATGTCCAAAATTGAAGCAGGACGGGCAACATTTAACGAAGATGCGTTTAATCTCCATCACTTGTTGGATAGCTTAGAAGATATGTTTCGCCTGAAAGCTAGGAGCAAAAATATCGAGTTAATTTGCGATCGCGATGGCGATCTGCCCCAATACATTCTCACGGATTTACAAAAACTCCGCCAAGTCCTCATTAACTTGGTTGGAAATGCCATTAAATTTACCGATACGGGGTTCGTACGGCTATCAGTCACCCGTCACCCGCGATGCCCCGAGCCCGTCGAAGCGTCACCCGTTAATCCCCCCGTCCTGCGGGTCCCCCCCTTAAATCCCCCTCCCGCCCCTCTTCAAAAGGAGGAAAGCCAGAAGATGCTTCGCTTTTCAACGATGGGAGCAGGGGGGAGCGAACAGCCAACCCTTTACTTTGAAGTTGAAGATACGGGATGCGGTATTGCCGCGGAAGAAATCGAGACCGTTTTTGAAGCGTTCGGACAGACGAAAAAAGGGACTCAAGTTGCTGAAGGAACGGGGTTGGGGCTGCCCATCAGCTTGCAATTCACGCGTTTGATGGGGGGAGAATTGAATTTGGTTAGCGAAGTTGGGGAAGGCTCGAAATTCTTTTTTGAGATTCCCATCCGCATTTCTCAAGAACGCCAGTCCGAAGCCGCAATCAATCCGAAAAGACTCCTAAAAGCGATCGCCAATCCCAATTTTGCCGAGGACGCGTATCGCATTTTGGTTGTTGAGGATCGGCAAAATAATCGCCTGTTGCTGGTCAATCTGCTCGGGGCTTTGGGATTTGAGACGAAAACTGCGGTCAATGGAGTCGAGGCCATCACCTTGTGGGAATCGTGGCATCCTCATTTTATCTGGATGGACATGCAGATGCCCGTAATGGACGGTTACGAAGCCACAAAGCAAATTCGCGATCGAGAGAGAGGAAGAGGAGTATCGGAGGCATCGGGAGCGGGGGAAGATTCTTCTTTTAACCTCGATCGCCCTCGAGGGCGCGTTCCCATTGTTGCTTTAACGGCTAGCGCTTTTGCTGAAGATCGACAAAAGGCTTTAGCGGCAGGATGCGATGATTTTTTGAGCAAACCTTTTCAAGAAGAAGAATTACTCGCCAAAATGGAAAAATATATCGGGGTACAATATATTGACGAACGGGCAACAAGCTCGCCGAATACTTTAGGAGGATGGAAATCCGAATCACTCATTAAAGATAATCGAGTAGAGAATAACGATTTATCCCTCAACCCTTCCGCACTACAAGTAATGCCGGATACTTGGAGAAAACAACTTTACGAAGCATCGGTTCAATGTAGCGATCGCTTAATTCACGAAGCAATCGCTCAAATTCCTGAAGAACATTCTAACTTAGAAATGGCACTGACCAATCTGGTTGAGGAATTTCGCTTCGATGTTTTGATGGAACTAGCAAAACAAGATATAGAACAATAAATAACAAAAAACGATCGATTATCAATCCTCTATTGAATTAACCGTGGAGCAAAAAAATTTCCCCCCCATTGCCGATATTCTGATTGTGGATGATACGCCAGAAAACCTCCGCTTGCTTTCCGTGATGCTCGCTCAAGAAGGATACAAGGTTCGTCAGGCGATTAACGGCACAATTGCCCTGAATGCAGTTCGCCGCATGGCGCCAGATTTGATTTTACTCGATATTATGATGCCGGAAATCGACGGTTATGAAGTCTGTCTGGCATTGAAAGCCGATCCGCAAACCACTAACATTCCCGTGATTTTTTTGAGTGCGCTCGATGATATTGTTGATAAAGTCAAGGCTTTTTCCGTCGGTGGCGTTGACTTTATCAATAAACCGTTTCAAGTCCAAGAGGTTTTAATTCGCGTAAAAAGCCAACTGGAACTCAAAACTGCCAAACAAAAAATTTTACAACTGAATGCCGAGTTAGAAAAACGAGTACAACAGCGCACGCAAGAGTTGGAAATTGCCAATGCCCAACTCAAAAAAATGGCAATGCAAGATCCCCTGACGGAATTGCCCAATCGCGTGTTTTTCATGCAGCAACTCAAGCATTTACTTCTAGAATTACATGAATGCCAACAAAGAAAATTTGCCCTCCTATTTCTCGATTGCGATCGCTTTAAAGTTATTAACGATTCTTTAGGCCATCCTATTGGAGACGAACTTCTCATTTCTCTGGCTCGTCATTTACAAGCATTTCTCAAACCCACCGATACTTTAGCGCGATTGGGTGGAGATGAATTTGCCATGCTGATCGCGGATATCGAGTCAATTGAGGATGCCATTGACGTTGCCAAAACTATTTTGGATTCCTTTAATCAACCCTTTAAAATCCAAGGGCGAGAAATTTTTCTCAGTGCCAGTATCGGCATGGCCAAAGCGACTCCCGATTATACTCAGCCCGAATATTTATTGCGAGATGCAGATAGTGCCATGTATCGCGCGAAAGCCCTGGGAAAGTCTCGATATCATATTTTCGATCCTTCTCTGCACGAAGAAGCACTTTCTTTTTTTCAAGTCGAAACCGATTTGCGACGGGCAATCGCGAGAGAAGAATTCACCGTTTACTATCAACCGATTATCGCGCTCTCCTCGGGCAAGATCGCGGGATTCGAGGCGCTCGTGCGCTGGCAGCACCCCACTCGAGGTTTATTGTCTCCCAATTTTTTTATCTCCATTGCTGAAGAAACTGGCGCGATCGCCGCGATCGGTTCTTCCGTTCTCGCTCGAGCCTGTCAACAATTGCGACAATGGCAAGAACGAGGCTTGGGGACTTCAACCCTATCGATCAATGTCAATCTTTCGGTCAGACAATTTGCCAGTAAAGATTTGCTCGAACGGATCGATCTCGCGATCGCCGATGCTTGTCTCGATCCTTGCTGCCTCAAATTGGAAATTACCGAAAGCGTTATCATGGACAACCAAAGGGCTTCGAGGGTATTGCAACAACTCCGCGATCGCCGCATCAAAATTTGCTTGGATGACTTTGGAACCGGCTACTCTTCTTTAAATTACCTCCATCGCTTTCCTCTCAACACCCTCAAAATTGATAAATCATTTATTGGCAGTTGGAACAATTCGAGTTCTTCTCTCGGACTCGTTCCTGTTATTATAAATATTGCTCGCACAATGGGACTCGATACCGTCGCAGAAGGCATTGAAACTCGAGAGCAGCTCGAGCGATTGAAAAATCTTGATTGTGACTTCGGACAGGGTTATTTCTTTTCGCGTCCTCTCAACGCAACCCAAGCAACTGAGTTGCTCGAATCGTCTCCCCAATGGGATTGATAATTGATAATTGATAATTGAAATGACCGATTCCGACCAAGCTGATATTTTGATTGTCGATGATACTCCCGACAATATTCGTTTGCTTTCTACCATGCTATCCAAGCGCGGCTATCGCGTGCGTCCTGCCATTAATGGAAAAATGGCAATTCTGGCAGCTAAAGCGGTACAGCCGGATTTGATTTTATTAGATATTAATATGCCAGAAATGAGTGGCTATGAGGTTTGTGAAAATCTTAAAAGCGAACCGAAAACCAAAGAAATTCCCATTATTTTTTTAAGTGCCTTAGATAATGTTGAAGATAAAGTAAAAGCTTTTGAGGTCGGGGGAATTGATTATATTACCAAACCTTTCCAATTTGCCGAAGTTCTCGTTCGCATTCAAAATCAATTAACCATCCGCAAATTGCAAAAAACACTGCAAAAGCAAAACGATCGCCTAAAACAAGTGATGACACAATTGGTACAAAATGAAAAGATGGCGGGTTTGGGTCAACTCGTTGCCGGAATTGCTCATGAAATCAATAATCCCATTAATTTTATTTACGGAAATCTTAATCCTGTTAGCGAATATATTCAAGATCTTTTTAATTTATTAGCACTTTATCAGCAGGAATACCCGCAACCCAAAGCAACGATTCAAGAGACAATCGATGAAATTGACTTGGATTTTTTACAAACCGACCTACAGCATTCAATTGCTTCGATGCAAACGGGATCGGAGCGAATTCGCACGATTATTCTCAATTTGCGAAATTTTGCTCGCCTTGATGAAGCCGAAATCAAACAGGTCAATCTTCACGAAGGTCTCGATAGCACCCTCTCAATTTTGCAACATCGCTTGAAATCTCGCGACGATCGCCCTGAAATCGCGATCGAGCGCAATTATGGAGAGATTCCCCATATCACTTGTTATCCGGGGCAGTTAAATCAAGTCTTTTTTCACCTCTTAAATAATGCCATCGATGCCTTTGATGAATGGGAAGCCGAAAAACCGCAAATCAACATTACAACAGATGTCGCGAAGGGCGATCGCGTGCAAATCTGTATTGGTGACAATGGCAAAGGCATTGCAGAAGATTTGCAAACTCGTCTTTTCGATCCCTTTTTTACTACTAAATCTGTTGGTAAAGGCGTGGGTTTGGGATTATCCATCAGTCATCAAATTATTGTTGAAAAACACGCGGGTTGTATTTCTTGCGAGTCATCTCCCGAACAAGGCGCGACATTTATTCTGGAGCTTCCGATCGTCTCGGTTTTGGCGGCAGAAAATCATTGACTAAAAAATCATTTTTTTGTATGATGAGAAAAAGTTCGGAGCGAGACAAGGCATGAATTTAGATAAAATCGATCTCACTAATTTAGTCGCTATCGGTCACGATAATGAGAAGCTCGCCCTGTTAATCGATCGCGGCGACAATATGGAATATGTAGAAGTTCGAGCCCCGAAAGCGGCCTATGACGGACTCCAAGAAGTTGCAGCGATCGCCAGCGATAAAATTCCCGTCCTAGAAGAAAATACAGAAAATTCAACGTTCTTCGTACAAGCAACGCGTTCTCATTGTACTGCCGCAATCGGTTACAATCCCCAGCAGGAACTCTTGCAAGTTGAATTTGTCAACGGTGCGGTTTATCAATACGAAGAAGTCGAGCCGGAAACGTGGGAAGACTTTTGCGAGACCGAATCCCCCGGACGATTCTATAATTCAGAAATTAAAGGGCTGTATTATTCAAAGCGAATTGTTTGAGCAATAGTTTTAAAAGAAATGCTCTTAAAAGACCTGCTATTCATACTTGAATAGCAGGCAAAAATCAATAATACAGAATCTTTGATTTGTCGGGGAAAACATCCCTTAATCAAGCAGATTGTTGCATTGGACTCGCGACTAAACCCGACAGAGTGCGTTGCAGTTCATCTCGTCCGGGGAAACCATCAACGCGATAAATGATTCGCCCTTCTGAAAAGAGAATAACCGTAGGGAGAATTTTTAAACGGTAGATATTCACGAGTTTCAGATTTTCATCGGCATTAATACCCACGACTTTAATCGGGCGATCGCTATAGTTCTGACACTGGAGCAAAATCGGTTCAATATTGCGACACAATTTACACCAAGGAGCCCAGAAGTGAACGAGAACGGGTTGACTCGAACCTAAAACGTGCTGGTCAAAATTTGATTCGCAGATATGGCGCATTTTTCTTATGGGGTTTTAAAAACGGGCTTTTTTTATGAGGCTTGGGATCATGCTACAACCAATTGGGATCCCGTGCCAACGAAAATACATGGATAACGGGTGACGGGTAACTGATAACTACCACGGCACTCGGGCGGTGATGGTCATTAACCACGGATGCCCCCACCAAAGCAAGGCAATAAATGCTGTTACGCCTAGATAGGCAGGACGAAGAAACTCTTGCCATTGCAGGGCTTGGCGACCTTCTATAATAGCATGGAAAGGAATGACCGAAGTGCGTTCTTTCGCCTTGAGAAACGCATCGCCATATCGTTGCTGCCACCGGCGATCGCCATGCCAAACCGCAAAAACATGATGGGCAATCAATCCCGAGGAGGTCAAAATCGTAAAAGTACTGCCAATCCAAAGCGTATGGGCGATACACCAGATGACCTGCCCCACCATTTGCGGATGGCGGGTGATGCGGACGATCCCGGTTTCGTAGAGGTGAATTTCCGGTTTTTGGATGGCGGCAATTTCGAGGAGATTGAAAGTCGCCGGATAGAGAAAGAAAAAGGAAATCGCACTCAGACTCCAAACGATCGTTTTGACTGCCGGAATGTCCTGCACTTGCCACAGGATTGCTCCATCGTAGCGATGATTGAAAAAGTAAACAATGAGAACGGTTGCCAAGGGAATGCTGACCAGAGCAAAAACGACCCGATAGAGTCTCGCGCCAATTTTACGTTCTCCCCAATTTCGCAACCCTGCCAAACCACTATGGGCGATCGCAAAACCCAACAAAAGTAATAACATCGTGCCGTGGCTGACCGTAAACCATGAATCGCTCATTTTTAATGTTTTTTAACAATTTAATGTTTTTTAATAATCCAGCAAAGGCAAGGTTTCCCGAGGCTTGGTTAAGTAAACCTGATGATTCTCAGATGAAGCGCTCCCCTGTTGTGATACTGTCAAAGTCAGCAGGGGACGCGCAACAAGCGCAAGATTGACCTATAAATTCATTAAATCAGATCGTTGAATCGGCCTGCGATCGTTGGAGTCCCCAAACCCTTTATTTTTTTTTTGGGTCTTATGTCGGAAATTCCGTTCACCCTCGACCAACTTCGCATCCTCAAGGCTATCTCGACTGAAGGTAGTTTTAAACGGGCGGCTGATAGTCTCTATGTTTCCCAACCCGCCGTCAGCTTGCAAGTCCAGAACCTCGAAAAACAAATGGACGTTCATTTGTTCGATCGCGGTGGGCGCAAAGCACAATTAACTGAAGCCGGGCATCTCCTCCTCAATTATGGAGAAAAAATACTCAGTCTTTGTCAGGAAACCTGTCGGGCGATCGAAGATTTGCAAAATTTACAGGGGGGGACTCTCATCGTCGGGGCTTCTCAAACGACGGGAACTTATCTCCTCCCGCGCATGATCGGTTTATTTCGCCAGCATTATCCCGATGTTGCCGTACAGTTACAAGTTCATTCAACCCGCCGGACTTCTTGGAGTGTTGCTAACGGTCAGGTAGATTTAGCAATTATTGGGGGGGAGGTGCCTTCGGAGTTGCAAGATATTTTAGAAATCCAGCCCTACGCAGAAGATGAATTGGCACTAATTTTACCCTTGTCTCATCCCCTCGCCAAATCCGCTACGATTCAACGAGAAGATCTCTACAAGCTCAATTTTATTGCTCTTGATTCTCAATCAACGATCCGCAAGGTGATCGATCGCGTACTTGCCAGTGCGGAAATTGACCCCAAACGGCTGAGAATTGAAATGGAACTCAATTCTATCGAAGCGATTAAAAATGCCGTGCAGTCGGGTTTAGGGGCTTCTTTTGTTTCGGTTTCGGCCATTGAAAAGGAATTGCGGATGAAAATCCTGCATCGAGCAACGATTGAAAGCGTTACGGTGAGGCGGACTTTAGAGGTGATTATCAATCCCACTCGCTATCGTTCTAAGGCTGCCGATGCCTTTATTCACGAGATTTTACCGCAGTTTTCCACCCGAAAGGATTTTTCTTTGTTGGGGCGATCGCAACCTGAAAAAGCCTCGAAAAACAATGGCAAAGCTGCTAAAACAACGGAAGAGGAAGTCCGTGTTAATTCAGCAGAACCCATTCCGACAGAAACTTAAATTTTGCGATCGCGCTGTTACGATCGGAGACAGAGACAACAAAGCAGGAACTCTCGATAGGGGAATCGATCCCCATAACAGCGATCGCAGAAATTCTTTACGGGGAAACTGACTCTGAAAAAATCAAAAGTCTAGAAGGAATTGAGGAAACAATTAGAGAACAAACTCTTGAAAATATTACTTTTTCAATGAACTTTTCGACAAGCTCAAGACAAGCAATTATAAATTATTAATGAATAACACATTCAATTGAAAATACTTCAGAAAACTGAGTCATAATTTCCTCTCGAACTTTTTCGATTTGAATATCGGGAATAAATTGCGCCAAACTACCAACGGGTTTATCTTCAATTCCGCAAGGAATAATGCGAGAAAATCCGGACAGATCGGGACAAACGTTTAACGCAAAACCGTGCATGGTTATCCATCGCTTGACTTTAATCGCGATCGCTGCCACCTTATACCCTTGTACCCAAACACCCGTTAACCCAGAAATTCGCTCTCCAATTAAGCCGTATTTTGCCACAACGCGAATAATAACCTCCTCCAACTGACGCAGATACCAATGTAAATCCTGATGATAATAACGCAGATTAAGAATAGGATAGCCGATCAGTTGCCCCGGACAATGATAAGTAACCTCTCCTCCTCTTTCCGTACGATAGAGTTCCCATTCGCTATCTTGGGGATTAAATTTTAAAAATTCCTCGCGACTCCCCGTTCCCAAAGTATAGACGGGAGGATGTTCTAGTAATAATAGGATATCGTTGAGTTTCGGATCTGACAATCGTTCTGTAACAAGCGATCGCTGTTCTTCCCAAGCAATTTTATAAGGGACTAATCCCCAATATTTAACACAACATTGACGCTGATATCGAGCATTTTTCTTAAACTGGAGGCATTGTCCATCACTCATTGCTTTCTTAAAATGGCAGCCGGAGATAATATTCACAAATTAGCTTTACGCCGTAAAATCAAAGCCCACGGATATGGTGCGAGATGTTTCGTTACTATTATCGAGTTTAATCGATCGCGGCTGGAAAGTAGAATATGATATTAAATTTCTCAAACTTTGATTTCAACTCTAGAATGGCTGGAACTTCAAAATAGGGCTGTGTCGAGCATCACTTGACTGCATATCCAGAGAACTAGATGTCGTATAAGTGTATTTTCGGAGTTATTACAAATCGTTAAGAAAAAAATGTATCTAAATGTCAAAGGATGCAAAAGATCGTAAAGAGAAATAACAGGGTTGAGTTCTCTACAATACAAAGTGTTAGGGTAATAGATATAGAAATAATTCGTTCTCCACAAATCGTTCAACTCCCGAACGAATTGTTCTAATCAAGAGGCGGACATCTCTTTGAAGTCCCCATTAGTCAAGGAGAAGCAAGCCAGCGAGCCAACAGAATCATATCTTCAGATCTCCTTTTTGACATAAATCTTCTTTCTGACTATTAGGCAATCGTATTATTGTTAAACTGTCAAAGAAGATTGTCAAAATCTAAGCGAATGTATTGCAGGATCGAAAAGAAAATCTGTTGGTGTCCTGAAGAAAAAAAACAGTAAGTAGATCGAGAAGCCTGTTTGAATTTCGTTTCTGCCTGTTGTTCGCAACGCAAAACGGAAAAATCTCCTTTCCCCAGATTGACCAAGGCATTCATTGCATATAGTTTGCTTATAGTTGTTTGGGGAATGACTTAAAGTTTATTCAATGGAGTAATCAATATGAAGCTGTTAGTTCAGGGCAATAACATTACAGTCACTGACGCAATTCATCTTTACGTACAAGAAAAACTTGAAAATGCAGTTCGGCACTTTCACAACATTACCACTAAAGTAGACGTTCACCTGTCCGTAGCGCGGAATCCTCGAATTAGTAAAAGCCACAAAGCAGAAGTGACCGTGCACGCTAACGGAACCGTGATTCGAGCGCAAGAAAGCAGCGAAGATTTATATGCGAGTATCGATATGGTAGCGGATAAGATTACTCGCCAACTCCGCAAATATAAAGAAAAGCATTTTCTCAAAAGTCACAAAACTTCAAAAGCAGAAGAACTCGCCACACAACCCCCAATCGCATCGGATCTTAAAGATTTAATCGGCGATCGCCAGCCGGAATTACCTCCTGAAGTCGTTCGCATGAAGTATTTTGCCATGCCTCCCATGACCATTGATGAGGCATTGATACAGTTGCAGTTAGTAGACCACGATTTTTACGTTTTTCGCAATAGCGAATCGAATGAAATTAATGTCATCTACATGCGAAATCATGGGGGTTATGGTGTTATTTTACCTCGTGAAGGTAATGGCAATGGACACCATGGAACAAATGGAAAAGGTTCTCATGTGACTTCTGAGGTAGAAAGCACTTTAGAAATTCCCCCCGCACAAGTATAAATCAGTTACCAGCGATGCGCTGAGCCTGCTGAAGCGTCTACCAGTTGCAGATTTGTCTGACGGCTGTTAGGGCTGAGTAACTGACTCCCGCAGTGCCTTCCCCCGGATGGGTAGAATCTCCGACCAACCAAAGATTTTGGATGGGGGTTCGCGTCCCGAAACCAAAGGGACCAAAGGTGGAAAGGCGCTGCCCGACTCCACCGACATATCCTTCGGCGCGTCCGGTAAAATGGGCAAAAGTACGAGGTGTTGCCGCTTCTTGGTGCAAGATAGTTGCAGGGGTGAGGTGAAAATAGTCTCCCAGACGGGCGATCGCGTCGCGGGTATAGTCGGCTTTTAACTGTTCGTAATCTTCCTTTGTCCCTCGCCACCATTGACGCGTATGGACAAAAGAAGAAGCTATAATCGTTCCTTTCCCCTCGGATGCGCGTCCGTCACCGGGTTTGCTAACCGAAACAAACAGAGAATTATTTTCGCCAATTTCGCCATTATAATCGTAGAGAAATTGTAAATGCGGCGGACAATTTTCGGGAATGGCAGCACGATCGACTCCCAAATATACGACAAATGCCCCTGAAGGAGAAGGAAGTTTATCGATTCTGTATTGGTATTTTTTCCAGTTCAAAAAAGAAGTCGGTAAGAAAAAAGGAGGCGATAGGGATGGCGATCGCTCCCGATCTCCAACCAATTCTTGTAAGTTTTGTACCGTAACATTAGCAACAATTTCTTCTGCTTCTTCTTGCCAAACTTCCCCAGTTTTTAGGTTGCGAATTTTTACGCCGATTGCTTTGCCCTTGTCGACAATAATTTGTTCGATGCGATGGCGCATTCGTAATTCTCCCCCATGTTTTTTGAGGGCTTCTGTTAGGCGATCGCTCAATACCTGCATGCTGCCTTCGAGGTGAGACAATCCTTGGGGAGTTTGGGAAACTCCTAAAGCCGTCGCTGCATATAAAAGGGCAGTTTCCTCTGCGTTAACTTGGGAATATAATTTAAGCTGCATATCTAAAAATGTTCGCAAGCGGCGATCGCCAGATAAACCCAATAATCGCAGCGCATCTCCTACTGTCATCAAAGTAAAAGGAACGGTGATTAACGTATCCAAACGAATTGCCGAGATTAATTGGCGAACATCCCATAAATTGCAAGGAGGCAATACCGGATCGCGAGATTGAAACTTCCAACTCGCCTGAAAGAGTGCATTCATTAATTGCCAAAATCGTTCGCTACCGGGAAATTGTTTGGCTCTTTCTGCTTGCCATTTTTCTCGATCCCGCCAAACCTTTATCGGTTCGTTTTCCCTCGGTAAAAATACGGCACAAGCAGGATCGCAATGGGTTGCATTTGGTAATTCTACTCCCAATTCTGTAAAAATACGATGGTGAATGCCTCCTGATTCTAATCCAGCAACTTGAGTCGCCCCGACATCAAAAATAAAGCCTTTGCGTTTAAAAGTCGAAGCACATCCACCGGGTACGATCGCGCTATCAAAAACGCACACTTTGTAGTCTCGACGAGCAAGTAATGCTGCTGTCGTTAATCCTCCAATTCCCGCACCAATGACAATAACTCGATGAGATGATTTCGTCATATCGTCCCAATAAAGACATTAAAAAATTATAATTGATTTGTCGATTGTCAATGCAGCTACAATGTATTGTTTAACTGCGATCGCTTCTTGTTAAGAAACTCAAAAAGATTGTATACTTGATTCATTATTCTTGCAGATTTTTAAAATTTACAGGACAAGGTAGATTTACATTTTTTGGGTCGAAAGAAGTCAAAATAGGTAAATCTCAAGTAATATCTCTTTTGAATTTTAACATATCAAAAGCAGTTGAAGTCACAAAATTCTCTCATTATTTTTCAAGATTCTCAAAATCGATCGGGCAGGAAAAGCGGGTATCTGTCTGGTGGGAATTGGTAAAATTGGATAAGCTAAAATCGACATTTCTTTGAGATTTTAAGACACCAAGAGTAGATTTAGAACGGCAAACATTTAATTTAGGTTTTAATACAGCTGTGGTAGAGTCTCCCGCCATTTGTACAATTCCAAGATAAACGCTTAAGTTTTTGTATAGGGGATGGGCAATAGTCGCGATCGTGGATAAATCTTGCAATTCAGATGTTAAGGATAGTGTCGTTTGAACGGGTTGACTGGGAAATAAAATTCTGTACGAATAGCTTTCAATCTCAGTATTCATTTCCAAATTTCCTAGCTGTCGTGTAAAGAGCCGATTATCGCGAAAATATTCTTGTTGTCTGCGAATAATTGTATTGAGGGTTTGTTCTGCTTCCATCTCCGTATATATTTCCGGCGTTAAGGATGGATTCACGATCAGGGAATACAAAATGGTAAGTCCCACCAACGTACCTCCATACAAAAACATCACTGCATATTCATCCAATTTAAAGTAGGATTTCCATAAGGTATGCCAGAGATCCTTGTTTTTTCGATCGCTCATTTCATCACATCCTAGAAAAGATCGTGGATTTCTCTCATTATCCCCCAAGATTTTCAAAATGAACCGGGCAAGAAAAATTAGTATTCGTCTGGTATAAACCTACAACCATAGCACCATCAACTCGATTGCGCTTTTGCTGAGAATTGCGATCGCCTCTGCTGTTATTTTTATTACGCAAATCTTTCATTGTTTATCCTTCTTCAAACAAGTCAGATCTCGACTGAGATTTGCTTTAACTCATTTTTGTAAAACCAGTCGGGCAGGTCATTGTAGCATCTTCATTATTTTGTCTGGGAGACGAAAACTTAGAAAACCACAACATTTTATCTTTTGAGGATTTCAACTTTTCAAAGGATTTTTCAGAGCGACATCGAATCGAATAATTTCTCAATTCTTTTGTGGCAGAATCGATCGCCAACCATTCCATCGCCAAATAGGTTCTTAAACCTTCGCTTTTAGGATAAGCAATGCTGGCGATCGCGGGGAAATTTTGAGTTTTGGGCATTGATGACTGCGTATGAGTAGGATAACTGGGATAGACAATTCGATAAGAATAATCGTTTGTCTCCCAGCGTATCCCGAGTCCCAAATCTACGATTTTCCGTGCAAAGGTTTTGTTCTCAAAGAAATATGCCTGCTGGCCGCGGGAAATCGCACCAATATTAAGATGTCCTTCCACCTGCTTTGCCTTCCTTGCCATGACCAAGAGAGGTGAAACTGTTATATAGTAGCTTGCATAAAGAATCGAGATCCCATACAAAAATGCGGTTATTCCTCTATTAAATCTATGCTGAGAATTTGTTTGTAGCTCGTCATGACCGCGATCGCTCATCTGCTTTTACCTTCTCAATATTATAGATATACCGTATCGGCTACAGCCGCGATCGCCAAATTTCCTCATTTTGCTCAAAAAATTAATCTCGATCTTGATGAAATTTGGATTCTCCTTGTTGTAGCGTTGGAAGATAGAGTTACGATCTTGCGATGACTTATCCAGATTTTACGAACTATGGCTACCAAATCGTTCGAGAATTAGGGCACAATCGGGCCGGGGGTCGCGTGACCTACTTGGCAACAGAACTGAATACCAACAATTCTGTGGTCGTAAAGCAATTTCAGTTTGCTCGCAGTGCGACCCAATGGTCGGAATATCAGGCTCACGAACAAGAAATAAAAGTTTTAAAAAATCTCAACCATCCCTGTATTCCTCGCTATTTAGATTCTTTTCCAACGGCAAGTGGTTTTTGTACGATCCAAGAATATAAAAATGCTTCTTCTTTAGTCATTTCTCCTCAACCGACCCAGCAAGAAATTCAGCACGTCATACGTTCGGAAAATGCAAAAGTATATATCAAGCAACCTCGTCAATGGACTCCCCAAGAAGTCAAAAGTATTGCAATTTCGGTCTTAGAAATTCTCAAATATTTGCATACTCGCATTCCTCCCGTTATTCATCGCGATTTAAAACCCGAAAATATTCTCGTTGACGATCGCATGAATGTTTATTTGGTCGATTTTGGTTTTGCTCGCATTGGTGGCGGAGAAGTTGCCGCGAGTAGCGTGGTTAAAGGAACATTGGGTTTTATGCCGCCAGAACAAATGTTTAATCGCCAACTTTTGCCCGCATCGGATCTGTATAGTTTGGGGGCAACTTTAATCTGTTTGCTGACGGGAACGCCTTCTCTAGAAATTGGTAGTTTAATGGATGAAATGGGACGAATTCAGTTTAGAACCCATAAGGCTGTTACTAAAGTTCATTCTACCTTTTTGGATTGGTTGGAAAAAATGGTCGCACCTCAAGCGAAAAACCGCTATTCTTCTGCGGAAGAGGCCTTAGAGCATTTAATCCCTTTACCCTTGGAGATTCGCGATCGCTTCCCGATGAAAAAAATCGCCTTGTTGGCAGGTATTGCCACAGGTTTGGCGATCGCGGTTTTCGCTGGCTTCGAGTCAAGATATCCCGGTTTAATCGGTAACAATGCTGCAATTGGGGAGGATATTGCAATTTTAGCAGGGGAAAATGTTGTTCTATCGAGGGGGAATATCGATGGTGAGAGCGTGACTTTTCAAGAAAACGGCGATCGCATTATTTTTGAGATCGACATCCCCGATTTAAAAAGTGCCTTGGCGCGGCCTGCAAGTGGTTCAATTAAAGGAACCTGTCAAATTTTCGATGGTGCGGGGGTCTTGGTGGGTTTGGGTCAATCGACATTAGAGGCAAAATCGGGCAAGCTGAAGGCTTGGTGTCCCTATGAATGGTCTGGGGACGAACAATTGGGGCTTTGGACATTTCAATTTTTTGCCGATGGAAGATTGACCCGAGAAAAAAGATTTACCGTTGCCAAAAGTCAATAAAAAAGCGTTTCCTACAGTCTGGTCCGTGTATCGGAGCGATCGCAATTCCAGCGCAACTGCTAGGATATGAAATCAACGAACCCACCCCCAACCCGACCCACCCCCAACCCCTCCCAAGAGGGGAGGCTAATACGAGAGCAATCGATAACCAATGCACATTCTCGGAATCTCTGCCTATTACCACGATAGCGCCGCCGCCCTCATCCAAGACGGGCAAATCCTCGCCGCCGCCCAAGAAG
Source organism: Cyanobacteria bacterium SBLK (assembly GCA_017746715.1). Taxonomy (GTDB): domain Bacteria; phylum Cyanobacteriota; class Cyanobacteriia; order Cyanobacteriales; family Spirulinaceae; genus CCY15215. The sequence continues at coordinate 30,140 of JAGHZQ010000086.1, forward strand.
AGCGATTTTCTCGCAAGAAACACGATGCCAGATTCCCCGGAGGGGCGATCGCTTACTGCTTGCAAGCTGCTGAGATTCCTCTGAAAAAACTCGATTATATTGTTTTTTACGAAAAACCTTTTATTACTTTTGAGAGACTCCTCGAAACTTATCTCGCTTATGCCCCCCGAGGCTTCCGTTCTTTTGTTGCTGCGATGTCTGCATGGTTGCAAGAAAAACTGTATTTAAAAACCATCCTGAAAAAAGAACTCGCTCGCCTCGGAGATTGTAAAGTCAAAGAACTCCCTCCCCTTCTCTTCAGCGAACACCATCAATCCCATGCTGCTTCGGCTTTCTTCCCCAGTCCCTTTCCCCAAGCGGCAATACTCTGTCTCGATGCCGTGGGAGAATGGGCGACCACTTCTCTTTGGTGGGGAGAAAATAACCGACTCGTTCCTCAATGGGAGATTCATTTTCCTCACTCTCTCGGAATGCTGTATTCCGCTTTCACTTATTACACGGGATTTAAGGTTAATTCCGGGGAATACAAACTTATGGGATTGGCGCCCTATGGCGAACCCAAATACATTCATCTCATCCTCGATTATCTCCTCGATCTCAAAGAGGACGGGACATTCCGGCTGAATATGGACTATTTCAACTACGCCACCGGATTGACTATGACTAATGGAAAATTTCATCGCCTCTTCGGTGCGCCTCCTCGCCAACGAGAGAGCCAAATTAGTCAACGAGATATGGATATCGCCGCCTCAGTCCAAAAAGTGACCGAAGAAATCGTCCTGCGTTTGGCAAAAACCGCACGTCGAGAATTAGAAGCGGACTATCTTTGTTTGGCGGGAGGAGTTGCCCTCAATTGCGTTACTAACGGGCGTTTATTGCGCGAGGGACTTTTTCGGGATATTTGGATTCAACCCGCCGCAGGAGATGCGGGAGGGGCAATTGGAGCAGCTTTGGCCATTTGGTATCAATATTGCGATCGCGATCGTCAAATTTCCTCCGCCGATGCCATGCAAGGAGCTTATTTAGGACCGCGTTTTAGTAATGAGGAAATTCGTCAATATCTCGATGATATTGGCGCAAAATATATCCATCTCGAAGATGAAAAATTAATGCCGGACTTGGCAGAAATTTTAGATAGGGGAAATGTTGTGGGATGGTTTCAAGGTCGGATGGAATTCGGACCCCGCGCCCTCGGAAATCGTTCGATTATCGGCGATCCTCGCAATACGAAAATGCAGTCTGTTATGAACTTAAAAATTAAATATCGCGAGTCTTTTCGTCCTTTTGCGCCATCGGTTTTAGAAGAACGAGTTTCCGATTATTTTGCTTTAGATCGCCAGAGTCCTTATATGCTATTAGTTGCACCCGTGCGAGAAGAATTGCATATTCCCATAACAGAGGAACAACAACAATTATTCGGCATTGAAAAGTTAAAAATTCCCCGCTCTACCCTGCCGGCAATTACTCATGTCAATTATTCCGCTCGCGTGCAAACAGTAAACGCAAAAATAAATCCTCGCTATTACGATCTTCTGAGTCATTTTGAAGCTAAAACCGGGTGTGGTGTTTTAGTTAATACATCTTTTAACGTTCGCGGAGAACCCATTGTTTGCACCCCCGAAGATGCCTATCGCTGTTTTATGCGGACGGAAATGGACTATCTGGTTTTAGAAAATTACTTGCTGGCAAAAACCAACCAACCTCAATGGAAAAAAGATGAGTCTTGGCAAGATGAGTTTGAGTTAGATTAATTGCCTTCATTTTACCTTAATCTCTCCCAAGAAAGAAGAAAAAAATCAATAACTAAAAATAAAAACAATGGAATTAAAACAAAATAAGAAAGAATTGCGTCAATTTGGAATGCTTTTAGGGACTTTCTTTCCTCTTCTTTTTGGCTTGATTTTACCTTGGTTGTGGGGTCATGATTTCTCCTTATTACCTTGGATTTTGGGGAGTGTCTTTTGGGTTCTCGCGATCGCATTTCCCATTTCGCTCCAACCCATCTATCGAGTATGGATGAAGATTGCCGAAATTTTGGCTTGGGTTAACTCGCGAATTATTCTGGGAATCATCTTTTTTGCGATGGTGACCCCAATGGGGTTTATAATGCGTTTGCTACAGCGAGATCCGATGGCGCGAAAATACGATCGCCAAGTGGCAACCTATCGCATCGGCAGTCAAAAACGCAGTCGAGAAAGTATGGAGAAACCTTACTAATGCTAGATTTAATTAAAGATCTTTGGGGATTTCTCAACGAACGGAAAAAATATTGGCTTGCTCCTTTAATTATTGCTTTGGTGGTATTGGGGGCGTTAATTGTCTTTACCCAAGGTTCCGCGATCGCGCCTTTTATTTATACCCTGTTTTAGCATTCGAGTATGAAATTCAAACAATTTCTCGACACGCTTAAAAGCTATACTATAATTGGTCTGATTACATTTCTATTTCTAGAGATTGCTTTTCAGTTCTCCAGTCTCGAACCTTTACAAAATTTACCGGGTTTTAATAATTTATATAAAGTATCCGATCGCGACAAATTTGGCGATAGTGCTTGCGGTTCCTATTGGTGGAAGTCTCAATATATCCAGCGTTACGAGAGCGATCGCGGACTCATGCGCGATGCTCGTTTAAACGATCCTCATCCCACGCGAGGTTGGACTCCCAGAGCCAATCTTAATGTTAGTATTGGTGATGTAACTTATACCACAAACCAACAAGGTCATCGTGCCTTACAAGATTACGAACCTAATTCCGAACGGTATACCATTTTAGTGGTTGGCGATTCTTATAGTTTTGGAATCGATACCGATGATTCCTTTCTCTGGACAAATTTATTGCAGGCAAAAGACAAGCGATTAAATATTATTAATTTAGGCGTTGCCGGTTATGGTTTAGATCAAATCTATATTACCTTAAAAGAAACGATCGCGCTTTATAAACCCAATCTGGTTATTGCGGCTTTTATTTCTGATGATATCTTTCGGATGAGATTTAATTTTCGAGATTACAAAAAGCCACAGTTAAAAATTAGAGGGAATGAATTAATTGTTAGCAATACTCCTATTGGGAACTTAGAAGAAACCTATCGGGAAGTCAAGCAAGAATTACGATGGAAGGTCATTCCGGTTGTAAAGCTCGATGATGTTCTTTATAACTTATCTGTTTCCTGTCGAGAAGTGAGTTATAAATTAGCCAGTAAAACGTTCTTGGAAATGCAAAAAATTTCGATCGAAAATGAAGCAGAATTTCTTCTAACCTACCTTGCCAGTTCTCCAGAGGTTGAGAATCCCGACCATACCAGCTATGGAGAAAAAGTTCTCCAGCAATTTATAATCGAAAATCCCATGACTCATCTCAATACTCGCCCGTATTTTTTAGAAGGAAACGAACGAGGTGAGAATTATCACGGCGGACACTATCAAAAAGCCGAATCTAGTTTGGTCAGCAATATCATTTATGATAAAATAACGAGCTTAGACTCTTTTCATACATTTATTGCCGATCGCATTGCCCCATCCCCTTAAACTCGAATGCCTCTAGTCGCCTCTGCCACCGTCCCGGCAACCACCGCCAATCTCGGCCCCGGTTTTGATTGTATCGGTGCTGCTTTAACTTTATACAATCAATTTGATTTTGTCTGTCGGGAAGAACCCGATGCGCCTCCGGTAAGTATAAACGTACCGGGATCCCAATCTTCTTTGATTAGCAAAGATAAAAGCAATCTCGTCTATCAAGCATTTAAGCGACTGTACGACCATCTCGATCAAGATCCTCCCCCCGTAGAAATTACGATTAAAATGAGCATTCCCCTAGCGCGAGGTTTGGGAAGTTCGGCGACGGCAATTATTGGAGGATTATTGGGAGCCAATCAATTAGCGGGGACTCCTCTAGGCGATACGGAAATTCTGCAACTGGCGATCGCGATCGAAGGACATCCCGATAATATCGTTCCGGCATTATTGGGAGGATGTCGCCTCGCTGCTGCCAGTCAAAGCGAGATGGGGATGAGTTGGCAAATTTGCGATGTGACTTGGCACGAAAGCATCATTCCCACGATCGCGGTGCCGAATTTTGCCCTCTCGACGGAAAAAGCGCGATCGGTTTTGCCTTTTGAAGTGAGTCGAAGCGATGCAATTTTTAATATTTCTCGTTTGGGATTGCTTTTGCGAGGATTGGAAAAGGGAGATGAAAATTGGTTGCGAACGGCTTTGCAAGATAAAATTCACCAACCCTATCGCCAAATTCTCATTCCCGGTTATAAAGCCGTCCAAAAAGCGGCGATGGATGCGGGGGCTTATGGGATGGTAATTAGCGGTGCGGGACCGTCATTGTTGGCTCTGGCTCACTTCCAAAAAGCCAAAGAGGTTGCGGCGGCTATGGCGGAAGCGTGGAATGCAGAAGGAATCGCCGCTCAAGCTCGTCCCTTAAATATCGATGGGAATGGGGCGAGGAGTCGTCGAGAAATGGTAACGCGGCGGATGCGGTAGGGGATTTTTTTTGCGATCGCACTTCCCAAGACTGGAAAGAATTTGTTAAACTATTTCTTAGTGCGAAGTTTGCTTCTGTAGCTCAATTGGTAGAGCATCTCACTTGTAATGAGACGGTTGCAGGTTCAAGTCCTGTCAGAAGCTCTAAATTAAAACCCAATCAAATCAACGCTCTCAGCGTATTACTCAACTTTGCTTGCGAATCATTAAAACGATTATATAATCAAAAACTTGTAGAACATCTTAATTGATATAAAAAAATGATCTGTTTGGGATATAATGCTACCGAATTAGAAGATTTGCTTTTAAATGATTTGATTGAGAGAAGAGAGGCAATACAAATTGTTATACGCGCAACAAAGTCATACTTAAACTAACAAAAATAATCCAAATCCGCGAGGGATTGAGAATCCTAAAGATCCCTCGATTGGGGCGGGCATTGCCCGCCCTTAAATTTAAGTTAAAACAAAATCAACTTCATCGGTTCCATCCGTTGTACTTTGACCGGACGTAATTAAGTCTCCATTGACTTCAACCGCAAAAGGCGTATCTTCTAAATTGATATTGTAATCCGTTGTATCGAGGGTATAGCCGACACTGGCAACCATTTTCCGGCCTGCATCGGTATATAAAAAAGCCATCATTTGTTTTTTATTTTTTTGGGTATCGTCTGCCCAAATCACCATATATTGTTGCCCTTGATAATCAAAAACTCGCGGGGCGCGATCGGGGACGTAACGGCCGGGATCGCCAAAACTTTTATCGAGAAATGTTTGCACGGAACTAGATTTTACTGACGCATAAGCAACTTCTGCTGTCGAGGAAGGTTCTGCATCGTCGTCAACCGGTTCGAGGATATCGGGTTCGTCTTCGCTAACCGCATCCTCATCCTTTCCTCGCTTTTTAAAAAAATCGACTGCGAGTTTCGTTCCGATCGCCCCTGCCGTCGCAACGCCGGCCGCCGCTAAAATATTTCGTAGTTTGCTCATTTTTCTCCGAGTTTGGGTTAATCAACGCTATCGTGTCTCGATCCCATCGCGATCGCGCCAAATTTTAACATTTGCTTTATCCGCAGGGAAGTTGGACAGAACGCGGTAAACTATCTAAATTGGCGAACTTTCGCAGGTTATTTTGCATCCCGCTCATGTCAGATTTTCTCTTTGAACTCGGTACGGAAGAATTACCCGCCGATTTTGTTGCTAGCGCGATCGCGCAATGGCAGGCAAGCATTCCGAAAACTTTACAAGAGGCATTTTTAACTCCCGATACCTTAGAAGTTTACGCGACACCACGCCGTTTGGCCGTTCTGTTAAAAGGTCTTCGTGCCAAACAACCCGATCGCGAAGAAGAAATTAAAGGTCCTCCTGCTAAAGTTGCGTTTAAAGATGGCAAACCCACCAAGGCATTAGAAGGATTTGCTCGCAAGCAAGGAATAGAAGTTGATGCGATCGAGCTGCGAGAAACTCCAAAGGGAGAATTTGTTTTCGTACAAAAGCAAATTATCGGACGAGATGCAAAAGAGATTTTAACAGAACTGATTCCGCAATGGATTGACAGTTTGGAAGGACGCAGATTTATGCGTTGGGGAGATGGAGATGTCCGTTTTCCGAGACCTTTACGCTGGTTGGTGGTTTTATGGAATAAAGAGGTTTTACCTGTTGAATTCGTTAATGGTTCGACGACGTTAAATAGCGATCGCTTCTCCCGAGGGCATCGGATTTTACATCCCGACCCCATATCGATTCCCCAAGCCAAAGATTATCTAAAATCTCTACAAAAGGCGTTTGTAGAAGCCGATCCGACTGCACGAAAATCTCTCATTCAAGAACAGATTGCTACGGTTGCAAAATCTATCGAAGGTTATGCAGAAATAACGTCAGAACTGCTAGAGGAAGTTGTAGATATTGTCGAATATCCCAATGCTGTATTGGGAAAATTTGATGAAGAATTCCTCGAACTTCCTCCCGAAGTGATTAAAACAGTGATGGTCACGCACCAGCGCTATTTTCCAGTGAAAAAGACCGAAGCAGAAAATAGCGCTCTGTTTCCCAATTTTATCACGATTTCTAACGGCGATCCTAAAAAAGCAGAAATTATTGCGACGGGAAATGCTAAAGTGATTCGTGCTAGATTGGCGGACGCTCAATTCTTTTATAAGGCTGATTGCGACGAACGTTTAGAAACTTTTTTACCGCAGCTTGAAACCGTCACCTTTCAAGCTGATTTAGGCTCGATGCGCGATAAAGTCGATCGCTTAATTGAAGTCGCAGAAGAGATAAGCAAGCAGTTAGAACTCGAGGAAGAACAAGTAGCGATCGTCGAGCGATCGGCATTGCTTTGTAAAGCCGACCTGATGACCCAAATGATTTACGAATTCCCCGAATTGCAGGGAATTATGGGGCAAAAATACGCTCGGGTCAGTGGCGAACTAGAGGCAGTAGCAACAGCAATTTTCGAGCATTATTTACCGCGTAATGCTGACGATCTCATGCCGGAAACATTAGCCGGTCAGATCGTCGGAATTGCCGATCGCTTAGATACGCTGGTTAACATTTTTGGGTTGGGAATGATTCCTACAGGGTCTTCCGATCCCTTTGCCTTGCGTCGCGGGGGCAATTCCATTGTTAATATTATCTGGCAGGGAAATCTGAGTATTAACCTTGCGGATCTCATTGCTCAATTTTCTCGCGACTTTATTGAAAATCATGGCGATCGCGAATCTCCAGCCGCAGCTTTAGAAGAGTTCTTTTTGCAACGCATTCGTACTCTCTTACAAGAAGAGAAAAAGATCGATTACGATTTAGTGAATGCCGTTTTAGGGGAAGGCGATCGCGAATATAAAGAACGCGCTTTACAAGACTTACTCGATGTTCGCGATCGCGCTCTATTCTTACAAAAAATTCGCAATAATAAAGTCCTCGATACTATTTACGAAACAGTCAACCGATCTGCACGCCTCGCTGTAAAAGGGGATTTGGATACAAACCCTCTAAATCCTACATCTGTCGTCGATCCCAAACTATTCGAGAAACCTTCAGAACAAGCCTTTTACGATAGTTTGGTCTCTTTAGTCTCGCAAACGGAAACCGCGCGTCAGGAGCGCAACTATCAACTTTTGGTAGATGGTTTGGCAAAAATTGCCCCCGTTGTTAGTACCTTTTTTGATGGGGAAGAAAGCGTACTGATTATGGCAGAAGATGCAGGCATTCAAAAAAATCGCCTCAATCTCCTCGGATTGTTACGCAATCATGCCCGAGTTTTAGCAGATTTTGGAGAAATTGTCAAAGAAGGGAGTCACTAACAATTAATAACCAATAACTAATAATCAACAACCAATATGAAAAAAGCGCATATTATTGGACTGGGGCGATCGGGTGCAGCTGCCGCGCGTTTGTTAAAACAACAAGGATGGGAAGTAGAAGTTGGCGATCGCGGAACTTCTCCAAATTTATACCCTTTCAAAGAAACACTAGAAAAAGAAGGGGTAACGGTTAAGTTGGGTTATACTTTAACTTTAGATAATCCTCCCGATCTCATCGTTGTTAGCCCCGGAGTGCCTTGGGATATTCCCCTATTGATCGAAGCACGAGAAAAAGCGATCGATACGATTGGGGAAATGGAACTCGCTTGGCGGTTTTTAAAAACTTCTCCTTGGGTGGGAATTACGGGAACAAATGGCAAAACTACGACAACCGCTCTAATTGCAGCAATTTTTAAAGAAGCAGAATTAAATACCCACGCTTGCGGCAATATCGGTTATGCTGCTTGCGAATTGGCAATTAATCAATCTAGTAGGGACGTTGCCTGCAACGTCCCTACACCAACGAATTCTTACGATTGGATTGTTGCGGAAATTAGCAGCTATCAAATTGAATCTTCTCGAGAACTTGCACCTGAAATCGGCATTTGGACGACGTTTACTCCCGATCATTTGGCTCGTCACTATACCTTAGATAATTATTATCAAATTAAAGCCTCGCTTTTGCGGCGTTCTCAAAAACAAATTTTGAATGGAGACGATCCTTACCTGCGAAATGTAGGTCTTGAAGACTGGAATGATGCTTATTGGACGAGCGTTTTGGGTACAGAAAAACTATTGTGCGAACCGGCACGAGGAATTTATATTGAGGAGGGTTGGATCGTTGCATTTCAAGAGAAAATTGCGCCGACAAACTCCTTGAAAATGTTAGGCGATCATAACTTGCAAAATCTTTTAATGTCCGTGGGTGCGGCACGTTTGGCAGGGATAGAGAAAGAGGCGATCGCATCGGCAATTACAAAATTTCCCGGCGTTCCCCATCGTCTCGAATCCATTTGCACTCATTCGAGGATAACATTTATTAATGATAGTAAAGCCACTAATTATGATGCCGCAGAAGTCGGTTTAAAGGCCATTCCAGAAGCAACCATTTTAATTGCAGGAGGAGAGGCAAAAGTCGGAGACGATCGCGCATGGATCGAAGCGATTAAACGCAAAGCAAAAGCTGTTTTATTAATCGGAGATGCCGCATCGGTTTTTAGTCGGCGCTTGCAAGAAAATGGTTACAATCGATGGGAAATTGTCGAAACAATGGATAAGGCGATCGTCCGAGGATTTGAATTGGCAAAACAACACAATATTTCTACTGTATTATTATCCCCTGCTTGTGCGAGTTTTGACCAATATCAAAGTTTTGAACATCGGGGCGACCATTTTCGAGAATTGTGTTTGGCACTTGAACTTTGATATAATTATTTTATTTCTTCCGATAGCGAGTTTCTTGAACCACATTACCCAATCCTTGAATAATTCCTTGTCCGATCAAACCGATCGCCCTACCAATAACTTGCGTTAAAACATAGACGACTCCCCTGCCTAAAAATGCTATAACCGCGCGGATTCTCGGGGCGAGAGAATCGCGAGTTTCGAGAGCGAGCGTGACGATAAACGGAATTCCTTGCAACGCTTCTAAATCCTGCAAGCGAGGGGCAGAAATCGATTTAATTTGGATTTGACTCCCCTCGATTACCAATAGGCGATAGCGACTCTCAAAAATGGCTTTAGGTTCGAGAAAATAGCGATCTTGACGAAACTGCCAAGAGAGTTCGTTTCGCAAGCGAGCAATCTCTCGCGAAGAGATAAAATTGCGATCGTAGAGAGTATATTTTATCGCTTCCTCTTCTGCCAATTGATTGAGGAGAAATTGCATCGTTCCCCTCGCAATATAAATGGTGAGGTTATCCAACAAATCTGCTGCTCTCGCTTTGGCTTCTGGAGATTCGTGACGATAACTCACATTGTCGATCGCGATCGCGCTATCGTAAAGCAAGTAATCTAAGAGTTCAAAAACCAAAGGAATGCGTTGCAATTGACTATCCGCGATCGCAAGAGAATCTTGTCGCACTAAATCGACAATAGAAATATTATCTCTATCTGGCGGATAATATTTACTGACAAATTCAACAGTCGTTTTCTGCCAAACTTCCCCAAGAAAAAGATCGATTCGCGATGATAATTCCTCGCGAGTGACTTTCAAAAAGTGCAACTCTTCTAAAACGTCTTGGAGTTGTCGGACAGTTAAATAAAGAAGTTCTTGTCGTTTATCCGATTGTAATATATCCAGTTCTAAGGTTAATTTCGTTTGATTTCTTACTCCTAATTGAATCTTGTTTAAAAGCGCCTCTAAAGGGTAAGGAATCGCCACTAATTCCCCTGAAGTGGGAGGAGTTGTTGGAGGTGTTTGCGGCGGTTCTGAGGCAACGGGAGGAGCGATCGCAACTTCTACGGGAAGCAGGCGATCCACGAGCGATCGCGCGGTCTTAAGTTCCCGTTGGCGACCCTGCCAATAGAACCAATCAAAGGTCGGTAAATCGGATTTTTGTAACTGCCGTTCGATCCCGACCAAACTTTTTTCAATTTGAGCCAACCCCGAGCGCCGCAAATTTAATAACCATTGTGGAGGAGAAGGAGGAACCGATAATTGTAGATTGAGGGGTTGCAAATACGTTGAAGTTTGTGCCGGCCATGCTGTATTTCCTGCTACAATTTTCCGTAAAATTTGCACTAATTCTTCAATGGCCGTTCCTTTGGGGAGATATCCTTCAACCCCGAGAGCGCGGAGAGATTTTAAGAGACGAGATTCGGCGGTCGCCGTGAGTAAAAGGACTCGAAGATCGGGATAATTCTCTTCGATCTGTTGAAAAAAATGTAAGGGATCGATCGCTCGAGTCGGGGAAGGAAGATCGGCGATCGCGATTAAATTCTCTCTATCTGTTAATGCGGCTAATGTTGAGATCGCCTTCGCCGTATCGACGCGATCGCAAATTTCAATATCGTCAAATGCAGCCAAAGCAGTGACAAGACCCAAGGAAAAAATCGGATCGTCGTCAATCAGTAAGAGTTGTAGGGAGCGTTCGCTCATTTTAGGGATCGGTTAGCGGTGAGTCGCTTATCAACTGTCAGGGATCGATCGTTAATTATCAATGATGACTTATCGATTTGACAATCTTCCCGTAGTAAATCATGTAAAGTAAAGTAACTTTCCCGCGATCGGGTGTATTTCTCAGCAACAAGGACAAATCAACAAGGGCAAATCCGGAGCAAAATTATGGATATTGGTATTCCTAAAGAAATTAAAGACCAAGAGTTTCGCGTTGGGTTGAGTCCGAGTAGTGTCGGAGTATTGTGCAAGCAAAATCATCGCGTTTTTGTGGAAACCCAAGCGGGACAAGGCTCGGGGTTTAGCGATGGCGACTACGAAGGAGCAGGCGCGGCGATCGTGGCAACGGCAGCGGAAGCATGGGATCGAACTATGGTAGTTAAAGTGAAAGAACCGCTTCCTTCAGAATACTGCTTCTTACAAAAAGACCAGATTTTATTTACTTATCTTCATTTAGCTGCCGATCGCCAACTGACCGAAGCACTGATGAAATCGGGAGTCGTCGGTATTGCTTACGAAACGGTAGAATTACCCGATGGTAAATTGCCCCTCCTCGCCCCTATGAGCGTCATTGCCGGGCGGTTGGCGACACAATTCGGGGCGCGATACCTCGAGCGGCAACAAGGAGGGCGAGGCGTGCTTTTAGGGGGCATTCCAGGAGTGAGATCGGGGCGCGTGACGATTATCGGGGGCGGTGTCGTGGGGACGGAAGCGGCAAGAATAGCCGTCGGTTTGGGAGCGCAAGTCAAAATTATCGATATTAATGTAGAACGCTTGAATTATTTAGAGATTTTATTTGGTTCGCGGGTAGAATTACTCTACAGCAGTCCCGCACAAATTGAAGAAGCGGTTAAGGATGCGGATTTGGCGATCGGGGCGGTGTTGGTAGTAGGAAAACGCCCTCCTACGTTAGTTTCTCGGGATTTGGTGGCACAAATGCGATCGGGATCGGTCATTATCGATGTCGCAGTGGATCAAGGAGGCTGCATCGAAACCCTGCGCCCCACTTCTCACAGCAATCCCACTTATGTAGAGGAAGGAGTGGTTCATGTTGGCATTCCCAATATGCCCGGTGCGGTGCCTTGGACGGCAACGCAGGCATTAAATAATAGTACGCTACCCTATACAGTTAAGCTGGCAAATTACGGTTTAGAAGCGATTTCGATGGATTCTGCTCTCGCTTTGGGGGTTAATATCAAACACAATCAAATCGTTCATCCGGCAGTCAAAGAAGTTTTTTCCGATTTATAGTTTTGGGTTTTGAGAAGATGTGAAGGATTAGGAGCCAAACAACGAATAACAACCCCCCTCTGTCTTTAAAAAGCGAAGCATCCTCTGGCTTCCCCCTTTCCAAGGGGGACGGGAGGGGGATTTCCAAGGGGGACGGGAGGGGAATAAGAGAGGGAGAGCAAGGGGAGAGAAAACAAACAACAAATAATGAAAAAGATCCTTTTAACTTCTTTTCAAACATGGATGCCTCATCAAACGTCTAATTCTTCTGACGATTTGCTGGCACGAGTACAAGAAGAAACTTTTAGCGATCGCGAGTTAATTTTCCTGCGAAATTTGCCCGTCGATACAGAAAAAGCGAGTCAAAAAGCGATCGCTTTGTTACAAGAAATCTCTTGCGATCGCATTGTTTGTTGCGGTATGGCAGAATCTCGCCAAGTTCTTACCGTAGAATCGAATGCCCGTCGGGGAAAAGAATGCTTGAAAACCGCGATCGCTTTGCCGACTTTAGTCTCTCAATTGAACACCACTCAAATCAGTCACGATGCGGGACAATTTGTTTGCGAGGGGTTGTATTTTAAAATACTCGATTATTTGCTGCGATTGCCCTCTTCTTGTTTGGGTCTGTTCGTTCACGTTCCCGTTTTAACCCCAGAAAATGAGACAGAAATCCTTGAGGATTTTAAAAAATTGTTGTCTCTGGTTTGATTTGAGTTGTTTGAGGATTGACGATCGCAAAATCGCTAAAACCTTCCTCAAATCTTTTTTAGTTTATCTGTTCTCATCAAACTGACATGCTCCCAAAGGATTTAACCAAAAAATAATTTCTTTTTTAAGATGCTGTAAATCTTTGGTGGTTTCTTGTTTGAACCATTGCGCGATCGCATCGATGGGGGTAAAAATTTCTCCTGTTTGCCAACTAATTTCTTGATTGATGGGAGTCGTATGAGTTCCGGGTAAAATTTTCAAGGAAATCATATCGGAAAAGCGCGATCGCAAAACAGGATGCAAATCGTAGGTTTGATCGATGGTGTCTCTTCTAAATTTAATTAAAAGATTACGACGAGTTCTATATTCTTTGGCAATCAGTTCGCTCGTTTCTTCTGGGTTGGGGGTAAATTCTAAATTAAAGGTTGGCGTTAGTTGTAATTGCTCGGCGAAAGGAATGGAGCGATCGACGGGATAATTATTATAAGAAATGAACATATTGCCGGCTCGTTCGATTTCATATAAACTACCAATGAGTAAGTGTAATTTACATCCCATACTATGACCCAAACCGTAAATCGGTAAAGCCGTATCGGTTAAAAGTCTTTTGGCATAGAGGCGATCGCAAATGGTTTCAAAGCGATTGAGAACGTCTCGGGCAATCGCGGCATGATCGAAGGTATTTAAAAAGGGAATTGTAACAACGGCAAAGCCAGCATCGGCTAATTGTTCTAATAGCCAACGGTAGGTTAAATGGGGTGCGGTGCCGATAAATGCTCCACCTAAAAAATGAATGATGCCAATTGTGCGATCGGGAACGATAACCCAATTTCCTGCTATTTCTTGCCAAACCATTTCAGTTGTCAGTTATCGGTGAAGAATGAGGAATGCGCCATTCTAGATTACCAGTGTATTACAATTAAGGAAAGTTTGCCGAGCATCCCATGGCCGATATTAACAAACTCATTAACCAATTTGCTGCGGAAGAAGAGCAGATAGGCGATCGCGAATTTCTTGCCCCTTGTGTGGGTGGAGGAAAGGTTCGCACTTCGATCGGTAATATTATTTACACGTTTGCAACCCGTCCGGCGGATTTTGAAGGCTGGGGGATTTTTCTGCCGATCGATCGCCAAATCGCGGAGATTTTCGACGAGCCGAATTTGCCCCAAATTACAGAATATTTAAAATTATTAAAACCCTTGCGTTTGCGTTTGCTTTATGCTTTGCGCGGGCAAACGTGGCTGGCTTATCCCGTCAATGAGTCGGATATGAAACAGCGTTTTGGGACGGTTAAACCCATCGTCGTGCATTTGGTGGAGGATGGGGGACAATTGGAATGTATTATCGCTCGGGTTGACGGGACGATTTGCTGGTTCGAGGAGTGCGATCGCCGTGCCGATCCCCAAATGGACGAACAGTTACGAGAGGGGTTGCGCCAAGAAACGCTTCCAGAAAGCCTTCGTTTTGCGGGAATGACCCCAGAAATGCAAACCGCTTACAGTATTGCTTGGCAGCGTACCGAAGCGGGACAGAGACAAATACAGCATCGCCAACAGGTGCAAGCAGCGAGAGAAAATCAACGAACTTCTCGCCAAAGACCCCGCGATCGCCGACGCGATCGCCATCCGACTCGCTACAGTGAAAGCTATGAAGAAACGCGCTTGCGGGAAGCCTTACAACAAGGAGGCGGACAATTACAAAATTATCGCGATCGCGGTGACTATTGGCAAGTAGAATGGCAAACCGCCGACGGACACTTACACAGTTCTGCTATTGATAAAAATGATTTAACCGTCGTCAGTTCGGGAGTCTGCTTGAGCGGGCGCGATCGGGATTTCGATCTACAATCTCTCGTGGGGGTTATGCGCTATGAAGGTTAATCAAAATTTGATGCCACAGTTGAAAAAAAATTTTTGCCACCAATAAAACCAAAATATTTATATTATCCAGATTAAGATTTGAAGACATCCGCATTTTGAAAGAAATGAAGGAAATAACTGCGGAAGGAAAAGATTATGGCGGAGCCAAATAAAGCAAGTTTTTAAAATACAGATTTGACAGCGATCTCTACTCACAATTGATTCTTGTTCATTCCCGAATTAATGGAGACGCGATCGCTTTCGTGACTCGTATAATCCTTTCTCGGTAAATATTTGAGTGCTTTCGAGCCGAAAAACGCGATCGACTCAAAACCGTCTCTGACGTTGATTGATATTGATTTCTATTGGTGCTATTGTATTTGTACGATAAAAGAGAAAGAGATCGCCTGATGAGCAGCAGTCCAAACATTCATCTTACCAACGAGCCACGGCGCTATATTGATAGCCAAGCCAGTGATGAAGATGTCTATACAACTCCCAGTGAATCTATTCGCGACCCGATCCGGCACGATATGCAAGACTGGCAGGTTGTCAACACGATCCGCAAAGGATTGAACGAAGCTGCTGACGGCGTGTTTGTATCGGAGTCTATTATCGTCCCGAACGAAGATTAACTCCGGATTATGGCATTTTCTCATCCTATCCCGTGTTTAGATCGTATTAAGAGTCGCCGGTAAAAAAATGCCCAAACTCAGCACGGCGATCGCATTTTCCCTCCTTCCGTTTCTCCTTGTCGTCACGGGGTGCAGTACGGGAGAAAATGATATAGCGCGATCGCAGCCCCAACAGCAACCCGATAACCAACCCATCGCCGTTAACTTGGAAATCGCGAGATCGGGTCGCTTGCAAAGTCCCGTCGAGTATATTGGCAGTACCCAACCCTTAAAAACCGTCTCCCTGCGCTCTCAAGTCGAAGGGAGATTGTTGGTCTTAGAAGTCGATGTCGGCGATCGCGTCCGTCGAGGGCAAATTTTAGCGCGGTTGGACGACAGTATTTTAGCCGCTAGCGTCAGCGAAGCCGAAGCCCAACTCGCCGCTTTTAACGCCGAGATCGAACGGGGACGCACTCAAGTGAATAACGCCCGCACGGAACTCGAACGCGCCAAAATCGAACTGGAACAGGCAAAAAATGACGCAGAACGCTACAATAATTTAGCCAAAGATGGAGCCGTTTCCCAACGAGAAGCGGAACTGTTTCAAACTGCCGTAGAAGTTGCCCAGCAAACCGTCAATACCGCCCGAGAGAACATTCGCGCTGAAGAAAGAGCCATTGAAGCCCGTTTGGGACAACTCGCCGCACAACGGGCAATTTTAGCGAGAGAACAACAGCGACAAACCTTTGCCCGTTTGATTTCTCCTATCGATGGCAGGGTTTTAGAGCGAGCAAGCGATCCGGGAAGCCTCGTGACGGCGGGAGAAGCCGTGCTGGCATTAGGAGATTTTAGCAGTATAAAAGCGATCGTTCCCCTCTCCGAATTGGATCTGGCAGGAGTGGGAGTAGGACAATCCGTAAAAGTGCAACTAGATGCTTTTAGCGATCGCATCTTTCCTGGGAGAGTCACCCGTATTTCTCCCGTTGCCGATCCCGAGTCCAGACAAATTCCCGTCGAAGTCACCTTTCCCAACTTTAACGATCGCATCGGTAGCGGTTTATTGGCAAGAGTGACCTTTGCCCCCCAAGAACAACCGAAAATTATCATTCCCGTCAATGCCGTGCAAAATTTAGAAGAGAAAAAAGGCGCTCTATTCGTCGTGCAGGGAGAGGATCGGGTTGTCAAGCGAACAGTTTTTCTTGGCGATCGCGCCGAAGGAAAAGTAGAAATTCTCTCGGGCATTGCCGACGGCGATCGCTTTGTCGTCAATAGCGCCAAACCCCTCCAAGACGGCGATCGCATTCGTGCCAGCATCCTTTCCCCCAACTAACGCGATCGTCTTCAGATCATTGCTCCCCCATCTCCCCTCTCAGTAACAAATTTGTTATAATGCGGAAACTTGGAGAGGTGGCAGAGTGGTCGAATGCGCTCGACTTGAAATCGAGTGAGCCGCAAGGTTCCGTGGGTTCGAATCCCACCCTCTCCGTATTTGTCAAAATCCGTATTTGTCAAAAAGCAAGCCTAAACAATACAAAATTAATTGGCTGAATTTTATAAATTAAACGATATCAAATAATCGGGATGACTGGATTTGAACCAGCGGCCCCTTCGTCCCGAACGAAGTGCGCTACCAAACTGCGCTACATCCCGAAATGAGAAATTTTTCTTACAGTTTCCAATTATAACAGTTTTTTGGCATTGCGAACCGGAAATGCGATCGCCCGCTAAAAATTTCCGATCGTTTCCTCTAGGGGTTTTTCGCTAATTTCTGTAAGATAGGCATATTATACAAGACCGTTCGAGAAGATTTGCCATGTCTTTAGATAGCCTGAAACCCGCTCAAAAAGCAGCGTGGATGGTATATCAACCTTATTTTCAAGGGCAGAAGCGCCAGATTCTCCCTTATGCCATCGGTCTCTACCAAAAAGGCTCTCTAGAAGGAGAGCGCCCCATTGAAGGTCGAGAAGAAGGCGTCCCTTTTGTGGCCACTTGGTTTGTCTCCAAACTGCCCGCAGAACTCACGCGCTGTCGCCTGCAATTTGATGGGAATGCAGAACTCAGTTATGAAGTCGATATGCAAAATTCAGAATTTGTCGATTACCTAATTGAAGTCATCGCAAGTTACAAGCGCACGAAAATTACTGACTTTTCGAGAGCATTCTATCGTAAATTATTACGAGCCGAAAGTTAAGTCAACCAATTCCGTTCCCATAATTCAACCATAAGAGTCCAAACATTAGCGTCCAAAATGTAATGGAGTGAGGGTGATGCCAAAGACCAAATGTTTATTAGTCGGATCGACTGAAGTATATGGCGGGAAATCCGCAACCATCGTCGGGATAGCCCATCAGCTTCAACAAAAAGGAATTGCGATCGGTTATGGTAAACCCTTGGGAACTTATCCCAGTCAAGACCTTGCTGATGCCAGCGAAGAAGACGTACGCTTTATCGCTGGCGCTCTCGATTTGAGCGATCGCCACTATAAAGCCCCCGTGTTCTGTTTGGATGAATTGACCATTCGCAAGCAACTACAAAGCGAAAGCCGACAAGATAATTCAGAATTGCTTGCCAGTTATATCGGCGATATTGCCGGCGATTTAATTTTGCTCGAGGGACCTTCGACCCTTTCGGAAGGACAATTATTCGATCTCTCCTTGGGTCAAATGTCAGTACAGTTGGATGCCCCCATTTTGTTGGTGTCTCGCTATCATGCCCTCGAATTGCTCGATCGCCTCTTAGCCGCCAAAATCGAGTTGGGCGATCGCTTGTTAGGGGTACTTTTGAGCGACATTCCCGAAGAAGATTGGCAATTGGTGGAAACCGAGATCGAACCCTTCCTCAAACGGCAAAATATCGAGGTTTTCGGTCGCTTGCCCGGCAACAATCTCTTACGCAGCGTCAGCGTGCGGGAACTGGCTAAAAAACTAGAAGCAAAAGTTCTCTGTCGCGAGGATCGTTTGGATTTAATGATAGAAACCCTTACCATTGGGGCGATGAATGTAAACTCGGCTTTAGAATATTTCCGCAAGGGGAAAAATATGGCAGTGGTGACGGGGGGCGATCGCAGCGAGTTGCAATTGGCAGCTTTGGAAACTTCGACGAATTGCTTGATTTTAACGGGTCACGCTCCACCGCAGGATTTTGTTCTCGCCCGAGCCGAAGATTTGGAAATTCCCATTTTATCCGTCGATTTGGATACCTTAACCACGGTAGAAATTGCCGATCGTGCGTTTGGTCAAGTCCGCTTGCAAGAGGCAATCAAAGTCGATTGCATTCGCGAGTTAATGGACGAGCATTTCGATATAGATCGCCTGATCGGGGCTTTAGATTTACAATTGGCTGCCGTATAAATTCATAGGGCGATCGCCGAGGGTACGCTCCCGCTCGCTCGCTTTAGGTAAAAACGATAGGGTCGGAAATATTGAAATCCACATTGGTGCGCGTTCCCTAGGCGAGGAAACCTCGCCGGGGTCGCACCGGAGAATTCATATTTTCCAAGCCGGCTAAATTGTTATAGATACCTCGAATCAAAGCGCGCGAGTGCTAAGACGCAAAAAATATTCTTGGGGAATGGGTTGTTCTCCCATATAAGTGGGTTCAAATTGCCACTGCTCGATCGCTTTTTTCACAAATTGTTTGGCTTTTTCAATGGAGATATTACCGGAAAGCACTTTAATCGATTGAGGATGTACAGTTGGTTTGCCGTTAGTTTCGATAAGGACAACCACCTCGATCTCAAACTCCCGTTCGATTTCAATCCCGAGGGGGAGTAAATAATCGATCGCGTTCAATTCTTTTTCGTTTTCTTTGGGTTTGGCAAGGCGATCGGGAATGTCGCGATGGGGGTGAGTCAATTGGGGAACGCCAACAGTGGCGATGAAGCGATCTCCGTTTGCAGGAGATGGGGGAGCTTCGGGAGATGGGAGAGCTTCGGGAGATGGGGGGGCTTCGGGAGATGGGGGAGCGGGAGTTAGAGGTTTGGGAGGAGGTTCTAGTACAGAACTTTGCATCGGGGGTTGAGGAGAGGGTTTCTCGGGTTCGGGAGAAGGGATAGGGGTTGGTGTGGGAATTGGTGTGGGAACAGGGGAAGGAGTAGAAGTAGGAGAAGGGATGGAAGTGGGTACTGGAGTTGGTGTTTTAGGACGCTTTTGGGAAGGAGAAGGCTTTTTTTGAGGAGGAGAGGCAACTTTTTTCGGAATGAATTGCTGTTTTTGAGATGGAGAGGCAATCTTCTGAGACGCGACTGGCTGTTTTGACTGGTTATTTTGTGAGAGCAGAGAAGGTGAGGATTGATTTTGGGGGCGATCGCGATTTGGGTTGGGTTTGTCTGGGGCGATCGCAATTGTCTCGATGGGAACGATCGCTTCTTCGACATTCCCAGATTTTTCTATCAGAACTGCCGAGCGTAGCATCCAGAGCAGCCCGAGGTGAAAGGCGATCGAAACTAAAGTGACACCGAGCCAAAGTCCGGGGGGATCGCTATGATGCGGTTTGGTCATTGCAAAAGGTTTTCTAGTTGAGTTCGATCGCATGATTAATCTGGCAAAAACACCCATTCACAACCTTCATCGGGCAAAAAACAAATCGGGATAAATTGTGCCAATTTGATTTTTGTTCGGGTTTGGCAGGTGAATCGGAGGACAGCGATCGCTTGTTGCGTGCTATATTTCTGTAAATATTTGAGAATGGTAGAGTTTATGAAGATTGCTAACAAACTCGATCGACAACAATACTTGCAAACCAGTGAAGTTATTGATTGGCAGCATCCAGAAATCCAACAACTGGCTAAAAAATTGTCACGAGGAGAAACAACGGCAGCTGCGATCGCTAAAACTTGTTTTGAGTGGGTTCGCGATAATATCTTCCACAGTGTCGATTACCAAATGAACCCGGTCACGTGCAAAGCGTCCGATGTGCTGCACTATCAAACGGGCTATTGTTATGCAAAAAGCCATCTATTAGCAGCATTATTGCGGGCTAATGATATTCCCGCAGGATTTTGCTATCAGAGATTGAGTATTAATGACAATGGAGCACCTTATTGCCTGCATGGTTTGAATGCAGTGTATTTACCGGATATCGGCTGGTATCGCATCGATGCGAGGGGAAACAAAGACGGAATAAACGCTCAATTTGCACCCCCGAAAGAACGCTTAGCTTTCAAAATTCAGTTTCCCGAAGAAGCAGATTTTTCCAATATTTTTTCCGAACCGCTACCTGTTGTTATCGAGGCCTTAAAATCGCATAACACGTGGAGCGAGATGCTTGAAAATCTTCCCGATATTGCCCGAGAAAACATATTAAGTATTCCAGATTAACCAAGCACTCCATAGTGCTGCTACAACAGCCAAAACCGTTACCCAAACCGGATAACCGCTCCGAGTGCTTTTCGTTCCCGTAGTACGAATTTCATCCACATCGATCCAAGGAATACCACCGCGACGAAACCAGCCGGAAACCGTCACCTTGCGATCGCAAAACCGTTCCGGACGAGAGGGAATGGGAAACAAATTTCCTAGCGTTCCTGCTTTAGAAACAAAGTTCAAACGAATCGAACCCGTTGAAGTTTTCAAGATTAAATCTTGACCCAACCAATTACTAATACCTTTGCGTCCGATTAGTTGTCCTGTTAAACGCACGCCTTGATTTTTTGGTGGCAGAGATTTAGGATTCGAGAGTAAATCTTCAATACGAGGATCTTTGCGGGTGGGGGAAATCCGTATATTGGGAAAATAGTCGTTGATCCAAGCAATAACGCAGAAACTAAAAGCTGCTAAAATACAAGCATCCAGAAAGGGATTAACAGTATTATGCAACCAAATCAATCGCCAAAGGGGTATGCGAATCCAAGCACTTAAATAATCGCTTGCCAGTCCGATCGCCCATAAAATAATCCGACCCGTTAAACCAAAAAATAAACCAAACAACAGAGAACTTTGTAATAATGGTAGGGCTTTATAACTATTTTTGAGTTTCTCTAAATTGAGTTGATTGTCTAACAAAAGAATTGCGAGAAAAATGATAAATATTGAAACAATATTAACTCCATTTTCATAACTCAACCAAACTAATAGAAGTACGAGAAAATCTTTGTTTTGTTTCAAACGAGCTGTTAAAAATAAAGTTACGAGAATAAATATTGTAGAATAAATAGATTGTTGGAGACTCTGACCCCAATCGATCCATCTCGTTAAATATCCCAAGTAAAGGGTAAGAAAAAGAAAAAAGAATTCTTCAATTTTAAATCTTCTGGTTTTTTCTTTTGCCTTAACTAAAGTAGGGAGATCGATTTCGGGAGAGAGTTTCCAAAAATTAGCATAGCGATTGAGCAAATAGATGCGATCGCCGATGAGGGGATGAGAATCAAATAATCCCAACCAATAGCGATAATCATTGGTACATTCCCACGCTAAAACATCGGAAAATGGGGTTTTATCGGGCAAACTCCCCGTGCTCAAGGCTTGTCGATGGCTGACAGGCATTAACAGGTCAAATCCTTCTAAAATCCCAATCGTTTCCTGTCTTTTTTCGATCTGTTTTGCCATTCCGACGGAGAGCTTCAGTAAAGCACGGCTGAAAGCATTCGGATTGCCCGTAAACTCCGCCGCAAAGCGATCGCTATAATAGAGTCGCTGGCGAGAAAAATAGAGCAGGGGAACGCGCCAGAGAGAATAGGTTAAGTAAAATAATGCTGCCCCCAATCCACCGATCCAGCGTACCGAGAGTGCGATAAACTGAGGATAATTCTGAGGTATTTTTTCGCTGAAAACTTCTCCCCATTTAGCAGTTTGCCAATAGAGTGTAAAAGGAATTTGCAATAGAGCGATCGCGCCGGAAAAAAAGATAAAATCGCCCTTGACAATTTGTGAAAAATGTGCAGCAATAATCGCCGCCAATTCGTCATCTTCTAATTGTTCGAGGAGGGCATCGCTGAGAACAATACGGGCATTGCGAGGCAGATTGCCATAGGTCAAAGAAAAAGGCGCGCTAGTCGGCAATAATTCCAATTGAGGGCGAGGGATTTTGTATTGTACGGCCAGTTTTTGTAGGACTTTTGCCGCTTCGGGATATTGAGAAGCGAACTGGGAAAATTTGAAGGATTCGAGTTTATAAAAATATTTTAAAATCCAAGTGACAAACCACGGAGAGATCGCTAAAAGAGCAATGAGAAAAATGAAAATGGCACGAGTTTGATTTTGATAAAATGCTTGAATGGGATCGAACAAAGGCACTCGAGTCAGCAGCCAATTGACGAAATACATCCCCCAATCCAAACTCCCTCGCACTACCCAAAATAAAATTAAAATCGCGATCGCCCCTCTCAACCAAAATTTCCATTCTGAGGGGGATTTTAGCCGCTTCCACGTCTTCGCGCGTTCCGCATTGCGCCATTCCCGTCCCGACACGAATACGGCTGCTGCTGCGGCTTCTGAGGGGGACTGATAAGCCGTGGGTAGCTGACGCTTTTTCTGATTTCCTAATGGGTGACTGGTGACTGGTGATGCTTCGACAGGCTCAGCACGGCGCTGGTGATTGTTTGCAGACTGTTTTCGATAGCGTAGAACTAAATCTTTATAGGTTTTGGCTGCCCAAGGATTTTCCTCGGGATCTCGTGCGAGATCTCGACAGAAGGCGATCGCCTCGGGTTGGCGATCGCTCTTCCAAAATGCCAAGACTAGAGATTGACGCGCACCCGTCAGAATTTGGGGATCGAGTTCTACTTCGCACAGCCCTTGAAAATGAGCGATCGCTGTTTCATAGTCGCCTTGGCTTAATGCGTCCTGCCCTGCTTGAAAGCTCGGCTCTGAAATCATGGTTCATCTGTTGAGAAGAGCAACGGAAAAATTTCTCTATCCCTAGAATTATAAAACTTACCAAGAAATCCCGTTAGACCTGTAAGGTTAACGGGAGCTTGAGGGCATCAGTTTGTAAATGGGTATTACTCGGATTTGGGAGCGGTTGCAATCCCCAAACGCACCCCTTCAATTGTTCGCAATACATCCATGACTTCGATCACCCGACCGTGATAAGCCTGCTTATCGGCTTGAATCGTGACGATCGCTTCTTGTCCGGTTTCGAGTTTCTCTTTAATGAGATTATCGAGACGAGTAGCGCGGGTGGGTTTGCGATCGAGTAAGATATCTCCATCTTCTTCAATGACCACCACAAAATTTGCTTCGGGCTTTTCTTGGGATGTGTCCGTCTCGGGCAAATTAACGGGAAATTCCTCGGCTTGCGTGAGAAATAAGGTAGACAAAATAAAGAAAGTCAAGATTGCAAAGATGACATCGATCATCGGAATGATGTTAATCTCATCGAAAGAATCTTCCGGCTCGTTATCCCACACGCGCATAGGCTTTATCCTCCTGGTGTTGTTGCTCTTGTTTGGCTTTGTGATGCCATTCGTATAAAATCTCTAGTTGACCGCCGTACTCTTGGAGTAAGGCAACCTGTCGCCGATAAAAACTGCGAAAAACATTGGCAAGCATTAACGTGACGATCGCCACGACCAAACCGGCAGCTGTAGAAACGAGGGCTTCGCTGATTCCTCCGGTGACAATTTGAGCGTTTTCATTGATTTCGCCGATTTGAATGGCAGAAAACGCACGAATTAAGCCCAAAATCGTCCCCAGCAATCCTAACAAAGGAGCGATAGCAATAATGGTTTGAAAGATAATATTAAACCTTCTCAATAAAGGAATTTCTGCTTGCGTCGCACTTTCAAGAGCCAGTCGAAATTGATTGGGAGATGCTCCTTCAAGTTCTAAGGCTTCCAAGAAAATTCTCGCGATTGGGAGTTTGATTTCTTTTCTGAGCTTGGGAAATATCTCTTGGGGATGAGTGCGGTAAGTTTGCAAAAGTCCTTTAACAATCCGCTTCTGACGGCGGTTGAGCCGCAACCAAAAGACGAGACGCTCGGTACTGAGAGTCAGTGCAGTCATGGAAAATAACAGCAGCGGCCACATGACAAATCCGCCTGCTGCAAAAATTTCAGCCAGAGACATATTTAAAACATCCTCGGTAGAAACTGCATGGCAAGGGACTGCCAGCAGTTAAATGGTTTTTATTCCCAATTAGGTTAATCTAATTAAGAATCTTTTTCAAGACTATTCTTGCGTATGGATAACGATAAGATTATTAACTTTATCTTAAAAAGCCTCTTAGTGTTCTTTTTCAGATTTTCTTTTGAATCTTAATGAAAATTATATGCAATAATGAAAAAAATTTTAGCAATAAAGAGTATTTATTGAGATCTCCTAGATAGGAATAATTTGCAATGAGTCTCTCTCAAACCTGTATCGAACAACAAGAAAAGCAGAAGGTACTGACCAAACGCTGGATTTTGTGGGGAATTTTTGGAGCGGCGGGGGCCCATGCCGCATTGTTGCCCTTTATCGCAATCGTTCCTGCCCGTTTAATGAGCCATCATACCGATCCCGATAGTATCGAATTGGTTGTCACCGCGCCGACAGAAACAAAAACGAAAGAGACTCCTAAGAAAACTCCCAAAGCAACTCCCAAGAAAACTCCTCGGAATACCCCCAGGACCCAAGCAAAAGCCCCTCCTCGGGCGAGTAAACCGAAAGCTGCTCCAACAAAGGCCGCTTCGAGTCCAGCCTCCCCTCCTCCTCCGATCGCCCCGCCAAAAATCAACCCTAATGCTTTCAATTTCAATACCAATGATGATGACGATCGCGGCAGACGCAATGTGACTCCTCAAAGGGGCAGTACGGGAACTGGAACCGGTACGGGAACTGGAACCGGTACGGGAACTGGCACTGGTACGGGAACTGGCACTGGTACGGGAACTGGCACTGGTACGGGAACTGGCACTGGTACGAGTACAAGGCAGAACAACAATAATAGCCGCAACGTGCAGCGATCGCGCAATGTAGAATGTCGCGATTGCGATCGCCCAAAATACCCTAAAAATGCTGAAAGACAGGGGGTAGAAGGAGAAGCGAAAGTAAAATTAGAGTTCGACAGTCGCGGCAATGTAACGGGAGTGCAGCTCGAGCGTTCCAGTGGCAATGCCGATTTAGATCGCGCTGCGATAGAAGCCGCTAGAGATTGGAAATTTAAAGCTGGCGGACAAAGCGGACAAGTTTCTGTAGAAGTTCCTTTTACAATCGAAGGGTCCCAACAGCATCGAGAGGCACAACGACGCGGCGATCGGCGATCGGTTCGCATACAAACCCGGCAAGCTCCCGCACGAGCCACTCAACCCTCATCCTCTCCTTCGGGGAATACTGCCGCAACGCAAACCCCAGCAACTAACTCGCGATCGCCCCAAGCAACCTCCTCTCCCAATTCATCGGGGGAAAGCAATTCATCTCCTTCATCCGCAACAAATGCTTCTGGCAGTAATAATACCTCCGCGAGTCCGGGCAATACTAACTCGACTCCAACGCCGACGGCTTCCCCCTCACAAAATACCAATAGTCCCAATTCTTTGGGTTCGGCAACATCTCAACCTGCTTCAACGCCTAAACCCGCACCCCAATCCACACCTCGCCCCGTTCCCGTATCCCGACCGTCTCCAGCATCTCAACCCGCAGCACGCCCTACACCAACACCTAAACCCGCAGCGCGGCCCGCTCCCGCACCGCGTCCGGCACCAGCACCAAGACCCGCAGCACGGCCCGCTCCCGCACCGCGTCCGGCACCAGCACCAAGACCCGCAGCGCGGCCCGCTCCCGCACCGCGTCCGGCACCAGCACCAAGACCCATAGCTCGACCCGCTCCCGCACCGCGTCCGGCACCAGCACCAAGACCCGCAGCTCGACCCGCCCCCAAACCCGTTCCCGTACAACGCAAACCCGTCCCCGTGCAGCGCAAACCCGTCCCCGTCACGCCGGCTTCAGGAGGCTAATCATTAGAGCGATCGCCCGTAGATACTGTGTTGCAAGCAAAAAGGCAAGACCTGTTAATCCCCTAAGAAAAAGAAATCTGTGGGGGATTAACAGTTTAACTAAAATTTTAGACAAAACTACACAAAGTTTGACATAAAATGTGCGATTATTAACTTATGTCTAACTTAATAAATGTATCTGAAGCAGCCGATGGGAAGCTGATGGAAAAATCAAAGCAGTACGAACTGAAGGAGGCCATCGGCGCTTTGAAGTATCAGACCTGATAGGAAATAAGCAAAACGTTGACTTAACAGTAGCGTATGCTAGAGTGAGTAGTCGCGACCAAA
>JAGHZQ010000087.1 GCA_017746715.1 Cyanobacteria bacterium SBLK
ATTGCACCCCAAGAAACGCCGAAACGTATGGGGGCGGAGAGACTTGAACTCTCACGACCGATAAAGGTCAACGGATTTTAAGGAATTCGAAACATTGCTCTATCTCTGACAATACAAGGGCTATAAATTACAAGGGTTAAATTGGGGTTAATCAATTAAGTCAATATCATGATACCGTCAGCTTGCAAGGTGAAAAACTGGTCGATCGCATTCACCTCAATAATGCCGTTAATCATCTCAATTTCTTCAGAGGTGGGATTGGATTGAGCCGCGATCGCATTCCACAGATCGCGAATCGACTCAAGCCTCAAATCCCCATCGGCTGAAATTTTAAGCATTAGTTCGAAAGTAGATTTTAAGCCAAGCGTGATGGTGTTATGGGTTGTATTGCGAAGATAAGTCGGCTCGATCGCGATTGCCTCCCCAAAAGTTTTCCATTGAGGCTCTGCCGGGTCTTCCCAGCCATTAAAGATTTCCCAAGCCTTTGCTTGTTGTTCGTCCGTCGCCTCTGCCTTGAAATCAATTTGATCAGGGGCGATCGCTACACTATCAATAGGGGCAATTTTTGCGATCGCGTCATGTAAGTCGGCTAAGGTCATAGTTCCAAGTCCCCGATAATTCCCAATTTGGTTAGTGCAGGACTTCCAGCAGCACCAAAGAAAGTGGCAACCCCTCCCCCTCCCCCTGTAGCTTCTAAGGGGATTATTTGATGGTACCCTGCGTCAAGAAAATTTAGAAAATCAGCAGTAACAGTTCGCCCGTCACCGGGGTTGCCTTTTAAGGGGTCGTCCGTCAAGTCAGCCAAGTTTACTGTGCTGCTATTAATTCCAATCCCACAAAAATATTCTACGTTAGTATCGCCATAAGCGTTGTGCTTGACTGACACTCTTGTGAACTCTGGAAGACCGCAAACAACGTGAAGCGTATAAGAATCGAGATTGCGGACTTTCCGCCATGCCGTACCACTATAAGTATGAGAGTTAAATGGAAAGTTATTGAGAAGGCGGAATCTGTAACGATTTTTCGCATTCCAAACAAATCTTTTTTGCGAAGAAAACTCGCACTCTCCCAGTGTCGATGTCGTTCGGATTGTTCCCAAGTAGCGGCGATTGTCAGAAGTTTTTACATATATTCCATTTAGCCGAGAAATTGACTTTGCTCTCGCGCTCGTCCCTGCTCCTGAATTCGCCCAAGCCACTGCTTCGAGCGTGAGCGCTCCCGCATTAGTGTACAGGAAGATGTCGTAATTTGTATCGGCTAAGAGTCCTGAAATATCAAGCGATCGCTCGACAAAGCTCTTTACTTCCCACCGGGATTGAGCAGTGTTATAAATGGCAATCAAATCGCCGTTGTAGGGTGTGTAGTAAAGCGTTGATGCTGCTATGATATCGTTTGATGGGACCGGCTTGCCACTTGCAAGAGTTAATCGTCCCTGAGCGATAGAAGCCGCCCCTAGTTCTAAAGTTGTTGCTTGCGTTGCTGCCGCATCTGCGTCCCCTGCAAGGACTTCGCGGATTTCTTCAGTCGTTGAAGTCGGGGTTATACCGAGTACCGCTAGCGCGTCGTGGAGCCACTTGTCTCTATCTGCTAATTGCTTATTTTGTAGGTTTGGTGGGTTTGTTTCGTTCCCGCCGATCGCCGCATCAGTTTGTTCGATGCGGGTCACAGGTCCAAAATTTGGTGATTCCGAAATATCAACCATCTTTATATCCATCCCACGATTGGCTGCCGTTATAGTCCCAAATTCCATCATAGTACAGAATTTTAGGGGGATCGATGCGGTGCGATCGCGCTGGTTTCCATGCGTTGATAAGCTCATTAATTAATTTCGCTTCCTCTGCTGGCGGGTTGGTCGGGAAATTAACAATAAATCTCGCCCAACGCTTGCCACTGTAAACCTCCCCATCCCCATAATTCCACTCGCCGTTATACGTGAGTGAGGGGTTCTCCTCGATTGTTACACTGTAGCCCAATGTTGCGAGGGCATCGACTACAGCCGAAAGCGTCCCGGCTTTTTGATGTAGCGATATGGCGTTTTTTACAAGGTCTCTTTTTTTCTGTTCCGTGTCTGCCAGAAAACCGCCACGATAGCCAGTAACCCCAAATTGTTCTATCAAGTGAGGTAAAACCGAGGTATCAACTGAATCAACATAAGCCCACAGCACCACAGTGGGATCTAGTTCGATTGTTGCCGCACGAGCACATTCCCAGAGCGATTCAAAGGTTTCTGTTCGCAAAGTTGGCGGTAGTCCAGTGGGGTCGGGCATTAGTTCGATTGATCGATGGTTTTGGAGATGGTTATCGCGATCGCAATATTGTTGGGTTTTTGATCGTAGTTCACCTCGATATCGTTTGCAGGGGAATTAAGGACGACATTGTAAACCCCATTTAATTGCAGGGCTGAGATTAATTGCGATCGCACGATGTCCCTGCCCATACTCGCATCAAGCTCTGCTGCGATCTCGTTGGCTGCATTATCGAGGTTCGCTTGCAAAGTTGCCAAATCAACGTTATTGTAAGCCGTGATTTGAGCCGAGACTGTGTAATCCACGTTCGTTGGAGACTTCACGATCACTTCGTCATTGAGAGGGCGAATTGTATTGGCATCCAAAACGTTCTGCACTTTTTGGACAATCTCAGCAGAAGGCAAACCAGTTGAGGTCAAGACGTACACTTCGACATAGAAGTAGCGAACGCTGATATAGGGTTTTAAAGTGTCTTTTGCGTTCGCTGCGGTCGCCGTCCCCAGTGTTCCACCGTATATGTTGACGACCTCATCTAAAATCGCTTGTGCTGCTTCTGTCGCCTTGGTGTCCAATGAGGCAACCTGCTCAGAGGGAGAAGGTGAGCGAACATTGACGGCTGTAATAGTGGGGTCTGCCGTCAAGGCCCAATATCGATAAGCGTCACGGCTTCCAGCAACAGATAGGGCAGTGGGGGCGAGTTTTAAGCGGGTTCGGTAAGCATCGTCTGTTTCTGCATCCGCCCCTGAGTTCGTGGCTCTGACGTTTTCAGCGCTGGCAAGGTTTGAGAGTAAATCAAAGGGTTCCCTAACTTCTCCTGCTGCATATCCGTTCGCGTCTTTTCCTGCTACCGTCGCCTCTGCTGCTACATCTACGGTTAAATTTCCGGCTGTGATTGTCGCGATCGCAGTGGTCGCAAAGACAAATTTCCGATCTGAAGTTCTAACTCGAGTTCCGAGAGGGATAATACGATCGCTTACCTCAATTGAAGCCAAAGTAAATCGCAGCGTACACAGCGCCTTACTCGCTTCGAGCCTTGTTCCTAGAGAACCCCAGAACTCGCCTATCTGGTCAAGATTTGCACCAGTGGCATAGTTTACTAGAGTCTGTTCCCCTGTATATTGAATCTGGCTCTTAGTGATGGTTTGGAGGTACGCGATCGCGTACATTAAAAGCGATTCAGATTGTGCGGGATAAAGTATTTTTCCTAATACTTGTTCAAATAGGGATTTAAGCGCAGCCTCATTTTCTGCTGCGTTATTCTCTACAAAGACAGGAGGTGCAAGTGTTGTCATTTAATAAATAGCATTTAGTATTAACACCAAAACAGCGACAGTCATAAGTAACAACAATAAATAAAATTGGAAATATCTAACAATTTGATAAAAATCGCTTCTTTTCCTGAAGCGTGCGCTCATTAATTTGGACATCGCTTCAAAATCTTTTTGTACATTCATAATACTAATACATTAATAGTGCCAGTTGCTTGACTTCCAACTAAAATCCAAAAAACATCAACGTTTAATCTTACAATATTTTTCATTGCATTATAATTAATATTAACATTTTCTATTTTGACTCTAGGTTCCCACTGTTCGATTGCTCTATAAATTTCTCGTACAAGAAGACCGCGAACAGAATCGATAGGACGATCGAGAAACGCATTCAGATTAGCACCAAAGTCCGGATGATGCGGAACCGCTCCCAATGGAGTCAGCAAAATGTTTTCGATACAACGATTAATGTCATTGCGATCGGTTAAAATCTGACCATGTTTTTTTTGATCGGTTTGCCAATAAGGAGTATTAGGAGTAAGCATTGTTAAGAGTTATTAAACCAAGAATCGCTTTGAGCTGGGAAATAAGGCGATCGCGGATTGGGCAATTCTACTATTGTAGTCCCCAATAAAGCATCTATTTTAATTGTTTTATCGCTATAAAATTCAAGCTCATCTTTTGCTGCTATTTTTAATCTTGCTTCACTTTCAATAACAATTTGAAAATCTTCTCCTTTTGCTAATAACTTAATTTGACCATTTTTCCCTCGAAGTTCAATTGCTTCTGTCCCTTGAGCAACTTCTAAAACAAACTTATGTTCTTTTTTGTCATACGAGCAAATTGTGCCATCCTCAAATTTCACAAAATGTTCGTTAGATGAATCTGCCCCAATTTCCGATTGTTTAGGATAAACGCAGCCATCAATCCATCCTTCCTCTGCATTTTCATCCAAAATAACGATAACACGATCGCCGATTTTGGGCATCCAATAACAAATATCAATTCCAGCAAATGGAAACTTAACAGGTAAAGCACGAGTCAGAATTCCGGGTTTTTTATCAGTTAATTTTACCCGTGCCATTGTTTGAACCGATAATTTTTCATAATCGGTTGCATCAATCGTTCCAATCCTACCTTGTAATTTCATCGTTTTTCAATTGAAAGCGAACACGTCCATCCTTGCTGATTAATTTGGTGAGATGCTTTTATTATTTGCCATTTTCCGTCAAATATTCCAAACCCAGATAAGTTAAAATTAATTCCCGCGACAAACCGAGCGTCACCTTCTGTTGAAAAAGTTCCTTTAAATTCATCTGCATTTGCTTTTCTTAATTCTTCTTTAGCTTTTAGTTCTGCTTGTCTAGGTGATTCAACTTTCGTTGATATTGTCAGCACATCTTGACTATTATTAGGTGGATTTGCCTCAACAATTCCCAATAAATCCTCCTTATCATCTGTTTTTGAATGACGAATTTCACAAGATTTATAAGTGCCTGCCGTCTTCTTTTTTACACGAAAGCGATCGCTATCCTTTTTGGTTAACGTAAAAGCAGCAGGTTTTGCATTCAATTCTTCCCATGAATAAAAAATTAATTTTATTCCTTCAATCTTAAAAAATACGCCCCAATCTTTACTTGCTCTTAACAAAAACTCAAGATCCGACTCTTCATCTTGTGTAAGACGTTCAAAAGTGACTTCAGGGATTCTCCCAACAATTTCTAAAGATTGTCTCTTTGCAATGTCTTCGACAATTGCTTTTAGTGTTATCTCTTCATATTCTTTTGAACGTTTTTCCCGTAAATTTTTACTAATTGGGGTTGCTTGACCGCCTAAGAATAAAATATCACCATTTATCCCAAATTCAAAGTCAAGATCGTCTACTTCAAATGTTCCTGCATCAAGGTAAGTACGATCGCCTGTATAAGCGAATTGCAAACTAAATTCATCTCCTCCATCAGGAAACCATGAATTTTGCCAAACTTTATCAACGTCGTTCAGTTCAATTCTTGCCTCGGGCGACTCAGCATCAAGAGAGTCTGTGTATTTCACTAATTTTAAATACTTGTCAATATCACTAGAAATATCAGTTCCTTTGTAAACAACTTTGATATCAATTTTTCTCATTTTATGTCACTTCCATGATATCAATTTTTCTCATTTTATGTCACTTCCACGGGGGTAAATTTTGGGACTTAATTCGCAATTCTTGAGTTGATTTTTT
Organism: Cyanobacteria bacterium SBLK; assembly: GCA_017746715.1. Taxonomy (GTDB): domain Bacteria; phylum Cyanobacteriota; class Cyanobacteriia; order Cyanobacteriales; family Spirulinaceae; genus CCY15215. The sequence goes on from JAGHZQ010000087.1 coordinate 5,742, forward strand.
TGGGATTAAGACGCGATCGCCTGCTTTCAAGCTCAATCTGCCCTGATATTGAGGATTAAATTTTAAGATTTCAAGATAACCAAAAGCATCTCGAAAAAAAACAAAAGCAATTGTATCTAATCGCTGTCCTTCTAAAGCAAAATGTTCATGAAATTGCTGTGTCATCGGAATTTAGGGAATCCAGCTAAAATATTATTTAAACCTGACAAAGCACTTGGTTCACGAGAAATATATTCTTTTAATTTCAATGAAATTTCTGTATTTGTTGGCTTCCACCCCTCGTTATTTCTTAGGATATTTTTTGAGGTTTCGGTCATTTCTTCGATAATCCATTGTCCTTCATAGTTATCACCGATATACAAATCTTGTTCGGTAGCAGAATTAAATATACTGCAAATTCGATCGAGATAATCACTAACGTCAACTAACATCGAATTTAAAGTTAGTTCTAAATTGATTGTTTCTAATTTTCCTCCCACTTGTTGAAGTGTTGGTTTCCCTTCTAATTTGTCTTGTTCTGGGAAATTAAGCGATCGCGTGCGTTTGATTGGCGCGATCGGGATTTTATGTGCTTCAAACTCTAAGTTTCCCAGTTTAACAATTACCATTAATATTTCAAGCGATCTCGTTCTTCTTTAATTCTATCCAATTCTTCATAAATTCGTTCGGCTAATTCTCTCGCATTTCCACTTTCTCCACTCACCTCAATGGTGATGTGGTAAGTATCTCCTGACCTCGCTTCCGATCCTGCCTGTTGTTGGACGGAAGAAACGGCAGGCGTAACAAGACTAGAAGCGGGAAAATTGGAAACTGAAGCCATTGCGGGAACTGACGCTGGCATTTGAGCCAATTGGGAAAAAGCCATCATGTTCGCGAGGGGACGAAATGCCATTTCCATTTGTCCCAAAACCGGAGCCGCATCAATTCCCGCAGCCATTGTTCCCATGAGAGCGGGACCGGTTTTATCTAAATCAGAAAGAGGTCCATATTTGGCCGGACTGAACGGTAACATCCCGCGAATTTGAGAAACGGCTCCCGATACAGCCGATATGGCCGAATCCACAGCAGACATAATACCGGATGCTAACGCCTGCATGAGAGCAGCCCCCGCCGCTTGGAACATCCCCACCGCCCCTTGCACGACTCCCACGGCTTGAGCCATTGCCCCTTGAATCAAACCGGGGATTTGAGCAAAGCCCGAGGAAATCGAAGCAACCATTGATGCGATCGCTCCCGAAATACTCGCCATCATTCCCGATATCATTGCCCCAATTCCCGCAAATGCCGCCGAAATTCCCGCAAGGGCAGAGGTAAAAGCACTCGATAGGGTTGCGCCGATTTGCATGGCAGCCATCGAGATTTGCATAAAAAATGCTTGAATTTGCATCCCGATCGCCATCAAAGTCGGCATGATGGCAGCGCCCAACCCTGTAAACGCTGACATGATTTGGGTTTTGATTTGAGCAAAAACTAAACCGATTTGCGCCCCAAATAGGGTGAAATAACTACCAATCATCCCAAATACAGAACCGATCGCACTGGGAATTTGAGCCAAATTTTGAGGAAATTGAGCCAACCGTTGTTGAGCAATTTGAAGAACCGGGCCAATATCCGACATTTGACCGCCTGCTAATACGAATGCTGCTCCTAAAGCCGCGATCGCAACCCCAGCTATAGCAATTGCGGGCAATAACGCAGCGAAGACGGAGAGCAAAACGCCGCCAATGGGAGCAATCGCAGCCATAATGATTCCTCCCAACCCTGCAAATGCCGCCGCGATGGCCGGACCGACCGCCGCCAAAGCCCCTCCCGCCGAAAATGCCGTTACCATCGTACCGATTGCCCCGACCACCGCACCAACACCAACAATCAGGGGACCAATCGCCGCAACAACTCCCGCGATCGCGACTCCCACTTGCACGATACCGGGGTGAGCGGCGGCAAAATCGGCAAAACCGGACACGAGAGGCATTATTCCATCTACTAAATCGTTAATGGCTGGCAGCATGGCAGAACCCACGCGAATCGCGATTTCTTGAAAACCATTTTGCAAGGCCTGTAATTGACTCGCCGTAGTTTTGGCGGCAATATCAAAACTCGATTGCATTGTTGCTCCGCCACCCGCAACGGCTTCCGAAGCGCGATTAAACGCTGACTCAAACTGTTCGATTCCCCCCGCCGCCTGTAAAATTTCGTCACTAAACCCTTTCCCAAATATTTTAGTGAGTGCTGCGCCTGCCTCCGGACCCGCTTGCGAGACCGTTTTGAGAAAATCCATGTAGGCATCCGTCCCATTGCCTTGCTCGAAAGCCTGCTGCATCGCCGCCGCATCAATTCCTAAAGCCTTGAACCCCTCCTGTGCTTTCCCCCCTAATTCCGTCGCCATTGCCAGCGATCCCGCCGTAGAATTAAATGCCGTGGCCGCTTTCTCGGGGGCAATCCCCAAACTGGTAAATGCCGCACCCAATGCCGCCGCCTCGCTCTCTGCAACCCCGTAAGTCGTCGCAATCCCACTCACCCGTTTGGTAAAATTGATGACATTCGCCTCGGTTGTCGCCATATTGTCGGCGAGATTGTTCACCACATTCCCGTAGGTTTCCAACCGGCCAAAATCAATCTGGCCGGACGGGTCCATCATTTTATAATTGGCCGAAATTTCCGCCGCACTTTGTCCCGCCGCTTCTGCTGAAATATCGAATGCCGTTGACATCCGGGCGGTCAAACCAATGAAATCCTCAAGAGAATCTGAGGCAACCCCCAAACGTCCCCCCGCCGCTCCCATTTCGGCCAATTCGGAAACGGCTGGCATTCCCGGAATGCGCGACATTTTCAGTAAATTGTCCCCGATCGCCTGCAAAGGAGCGCCTTCTAAGTTCGTGGCTTTGCTCACTTCGGACATACTGCTCTCAAAATCGATCGCCGCTTTAGCCGCCACGCCTCCCATCGCCAGCAAAGGCATCGTTACCCCTGCCGTCATCATCCCCCCAGCTTTCATCATCTGAGAGCCAATCTTTTGCATTCCTTTACCAACATCGCTCCCTTGCAAACCATCAAGCCCATCTTTGATTCCTTTGAGCGGGCCTGTTGCTTGGTCAATAACTTTGACTAAAATTTCGAGAGCATTTGACATTTAATTTATCGCGATCGCTTTCTTTTCCTCAGTTTTTCGTATGCTTTTTTCTCTGCTTCAACTTTTCGATTGTGTAACGCGATCGCCTCATCAATTAAATCTGGATTATCGCGTTCGATAAGCTCAAATACACTGCAATTCAAGATTTTTGCAGCAATACTTAACGCTTCAAACGTGTAAATTTTTTCTTTTTTTTACTATTCTCTTTGGGGGTAAAATATTGAGCGATCGCTTGGCACAAACTTGCTTCTAAATCTAAAAACTCATCAAAGTTTAAATTTTTCCCGTTAATCATTAATAACTGACATGCCAAGCGCAAAGAATATTCAAACCCCCAAGAATTACTCCCTACTTTTCCTGTTGCTAAAGATTGCGCTTTGCTTCCATGTTTTAATTTTTGAGATTCAATTTGAGTAACTATTGGCGATTCAATCTCATCAAACAACTGAATTGCAAATTCCCGATCGCTTTCCGTCCCTCCGGATTGAAAAAATGACTTAAGAGCGTTTAAATTTCGATCGGGATAGCGATCGAAAATGCGATCGCTCATCCCTTCAACTTGTTCTAATGTCGCAAATTTAAAAGATTTAGGAAATGATTCTGTATTTCTTGGATCGTCAAATTGTACGAGAACTTGAAAAATTTCATCTCCCAATTCTTTTACAAAATCAACTTCCCACTCTCCGATTTGTTCAAAAGAAAGTTTGTCGTTGTCAATCCTCACGCATCTTGCTAAAAGTGCCTCGGAAAAACCGCATTTTTTACGCTCTTGTTGCAAAAGCGCGATTTTCGCATCTCGTCCCGTTGGTAAACGAACAAGGTCAATAACTTGCCCTTTGTACTCACAAGAAACTATAGGTTCTGTTGTCTCTGTTATCGCTATTGTCATTTTTTTTGTATTAAGAAGTTGCACTAAAAATCAATTTTTTCCCGCCAAAACGAATTCCCTCTGAGTTAAAAGCATCAAAATTAATAAACTCTGAATTGTTAATATCAATATTAAAGCGATCGCAAGTAAAAGTTACTTCAGGTTTTGCAGATTCTTCTGTTTCAAAAGTCCCCATCTCTACTTCTTTTGGTCGCAACATGAATACAGCTTCATAGCTTCCAAAGAGAGGGGTATTCCCTCCCGTATAAGTGTATTGTTCCGCTCTTGCTGTCAATCGAGTAGGAACAAAAGGATTGTTCAATAGTTGTTTGACAATAGGGATATTGGGAATGCCTAACAATTTTAACGACATTTCAACCGGGCCAATTCTACCAACGGGTAATTCTGGAGTCCCCACAATGCCCAATCCAGCCGATTCAACCGTTAAAAATTCGTAACTCGGGCATTCAAGCTCTTCTAATAAGCCATCTACGGGAATTCCATTAAGAGTAATTCGAGGCTGAATGGCGATAACAGTTAGAGACATTTTAATTATTAATAGCGTTTAACAAAGAAACAGAATAAGTCGATTTCATGACAATATTTTCCGCAGGTGTCGGACTCGCCCATTCAAGATTAAAAACTAATTTTCCTGCGGCAATTTGAATAGCAGGATTGTTGTTCGGATCGTAATAAAAGCGCCCGTCGATTAAAATGCCTTCATTAATCAAACCATCAACAAAAGTTTGTCCGCTATCTTTAATTGTTAAAATTAAACTTTGGGTAATTCTTCTATCTTGATATTGCTCTAAAAATCGCTGAAAAGAAGAAGCTAAAAATATTTCTACAAATCGTACTGCAATAAAATTCGTTGGATAAGTCGAACTCGGCCACGCTGCCGATCGATTTCCAAATAATTGATAACTATTTAAGCCGGGACGATAAGTACAAATCCCCACTTCATTTAAAGCGTGAATTTCGTTATCGGTTCTTCCCGGTAAATACGAGAAATTCTGCTCAAAACCTTCAATTCCTAAAAGTTCTATTGAACTGGGAGATTCAGCCGGATTTCGTTTTTCTGCGACTAAATTAGCCCAAGCTCCCGCATAATGCGAACTCAATGGTTCTGCGATCGTCGCATTCAAAAAAGAATCTCGCACCAATACCCGAGGCGCAACCAACACGAGATTTTTCGATTGGGTATACCAGTTAATTTCTCCGGCGGGTCCTCGTCCCGCAATCAAATTGGCGTGAGTTGTCCCGGCTGGTGCATTGATTACTGCCATCGCGTCAATATCGTCGCACAGTGCCGCGATCGCGTCGGATACGGGTTCTAAGGCGCTATAAGCTCCCGCGTCAATAATTCGAGGGAAAATGCCCCCAAGCAAGACATAGGAATCAATAAAGGCTTGCAAGCCCACGCGATCGCCATCTTCAACCCCTCCGATAATGTCGCTAAGCTGGACAATACTCGGATCGACATAAGTATACGTGACCTCTACCGTTGCAGTAACCGCAATTGCCCCCGTAGAAATTCGCGTAATCGTGCCAGAAATTTCATCTAAAACATAATCGATATCCCGATCGTAAGTCGTTGTATTGCCTGCGTTCGTAACCGTTACCGCGCTTAATCCTTCATTGAGTTGGAGAGTATCATCCGTTGTAAAAGTGTTTTCTTCTGCTGTTATTGTCGTTTTGTGCGCTCCACTTGGGTAAGTGTAATCAACAAACACTGTTGCATTTTCCGCGATCGCTCCCGTGTCAATACGAACGACCATTCCTGAATTAGTATCTAGAACATAATCTGTATCTTCAATATACGTTGTCGTTCCCACTTCATCATCGGTAATTACAACAGCAGATACGCTATAAGGTAATTGAATTGTGTTATTAATAAAAGGCAATTCTGCTTTGAGAATATTCTTGCTTTCTTGCAATCCAAATCCGTCTAAAACATTAACAACAATTACCCGAACGCCCCCAGTATTAGAAATTTTTGAAAAAATGGCATCTAAAGCAGCAGGAATCGTATATCCGGGACGACGCGGGCCAAAATATCGCCGCGCCTGCTCTAAATTTCTGATATCTACAGGTTTGTTAATCGTGCGATCGTTTTCATTAACGTGAAACATCGCCGCAGTACCAATCAGTCCGATAATCGCCATGTCTGTCGAGTTAACCGGACGCGAGCCACTTTCGACATTAATGATTTCTACTGTGTGTCTCATAGACATTCTTTTTAATTATTATTGTCAATTGTTGGTTTCTCTTTAGTAACTTTTTTATTGGCTTTCTTGACTTTTACTTCTCCCAAGTCTTCTAGCAAACCCTTATTGACTAAACGCTTTACAATTTGATTTTGAGAAGGAAGTTTGTACTTTTTGCCGGGGAATAAAGTGACTTGGATGCGAGGATTCTTGAGATTAAGAGATTCGATTATCTTGCCAAGAAATTTGTAATTTCTCATTGAATTGATTGATTGACGATTGTTTCTAAAAGCAAGGGTTCTTTATTGATCGGTGCATTTTGACTGGGTTGCGCGATCGCATTAAATTGAATCTGTTGTTCAAAAATCCAATAATCCCCAATAGGTTGATTTTGTCGAAGCGTACCTAATTGAATCAACCCACACCATTCGTTAGGTTTAAATCCTTGTAAAAGTGTCCCAACTTGACTGAGTAATTCAATAGATCCCGTGCCATTATCTTCAAAAAACTTTTGCCCCAAAGCGAAATGAAGCAACAAAGTGATGCGGTCTTCTCCACCTATTCTACTAACTCCCGTCTTTTTTAAAGGTTCGCATTCAAGAAAAACAATCCTCAAAATGCCATCCCCTATGGCTTCTATGGCTTCCCCCCATTTTCTAGGAAAGTTAGGCTGAAAAGCAACAACAATTCCCCTATCTCGCACGGGTTTGAGATGTTTAGAGATATCACGACAAATTTGAGGAAAACGTTCTAAAGATGACACTTAAAAACCTAGTTGGCGTTGAATAATTTCTAATATTTTTTGAGGATGTTCTGGTAAAAATCCGACGTGCTTTCGAGCGGGTTGATAGCGCGTTCCCAGTTGAGAGAAAATAGTATAATCGGGACCTTGATTAAAGATTCTCACCTCGCGATCGCTAACAGAAGAGCTAACCCCTGCTACTTGCGCCCCAGTTTCCCGCAAAATAGCACCACTCTTTTTCTGTTCTAGGGTACTAGGAGCAAGTGCAGCCCATGCTCCATCGGGTCCCGCTTGTTTGGCATAATAGAGCTTGTGTTCCCGCTCCAAAAATGCCCCGACTTCCCCCATATTGAGATTGTCGAGATCGATGCGATCGAGAGAAGCGATCGCGCCTTCAATTCCACGAACTTCAATATCAATCGTTTACCTCCAAGCCGTAACATTAAGCAATTCTCCAGTAAATTTTTGTCCTAAAATGCCCGCTTCATCGTACATAGAAGATAACAATTTAGGGACAACACGAATGCGACAATCTTGTCCATTAACCCTTCCGTCAATAACAGTTCCAGCCCGAAATTCTATCGGAAATTGACTTGGGGAAATACACCGCCCTTCAATAGGTACGCTTTCTATCGTTTCGCGACTCAATGGAGAAACTTGAGAAGACGATGATTGCTTGATAAAAGCGCGAATTTCAATTAAGGAGGTCTCGTTCTTAGCATTACCAAACTCATCCTCATCTTTGACAGTATTAGTCGTATCTGGAATGAACAATACAGAATTTTCAAAAGCATCAAATGCTCCCATCTAATTCCTCTAATCTTTTCTCAATTGCTTCGGTAATACCCTTGCGATCGTCCTTTTCGAGCCATTTTTTCAATAATTCGCGATCGCTAGTCTTCGTGATTATTGGTTCTGCCTCTTTAACCGACATCTTAGCCAAAGATTCAAAAGATTGAGGAAGCAAAGGAGAGAGAACCACAATTGCCCCTTGTTTGAGTAATTTGTGATAAAAAGGATGATTTGTAATTTCATCCGGAACTTCATTAATACCCGGATTGAGTTGAACTTTATCTAAAGACAAAGAGCCTTTTCGAGAGGGTTCTTGGCGATCGGGTTTGAATTCTATTTGCATTATAACACCTTGGGAATGTCAACATAACGCAATGAAAGAGGATATTCGCATATTGTTTCAGTTGTCCCACAATATCCAATTGTAGTCCAATTTAACAATTGCAATTGCGGTTCCATATAAATAGCTGGGTAAAATTTTCTCGAAATTGCTTCTGGATCTGCAGGAGCAAAAATTAAGCGATCTTTGTTTGTTCCGGGTGCATGAACGCCATGTTTTTCCAGTAATTGTGATTGTGTCTCGTTAAGCGGTACAATTTGTTTTAACGTCCCTTTTGTTCTAGGATCTCCAAAAGTATTGAGAACGTGATCTAAGACTGTATCAGAAGTACCGGGAATTAGCGCTTTTCTCCAAATATTATGAAGTTTGATAGGAACTCCCATTGTTGCAATCCCTTCTGTTAAGTTTGAACCGCTTTGTACAGAGGTTATAACATCGGAGATAAAATCAATATGATCCTGTGCTGTTGTTGCTGGATCGGCTGCATTGTAGGTGCTATCAATTACAGGAACATGAGGATTGTTGAAAAAACCAGAAGCTCCATGTTTAGCGCTCCCAAAAACCGCTAATTTATGCACCTTTTCTTGCATTGCGCGATTACTCGCATTCATTCGCGTTGTCCGAATTGGTCTTCCTGCTTTAGCCGCTTTTTTTAACTCGGGAATACTATATTGAAAACCAATTACAATACAGAAAGCCTTAAACTTATCTTCTTCAAGTCCAACTTGAACCATCGGAATATCATCTGAATCCGGCGAAAGAATTTTCGCTTCTCCTACAGAGCTAAGAACCTCAGCAACAACGGTTTCAGCCCCTTCTTCTAAATCTCCAGTAGCAGGTAAATACTCGCCTTTTGCAGCCCACAAATTAGGATATTTTTTCTCATACAATTTAGGAAGCAATTGCTCGAGTTGTCTCGTGAGAAAAGTCCCTGCTTTTGCTGCATCTGTTCTGAAACCTGTGGTCATTTCTCACTCCTTTAATCAATTTGCAAAGCAACCAATTCACCTGCCGCCGCCGACTCTAAAAATGTTGCTTTTGTCCAAAGATCGGCTTTGTCGCCATCAGCATTATTTCTCACCCGACCACGTGCCTCGTAAGCACCGGGTACTGCATTAAGAGTATGGCGAAAATAAACGGGATCTCCCCCTGTTACAGCTACTTCCGGCACAACAAAAATTGCGCCTTTAATAAGGCGAGTTACGGGACGTTCTGGAGGATAACCCGCTTGACCATTGACATCTTTTTCATAAGCATTAACAGCAACCGTTACCCCTTGAGGGTTTTGTCCGGCAGCACTCGGCAATTTAACTTTACTCGGGTCGATCGCATTAAGAACAATCACACGTCCAAAAGACAAATAATCGGTTATCGAACCATTAACAAGCTCGCTATACGTTCCCTGTAAACTTGTCGGATTCTGGCAAGTCGCTAACCCGCCTTCAAATCCTTTTTCTTGAAAAATACTGTAATTAGTTTGTACCACGATAAGCTGCCTCCGTATCTTTTCTTACTTTTTCTCGAGCGGATTCCAAGGGATTCTCTTGTGGCGATTCGCAAGATTGATTATTGAGAGAATCTAGGTGCTGTGTGGTTTTTCTCTTTGCATCAGAATCTAAATGGAGAGAATAAACAGAATAAACCGCATCAATATATTCATCCGAACGATTTTTTAAATCTGTTCTTCCCCGAACCTCTTCTAAATATTTCTGTTTGATTTGTGTGGAATTCAACTTATAATCTGGCTGAAAACCTTCAGGGAATGAGGGCAAAACCTCAGCCCAAGTATCGAGACGCAATTTCATTTCTGATGCGATCGCCTCTTCATCTTGCCGAGAATCTTGCAAAGACTGAAGTTCTGATTTAACGCCGCTCAATTCCCCCTCAAAGCGGTCTCTTTGCTTTTCGGCTTCATCCGCACGCTGTTTTTGGGTATCGCGATCGCTTTGCAATTTGCTGATTTCTCCGGCTAGATCGGAATCGACATCATAAGAAATGCCACTATCTAGCCTTATTTGTCGTTTATCTACCATATTTTTTTGTTGAGAAGGATTAAAAATTGCATCGCGATCGCTTTCAAGCACGGCATCACACCGAAAAGTATCTTGATGATAAGTATGGTGAACTTCTAATTCATCACCTCCACGCGGGCGATTGGTTAACGCAAAATGCTCATAAATACGATTGGTTTGATACAGTTCATCAGACCGCTCAACAATGTCAACGTCATACCCAGCACTGACCTTATCAAGCCCGTTGTTTATCGCATCAATTGCCTCGCGATCGGTAAAAACAGCAGCAATTGTAAGAAAATTATCATTAATTACAATTCCTTGCTGAGTCATTCCTCGCATTAAGTCACGAGCGTTGTCGATATTAATGCGTTCTTTTGGGTGATGAATGGTAACGGGTTTTCCCCATGCCGTATCCAATGAATCCGAACGAAAAAGCTCTTTAGGTTCAACAATTTCTGTCCGGATTGAACCATCATGATTTCGATATCTTAACTTCCCCGCTCGAGAAACCGTCATCCACACCCTAAGAAATCCCTCGGGTGTAATTTCAGATTTAAAAATTCGACCGGAATCAATTCGTCGTTCTCCCATACACCTATTCTCTCTCTGATTTAAAGCTATAATGAACAAAGTTGTCAAATACCGAGAAAAATCGTCAAATGCTGAACAGAAACGCTGAATTTATTACAATTTCTTTCACTGTTCCAATGCCGCAAAGCTTTTTGAAAAAACAAGAGCTAACTGGAAAAATCGCAATGTTTTGCCGAATCCTTACAGGAAATGTACAAAAAGACTTTGCTAAAAAGCTAAATATAGGAAGAACAAGGCTTTCTCGAATTGAATCGGGAAAAATAGAAGCCAGTCACGAGGAAATCAAAGCGATCGCGCAAATGAGCAGTCAAAGTTTAGATGTGTTTAATTTTTAAAAAAATCATCAATTTTAATAGGATTGGGAGGTGGAATATTGTTCAATCGCTCAAAAATACCTGCTTGATTCAATCCGTTTCCTGCTGTTTTTGCGTATTCTTTGCCTGCAAATTTTAAATCTTCTTCTGTTAGCCACTCACGTTTAAGAGGCATAGAAACAGATCGACATTGAAAATGGTATGGGGGTTGACTCTCACTGATTCTAATGATTTTCATGTGACGAAAACGGCATACTGGAGTGGTGCGATCGTCCAACAATGCCAATATTTGAACATATTTAATCCCATAGCCACTAAATCGTTGCGTAGCTGCAGCATTAAACGCGCTCATCGTCTCCGTTCTAGCAATATTTTCCGCCCTACTTTTTAACAGTCCAAACTGTTGCTGTAATTGTTTGGCTGTTTTCGTAGGTCCTTGTCCGGTTAATATCGCATTCGTCATTAAGCGATTAATGTTTTGAGCCGCTCGATCGCTATGATTCCTCAATCGCGTCATGCCCGATGACACTTGATTAGCAGCAGGCTCGATCGCAACATTTCCCAAAAATTGCGGCGTTTCCCGCTCGTAGGCGCGAACGGTTTGCTCGAGCATATCAATCCCATATTTCTGCCCTTCCGTTATCAAATTCTCTAATTTTCGTTCGTAAACCGCGATCGCATCGGGATTGACTACTGCGATTGCATTAGTTAACTCATTCAGCTTCTTCAGTTGGGTTTGGATACTGTCAGGGTCGCGAATCCCCGCTTCAACCAACACCAATAGCTTGCGATCGAGTTGCTGGTAAGAACTGGCTAAAGCGCGATTCATTTCTCGAACGCGATCGCGATCCATTTGCGCGATCGCCCCAAGCGTGCGAGTAGCGATTTCAACATTACGGGGGATATCAGTCATACCAGTTACTCGGTTCTTCCCATGTCAAGGCATCAACGTGCAATTCTCTTTGTTTTGGCGTTAATCCATCATCGCGATCTCGTCGAAATTCATCTAAACTTTCAAAAGAAACTTCCTGAATACCGCCAAACAACAAATCTCCAATATCAATAGGAAATGCACTCAAATAGGCTTCTTGTGCTTTTTCTTGGTTAACAAATCCTATCATATACTTCCATTCATCAAAGCAACTATCTTTGAGAGAAAGCTGTTTTATCCGAAATATTTTTTCCTCTACATAAGAACCGCCTACCGCTACCGCACAATAATCAGCCGAAATATAGCAATCAAGTGCTTCTTTATCTTCTCCAATATAACCCCGAATGTAACCATAACCATGTTTAAGAATATGTCCGTGACGCTTATCTCCCGGTAAATACTCAATTATTATTTTTTCCCCTCGCCATTGAAGAATCTTCCGAGCAGTAGAATCTTTTCTATCTTTAGGTAAATTGGGATTTTCACTCAGAACCACTTGACCTGTAAATTTAGCTGTTTCAAATTGCGATCGCGCTTCTTCTGAGGTATAAATTCCAGCAGAAATATTACGAGTATCGCGATTGCTGGCTTGTAATTGAATCATCATCTTTTCCTGTGCCGTTAGCACTACCTCTGATGCGCTTATTACTTCATATTTTTCTGCTAATTTTCCCCGTGACACTCCATCTTTAGCAAGCATGGCATAACGACATAACCTTAACAATTCAGGCGCAAATACCCGGTTTGACCAAGACTCTTTACATTCTGCCCACGCATAACGCTGTGATAATCCAGCCGTGTTGCTACTCGAAAGCCCCGATGCCGATCCATTTTCATTAAATAAAATATGTCGGGGTAAATCTGTCTCAGATGCCAACCGATCTTTGATTTGAATCATGATCTGGTCAGCCCCTGTATAAGTATGATTTAAGTATTCAAGGGTTTCTAACGCATCAAGTAATACAGTATTGTAAAGCGAACGATTTACACTCACAGATTTGAGTCTTTTTGCAACTGCTTTTTGATTTTTATCTGTTTTTTGTTGAATATCTTCTAACAACAACTGACTTAAGCCTTGCATGGTCATTTTTGCCTGATCCCATTCGACTAACATTTGAGCGCCTGCCGCCACACCCTGTTCCCACTGAGACCAAGCATCAAAAAATGATTGAATGACTGAATCATTAAACCCATTATTTCTGTTATAACGAGAAAATATTTTCTTACCCGGAAACCTCAAAACCCGATCGCGATGCCACGTTTGATATTCCCCTGAATAAAAATGATAAAATTCCGGGTCGTGATAATTCTTATGATCTGGGTAAAGTTCGTAGCGATCGCAAACTTTCAACCATTCAATAGAACGAATATTTTTTAAATTTACGGGTTCGTGGGGTTCCCTCCCGTCTGCAATGCCTATCAGAATGAACCCATCCCCATATTGACGACCGAGACTTGCTGCTTTTTGAAATGCCTGCCTTGCGCCCAATCGTCCTTCTTTTTCTGCCAAATTCTCCAAATACAGCAGAACATCTTCCCCATTAAAATTGGCTTCCCCCAAATCTAATCGCATCCAATCAGCAGCACAATCCTCGGGTAATTTGAAGCACAACCGAGAAATCATACCCGATTTTCTCGGAAGTGCATCCAGTTCAGTGCGATCGAGAGGATAAAGCACGGTGTTAACCCGTGCATGACCCATTTTGTCTCTGACGGTTCCCATGCCTGTCAAAGGATTAAAAAGCGTAGAAAAAATATTCGTAATCCCTTGGGAGTCAAGCCGAATTTCACTCATTATTAACCCACCATTGCTCCCAACATATAACTTGCTGTTACCGTTTCCGACGTTTGAATAGATGATGATTTTCCTTGCAAGTCGTCAAGCCATTCTCGAGCATTCCATCCAATCGGCACTTCCGTCCCCTGCTGCGAATCAAGTGCCAACTGCTTCCTCAACTGACCTTCAATCGCGGGCTGTAAGTTGTAGCGATCGCGATTTTGCCGAAAAGTTGCATCACCATCAGCCCGAACAAGAGTTTGCTCTCCTTTGGCTGTCATCATGGCAGCCGCCGCCACGATATACGGTCGATATTCCGCATTTCCGTTCAACGTGCCCTTAGAAGATTCAAGCTCGTTGGTCAATACTATATCGCGATTGCTGTTGCCTATCCCTGCCTCTGACTTAACAACTTGAAGCGCTTCATCCAAATCTGAATACATCATTTCTCTCATGTCTTCTTTTTCATGATAACTGCCCCTTTGTCCCAAGCTCCAACCGAAAAGGGGGGACAGGCTCAAACCTTTGTCCTACAAGGATTACAGAATCTTGTCCCTACTGTCCCCCCCTCTCCCTATATAGGAATTACTTTTTTCCAAAATTCACCCACCACACACCGAAACTGTATCACCTGCTAC
>JAGHZQ010000088.1 GCA_017746715.1 Cyanobacteria bacterium SBLK
ATCGCCCTCAGATGTTCCTCAAGTTTTTGTTGTTTTTCTGGTGTCATCTCGGTTAGAGCTAATTTAGATTTTCCTACCTCTACCTCTTTTTCGTTTTTTTGGCAAGTAGTTCTTTTGTTCAGCAGGTTTGACCTGCTCCCAAGATAAACCTCTTCTTTCTCTCCGCACTCTCTGCGTCTCTGTGGTTCAAATTCTCTTATTTTCTCTTAGAAAAACTCAAGAAACTGAGAAACAAACCAAGCATAAAAAATAATAAATAACCATCCCTCCCATTGCGTCACTTTCTTATCCTGCGTGACAAAAAACAGTAATAAAGACGCGCAAACCATCACCGGAATTCCCAACTGAATCACCTCTGCCGGCATCGTAAACTGACCGAATAATCTTGGAATTCCCATCACCAAAAAAGAATTAAAAATATTCGATCCCAAAACATTTCCTACCGCCATCTCTGGCTTCCCTTTTCTCGCCGCACTAATCGTCACCAATAATTCCGGTAACGATGTCCCGATCGCAACCGCACTAATCGCAATCACCTCTTTTCCAATCCCCAAAATACCCGAAATACTGCTAATGGATTGAATCGTATAAGTTGCCCCGAAAAATATAAAAACGGAACTCGCGACTAAAATAACAATATCCTTGACCAGAGAATCCTTTTCATCTCCTTCATTCTCTTCCTCCTCCACATTGGTTTCCTTGCCATTCTCGATCGCGTAAAAAATATAAAAAATATAGCCAACAATTAGCAAAATCCCCTCATAAAGCGAGAACTTTAAATCCCAAACAATCAAACTGAGCAGAAATGACGAGCCAATAAATAAAGGCAAATCGACACTGACCAGATCGTAATTAATCAATAAACTCTGGGTGCTGATAATCGAAGCCACACCCACAATTAAGAAAATGTTAGCAACATTAGATCCGATGACATTCCCGATGACAATTTCCGAAGAATTTTGACTCACCGCTACTAGAGAAGAAACCAACTCGGGAATCGAAGTTCCGATCGCTACAATCGTCACCCCAATAATAAAAGGAGGTAAACCCGCCATTAATCCGACCTTTTCCGCAGCATCGGTAAAAAAATCCGAAGCCTTAATCAAAACAGCCAAACTAATCGCAAAAATCAGAATTGAAATTGCTAATCCGTCCATCATTGAGAATTAAGAATTGAGAATTGAGAATTGATTATCGCGGTTTGTGCGTTTTTACGAGCACGTTATCGCTCGTATAAATTTCGAGGGGAATGCCTGCATTATCGCTAATTTTTTCTAGGGCTTGTTCGAGAGAGAAAATATGCTCCATCACATCCGCTTGCGCGTTGATATCGTTTTGCGATCGCGCCGCGATCGCCGTCTCCTGAATCCGCTTGATGTAACTGGGAGTCAGACGGACGGAAATCGTCGCATCGCTAATGGAGTAGATGCAAAAGACCAGTTCGCCATTGCAAATCTCATCGAGATCGAGACGAGCCTGTCGTACCTGAATGCTCTCTTTTAAACTTCCTTCAGCTTTTGTAAGAGCACCATTATATTCCTGAACGAGAGGGCGCGCTTTCCCGTAAATAAAAGCATCGCTAGGAACTTGTTTGATATAGTTAACAGCACTTTGCCAGTGACTCACCGCATCGCTCCAACGATTGCGCCGTTGAGCCGATCTTGCCTTTTCAGCCGATTGCGTTGCTTGAGTATGAGCCTCCACAGCGAAAAGTTCGTGATTTTTGCGGTCTTCCGATTCTTTCGAGATCGGTAAAAGTGCTGCTAATTCTGTTTGAGCGCTGTCATAAGACATCGTGCCTTCAGAAACGGATTCGAGACGGCCGATCGCGGTCTGCCATGTCGCGGAAGCCAAGCGCAAATCCTCTAATGATTGGGCAATTCCCTGACGTACCTCGGCAATTTTAGCAGCTTCTCGGGCGGCTTCAAGATTTTCTAAGGCTTTTTGCTCCGTTTCCCAACGCTGAGTCACGATATCGAGATTGGTGCGATACTCTCCGATCTTTTTGCGAGCAAACCGATAAAATTCGCTCTGGGGGGAAATCTCTTCCAATCCCGCGATCGCCTCTTCCCAAGTGTCTTTAGCATCCTTCCATTTAGCAGCGGGTAAGGGTGGATTTTGGCTCAATTCCGCAGCGCGAGAGGCAATTTGCAAAGCAGCAATGAGTTCTCTGAGTCCTTCCCGCGAACTTTGGTAAGCCACCAATAAATTTTCGGCTTCCCCATATTTGCGCGACCAACGGGGAATGGATTCCAAAAAGGCGATCGATTGCTGGATTTGTTGCTGTGCTTGTAGGATGGCGCGACCGGAAGGGGGATCTTGTAGGGTCGCGATCGCATTATTTGCCAATTCTTTCGCTACGTCCATCGTATCGCAGGATCCCACGACGCAGGGACGGGTTAAAGCGTATAGCGTCCCGAAAAACCCCACGATCGCCATAACAATCCCCGTTCCCACCACGCCAACCCAGACTTTCTCGAGATAGGGAGAAACATCTATTTGTGCTTGTTTTTCCGGACTTTGCCGCATCCAAGCATCGGGATCCTCTTCCTCATCAATTGCCGCAAAATCAAAATTGAGATCTGGCTGGGTAATGTCCTCCTCATCGAGATCGTCTGCAAACTCATTGTGCGACGTTTGTTCCCCAACTGATGATGCTTCGACAAGCTCGTTTCGACTTCGCTCAACGGTCTCAGCGCGTTGCGGGTGACTGCTTGCCCCGAGGGAAGTCGAAGGGGTGACGGATGACTGACTAACGGGTGGAAATGCGCGCTGGCGTTCGGCAATTCCTGCAGGGGTATTCGCTTTCACCCGGTCGGCGATATCATTTGGGAGGATTTCTTCGGTGCAGGGGGCAAACGCATAGGGGCGATCGCGACCCTGCACTTTCAAACACATCAAACCCCGATAGCGCCGTTGTAAATTTTCCTCTCGAAACACCGCCTCCATGAGGCGAAATGCCCGTTTGGGATGGGTCAGGGTGGGAACGGGATGTTGAACGGCCATCAACAAGGCATCTTTTTTGAGAAAACAACTGACTTGCAAAGGTGAAATCTCCCTCAGCTTCGCCTGCAAGCGTTGCTGGAGTTGGGATTCGAGTTGGGTCAGATCGAGGGGACGCACTGGGGTTTTAGCCGTCATAGCCGCAGGGGGGGATGAAATTCTCTAAGGAAAGCTAGTATGTTAAGTTTATGCGATTCCAGCAAAAACCAAATCGGGTGTCGTCAGAAAAGTTTGCAGAATGGATTTACTCGAATACCAAGCCAAAGCCTTATTTCGCGAAGTGGGAATTCCCGTTCTTCCCTCCCAATTGATTGATGAACCCAGAGAAATCAAGCAATTGCAAGTGCCTTATCCTATTGTTTTGAAATCTCAAGTTCGGACGGGGGGACGGGGACAAGCCGGGGGCATTCGCTTTGTCGAGAATACCATTGATGCGATCGCCGCCGCCCGAGCCATTCTCAATCTTCCTATTGCTGGAGAGTATCCGCAATCGTTACTCGCCGAAGCGCGCTACCAAGCGCACGCGGAACTATTTTTAGCCGTAACTTTTGATTATCGCTTGCAACGTCCGGTTTTATTAGGCTCGAAACAGGGCGGAATCGATATTGACGGACTCTTAGCGGACATGCAAAAAGTGGTTGTCGAGGATGACTTTTCCTCGTTTTACGCCAGGCGCTTGGCCGTACAAATGGGATTGCAGGGGGAAATGGTTTCCCAAGTCAGCGTCATTGTTGAGAAAATGTACGGGTTAGCTGTTGTGAAAGATTTGGATAGCATCGAAATCAATCCCTTGGCGATCGCGGAAAATGGAGAAATGATGGCGTTAGATGGCAAAGTGACAGTCAACGATCGCGCTGCCATTTACCATCCCGATCTCTTCGATTTGACGCAACTGCGAAAAAATGGTAGCTATCGCGCGATCCTCGTACCGCGATCGCCGCTAACGTGGCAAGATCCCCGAGGCAATATCGGTATTCTCTGCGATGGCGAAGGAGTCGCCGGGACGATTTGGGATTTACTCTGCCAGCAACAGCACAAACCGAGAAGTTGTCAAACGATCGGAGCGAGAACCCACGGCAAATTCTTTTCTGACGATATCCTCCAAGAGGCTCTCAAACGCGGGTTAGAAGCGCTACTCGAACAGCCGGAGATAGAGATTGTTTTGCTAGCTCTTTTATGGGAAGAGAATCGCATTCAGGCAATTGAAGAGACCATTTCTTCCCTTTGGGATTTTTCTCCTTCCTTCACCTCGCAACCCGGGGGAGACGATCGCAACGAGCGACCCACGGCAATTCATTCTCGCCGTCAGAGACGTTCTCCTCGTCTCCGAGAAAACGTAAAATCTTACAAAACTCTCCCTCAAATTATTGTTTGCCTGCGCGGTGGCGACCCTCAAAACCTAAAATCCCATTCTTCACAATTGCCCATTCATTGGACAAATAATACAGAACAAGCAATCTCATTCCTCGATGAGTCGGGAGGAGAAAAGAACCAACAACCCACAACTAACACTTCGGCTTCGCTCAGTGCAGACAACCAACCCACAACTAACACTTCGGCTTCGCTCAGTGCAGGCAACCAACCCACAACTAACACTTCGACTTCGCTCAGTGCAGACAACCAACCCACAACTAACACTTCGACTTCGCTCAGTGCAGACAACCAACCCACAACTAACACTTCGGCTTCGCTCAGTGCAGGCAACCAACCCACAACCAACACTTCGACTTCGCTCAGTGCAGACAACCAACCCACAACTAACACTTCGACTTCGCTCAGTGTAGACAACCAACCCACAACTAACACTTCGGCTTCGCTCAGTGCAGGCAACCAACCCACAACTAACACTTCGACTTCGCTCAGTGCAGACAACCAACCCACAACTAACACTTCGGCTTCGCTCAGTGCAGGCAACCAACCCACAACCAACAACCAACAACCAACAACCAACAACTAAATATGCACAATTGGACGCAAGAACGCAAAGTTTTAATACAAGGAATTGCCGAACCCCTTGCCATTCATGCGGTTGCTAAAATGAAGGCCTACGGAACAAATATTGTGGCAGGCATCGGGATCGGACGAGGAGGAAGCAAAATTGAAGGCGTTCCTGTTTTCGAGTTGGTAGAAGAGGCGACGGCTAGAGTGGGAGCGATTTATACTTCAATTCTCTTCGTTCCTCCCAATTGCGTTCTCGATGCAGCTTTGGAGGCAATGGCTGCCAATATTCATCGCCTGATTTTAGTGACCGATCGCGTTCCGCCATTAGATATGATGCGCTTGTTTCGCAAGGCACGCGATCGCAATACCCTCATTTTAGGGGGAGGCAGTCAGGGGCTGATCTTACCGGGGAAGGTTCTTTTGGGAATCTGCGAGGCTCATTGTTATACTCCCGGTAATGTCGCTCTCATCAGTCGCGGCTCGGGCTTGCTAGATGAGGTGGCTTGGGCGTTGACTCGGGCGGGAATCGGTCAATCTATGGCCATCGATCTTGGCAGTAGCGAGGCGATCGGTTCGGGGTTTGATAAGTGGCTGGGGATGGTGGTGCGCGATCGCAAAACTAAGGCGATCGCCCTCCTCGAATCGGCCATGATGGGCAATGAGGAAGCTGCCAATTTCATTCCCAATAATATCAGAAAGCCGATTTTTGCTTATATCTCCGGGCGTAACGTTCCCATTACTCCTTTTCCCCAAGATACGACTAAACTCATTCTTTCTCAATGTTCGGCTCCCATCCCTCATTCGAGTACGGCAGAGGCAAAATTAGCCGCTTGCGATCGCGCGAATATTCCTATTGCCGATTCTCCCACTCGGCTTGCGAAATTACTCCAAGAAACCTTGAAGGAAGAAGTCAAACGCAAACGCAAACCCCTTTTGACTTCCAAACATGAAAGCACGACACCCCGGTAATTTCCCTTGGATCTTGGCTGCCTGCTTCTATGGTGCGCTATTATTTACGATTGGTTTTCTCGCTTATACGGGCAATTTACCGGCATTTTTGCACTATATTCCCTATCACGATACTCTCGGTCATTTTATTCTTTACGGCATCGCCAGTTATTTGGGCGATCGGGTTCTTCGGGGGAGAAAATTCCCCGTAATGGGTTATCGCATCCCTCTCTTTGCTTTTGTATTTGGGGTGATTACGATTGTTGAAGAATACATTCAATCTTTTTCGCCTCACCGAACGTTTAGTTGGGTGGATATGATTGCCAGTTTATTGGGTTTATTGGTAGGATATTGGCTGGCACAACGAGAATTAAAAACGGGCAAGATGCGAGACAAAGCCATTAAAAATGGTCAAGATGCGAGACAAAGCCATTAAAAACGGGCAAGATGCCCGTTCCATAGTAAAAGGGAAGTTCTACGGTAAAACGGAACGAAACTATTTTTTCTGAAACTCGCCGTTTTCCCGATAAATCAAACTCCGAACGGCTAAAGATAATCCATAAATTCGAATACGAGCAGCATTGACGGAATTAGGATCTCGAGAGGAAAATCCCTCGACTGCTCCTAAAGAATCCGGCTGTCTGCCAATATTGAACGAGAGTTTTTCTGTTTCTTTAAAAGACAGGGTGCGATCGATGGTTACTGTGGCTAAATCCAGCCAAGGAGAGGTTTCTTCGCTCCACTCTCGTTCTTGAGTAAAGATTGTCGTTTTATCCTCTTGGATATCGTCGTGCAAGCGCAACTGAAGGTGAAAAATAATGGGTTCTCGCGACAGTCTTTCTCCATATTCTTTGCGGAGATAATCAATGGGTCTCGTTTCGTCGGAACGGCGTTTTTGCAACCAAGGTTTTTCCCAATCTTCCCCGGATATTACCCCCGAGTCGATGCCGCGATCGCCCGGAATTAAACGATATTTCACATAGCGAACCTTCCCATCTCTGGCCTTAAAATAGTTAACCAGTTTTGAGTGATAATACATCTGGCTGAAGGAATCTGGGGCGCGTCGCAAGGTTTCGGCGAAAATCTCTTTAAAAATGGGTTCGCTTTGACAATAGGTTTCCAGTCCTTTTGAACTGACGGGTTCGTCCTCTGTTTTTCCTCGTACCGATGCCAAGGTAAAATTCCAAAATTCGACGATATCGCGAAAGGTTCTCGGCCCCGTATTCATAATAATATCGAGGGGACTTTCTTCTGGATGTTCGCTGAGTTTGAAAGAGGCACTGCGAAGATCCATAGCAGCATCATCTTCAAAGGTTACTGCACCGTGCCGAATTTGTAGAGGGAAAACTTTCCCCGCTTGCCAAAATTCGTGTTCGGGAAATTCGGGGCGATCGATAACTTTTAATGTTCCCGCTCCTCCAACTCCGTATTTGTGAGTCGAGCGTCCTTTGTTTTTAAATGCTGCCAAACTAAATAGTATTGCTGCCCCGATTAAATAGAAAAAGAACGCGATCGTTTGCCAAATTTTTTTCATTTCTCCCTAAGTCCACTCGTAAAAAATAGTGTTGTTTGTTTCTTATATATTGATACTCATCATAATCCATCCTAAAGGAATTCCGGGTTCGATGCGATCTCGATATTCCCAAAGCAATTTTTTCAAGGGAAGCGGTGCAAATTCAATAGCAGGATTGTAATGAACGCTGGCTAAAGTCCACATGAGTTTAACTTGAGAATTGTGGCGTTCTTCGACTTTTTTTGCATCGTAATACGGACTATCTTTATCCCACAGTCCGATCGCAGTATATTCGACATCGCCACCATCTTCATATTGTTTGTTATTGACCCAAGAATGGAAGAAGGTACAATGATAAATTAAATAAACGCAAAGTGTTTTTAAATCTTCTAAGTTTTTAATCTCTAAAGTGCCGTATTCTGATTTAAGAATTGAGTGTTTAACCAAGTCCTCCGACATGGCTTCGATTTCCGGCCAATGGGTTTGAATGGCTTCTTGATTGTTCGTAAAAAATTCCCCCACATATTTTTCTAAAAGCTCCCACATTGCCAATGCCGCGCGATCGAAATAATTGTTATCGATGGGGTCGGGGAGGACTTGTTTGGCAGGAGACCAACGATAGCTCAAGACTTCAATTTCTTCAATGAGAATGCCATCGACGCTTGACATATCTAAAGCTGAAGCTGTTGTTAGAAAACCCGAATTACCAATAATTAGAGAAGCGCCTCTTTTATCGATACTCAGCAAGCCTTCAAAGTGAGAATAGAGGAGTTCGTAAATGGGATTTTTGTCAACATTGCGATAGAATGCCATTGCATATTGATCCATGTTCATGTGGGTTCTCCCTAAATGAGACTGGATCTCTTGAAAAACGTATTCGGCACTGCGAAAATAATATTTGGCTTTTTCCCACTTTTCCCCATCGGTAGGATAGCAAACGATGGTTTGGTTTTTCCAACAATATTCGATGGAATGAACGTACAAGGCGCGATCTCGCAAGACAAAACGGGCCTCGCTATAAATGGGCAAAATCCCTCCGGGTTCGGCTTTGTAGCGTCCGGTTTGATAATTGATGGCATATTGCCACTCTTTCCCTTCCACGCGGTTCAATTTTCCCGGATTGAATCCATTTAAACGCCGTTCGACAAAATATTCGTCGCTGAATTTATCGGGACGCAGCCGACTTAAGTTAGCGGGCATCCATTGTTGTAGGTTCGGCCCGGTCATGGTGCGAAACCGACCGACCCTACTAAAGAGCCAATTAAAAAAAGTAAGAACATTTAAAGCAGTAGGCAAGGCACGCAAACCGAGATGTGCCTCATATCGAAGGGTCGGTTCGAGTTCTTTGGGGAGAGGACTATTAACGTCAAAGCGAGGAAAATCCTTACCGGGAGTTCCGTAGTATTGCAAACGTTCTTTGAGATTCTTGGGGGATGAGCTCATGAGTTTAAAGAAAAATTGTTTAAAAATGTTACAGTCGCGATCGCTTCTCTAATACCAATTCTCGAAAGTGGCTAGATAGTCAAAACGCTGAAATGAAGATACATCAGCAACTTATTTTAGCTAAGTCTCCAGCTACTTTATATAAATGGTATAAGGCATTTAGAGAAACTTACGGGCAATACTAGGAGCTTTTTTTCTCAACTAGCGATTTTTTTACAATCTTTAAGGAAACGAATGAATATTTTGGACAAGTATCTTGCTCGAGGTTATAGTGTTGGAGATTTTTACCAATAGTCTGGTATACATAACTTTACTTTTCTCAAAACAAATCTCGACGTTGCCAAAGTTGTCCGGTAATCTCGCAACCGGAGTATTTCCTGATGAGCGATCGCATCGATCCCATTTCTTCTTTGACTGGGTATGAATTGGGTCGGCAATTTCCTTCTTATTTGGAGAAAACGCGACCGGATCGCGAAGAAACACTGGATCGACGAGAAAGTTGGATTGATTTTATGGTCGATCTAGCTCGGTTTGAAGGGCAGCTTTTTACACTGTTTGATGCCCCCGGATGGGAGGGCAACCGTTTGCCAGTGGGGATACACCCGATCGCGCCCTGCCCTTGCAACCCGGTAGATTACCGCTTTCCGGTAGCAGGATACTATCACGCGGTACAACGGCAGGAAAATCCTCAATTTCCTCCCGTGCGGCGATCGCCGGTGGTATTGGTTCGCAAGGACTATTTAACCCAGACTTTCCCGCTCGCCGTCGTACAATATCAATTTTTGCTGGCGCTCGATCGCGGTGAAGAGATTGGAAAAGCGATGGCGATCGCCGTAGGGGAAGCAGGACAGCCGATCGAACACGAGTCTTGAGCTAAACCCGGCAGCACTCGGGAGCAGTGGCTTGAAGCAGGCTTTTTTATTGCAGGCGATCGTCAAGTAGACACTGAAAAATCTCCCTCAAACGGGGAGATTTAGAAAATTAAGGTTCAATGCGGGTCATTTCAAGAGTCGGGATTAGCCTCTAGACGATCGCTAAATCACCCTAATTATTTGCAATTGTTGCAGATAGGGGCGCCACAGAAAGGTAATTCCTCGGCGTAATAAACATCATTCTCACGAAGTGCGAGATTATTACCATCGGGATCGCAAAAGAAGGCAAGCACCGTCAAGCCGTCTCCTGCATTACAAAGCGGGCTAACTTCAACATATTTAGATAAGAGAGAATCCACTGCTTGTTTAATATCAGAGACAACAATCGTTGCAGTTGCTTGTCCTGATTGAACAGGAGTACTAGCACTCAGTCCGATTTGCGTGTCGGGATATTCTGGATAGAAAACTTGTGTGTAATAAGGAAATTCTGTGTTCTTGCGATCGATATCCATATCGAGTACATCGGTGTACCAGTCTACCGATAGGAAGATATCGCTAACATTAAATCGCATTACATATCCTGATACTTCCGTTCCTCCCGGTCCTGCATTTGCAGGTGCAGTTAACCCCGGACAACCAAATAGAACAAATGTTACTGCAACGACGGCGATAAGCGCGGAAATTAACTTTTGACGGGCTTTTTTCGAGTTCGGGCCAATTGTACCGAGTATCATCCAATCCTCCATTTTTAGGGATTTGTGAAAACAACATCACTCTATCACAGATAGAATAAAACGGAATTTCATTTATATTTATTTACTGTTTGAAAGATTACTTAATTCTCTTTGGTTAACATCTAAAAGTATTGCTTTTTTGTATAAATTGTTTAATCTTTAATATTAGCATAAAAAAAGAGGTAGTCTTTTTAATAGCAAAATTAATTATCGCCTCTTGCCGCGATCGCGCTTCTATTAAATTGAGAGAGTCCAGAAAACTCTAGATTCTCGATCGCCGACTCATACCCAATCCATTGGGTTGAGGAAGTTTTGCGGGATATGCGTAGAGAGAAAGCATGCCTTCTCTCTACTCGATTTGGGATAAGCATTTTTACTGTTTGACCGACCGGTCGGTCAATATTAGAATAGAGATATAAACGGAAAGAAATTCGGAGTCCTTCGCTATGGATATCTTGACACTCTCAATCCTCTTCACTTCAGTTTGGTTATTCGATACCATCGCCAATAGTTTTCCCAAACTTTTTCGCTGGCTGCTGCAAGCGATCGAGGACGGCGATCGCGTTAAATCTTGACTGGTAACTGATTACTTCCTTCTTTCGTCCAGTTTGCGATAGACATCGCGAATATCGACATGGTGATGAGCGAGGGCGACGAGGGTATGGTAGAAAAGATCTGCGGCTTCAGAGGCGATCGCGTCGGCATCATCATCTTTACAAGCCATCACGACTTCTGCACTTTCTTCTCCGATTTTTTTCAGGATCTTATTATCGCCTCCAGCAAAAAGTTTGCAAGTATAGGAAGTTTCTGTCGGGTTATCGCGGCGATCGCGAATGGTACCGTACAAACCCGAGAGGGTATTGGCTGGGGGAGCTTGTTTTGTGCCTTCGACTTGGTGAAAGCAGCTTCTTTCCCCAGTATGGCAGGCAATATCGCCGATCTGTTCGATGGTAACGAGGAGGGCATCGCTATCGCAATCATAGCGCAGGGATTTGACTTTTTGAATGTGTCCGGAGGTTGCGCCTTTATGCCAGAGTTCTTGACGAGATCGACTCCAGTACCAAACTTCTCCGGTTTCGAGGGTTTTCTGCAAGGATTCTCGGTTCATCCATGCCATCATTAACACGGTCCCATCGAGATAATCTTGGGCGATGGCAGGGACCAAGCCGCGATCGTTAAATTTAATTTGTTTGATGGGGATGGCTTGGCTGAAAGAAGAAGCAGTCATGATTTACCGAATAGAGGAATCTGTAATTTATCTTAGAACAAAATTTCACCATTTCTGACATCGGAACTCGAGAGATATAATAGGCGGCTGAGGCAATTATTGAGGAGAACTCGAGCCATGCGAATGCTGCACACTATGTTAAGAGTCGGCAATTTGGATGAATCCATTCAGTTTTACTGCGAGGTTTTAGGGATGAAACTTTTACGTCAAAAAGATTATCCCGGTGGCAAGTTTACCCTTGCTTTTGTGGGCTATGGGGACGAGTCGGATAACACGGTTATCGAACTGACTCATAACTGGGGGGTTGACAGTTACGATATCGGGAGCGGTTACGGTCATATCGCTCTTGGTGTCGATGATATTTACACGACTTGCGAGGAGATTAAAACGCGAGGGGGTAAGGTCGTTCGCGAGCCGGGTCCAATGAAACACGGTACGACGGAAATTGCTTTTATTGAAGATCCGACGGGGTATAAGGTGGAGTTGATTCAGTTGAAAAAATAAGATTGTCGATCGAATCAGTTTATTTTTTGTTGTGCTTTATTCTCTCATTTTGGGAAACGGAGGCGCAATTTTTTTGTCTTTTTTCAGTGCGATCGCGCTGTAGAACGGGTTCTATTATAACAGACGTTTTTGCCAAATGAAAAGCGATCGCTTTTCTTAACCCAAAGTCAAAATATTTTGAGGATAATCTACAACTAATTTGCGTGTTTTTAGCCATCGCAGTTCTCAAAGAAGATTGTTAAAGTTATCTCCACTTAATGCTTCAATTGTAGAGTTCTTCTCCGTCAATTTTTACATTACTACGATAGAGAAAAAACTCCGCTTCTCCTCCGGCTGTTTGCATCTCTTTGGTTTCATCTTCAGTCAATCGAGATCCTTATCCCTTGGTGGCAAATTTATTGACACTCGCGATCGCGATCGCTATTTTCGAGTAACCCAGAGCGCCCGATTGCCCGATCGCGATCGCAAGGATCTTCTGACAGTATCACATTGTTTTGTCAACAACTTCATTGAAAATAATAGTATGTAAAGAATAGGTAAAGTTTATGCTACGGGTCTTTGAATCTTCCCCTCGTCTAATTCCGGGTGCTCTATCAGACTTATTTGCTCAAGCCAGCCAGTCGGGAAAAATTACCCTTGCCGATCGCTATGGTTTAATGGCGGCAATTTTGGATGATTCTCTCGGAGATGAAGAAAAGGCTTCAATTGACCGCTTGCTGAGAGCCACGCGCACGGGACGAATGAAGGTTGTTAATGAAATTTCTTTGACCCGTTGCTAGTTTCTCCCTGCTTGGGAGAGGTTGGGCATGGGGACGGGTTGGAGCTGTTATTGGCTTAATCCATAATAAAAAGACCCGGAGTCAACGCCTATCACAAGCATCCCGTATTGCTGCTCCTTCCGGCCTGACAAGGTTGGGGCGTTGCGATCGCATCGATCCGGATCCGTTTTTAAGTATAGCATATTTTTTTGCGTTTAATTCTCGGCTTCTCGAGACGAACTTTCACGAGAATCGGTTTGAGCGTCTTGTTTGGCCAGTAATCTTTCTTGGCGTTTCTGGCGATCGGTTTTCAGAACGTCTTCGAGAACTTGTTTGGCTTGTTCCATTTTCTCCAAATTGCTTTGGTAGATTTCCAAATCTTTTTGCATTTTTTCTACGGGTAAGTGCAAGCTGCGACCTATCTCCGAGATCGCTTTCTCTCGACGTTCCCCCTCAATAACAATCGAGCGATCGATGGCTTCGAATAGCGCGTACAAACCGATAGCAAACAGGCGGCTGTATTTGAAGTTCGCAGCAAAAGCAATTGATTTTAAGGTTTCATAGAGACGTTCGCTCTCTTCCAAAGAAACCAAAGCACTATTCCAAGATACCAATTGTTCGAGCGATAAGCGCTGCGCGAGGGAATTTAACACCATTGCATCATCGCGATATTTTTGGGGATTATCTTCCACGGCCAGACAGAGTCCGTTAAAAATGGAAACCTTATCTCGTTCCGGTTGATAGCCTGCCATAAAGCGATCGAAAGCAGTGACGACACCCAATCCATAAATCGGATCGTACTGAAAATTGACATTGACCGATAGCAGGTGCATTTCCACCATGACTTCTTCGACAATACGCCGATAAATGGAGTTAATGGGACGAGCGTGGTGGTTATAAAAATTTTGTTTGGTATCTGAAAGCGTGCGAACGTTATCCACAAAGTCAACTCTAGACGAAACAGCTTTTCCTATTTTCTCATAGAATTTCAGATTGCAAATACAAATCCCAAGACCGCATTCAGTCATTGGGATTTTGCCAAGTATTCGGTTGGATGGCTTTTTGACATCCTCCTCACTGTAAAAAAGAACTGTCAAACAAAACGGACAGGAATTTCTCAGTACAATTGTTACAACAAAAGCCCTGCCCAAAGAAAAAGGGCGATCTTGTTAAGATTTTCAACCCCTCGAATTTTACTTAACTCGAATTTTACTTAAGTTGTTCCGTTGCGCTCGGTTTCTAGGGCTTCTTTTTCAGTCTCGAAAATTTCGAAAACCGAATCCATCATTGTGACTTCAAACACTAATTTGGCTTCGGGATGGACATTGCAAATGCGAAAGCTCCCCTCTACTTTGTCTGCGTCTCGCATTCCGGCAACCAGCGATGTCAAACCCGAACTATCAATAAAATTAACCTGACTCAGATTAACAACCACGTGAGAACTGAGTTTGGAGATACATTCTTGCAATTTCAAGCGAAATTGCCAAGCGGTGGTAATATCCAAGCGACCGCTCGGAGCTAGGACGATTACTTTTGTCCCATCTTTGGTTGTATGTTCTTTTTGTTCGATGTGAATCACTCGTCAATTCGCCTCAAAAACTCAAGCTGTGTATCTTGGTTTGTGCCAGTAGTCTACCAAGCAATCTTATAGAAGGATTAACTCGGGACTAACTCGAAAGTTCTTCTAGAAAGTTCTTCAGCAAAGTTCTTCTGGAAAATTCCCTCCTAGCTTACCATCCAGAGCGAGCAATCAAAGCGATCTTTCCAAAAAACAATTTTTTGTTGGTGTTTTTTATCGGCCGCTTTTTTTTCTCGAATTTGATGCAAGCGATGGAAAGATTTATCGAACTTGCTTACCGAATTCTCGATAGCCTTTTCGAGTGTATTTTAACACCCCAGTTTCTGTCAAACAGATATTCAACCCGAAAATATCGAATGTTATTGGGGAGTCCAATTCGCCCAATCTTGAGGTTTGAGGAAGATTTCGTACAATTGGGCTTCTGGAGTATCGGTATCGGGGGCATAGCAGTATTCCCAACGTACCATTGGCGGCAGGGACATCAAAATCGACTCGGTACGTCCGTTGGTTTGCAATCCGAAAATCGTGCCGCGATCGTAGACGAGGTTAAACTCGACATAGCGACCTCGTCGGTAGAGTTGGAAATTGCGTTCGCGATCGCCCCACGTTGTTTCCTGTCGCTTTTCGGCAATGGGAACGTAAGCGGGTAAAAATCCCTTGGCACAGCTTTGCACGAAAGCAAATAAGTCTTCCCAAGTCCGTTGCGGGAGGTTGCCGATCTCTCGACTGCAAGTGGCGGACGCTTTATCGGCGTGAGGTCCGCGATAGAGTTCTCCCGTCCCATCTTGATAATCAAAGAAAATCCCCCCCACCCCTCGAGTTTCTTGACGGTGCTTGAGATAAAAATATTCATCGCACCAAGTTTTAAATACGGGATAGTAGTCGGGATGATGGCGATCGCAAATTTCCTTAAACGTCTGGTGAAAATGTTGGACATCTTCGACAAATCCATAGTAGGGCGTCATATCGATGCCTCCACCAAACCACCACACCGGTCCGGCCTCAAAATAGCGGTAGTTGAGGTGAATCGTGGGAATATAGGGATTGAGGGGATGTAACACCATCGATGTTCCCGTGGCATAAAAGCCATGTCCTTCTGCTTCCGGACGCTGCTTGAGAATGGAAGGCGGCAACTGCTTGCCCCAAACTTCGGAAAAATTAACCCCGCCTTGCTCGAAAACCCGACCGTCCCGCATGATTCGCGATCGCCCTCCCCCACCTTCTTCTCGCTGCCAAGCATCTTCACGAAATTTTCCCGTTTTATCTAAGCCCTCTAGGCCTTGACAAATTTCATCTTGTATATCTTTCATGAATTGGCTGATGCGGGCTTGAGAATCAGCAGGAGGTGGGGTAGGCGTAGCGACAGCGGACGCAGAAGCAACAGTCATGGTTGTCCCTCTCTCGAAATAGGAAATAATCGATCGAACTGTTTATTGTTTCACAAACTGCGAGGATTGGGAGGTCGCGCTATACAATTTGCAATAACTGCGATCGCGAGGTTTGGGCGAATCAAGCCAGAGAATTGTCTTCTCGAAACTGCAAATCGGTTGTAATTTGCCTAAAATGGATTCTTGCCTCATTGAGAGCGAGGGATGGCGTTCGCGAAGCGTTCCCGTAGGGAGTCGGTTGCCTCGCCATATCCAATCGCTCGGTTGCGAATTGGGATTGACCTTATTGTCACTAGAGGAGGATTGATTTGATTCTGAGTTTATCGTTCAAACTCCTGATCCGGCGGGGGAAAATCTTTTGTAAGTTTTCCCTCAATCAGCGCTATCGCGTCTTATGTCGCGCTTCAGTGGATGTCTTGTGGCAAAAACTCGTTAATCTTGCCGATGTCTCTTGGCATCCTTTCATCGATCGCACCAATGCCCCTAAAGGGTTAATCGCAAAACCCGGACTCATCTATCAAGCGGTCACGCGACTCACGCCAATTCCCGTGCGAGTTTTTGTCGAGCGAGTCTCCCCTGGAGAACTCCTCAGCGTCAGATTTTTGGCGCTACCGGGAGTTGAAAACCGCGTCACCTACCAATTTGAGTCTACCGTGTGGGGCACTTACATTTCTTATTCCGTCACCATGCGAGGTTTGTTATCTCCTTTACTGTGGTGGTGGATTCGTCCCTATGTCGATCGCGTGGCTTCGAATTTGGCTCGGGCCGCAGAAAGAGCAATCGCTTGATAAGATTTATGAGAAAGCGCGATCGCTTGCTTTTTATATTTCTCGCTCTATATTTCCTCACCATGCTCGATACCCAGTCAGTTTTAGAGATTTTACGCCCGGTGCAAGACCCCGAACTCCAAAAAAGTTTGGTGGAATTGAATATGATCCGCAATGTGGAAATTAGCGGCGAAACCGTCAGTTTTACCCTCGTATTAACAACGCCAGCTTGTCCCTTGCGAGAGTTCATCGTAGAAGATTGTCAAAAAGCAGTGCGAGAATTACCGGGAGTCGAAAAGGTTGAAGTTGAGGTAACGGCAGAAACTCCCCAGCAAAAAGCATTGCCCGATCGCCAAGGAGTAGAAGGAATTAAAAATATTATCGCCGTTTCGAGTGGCAAAGGCGGCGTGGGAAAAAGCACGATCGCGGCCAATATTGCCGTTGCTCTGGCTAAAGCCGGAGCAAAAACGGGATTATTAGATGCGGATATTTACGGCCCGAATGCCCCGACCATGCTGGGATTGACTTCAGCAAAAGTCGAGGTACAAAACAACGATAAAGGGCAAGAGATATTAGAACCCGCTTTTAATTACGGCATTAAATTAGTCTCGATGGGATTTTTAATCGATCCCGATCAGCCCGTGATTTGGCGCGGACCGATGTTAAATGGAATTATTCGTCAATTCCTTTATCAGGTGAATTGGGGAGAACTGGATTATTTAATCGTGGATATGCCGCCCGGTACGGGAGACGCGCAATTGACCCTCGCCCAAGCCGTCCCCATGTCTGGCGTCGTTATCGTCACGACTCCACAAACCGTTTCTCTCATTGATGCCCGTCGGGGTTTAAAAATGTTCGAGCAGTTGGGAGTGAATGTTTTGGGAATTGTAGAAAATATGAGTTATTTTATTCCTCCCGATTTACCCGATTGCCGTTACGATTTATTTGGGTCTGGGGGCGGCGAAAAAACCTCGCGGGAATTAAATGTTCCTTTATTGGGCTGCATTCCTTTAGAAATTCCTTTACGCGAAGGGGGCGATCGCGGCATTCCTATTGTCATGGGCGAATCCGACTCCGCTTCGGCAAAAGCCTTGATAAAATTGGCTGGAGAAATTGCCGCAAAAGTTTCCGTAGCAGCCTTGACATAGAGAGTAAAGAGTGAAAAGCCAAGAGTAAACAGCTCCCCCCAAACCCTAACCTCTCCCGGCTCCTCGTCCTTGAAAAGCAAAGCATCTTCGGGAGACGGGAGGGGGATTTACAAAGGGGAACGACAGGGGGATAAGGGGAGAGCAAGAGGGGAAAATCCAACAACCAACAACTAACAACCAATAACCAATAACAAATTCTATGCTCCAACGCTCTTATAACGATAAAATTCCCCAATGGAGAACTTGGCTGGCAGGCTGGCAACAGTTGGATTTTGTCCTTTTGTTTCTGGTCGTCTGCCTGACCGCTTTTGGCGGTTTAATGATCCAAAGTACGGAGGTCAGACAAGAAACAGTACGCTGGTTTTGGCTGTATCATTGGATTTTGGGCGCGATCGGCTTGTTTGTTGCTTTGTTTATCGCTCGCTTGCGCTATGAGTTTCTCATCCAATGGCATTGGATTATTTACGGGCTGACCAATTTATCTTTGCTTGCCATTAAGTTTTTTGGTGTAGAAATTAATGGTTCGACTCGTTGGTTAAACATCCTAGGAATTCAATTTCAACCCTCGGAATTTGCCAAATTAGGGTTGATTATTACGATGGCAGCATTACTCCACGCCCGTCCGGCGACGAGCATTCCCTCCATTCTCCGGACTCTTGCCATTACTGCCGTCCCTTGGGCTTTAGTATTTGCCCAACCCGATTTGGGAACTTCTCTGGTTTTTGGGGCAATTACCCTCGGAATGCTGTATTGGGCCAATGCCAATCCGGGGTGGTTGATTTTGATGATTTCCTGCCTTCCTTCAGCAATTTTATTCAACGTTCATCGTCCGGCTTGGTATGGTTGGCTCGGGGTGATGGGAATCATTGCTTGGTTTACGCTACCATGGCGCAGGATCGGCACTACTCTGACGATTTTTGCCAATACCCTTGCAGGTGGAGCGAGCGGTTATCTTTGGAATGAATTTCTCAAAGAATATCAAAAGGATCGCCTGATTTTATTTCTCCAACCGGAAAAAGACCCCTTGGGTGGAGGCTATCATTTGATTCAATCCCGGATTGCGATCGGAGCTGGGGAAATGTGGGGAAAGGGCTTGCAGAATGGCACGCAAACCCAATTGAATTTTATTCCAGAACAACATACAGACTTTATTTTTTCGGCAGTAGGAGAAGAATTGGGCTTTATTGGCTGTATCGGTCTTTTGATTGTTTTTTGGTTGATTTGCTTGCGCTTGATCGTAATCGCGCAAAATGCCAGCGAGAATTTTGGTTCTTTGCTCGCGGTGGGGGTATTATCGATGATTATTTTCCAAGTTTTCGTGAATATCAGCATGACCATCGGCCTCGCTCCCATTACCGGGATTCCCCTACCGTGGATGAGTTACGGGCGATCGGCACTGCTGACGAATTTCCTCGCGATCGGCTTGGTAGAATCAGTGGCCAACAATCGACCGCGATTGCATTTTAGGCGAGGAGAGTGGTGAGCGATCGCGATCGGGGGGAGCATCGGGAGCGTCGGGAGCAGGGGAAGATTTTGTCCCTCAATTTCTGCTAATCTGCAAGGTGAGTTTCTCGAATTAAATTTAAGAATCAGGATTAAAAATTATGATTTTGCCCGGTGCGACGGTTCGCGTGATTAATCCCAACGATACTTACTATCGTTTTGAAGGTTTGGTTCAGCGCATTAGCGATGGAAAGGTCGCCGTTCTCTTTGAGGGCGGAAATTGGGATAAGTTGGTAACATTTCAATTAGCAGAACTCGAAACTGTCGATCTCAGACAAGGAAAGAAATAAGATTGGGATAATGAGGACGAGCAGGATTTTGTAGCTCGGAGATATTTCCCCCTCTCTAGATGCTTCCCCTGCTCCCGACGCTTCCCCCCTCTCCCCACACTCCCCAACCATGCGCCTTCCCCTACCCCAATTTACCAGTAGCGATCGCCATCCCGATCGCATTGCCGAGGTCATCGAAACGACAACGGTAGAAGTTCTGGCACAATGTTTGGAGCCGGAAGATTTGAGTTTTCCCATCATGCCGCCGTTTGGGAGTTGGGTGAAGTCGCAAGATGAAGAGTCGGGGAACAAGGTTTTAGGGGTTGTTACCTATGTCAAAACTTCCCCCATCGATTCGGTACACCGCGCCCGCGCTTTAGGATTATCGTTAGAAGAATTGCGAGAGCAGCAACCGCAAATTTTTGCCATGTTGAAAACAGAATTTCGCGTGGCTTTATTGGGCTTTCAAACCCCTTCGCGCAATAATGGCAGCACGGGAGGCCGTATTTTTCAATATTTGCCCCCGCGTCCCCCACAAATCCATCAAGCCGTTTATCGCTGTTCTCCAGAAGAAGTCGTTGCTTTTAGCGAAGAATTAGGATTTTTGCGATCGCTCCTGCAAGTCAAGAATATCCCCGTTGAGGCTCTGGTTTCGGCTTCTTTGAGAGAAATTTATCGCTTGCGACAGGGCGATCGCCCTTGGTTAGTCAGAGCCGGACGAGAATTAAGTTTGCTGTTAAAAGATGATTACGATAGCCTGCGCTACATTTTGAGCCAGATACATTGGTAATCGTGATATAGACAATATAACGATCGAAATTTTCTACTCAAACCCACAAATATCTATTCTGATTCTTTCTTTATTCGTAACCGATTTAAAAAACATTTTTATAGCAGAGATTTATTTTCTTTTCAATCTCCTTACTAGAAAACTATATCAACGAACAAGAATAGAGCTAAATGTCTCATGATTCAATCTTTAACAAGAACAGTTACCTTTGAAGACTTTATTGCGTGGTATCCTGAAACAGTTGGACGCCACGAACTCCATGATGGAATCATTGTTGAAATGCCGAAACCAACAGGACAACATTCTCGCGTAACGGGTTGTCTCATTGAAGAATTAATTCTTACTATCGTTCAGATGGAAAAGCGAGGGATTTGGACGATTCCTCGAGAATCGGTTGTCAAGTCAAGTCATGGCAAATCTGGATACGAACCCGATATTATTGTCCTCGACTGGGAGGCTGTGAATGCAGAACCTCGTTGGGAGAAAGAATCAATTATTGAAAATGCTCGGTCGGTTAAACTCATTGTTGAAGTGGTGAGTACCAACTGGCGAGATGATTATTTTAAGAAACGTGCGGATTATGAAGAAATGGGGATTTCTGAATATTGGATTGTCGATTATGCCGCACTCGGGGGACGCAACTTTCTGGGAACCCCAAAAGAACCTACCCTATCTATTTATCAGCTTGTTGAGGGAGAATATCAAGTCAGTCAATTTCGAGGCAGTGACGCGATTATTTCGCCGACCTTTCCCAACTTTCAGCCTACAGCCCAGCAAATTTTTCAACTGGGGCAGTAATCACCACAGAGCGATCGCGCATTAAAATTTGGTTGAGAGGAGGATTTGTACAGCAATAACGTGCTTTTATGCTAGTATTCTACAGCAATACGTTAAACCCAATGCGTAAAGAGTTGCCATAAAATGGCGAGGCCTTTGGGGAAACTATCGCTTATTATAACAGTATCCATCCCATTTACTCACAGTTCCTTCAGCCGTGGCGAGCAACTTACCCTTTAATAATATCGGGACATCTCTTCCCCCAAGCAGTGACTATCTCAGCCTTCCTCAAGAAACTACAGGGAGAAACAACATCGTGCCGAGCAATGCAGCAAAAATCAAAGTGATTGGCGTAGGCGGTGGCGGGTGCAATGCCGTCAAGCGCATGATTGATAGTGGGATTAACGGGATAGAATTTTGGACGATTAATACCGATGCCCAAGCTCTCGAACTCACTCCCGCCGAAAACCGCCTGCAAATCGGTCAAAAATTGACCAGAGGACTGGGAGCGGGTGGCAACCCGGCCATCGGGCAAAAAGCTGCGGAAGAGTCTCGCGATGAAATTGCCAACGCTCTCGAAGGAACAGATCTGGTTTTCATCACTTCGGGTATGGGAGGCGGTACGGGAACCGGAGCCTCTCCCATTGTTGCCGAAACGGCGAAAGAATTGGGTTGCTTAACCGTGGGGATCGTGACCCGTCCCTTCACATTTGAAGGTCGCCGCCGCATGAGTCAAGCTGAAGAAGGAATTGCAGCTCTGCAAGGTTGCGTGGATACTCTCATCGTCATTCCCAATAACAAACTACTATCGGTCATTTCCCAAGAGATTCCCGTTCAACAAGCCTTTGTTATTGCCGATGATATTCTGCGTCAAGGAGTACAGGGGATTTCTGATATTATTGTTATCCCCGGACTGGTTAACGTGGATTTTGCCGACGTGCGGGCAGTGATGGCAGATGCAGGATCGGCATTGATGGGCATTGGTGAAGCAACGGGTAGTAAATCTCGTGCTAAAGAAGCCGCTCAAATGGCAATTTCTTCTCCGCTTTTGGAATCTTCCATTGAAGGGGCAAAGGGCGTAGTCTTTAATATTACGGGGGGATCCGATCTGACGCTGCATGAAGTCAATACTGCCGCCGAAACCATTTACGAAGTTGTCGATCCCGATGCCAATATTATTTTTGGAGCCGTGATCGACGACCAGATGAAAGGGGAAATCAAGATTACCGCGATCGCCACGGGATTTTCTGGCAGTGCTTCTGGTGGTGCTCCTTCTCTTTATTCCCCCGCAACGACGAAAAAATCGACTCGCCCCGCTCCCCCTTCCAATATGTCGCAACCTCGTCCCGCACCCCCTTCCCCCGCTCCTAATGCTCAAGAAATGGAGACGGATTTGAATATTCCACCTTTTCTCCAACGCCGTCGCTTCCCGCGAGGATGAGTAGGAGATAGATGGATGAGGTGAAAGCAGTGCTGACGATTGCGGGATCCGATAGCGGGGGAGGAGCGGGCATTCAAGCTGATTTGCGAACGTTTTCTTTTCATTGCGTTCACGGAACAAGTGCGATAACTTGCGTGACGGCACAAAATACTGTCAGCGTGCAGCGCGTGGATGCTCTCCCACCGGAAGCCGTTTCAGCACAAATTGAGTCAGTTGTCAAGGATATTGGGATTGATGCAGCCAAAACGGGAATGTTGCTCAATGCCGAAATTATCGCCACTGTAGCGGAAAGTGTAGAAAGATGGGGAATTTCTCGATGGGTTGTCGATCCGGTGATGGTATCCCGCACGGGGGTGCAGTTAATCGACGATCGCGCGATCGATACCTTGCGAGAATTATTAATTCCCCAAGCAACGATCTTGACTCCCAACCGCTACGAATCCCAAATTTTAACGGGTTTGGAGATTGATTCTCTCAAGGCGATGAAAATCTCTGCCGAGAAAATTCACCAATTGGGGGCAAAAAATGTCTTGGTGAAAGGGGGCGGAATGGTGGGAGATTTGAGAGGAGTAGATGTCTGGTTCGATGGGGAGAATTGGGAAATTCTCCAAACCAAAACCATCGATACTAAAAATACCCACGGTACGGGTTGTACTTTATCGGCAGCGATCGCGGCCAATTTGGCTAAGGGACAAAATCCCCTTACCTCAACTCGCAATGCCAAAAATTACGTGACTTGTGCTTTGCAATATGCCTTGGACATTGGTATGGGAACAGGGCCCGTTGGCCATTTCTTTCCTTTATTGAAGGATGAAGAAACTTAGCAATTGCGGCAGCAATATATTGATTTTAAAGTCAAAAATTAAGGTTTTGTCAGAATTACTTTAGGAATCAAAGGAATTGGCTTATTATAAATATTTAGCAGCTTTATCGGTAGTTTCTATCGCGTCTAACCCCGAAAATTGCTCTAAATTGTTGCCTTATTGGTGTTGTTGAGACCCGAGAATGTTTAAATATCAGCAGGAAAAGCAGAATACTCAAGAAAATGGGAAAACTCCAGACGGGAAGCAAAATTATCGTCCCGCCGTTCCCATTAGCGTCTATCGGGAATTAGCAAAAGAACTACAAGAAACAAAAGGAGAGTTAGAAACTCTCAAACAACAAAATCATCAGTTGACGAACGAAAATAAACTGATGCGACAGGAATTGGATAAAATAACCCAATGCGTCCAATCGTTTCAGCAAGTCAAGGGACGCGATCGAGAGGTCAATAATTCTCAAGTCCCCCTCAATAAACCCGTTATTCCGGCTTTTCCGTCAGAAACTCAAGTCCCCCTCAATAAACCCGTTATTCCGGCTTCCCCTCCCCTCGAGCCTGCTTTTGAAGAGATGGATAGCAATGAAGAATACGCGATCGAAGTTGAACCTCCTTCTAAGAATCGGCGTTTTAGTCTTCTCGATAGTTC
Source organism: Cyanobacteria bacterium SBLK (assembly GCA_017746715.1). Lineage (GTDB taxonomy): Bacteria > Cyanobacteriota > Cyanobacteriia > Cyanobacteriales > Spirulinaceae > CCY15215. The sequence goes on from JAGHZQ010000088.1 coordinate 24,073, forward strand.
GGGAGATATTAGCGGTTGGTTATTGGCGATCGCGATCGCTTTGATGGTTTTGACGGCATTTGGGGCGGGTTTCTTGTTCGTGCGGCCTTGGTTGTTGAATAATAACAATAATAATTAGCAATAGCGAGGCGATTGCTTAATCAGAAAAATGTCTCACTCTGCACCCGATCGCCACAAAAGAATTGAAAATGCGCTGCTTTCTTTAGAGGGGTTAGCTTTAGGAGATGCTTTCGGGCAGTGTTTTTTTCTACCCGAAGAAACGGCATTCTCTTTAATTGATTCTCGCATGCTTCCCGATCGCCCTTGGTACTATACGGATGATACGGTAATGGCGATTGGAGTTGTAGAAACGCTGAGGAAATTTGGCGCGATCGATCGCGATTATTTAGCGCAAGCATTTGCCCAAAACTATCAACAAGAACCCGATCGGGGTTATGGCAGTACGGCTCGCAAAATTTTAAGAGAAATTGGCAAGGGAATCTCTTGGCAAGAAGCCTCGGGGAGTGCTTTTGATGGGATGGGATCGATGGGAAATGGTGCGGCGATGAGATCGGCTCCCATTGGTGCTTATTTTTTTGATGATTATCAAAGAGTTGTTGCAGAGGCAAAAGCTGCATCGGAAGTGACTCACTCTCATGCTGAAGGACAAGCGGGAGGTATTGCTGTTGCGGTAGCTGCGGCTTATTGTGCGAGGAATCAAAGTCCCGATGTGAATGGGTTTGAATTGTTAGAAAACACCGTTCGATTAACTCCGGAAAGCGAGACAAAATCGCGACTCAAACAAGCATTATTTATGGCATATCCGGCAAATATCGAATATGTTATTCGTTGTTTGGGAAACGGGAAGAAGCTTTGTTCGTTTGATACGGTTCCGATCGCGCTGTGGTTGGCAGCTCACAATTTAGATGATTTTTCGGAAGCGATTTGGCAGGCTGTTAATGTTCTCGGCGATCGCGATACGATTTGCGCGATCGTTGGTAGTCTTGTCTCGCTGGTAACGGGTCGAGAAAAGTTGCCTCAATCTTGGTTAGAATGTCGGGAAACTTTGGCGATCTCGGTGAATCTGGAGGTTCCTCTTACCAAGAGCAAGGACTATTCATCGGAGAGAGAAAAACGAAAATAATGCTAGTTCGGGTTAAAAAGAGGCAATTATTAAAAACGTTAGGATGTTGATAAATCTTTGCCCAGAACCGTAAGTTTTCTGGGGGGCTAGCCCCACTTCGGCGCTGCTCAGTGACCGCCCAGACCCCAACAGGGCGCATTCCCTCTCTTGGTGCGCGTTCCCTTGCGACTTTCGTCGTCGCGGGGTCGCACCGCTTGCGTCTGTCTTGGTCAGCATTCCCTTGCGTCTGTCGCCGACGCGGGGTCTGATCGCTTTCGCCGACGCGGGGTCGCCCTGCCATTGGGAGCGGTTACGACGCCCCCAAACCCCCCCCGTAGGGCTTCGCTATATTTTGATTGTCTCTATCCCGAAAAGTGTTTTTCTAACCCCTAAGAATGAGCACTACACTTCGGTTCAGAGTTTTTATGAATGTGTACTCTTTAAACGGATTTGAGATTAGATTAATTATTTGGGAAAAGAGCATTCAACAGTCACTTTGAGATTGCATTCTCCACTACTTTTGGTGATGTAGGGAACGCCACCTTCTCCGGCAACTTTGATACCGAATTCTAGCGTGACTTTATCGACATTGGCGTTTGCCATTTCTTTAAATGCGTCGAGGCTGTAGGTAGCATAGGCGCGAATCGTGCCTTTCAGGGCTTGAAATTGTCGCAGGGCAACATCTTTAACACCTTTGGAAACACGGGTGGGTTCTTCGGAAAGCATGGGAGAAGCGGAAATTTCCTCTTCTGCTTCAATGTAAATAATGGTTCCGTCGTCGAGTTCGATTGGAGCTAAGTGAGCCATTTCAGTTATCAGTTATCAGTTATCAGTTATCAATCCCACCTGTTTTAGCAGGATATTTGGCATACCGTTAAAATCAATTTAATCGAGAACAAATCTTTTGAAAAGCGATCGCACCCTAAATCCCTATTTTGCCCATGAGTCGCGATGCCCTGATTGTTGGAATTAATCATTACAAATCCTTGCGAAAACTGCAAGCTCCGGCTCGGGATGCAGAAGCGATCGCGCAACGATTGGCGAAAGATGGAGAGTTTCGCATCATTCGACTGCCCGAGAAGTTGGAGGAAGGGGAGGAAATAAAGCCCGTTATTTCGGAAACGGCTTCGGTTTCGCAAATGCAGTTGGAACAGGCATTAGAACGACTTTTTCGACCGAATAGCAAGCAAGCACCGGAAACGGCACTCTTTTATTTTTCCGGTCACGGGATACCGGATGAGAAGGGCTACGATAAGGGCTATTTGGCGGCGAGCGATACTAATCCCGAAAATCCTCGCACGGGGCTTTCCCTACGGTGGCTGCATTGGCTGCTGTCGGAAAGTCCGATTAAACGGCAAATCGTCTGGTTGGATTGCTGTCATAGCGGTTCGCTGATTGTTAATGTGGGGGCGGCAAATCCGGGGAATGGCGAGAGCCGCGATCGCTGTTTTATCGCGTCTTCACGGGATTTTGAGGAGTCTTGGGAAGACCTGAACAGTCCTTATAGCGTGCTGACGAAAGCGCTTTTGGAGGGGTTGGAGCCGACGCGCTTGCCCGGTCGGTGGATCGATACTTTTGCGCTGGCAGATTATGTGAATCAGGCATTGAAGGGGGAGTTACAAACTCCCGTTTGTACGAATTTTGGCGAGGCGATTCCTTTGACGATGGCTCTTCGGGTGCGAGAGGCGATCGCGGTGACGGGTCCAAAGGATGCGGGGAAATGTCCTTACAAGGGGTTGGAGTTCTTCGATTGCAATGAGGAGGATCCTCAATATTTTTTCGGGCGCGATCGCCTGACGGGGGAGCTTTTGGATCGGGTACGAACTAACAATTTTCTTGCGTTGGTGGGGGCTTCGGGAAATGGGAAATCTTCGGTGTTGCGAGCGGGTTTGCTGCATCAACTCAAACTAGGGCGACGATTGGCAGGAAGTGAGAAATGGAAAATTCTCATGATGCGTCCCGATCGCCAGCCGATGCAAAATTTGGCTCTCGCTTTTGTGTATGAGGACTTATCGGATTTGGAGCGGGCGAAACAGTTAGATGAGGCTCTGGGGCTGTTGGAGAAGGGGGCGGCGGGGTTGCGGTTGCTGGTAGAGGCTTCGACTGCGCCGCGCGTGGTTCTGGCGATCGACCAGTTTGAGGAGGTGTTTATCCGTTGTGAGGATATAGGAGAGCGAGAGGCGTTTTTGGCTTGTTTGATGGGGGCTTTGTCGGAGGAGAATGGGAAGTTTTGCCTGATTTTGGCCATGCGATCGGATTTCGTGGGGAAATGCCTAGAGCGGGAGTATAGCGGTCTGGCGCGGCGAGTACAAGGGCAAATGGTCGGAGTTTTGCCGATGCAGCCAGAGGAGCTAAAAGCGGCAATTTGCGAACCAGCAAAGGCAGTGGGGTTAGAACTGGAATCGGCTTTAGTGAGGGAGATTTTGGAGGATATTGCGGGCGCTCCGGGGAGTTTGCCCCTGTTACAATACGCCCTGAAGGAGTTATGGCAGCAGCGTCAAGAGAATCGCTTGGTTTTGAGTGCTTATCACGCTTCTGGCGGCATTCGCGGTACCTTGGATAAGCGAGCTACGGACCTCTACAACAGTTTTGCACCGGAGGAACAGGAAACGGTGCGGCATATTTTCCAGCAGTTGACCCAATTGGGAGAAGGGGCGGAAGATACGCGGCGGCGGGTGTTTCTGGGGAATTTGGTGGCAGAACCCCATCACTCGGCGGCACGGGTTGAGAAAGTAATAGATCGCCTTGCCAGTCCGGAAAATCGCCTTTTAGTGACTGGGGAGGTGAGAAGTAAGGGGGATGAGTCGGCGCGGCTGGCAGTTGTGGATGTGGCGCACGAGGCGTTAATTCGCCATTGGCGGCTGTTGCAGCGGTGGATTGAGGGAAATCGCGATTTACTGCGACAACAGCGCAAAATTGAGGCGGGGGCTGTGGTTTGGCGGGAGGGAGGGGAGCGATCGGGATACCTTTTGCAAGGGTTGCCTTTAACCGAGGCGATCGCTTTTGGGAAGGAGCACGGCGATCGGTTTCCCTTGTCTGAGTCTACAAAAGTGTTTGTTAAGCGAAGCATCCAACACCGCTTTTGGAGTCGTGTAAAAACTGCGAGTTGGTTGATTATTCCGGCATTGTTTTTGGTTGGAGTCGTAGAGTTCAATCTTCGCGAAAACAGTGTTAAAGCAGATTATAGAGCTTTAGACCAAGAAGATACTTATGAGGAAAAACAAGCTGTTGAAAATTTAGTGCGAGGGTGTGGTATGGGGCGGTTGATATTACTTCCAGTCTACATAACAGAACGTCTATTTGGGAATTGTCGTTCTTTGGTTCAGGCACCATTAACAAAAGCAAAACTTAATCTTGCCTATCTCAGGAGTGCTGACCTTAGAAATGTCGATCTCAGAGATGCCGAGCTTGTCAATGCTCTACTTAGTGGTGCCGATCTTAGAAATGCTGACCTCAGAGATACCGATCTTAGCTTTGCTGTACTCAACTTTACTCTTCTCAATGAAGCCAATCTTAGAAACACCGATCTGAGTAATGCTATCCTTGGCAATGCTGACCTCAGAAATGCCGATCTTAGAGATACTGACCTCAGCAATACTGACTTCACAGATGCTCTTCTTGATGGTGCCAATCTTAATAGAGCTAAACTTAACAGTGCTAATCTTTATAGAACATACCTCATTAATACATACTTCAATAACGCTAACTTCAGAGATACCGATCTTAGTCTTGCTCCCCTCAACAATACGATTTTTCTCAATACGGACTTGAGAAATACGACAGGACTTACTCAAAAACAATTACAAGGAGATTTACATCCATTCGTCTGCAATTCTCCTTTACCTAAAGGTTTTAAGATTGATTTAGATCGAGATTGCGATCGCCTACCCCCAGTCTTGAGAGAAAGATATCCAGATAAATTTAAAACGATTGAAGAAGCAAAAGAATATGTAAAAGAAGCGAGACAAGAGAAATGGGAATAGCGACAATCTATACAGAAACTTTTTTTAATCGTTTTAAACGCTGTTCTCTGAGATTTTGTTCTAAGAGATATATAACTTCTTGTAACTCTAAACCTGCAATTTCCATTTGCTGGCAAGCTGTATGAACCTTGCTTAAAGTCTGTCTAACTTTTTCGGGATTGGGAACAAATGGAGTGTTAGTCATGAGTTTAAATTCTAATCGAGTTTATCGGGTGAATTTACACAATTTTTTAGGGTGCATCCCAAAAATGTAAATCTATTTAGCCTTGGATTCAAATCCAAGGCTCAAAGTGAAAACCCGTTAAAACGGGTTAATATAAAGGTGATATTCTAGCCTGCTTTAGCTGGCTTTAGTTTTCAGCCAAGAATTTGAATTCTTGGGACTTTGCTTTGCTTCTGCCCAATATCCTCCCTCTTCTGCTTCATGAACGATCGCTTTAATTTTCATCATCGTGTAAATTGTGCTTTGTCTTTTTAATTGTATGCTATTTTTTCATTTTAGCGATCGCTACTAATAATTGTTCGCGAACAAAAGCGATCGTCCAACTCTGAAAAAATTAGTCATAATTAAGGTAGAGTAACAAGGAGTAAAATCATGCCAACCGCAACAGAAGCACCAATGGGCAAAATCATCACGACACTAACGATAATCAATCGCATCGATCAAGCCAATGCAAAACAAGGGTTAATCCCAGTAGACCAAGTGCGATCGCTAACTCTAAATAATGTCCTTGTCGATACAGGTGCAACAACTTTATGCTTGCCTCCAGAAGCGATCGCAAAACTTGGACTAGAACTCCTCAAAGAAGTCGATGTAACTACAGCAACGGGATTGAGTAAAGCCAGAATTTTTCAAGATGCGAAAATCTCTTTACTCGGTCGAGAAGGAACATTTGAATGTGTCGAATTACCGGGAGGAACAGACCCGTTATTAGGCGTTATTCCCATGGAAGCATTAGGAATAGAACCCGATTTACACAATCAAAAATTAAAACTCTTACCCTCCGAATCCCAAGATACTTATTTAACCATTCTCTAAATTAAAAGCGATCGCATTGATAATTGCTCGTGGAACAGTACAATTACATTTTTGATCGAAGGGAAGCGATCGCAAGCATTCGACCATTTTTGAATTCAAAATTCAAAGTTCAAAAAATGAAAAAAGTAATTTTGAACTCACTAATTCTGAGTACAGGCTTCCACTGATTGCCATTTTGAATTGATAATTTTGAATTTTGAATTGATTTGACTATTCTTCTCGGGAAGTGGCTAGCGTTGTAAGATGGAGGAGAGATTCCCCTAAATTTCCCTTGAAAAGGAAACTGAGGAGATGGCAATTTGTCGCTAAAATCCCATGCAGCCCGTAGACTTTACCACTCTCACCGCAATTTGTTCGGACATAAGATCGCGTTGGATTCCGGCGCGAGTCGAACAGGTTTATCAGCGCGACGTTCACACGATTTTTATTGCCCTGCGAACTCTCAAAGGACGGGGATGGCTGACGATTTGCTGGCATCCTCAAGCTGCGCGAATCTGTTTGGGGAGTCCTCCCCCGCGCGATCGCGATACCTTTACCTTTAGCGATCAATTGCGGCATCAGTTGAATAAGTTGGCATTAACCGCGATCGCCCCGGTTTCAACCTGGGAACGGGTTATCGATCTGCAATTCGCCCAACGTCCCGACGATCCCCCCCTATGGCATCTTTACGTGGAAGTGATGGGCAAATACAGCAATGCAATTTTGACGGATGGGCGCGATCGCATCGTTACGGTAGCGCATCAAGTGAGTGCCAAACAGTCTCGAGTTCGCACGGTACAAACAGGACAACCTTACGAACTTCCTCCCTCGCTTCTCGGAGATACGCCCAATTTAGAAGAAAGCCGAGAACGATGGCAAGAACGAGTTAGCCTCGTACCGGGAGCGATCGCGAAACAATTGGTCAAGATTTATCGCGGGTTGAGTCCTACTCTAGCAAATTCAATAGCGGAAGCGGCAGGGATCGAACCCTCGCGATCGACAGAAGATTTAAGCGATCGAGCATGGGAAAGTTTATTTCAATGCTGGCAAGAATGGCTCGAGGCGATCGCGACGGGAAATTTTACTCCCGGATGGACGGAAAAAGGCTATACGGTTTTGCCTTGGGGATCGATCGAACCAGAACCAAACGTGCAAGTATTACTCGATCGCTACTATAGCGAGGGCTGGAATCGCCAACAATTTCAGCAGTTACATCACCAAATCGCCCAAAAACTCAAGAATATCGGCAAGAAATTAGGACAGAAGGCACAAGGATTTCGCGATCGCCTCGCACAATCGGAAGATGCAGAGATCTATCGCACCCGAGGGGATTTGTTGATGGCATATTTGCATCAATGGCAACCAGGAATGAAATCGATTGCCCTTGCAGATTTCGAGACGGGAGAACCCGTTAAAATTCCCCTCAACCCGGAAAAAAACGCCGTCCAGAATGCCCAAACTCTATACAAAAAGCACCAAAAACTCAAACGCGCCCGAGAGGCGATCGCGCCGCTTTTGGAGGAAGTCGAAACGGAAATCCAATATTTAGAACAGGTAGAGGAGGCTTTAAATCAGTTAGATCGCGATCGCGGCGAGGAAGATTTACAGGCTTTAAAGGAGATTCGCGATGAATTGGTACAACAGGGATATTTAGAAGCGAGAAAGGGGGAAACCAGCAAGGGACGCGATCGCCCCAAGGAATCTCAACCCCATTGTTATCAAACCCCCTCGGGTTTTGAAGTCTGGATCGGGCGCAACAATCGCCAAAACGATCGCCTTTCGTTTAACATTGCGGGGGATTACGACCTTTGGTTTCACGCTCAAGAAATTGCTGGCAGTCACGTTTTATTGCGCTTAAAACCGGGAACCGTAGCAGAAGAGACAGATTTGCAGTTTGCAGCAGATTTGGCGGCATATTACAGTCGGGGAAGACAAAGCGATCGGGTTCCGGTGGTTTATACGCGTCCCAAGTTTGTTTATAAACCCAAGGGAGCCAAACCGGGAATTGCGATTTATAAACGGGAGCAAGTGGTTTGGGGGCGATCGCAAAAAGCCAAAGAATATGTCAAAATACACCAGTAGTTTGGGATCGGTGGAACAAGCATCTTGCTTGTTTCTCGTTAAAATTATCTAATCTAAATTCTCATTTTCATAAATATCCCACTCAATTTCGTTAGAAAATACTTTTGCATAATTCCAAGCATTGACCAAATCTGTTGCGGTAATTGTTGGGTAATCATCCAGTAAATGAGCTTCGGATGCGCCCAAACGACGGGCATTGACCAAAACCCAAACGGGAATGCGCGTTTTTCCGACACAGGCGCGTCCTCCGCAGACTCTGGGGGTTTTTTCAATGCCGTTCCAACTATTGGCCAAACTTTGGGAGAGGATCTGAATAGCTCGGGCTTTCTCTTGGGGAGAAAGGGCTAGGAGTTGGGGTTCTATTTCTTTTAGGGTCACGATCGCGATCGCTCCTTCGATTCTTAACAATTAACAATTATTGTACTTCTTGGGGCGATGGGAGAGGCGATCGCAAATTCTTCAATTCATTTTTAGTATTCCTCTTTGTTGAGGGTTATTCATTTCATTGCAAAAAGAGAGCATTTTGATTTTTGAGCCAGTTGCTAAAGACTCAAATTTGAACGCTCTCGCTCTTTAAATTGGGCTAACATTGCTTTTTAACGATAGTAACGCTCTTCCAGCCAGCTTCTCAATTCTGTTTCTTCAGTACTGGAAAATGAAGAATTCGTTATGGGGTCGTAAGCCTGGTAGATTGGCTTTCCAGCACGATCGCGGCGCACTCGAATACGCGGTTCTTCGCTACCGGATAGGAAAGCAAAGAAATCATTGAGAAATTGCTTAAATCCGGCAGGAAATTCAAGCGATCGCGCAGATTTAGATTCGTTAAGATTGTAAATGCGCTCCAGTTTTTTTTGTGCCGTGCGAATGCTATAGTTTGTCATAATTGAATGCTCGCTCCAGTGCTTTCCTCTGACAATTTCACTGTATCAATCGCAAAACCGAATATTCAAAGCATGACATAGATATCTTCTATCGATAAAATCGATAGTTACCAGTTACCAGTCACCCGCGATGCCCTGAGACCGTTGAGCGAAGCCGAAACGAGCTTGTCGAAGGATTATCAGCTATTAATCCCTAAGCCTTTATTCTCTACTCTCCTTTCTCCTTTCCTCCCATGAGTGCTATCAACCCTTACAAGTTAAAAATCTCGCAACTCCGCGCCCTTGTTGCGGTTGCGGATTGCAAAAATTTCAGTGCGGCAGCCCTTGAATTGGATTTATCGCAATCGACAGTCAGCCACGCGATCGCTCAATTGGAGGAAGAGTTGGGCGTACAATTGGTCAAGCGGGGACGACAGGGGGCGCGAGTGACTCCCGTCGGCGATCCGATTGTCGCTCAAGCGAGGCAGGTTTTACACTTATTGGAGGGAATCGCTCGAGAAGCCAATCGAGAGAAAGGTTTAGATAGCGGATTGGTTAGGATTGCCGCTTTTCGCAGTGCTGCGACTCACTTATTACCATCAGCGATCGCTCGCCTCCATCGCCACTTTCCCAATATTCAAGTGGATATCGCCGAGTATGGAGAGACTTACGAAATAGAACATGCACTCCGACAACGAGAGGTAGATGTGGGGGTAGCTGAGTGTTTTACAGAAGAAGGCTTTTCGACTTGGGCGATCGCGGAAGATGAATATATTGCTCTTTTCCCTCCTCGCTCTCGAGAAAAATCTCCTCTCACTTGGGAGCGACTCGCTTCTTATCCTTTAATTCTCTCCCGTCACAGCAGTTGCAGCGCCAGAATTCGCAAATGCTTGCAACAGTCGGACGTTCCCATCGAAATTGCTTACGAAATCCAAGAAGATTCTACCGCGATCGCGATGGTGATGCGAGGGTTAGGTGCAACAATTTTACCGCGCATGGCAGCAGAACCCATCCCAACGGGGGTTAAAGTTTGTCAGTTACCCTGTCCTCTCTCTCGCACGATGGGAGCCTCCATTTTAGAAAATGCCCTGCATCCTCCGGCAGTTTTCGCTTTTTTAGATGCCCTGAGAAATACCGGACAATTCCGCGAACCGATAGCAGTGTAAATTGCTTTATTATCATAAATCATACAAGGTTTTAAAGCAATTCACAAAGATTTTCGCTTTGGGATGGGTTGGTTCAAATATCTTGAATTTAACGGCATCGTGTAATTGATTTCCCGGTTCGTTTTGCCAAGCTAACCATGTATGAATATTCGCTTTATCGGTATGTTTTTCAATAAAGGGCGCACCTTTATTTTTAGCCTCTCGCGTTGCTTCTTTGGCATAATCCCAAACTGGTTCGCTAGGATCGGGAATGAGATAAGTTAAAAACGTTTCTAACATTCCTCTATTTTGATTATCTGGCATAATCCATACACCAAATTTTACACCATTGGGGGCAGTATGAATCAAGCCTGTCTCTGGTATATTTTTAGGAAAATCTGGCATTAAGGGCTTACACAGATTATCCCGAACTGATTGCCATCGATCTGAGAATTCGGCATCGGCATCAACTATTATTCCCAATGATTTTAAGCCAGATTGCTGTAGAGCGAAGTGAATGCGATCGCTTGTGATATTTTCATAGCCACCATATTCTTTAATAAAAACAGGGAGCTTATCTTTTTCCCACAGTATACCATTTTTTTCCATCAATTCAGGAATTACTCGTTTATCTTGTTGACCTTCAACAATTAAGATATTTGGATAATTTTTACTAGCCATATTTAACGCACCTCTATTTCATCTTCAGCAGCAATAACAATTCCTTTACGAGGAAATATAACAGCTTTTTGTTTGTCTTTTTCGATACGCTGAATAGTAATACCGTCCTGCTCCGTTTCTTCTAAACTGGCGATACTGGCTAAACTTTGCCAACAATCGCTACTGTGTGTCGTTGCAAAAACCTGTACATCTAGTTTTTTGGACATCTTCCAAATTAATTTCCACATATTGGATAAAGCTGTAAAATGCAAACCCGTATCAATTTCATCAACAAGCAAAATTCCTCCTTTTGCGTTGATTAATGCTAATGTTAATCCTAGCATTCTCCAAATTCCATCTCCCAAACTTCCAAGGGGAATACGGCGATCGCTATCCGAAAGTCGTGCAAAAAATCCCCCACGAGATCCGATTTTTACGTTTTCACCAACAGTTACAATTCGTTCAATTTTTGGTTCAATTGTTTGTAGTGCTTCATAAATAAATGATTCCTCTGGCATCAAAGAAATACTATCAAATAATTTTCCCATTTCTTCACCTGTTAACGAAGATAAGGAAACGAATTGTGTTAAGTTTAGACGATCTCGATATTGCAGATCTTTCAAAATATCATCTCCAGGGGATTTAAGAGTTGTCTGCCGATCGGAAATTGTTCCATCTGAAAATAGGTCTGCTTCCCAAAATTTACTACCTTGTTCCCATATCCACTCAATTTTAAACTGTAATTCTTGTAAATGTTCAAGCGAGGATTGCTCATTTGAAGATATGGGAATTGTCGTATTTTTTTCAGAGCTTGACATGATTACTCTTTCGTCATGTTGATTATGATTTTTAGCTGAGATTGAGCATTGTGTATCTAAATGTATTTCATGTCCAAAAAAAAGAGAGCAGATGTTGAATACTATATCTTTTATATTGCCACTACGATTCTCAACTGCATAATATTCCCCTCGCTCGATTGTAGATTGGCGAATTACATCAACATGAGTTCGCGATCGCAATAATTGAATCGCTTCTAGGATTGAAGTTTTCCCACTATTATTCATGCCAACCAGAAGATTAATTCTCCCTAAGTCTTCAAGTTCAAATGACTTGAAGCGACGAAAATTTTCTATTTTGAGGCTCTTTAGCATAAGACAGAACTCGCCCAAACTCTAACCTGTTATTATACCTCAAAATAGGGAGTCCGATCGCACTCCTCCTATTCCCTTCAAATTGCAATTTTCACCTAATGCTTATTCTCAACTTCCAAGGAAAGCGATCGCAACAAACCCTCCCCTGTAATCAATCTTGCCCCTCGTCCGCGCGTAAAATAATTCCATCCCCATTGCACCATTACCCCCAATTTATTATCGAATTCAATCAAATAATAAATATGGGCAAATACCCAAATCAACCACGCTAAAAAGCCCGATAAACGTAGGTATCCCAAATCCACCACCGCAGAATTTTGACCGATAACCGCTAATTTTCCCGCATTGATATAACGGAAAGCCGAGACGCGATTACCCTTTAATTTTTCTTGGATGGCTTTTGCTACATAACTCCCCTGCTGCATGGCAACGGGAGCAATTCCGGGCAAAGGACGATCGCTTTGATGAGCATAATGAGACAAATCGCCAATAACATAAATATCCGAGTATTTTTTGAGACTTAAATCCGGCTTCACCATCACCCGACCCGCCCGATCTAACTCCGCCCCCGCGCGATCGCGCAATACCTGCCCCATTTTCGAGGCTTTAACGCCTGCTGCCCAAGCATAAAGGGGTAATATCCGCAGGCGACAAACTTGCCGTAGCAACTTGATAAAGAAGGGGTGGAAAAAGATGAAAATTGCGCTTATCAATGAGGGTAACTGTAACGATCGCCTTGCCCAAGGCTTTCGCAGCGTAGAGACCTCCAAACCCTCCACCCACAATCACGACATGATGGGGGTTAGATTGGGAGTGAGCTGCGATTACCGTAAAGCGATCGCCATCATTGTAACCACTCTTTCGGGTTCAATCGATCGGTTGCCATCGGGCAAAAGTTAAAAAAATGTAAATTGTTGTAACAAAAAGATAATAGCGGTTGCAAAGTTTGAGATAAAAATGACTAACGAATTCGTTGAGGAGAACCTAAATTGACTAATTTAATGTTGTTAGCTGCTGCCGTTCCCGCTACCGTTGCTTGGAGTCCTAAAGTGGGTGCTGTCATGATCGTTTGCAATATTTTGGCGATCGCTTTTGGCAAAGCAACCATCCAAAAACCCAGTGAAGGTCCCGCTCTTCCCATGCCTGCTATGTTTGGTGGAATGGGTTTCCCTGCTTTGCTGGCAACGACTAGTTTCGGACACGTTCTCGGTTTTGGCGCTATTTTAGGATTGGCTAGCCTTGGCGTTCTTTAAGTTTCAATTAATTTAACAAAATCTCGTTAAAAGATTAGCTCTCTTGTTCTTTAAGAGAGCTATTTTTGATTTTAAGAAACCCATGCTATTGTTTCTCTTGCCTTGCAGCGAAAAAAGATTGCTTTGGAGGTGACGTGTCGCGAGATTGAGACTCTAACTCGGGCAAGTTTACGACAACGATAGTTTTTCTTGATATGAGAATGAATGGGGGAGGGAACATCTCTATTCGGTAAAAAGCAGGGCGATCGGTTGCAACCATTATGCCCCTATGGTTTTACTGTTTTGAGATGCCCCCGTATCGGGAGCTAAACGTGCGGAAAGCATTCAGATATAAAAAGGGCGATTGCGAGAACCGAGTGCTCTCGCAATTGCTCCCCAGCAATATCGAGGTGTTCTACGAGCAATAATAGTGCTAAGTCATTTCGCCGATCTAGGGGATGACGATAATCTTGTGCAAATCTTTACATTATTTACCTTTATTTTAAAGTTTTAATTAAACGGTTCGATCGCGATCGGTTATTTTTTACCCACAGTAGAGAATTTTTAAGATAAATTCCCTGACTTCTGGCAAGACAAGGATTTTCACAAGTTTTTTCTCAATTTATATTCAAACCTTCACGAGTTTTTCACAACTATAGTGTAAGGCAGATTTTTGAGAAAATTTACAACAATATTTCCCACTTTTCCCCAATTAAATTACGGAAAAAGCGGAGAAGAATACAGGCAAAAAAATATAAATATCCGTAAAAGTACGGACGTGAAAACAAGGACGTTTTGTCGGGTACTTTCTTTAAATGAACTGGACTTACGCAGTGTCACGCGCTTTCATTCGAAATTTGGGGAGAATCAGAGAACTGGGAGTCTGGAAGTCCCCCAAACTTGGGGGATTTAGGGGACGGATGCGTAAGTCCTATGAATTTGACAGCGATCGCCAAGATTGCCACGAGCAACATTCGCGATCGCAACAATTCCTATGAGTGCGAGCGACGAATGCGTGTCGCCCCCAAAGCGGTTATTCCCAATAATGCTAAAGTCGTAGTGGGTTCGGGGACGGGGATCGGGCTATCGGTGACACCGCGAACGACAAAAACAGTATCGTTATAATCCTTATCGCCACCATTCCAGAGATCTTCAAAACCAATCAAGACAAAATCATCGATTGTATAGGCTAAAACGTGGGGAAAACCATCGGGATTTTCTGTGGGATCGAAACCAAAAAAGTTCTGTCCGCCATTTTTGCCATTTGACTTGAGGAAGAATTCGATATAAGTTTCGCCTTCGAAGTCTCCCAAACTGACACCTTGACCCAAGGATAAAGGACCGTCACTGTTTCTCAGGATACTATTGGGAGAAGAAATATCATCGAAAATGATTTCCTTGGTCGTACCGCTATCTGTTGAATAAAAGAGTTGGTTGCGATAACCCGCTCCTTCATTGATAAAGTAGACTTCAACATCATTAACCCCCCCTTCCCAGCGCAAATTTGCAAGATCGACTGTTGGTAAATCGATCGCATCCATCAAGTTTCTCTCTTTGTTGATTAGATCGTTGAAGAGTTTCCATTGGTCGTATTCCAAGTGCATGAAGTCATCGCTTGCACTTTCGTATTGAGCGTCATAGGTATCGCGACTGACGGAATTTGCCATGGCATCGGATGCAGAGAATACAGTTGCAATAGCAGTTATAGCAGTTAAGAGACCACTTAATACATTTAGTTTCATGTTGATTTTCCTGTTCCTTTGAGTTCAAGAGTGTAACAAGCGATCGCAAGAAAGAAGAGCAATCGCGAGAATCAAAGTCCTCGCAATCGCTCCAAAACATTATTGAAGTACATGACTATCATCTTAGTGTTAAGCCATTTGGCTGACTAGGGAGTAATGGCAATCTTTTCGAAATCTTTACGCGATCGAGCTTGATTTTAAAGTTTTAATAAATCGACTATACAAAACACAAAAAAAATTGTTTCTTGGATATATTTCTGTATTTTTTGTTGTAAAAACAATGTCAAATATCATTTATTTTAAAGACTTACAAGGATCGTTGAAGTATTTTCTATTTTTCATTTTCTATTTTCACAAGTTTTTCATTATTTTAGTATATGGCAAATTTTCAAGAAAATTTAAAACAATAATTTTCATTTTTTCTAAGTAGAAAACGAAAAAATGAGGAAAATAACATCAGCAAAATAGCGTAAGTATGCGTAAAAATGCAGGAGGGAGCAAGGGAAGCATCGGGAGCGGAGGAAGAAGAATTTTGCAGGCAAAGCCTAAGTTCGGACAAGAATCCAGGATGGTTTTGCGGAGTATCGAGCGATCGCAAAAAATCCGAGACATTCAACTGATTCAATTTTGGAATAATCGAACAAAAGGGGCGATCGCATTTGATGGCATAATAATGATGGATAATCTGTCTATCTCACGAACTCTGACTCATCATAAAATTCTTGTCCATCGGCTATCATGAAGCACAAAACAATTTTTCGGGCGCTATTTGAGGAAAGAAGATCGACGGTTGTTAAGAATGAGGCTCTCGTTCGCTCTCTCAACTGGGATGAATCTTTTTTGCTCGAGTTTCTCGCGGGAACGCAGGATGTCGAAAATGAGATGTTTTTTAAACGAGTCTTGGCAACCATGCCGGTAGATTTTCAAATTGCCTACTGGCAACAGATATCGAGGGAATTAAAACAGGTCACTTTAGCGTCTGTTTCCAACACCGAAGGACAAGAAAAAGAGCGTCCGGAAGAGAGAATGAATGCGATCGCTGAAAAAGTTGAGGTCAGTGTAGAGGAGTTGAAATTATTGCTCGATGAGATGCCTGTACTGCTTGAAGAATCCATGAATAAGCCTTTCATTAACGAACTCGTGTCGGAAGTGGCTTGGCGCAAAATTGAAGCGATGATGGCGATTTGTCTGGAAGATAAAACAGAGGAACTATTAAGGGAAAGGGCGAAGGAAATCAAACCTCGATATCTACCTTGGGAAACTTTTCAGGATATTATCCAAGGCAATCGACTGCTTTTACATATGAGAGAAGTTGAGGAATTAAAGGTGTATATCGATTACGAGCTACCCGATCGCTATTCGATACTTGAATGGGCCAATGTTTTTATGCACTTCAATCAGGATTTGCGATCGCTTGGAGATCATCGCGATCGCGATTGAAGACGGGATGAATTGCGCCGATTCAAAAATGAAACGCAACACGGTTGGGGTGCGTTACGCTGTCGCTAACTGCACCCTACTCCTTTAATCTACAAAACGGTTGGTTTCTTCTGTCACGAAATCAATACCCAAGCGACAGGTTATTCCACCAAACTCAATCAATTGTATAGTAGTTCCAAGTAAGAATGAGACAAATATTTGCTCAAGCCCTGTGACAGCAAGGATCGAGTGTCTCAATCTAAATCGAAATGACTATATATCAGCTACCAAGTTCATTACTTTGCGTCGCCAGTCTTCCCCATCTTTATACTAGTTCATGGCTTTAAATTCATAATTGGTCAATTTTCCGTCCATGCGTAGTAGCCGCTTTCTTTGTTCCAATTCCTCCGGAAAGTTGAGGATAGCCAGATTTTCTCCGACAAACCGATCGAGAGTTTTTTGATTAGCTTTTAATCCTGCATTATTGGTAAATAAAAGCATCTCATCGTGCATGGCAATGATATAACCAGGATGAGGAAAATAACAGAAACTATTCATGTCGATTTCTTGGCAACTTAGAACTTCCATAAAACGACGATTTTTTTTTGAGCATTGAATAATATTTTGAGGTTGGGGTGCGTTACGCTGTCGCTAACTGCACCCTACTCCTTTAATCTACAAAACGGTTGGTTTCTTCTGCCATTAAATCAATACCCAAGCGACAGGTTATTCCGCCAAACTCAATCAATTGTATATCGGCTACAAAGTTCATTTTTTTCCGTCGCCAGTCTTTCCCATCTTTATACCAGTTCATGGCTTTATATTCATAATTAGTCAATTTTCCATCCATTCGTAGCAGTCGCTTTCTTTGTTCAAATTCCTCTGGAAAATTGAGGGTAGCAGCATTTTCCCCGACAAACTGATCGAGAGTTTTTTGATTGGCTTTTAATGCGGCATTATTGGCCAATAAAAGCATCTCATTGTGCATAGCAATGATATAACCGGGATGAGGAGAACGATAGAAATCATTCATGTCGATTTCGTGACGATTTAGGGTTTCCATAAAACGACGATTTTCCTCTTCTTGACGAACTTGACTTTTCATGATTTCTTGATTAACGGAGTACATTAAAGGCTCATTCGTAAATGCTCAAAATAATTGATTATTCAAATATATCGAGACGGCTGCTATACGTAATTGCTTGATGGCATCTTTAAGCACATTATAATGCTCGCTAATCTGGAGGGCAAGGAAAACATTCTGACAATGGATGACGATTTCCGCGAGGTAAGGTGGACTATACTTAACCTCGATCGCGATCGCCCCCATTCCCATCCCCGAATGGAGTTCGGGAATCGCGCATAACTCAAGGAAACGCTGAATTAGGACATCGGAAAAGTTCATAGCTGCATTAACAAAGTGTTAAAGAGGAACGATTTTTAATTGTACCTCTTTAGGTTATCCTTCTCCGTGAGATTCAGGTGAATTTATCTCAGTACTTGCGGGTAGTTCTCTCCCAATTCAAAAAAGGCAAAATCTCACGGTCGTGGAGCGTGACTTTAGCTGTATCGCAATCCATTTTAATAGATTTTTTGTATGAGACAGGGATTTTCAATCTCTGGTGGATCGACAACAAGAAAGATAATATCATAAAGCTCATTGTCTTAACCTCCATTGAATTCAGAACAGATACGATTATAAAGTCTCGATCGCTAAAGGTAAAGCCGCATGAACGAGAGATAACAAAGGTCCGGTTTGTTCTGTCCCGTTAACGGCGAGATCGCTGTGACAGAGATAGAGGCGTTTTTCCGTTCGTGCCAGCAAATCCCATAAAATGCGTGCTAACCGCGCCTTATCGGCTTCTAATCGATCCTCTGGAGTTAAAGAAAATCCAGACCAATCCTTGAGAAAAAAGTGAGAAGCAAATAACTCCGTTGCTCCCCCAATTTGCCAGAGGCTCGATCCCGCATCCAGCCAAAAATGCCAAGGATGGGAACGATGCAAGGAGCGGTATTGAAAGATCGTTGCAAGGGTAATGGCATTCGGTTCGTTTACGCCCCAAGGTCTGGCAGGACGGGCATTGGCGGTAATCGTCCCCCGGCGCAGGAGTTGGATGAATTGGGCGATAGTGTCGGTTTGCGATCGCCCTTGGGGTTCGTTTTGCCGCAGTCGGCGATCGGTCTCCCAAAAGTGCCTCGCCGCCTCCATTAATTCCCGCAAAGCGGCGAGTTGAGGGTAGGTTAAGTTACTGCCATTCCACAAAAAATCCTTCATGGCCCGATCTAAAAGGGCACGGGGGCTTTGTTTTTGCCGTTTAGCCTCCTCGATCCACTGGCGAATCCCCTCATAAGCATTCATCGCCCGATGTCCCAAACGATCCCAACGGGGATAAGTTTCTCCCGGTTTGAGGTGAGGATAGTCGAGATCGAAATAGTAGCAGCGATCGGCTAAAATCCCCGCCCGGACGGGATCGATATCGGCAATAAATCGTCCATCGTCTTCTTCTTTTGCTTCCCAACGCCGACTTAAAATAACCAGCATTTCCCCCACGGTTTCTCGTTCCACTAAACGTCCCAAACCCGGATAAATCAGAGTGAGGAGAGTGAGAAGGGCGCGGACGAGAGGAGAACTAATAAGAGGTCGCTGTTCGTTGAGGGGTTCGATCGCGATGCCCCGTTGGGTGAAAATTTCCATGAGGGTATAGCGGGCGATCGCGTCCAAACCGGGGGCGATAATGGCGATTTCTCCGGGTTGTACCTGTTTTTTTTGAATGGCATCGATAATAATTTCGGCGGTTTGGCGCAACAGGGCCGATCGCGAAATGGCTTGAATGAGGGAGACGGAAGGCGGTAAACCGGGCAGAAAAACGGGTTCGATCGCCAGTTGAATTGCTATGTCTGCCAATTCTGGGGCGAGTCCCGCCGATCGCTGTAATTCTTCGACCGTATCGCAGCGATCGCCCAATTCTTTCAGATACTCGGGATCGGCATTCAGTCCCCTTCTCGATTGACCGTTGGGGTTATAAGTGAAGGTTGCAAAGATGCCCTCATCCAGGAAAAAATCGAATAAGTCCTTGGCAATGGCAGGATAATCGTCGGTATCGTCGGCAAAAATGGCTTGAAAGCGACGGCGTAGGTGTTTTTGATAGATGCGATCGTCGAGTAAATAACGCCAGTACAGTTCGTAAATAATGCCATAACTGAGCAATCCTCTCTCTAAGCACCACTGTCGCCATTGCAATAATAATTTTCCCCGCAATTCACTGGTTTGCTCTGATTTTTCCCATTCCGAGCCTCCCGCAAATCCCAATTGTAAAAGTTGGGGAATGTCTTCTCCGGAAATGCCGCTCGCCCCTGCCAGTTGCAATAGATCTAAAGTTTGGCGAATGAAGCGATATTCGGTAATGCCCGCATTTTGCAGGTTTTCCTTATCCAACGCCGATCGCCATAGTTGCGTGGCGAGTTCTTGTTCGGTTTCCGGACGCAACCGTAAGGGAAATTGCGCTTTTAGGTTCAAACGTTGAAACAGGAGCGGCCAAAATAAGGTCACTTCATCAGCAATAAAACCGAGGGGGGTTTTGGCAACGAGAGGATAGCTTCCCGCGACTTCGGAAGCAAGGCGATCGGCTAAGGTGCGGCGGTTGCCATCGTTGGCGGCAAAAACGAGAATAGCTGGTGTTATCGGTTGCGATCGCGCTTTGGACGGGGTCGGCGAGTGTTTTCCGCTCAACCACTGCTGAAATTCTTGCACGAGACGCGTTGTTTTGCCACTGCGGGTTGTACCGACGATCCAAAGAGACATTTTATTAACTCCCCTCTACTGTTCCGGATTTGCTAACATACCACGTACATCTGTTAATTGGTTTGGTCTACGAGAAGAGAAATTGAAACGACATGAAATTCAAAAATGTCATCCGCAATGCCAAACGATGGTACTATGGTACTCCAGAACGCGCTCTCGATGAAGCCTATCGCGCGGCGTTGAAAATTCAAGCCTTAGAAAACGACCATTTTGACGGGCAAAAGGTTTGTGCGGAGACTTGCGATCGCAGCGATCGGGTATTGGGATTATTTGAGGCAGAAGTGAAAAAATATTTGAAAAAAGCTAAAATTCGCCTAGCAGAATTTAACGCGACACGAGACTGGTTGAGCGATCCTGACGAACCCAAACCCTCTTATTACGATCTCGCTGCGACCGATCCCACGGCGATCGTTCTGGAAAAACTCGATTTTATCGATAAAGTTATTTCTAAATACGAAGCATCGCAACAGCTCCCACCGGAAAAATTATCCCTTGCTCTAGTTGCAGCGAAAGAAATGAAACAACTCTCGCCCTCTCGAGCAAATTCTCGCAGCACAGTCAAGAAAAAATTCGCCAGCGAACAGTTAATTGCGGCGATCGATATTAATAATAAACCCAATCTTGAAAGCGCGGTCGGTAAACGGGGAGCCGTGCCGCGATCGATTTTAAGTACTTTGAATCGCATTAAACGAGAAATCGGCCCGAATTCTGGAGAATCGGAAGAAGAAGTGGTGGATAAATTTCGCCAATCTAGAAATCGAACTTCTCTTTCGGTTAAATTTTTACTTCTCCTGATTATTATTCCTTTGTTAACTCACCAACTCACTAAAACTTTTATTTTTAAACCCGCGATCGCTAACAATTTTTTCCATCAAAAAAGTGAAATTATTTTTCTCAATAAAGATTTACAAGATGAAGCATTTGCAGAATTAGAAGACTACGAACGGACATTAAAGTTTAGCCATTTTTTGCAGTTATCTCCAAAATTTAGCGATGAAGAAGTTGAAGACGAGCTAACTTTAAAAGCCGAGGAACTCGCAGAAAAATACCGCGATCTCGGTGCGGATGCAGTTGCTAATATTTTCGCCGATCTTGCTTCATTAATTGCTTTTGGTTGGGTTGTCTGGAGCAGTCGGGAGGAAGTGAAAATTTTAAAAGATTTTATTGACGAACTCATTTATGGATTGAGCGACTCTGCTAAAGCCTTTTTGATTATTCTCTTTACAGATATGTTTGTCGGATTCCACTCGCCTCACGGTTGGGAAGTGATTTTATCTGGAATTACGCGCCATTTTGGCCTGCCGGAAAGCCGAGATTTTAATTTCCTCTTTATCGCAACTTTTCCCGTGATTCTCGATACGGTTTTGAAATATTGGATTTTCCGTTATTTAAACCGAATTTCTCCCTCTGCCGTCGCGACTTACAAAACTATGAATGAATAATTTTCTTAACATAAATTATTTGATTTTGACTTGACAATTGACTTTAATAAAAATACACAAAGAACGAACGCCGAGATAGAGAAGTAAAATTAAAACTCTACTCCATTCAAGGAGTGCGAGAATATTGGATTGTCAATCGCTTTACCCGACAGGTGGAAATTTATCATCGAGAAAATGCACAATTAAGATTAATAGCAACCCTGTTAGCAGAAGATGAAATAGCCTCCCCTCTGCTCCCCGGATTTACTTGCGCGATCGCTTATTTCTTTTAACTTATACCCAATCCCCCAAAAAAGCGATCGTCAGCTGGTAAAGCAAAATATCCCGCGTTTTATTTTAGAATCTCATCAAATCCATCTAAACCAATCCTTGCAATAATCTGCGATCGCTGCTGTTGAAGTGCCTGTTCGAATGCTTCCTCGCCTAACTTGCCCTTTAAAATTGTTACCAAATTAGCAATCTGCCTTTGTCCGGTCGCATTCTTTTGCTCCAATAAGTACAGTCCCAAACAAGCATGAAATACAGCCGAGGGCAATTGACCGAGTTGATAGTTGACTTCCCCAAGGGTTGCATGACTCACTCCCTCCAATTCCAAATTTCCTAATTGAATTGATATTGTCAAACTTTTTTCTAAATAAGATTTAGCATTGTTGCTCTGCTCTAGTATCAAATGAGCAATGCCCATGCTCAATAGACAAAAGACTTCTGATAGAAAATCTTTGTGCTTTTCTAATAACATCATTCCTCGTTTCAGCCTTTCGATACAAGCCTCTATCTCTGAAAGAGCAATATGCTCTTGCTGTTGGGCCCGACGCACTTCTGCATATCCCAAATTGGCGATCGCATTGATTTCTCCCAAGGGATCCCCCATCTGACGGGCAAACAGCAACGCCCTCTGTCCGAGATCGATCGCCTCTGCCAATTCCCCCAGACTGAGTTTTAAGCGACTCAAATGATTCAAATTGGCGACTTCACACTTGCGATCGGATTCTTGGCGGGCTAACTTGAGGGCTTCTTCATGTAAAAGTAGGGCGCGATCGCGATTGTTCGTCCATTGTTGGGAATAGCCCAAGACTGTGAGAATGCGTGCCTTTTCTTGCTTTTTCTCGATGGTTTTGAGGGGGCGATCGAGATAGGCAATCGTGTCTCGAAAACCCTTACCCGTAAACGAGGCAAATACGCCGCCATAGATAGGAAAATTATCTCGTTGGGCAAAGGTTCGCAAAATTTGCAGGGCAATTTGAAAACAAGCATTGGCAATCCGATCGCGATCGGATTCTAAAAGCCGTTCTGCTTGACGAAACCCATTGCTTAATTCACTCCAGATAATTGCAAACGTGAGAAATGTAGAGGCCGCGGCATCATTGCCTGCCTTAATATTGTAGGGTTGTTTGTCAAACCAGCCAACTAAACCCTCTTGAATACCTCGCAATAAAACGATTAACTCTACCCAAGCACTCAAGTCCAAACGGGTTTGTTCTCGAGCCAGAGATACGGCCGAGCGATTGTTCGACTGTTCGGAGAAGAACATTTTGGGCAATGGACTGCTAATTTGTTTTGCCCAGTAAGCCCAAGAATTATTTGCCCCTGCTTTTGACTCAAATCCCAATTGAGGTTTTTCGTATAGCCATCCCAACAAGTCTAGAGATGTATAAATCGACAATCCTTGCTCGAGTCCAGTTGCCAGAGCGTGAAGTTCGGCAACCGTACTGCGATCGCCATCGGATTCTCGAATTTGCTCTAACTCTTGTGCGAGGGATTCAATTTCTTTGCTGCTAAAGGTATGGGTTTGATTGGGATCGAGAATTTGCAAGAGAACGAACAGGCGATCGCTCTCCCCTGCATCGAGCAATTGAGCAACGGCATCGCTACAGGCATTTTGCGTCCTTTGAGTCTCTTGATATCGATTCCATGCTTCTTCTAAGGTGCTAAGTGCTCTAACTTGACGCTGGGCTTTCGCTTGCTTGACCTCGCTCGGGGCTGCTTTTACCTTATCCCGAGCGAGGGTCATTTGCTCGATTAAACATCGTTCAAAAATCTCCCCCATACCGGGTTCTGGCTCTAGCTGCGCGACTAATTGCGTATAAACGTATTCTTTAGAGCCGATCTTTCCTTTGAGGGTATCGGCTACAATTTGTTGAATAAATGTGAAATAGCGATCGCTTAAAGATAAGTTTTCTGAATTTTGTGAAGGCATTTCTTCTTTCGGTTCTGGGCAATGTTCTCGACGATCGGTTCGTTCTGCAACAGATGGCGTTGAGATTAAAGGATCTATCTTGGGGGTTGGCGTTGGGGGAGGGCCAAGGAGAAATTCAGCCTCGTACCAATCTATTGCAGGGCTTTTCTCTTGGGGTTCTTCGTGAGATTCCGAATCATTCGTTGGTTCTTCTGAAGGGAATGCTAAAGTCGAGGGGTTGGGAGCGGTTGTTGGGTTATCGGTTAGACTTGGAGCAGAATCCACTAAAAATTCAGCCTCGTATCGATCGATTGGAAGGTCGCGAGATTGGGCGAGTTGCGTCTTATCTCTTTGTCTTCTATACAGAACGATCGCGGCGGCGATCGCCACCAGCACCAATCCGCATCCGATTGTAATCAAAGGGAGATAATGGCTGGGTTTAGCATTCTGCTGCGAAGTCGCATTGGTTGCCGACCATGGAATCTGCTGAATATACATCAATCGCTGAATCGGGAAATTTTTAAAAATAATAGTGCTTCATATTTCTCATGATTTCGTTATATTGTTGTTATCAAAGGTGGGGAGAGACTTCTCATGAAGCGATCGCTCTCTATCGAGTCAAGTTTAATGAGGCGAAAAAATAGCGAAATCTCATTTCTGAAGTATTGTTGCCGGGGTATTAGTGCCACCCCATACTCATTATGACTTGGGGTAAAACTAGCGGGTGCGTTATGAAGAATAATCTAGAAATTTTACAGCTAGATTGCTCTTGGCGATAACCGTGCTAGTCGTACCCCATTTAATCGTAAAGATTAATAGCGGCTGTTTCTGCGACCGCCACCACCGCCACCGCCTTCTTTCCGAGGGCGAGCTTTGTTGACTTTGAGTTCGCGACCCATCCACTCAGCTTCATCGAGGGCTTCGATCGCTTTTGTTTCGTCAGATTCCGACTCCATTTCTACAAAAGCAAACCCTCGGGGGCGATCGGTTTCGCGATCGCGGGGAATATGAACGCGCCTGACGGTACCGTATTCTGCGAAAACTCGGGTGAGATCGTCCTGCGTAACCTCATAGGCAAGATTGCCTACATAAATCGACATGATCCGTATTGTCCTTGATTAGATGTTTGATAACAAATGTGTAGTGAGCTAAGATTTCGGAGAGAAGCCTGTCAATACTCGATCGCAAATCGCAAAATCGTCAATACTGAAACAAAAGTTTATCGCCGTTCTTGATTCTCGATCGCTATCCTAGCACTTTTTCTGGAAAGTGGAATATTTGAAAATCAAAGAAAATACGCGCCTTTCACTATCGCCTCACCTTCGTAAACCCCTCGGTACTAGATATCTCAACTCAGCACAGCCAACAAAAACCCAAAGAGTATTGGTTTCGAAGAAACGACACCGCAATACTCTGGGGTTGGCTTTGCTCGGTTCAGAGATGGCTAGTGATGCTCGATCGGCACTGAACGCAAAGACGGCGATCCGCCGCCCCTAAATTGCAAGGTTGTCACAATAATACAAAGGCACGTATTTCTTCTGATTATCATTCAATTGATGGATTTGTCAATTCTAGATTAACTGGCCGATCGCAATAACAAGATGCCTCCAACAGCCAAACCGATGAAATTCGCCACCCAAGCTGCAAGCAGGGGGGGAAGGGATCCCAGTACTCCCATTTGTCCGGTGACGGTAAACAGCGTGTAATAACAGAAAATAATAATGACGCTCAAGCCAAAACTAGTGGCTTTGCTCGTATTGCGAGGTAAAACACCTAAAGCAGCCCCTACTAATCCGAAAACAAAACAGGCGAAAGGCAAAGAGATTTTTTGTTGAATTCGAACTTTGAGCTTGCGAACGGCGCGATCGTCCCCAGCTTGTCGAAAAAATTTCATCTGCGATCGCGCTTGAGCAATACTTAATTCCGTATTGTCTCGAATGCGAGAAGCCAAATCCAAAGGCGTTCGCGGCAATTGTACTTGCTGGCGTTTAAATCGAAGTAAATTATCAATAGAGCCGTCAGGAGATAAAAAGTACATAATCCCATTAAAGAAATCCCATTTATTATCACTAAAATTCCATTCTGCCGACTCGGAAGTTAAGATTTGACTCACCGCACCGCTCGCGCGATCTAAGACAGTTAATCCCTGCATTTGTTTGCCGTCAAATCGTTCTGCATAAAATAAACGTTTTAAGATTTTCTCGGAATTTCCGTAATCATCTTGAATTGTTTCATATTCGGGATAAAAAATATTCTTATCTTGAAACAGGGGTTTATCCTGATTGAGTGCTTTTTCTAAGGTAATTGCAGCTTCATAATTGGCAGAAGGAACGATCCAATCGTTAAAAATAAAAGTAATTCCCGTGATAACCAAACTCAATGCTAAAGCCGGAGCCACAATTCGATAAATACTCGCACCGACACTCCGCATCGCCACAATTTCACTATCGCTCGATAACTGTCCGTAAGCCATTAAGGCCGCAAGGAGCATGGACATGGGAAAGGAGTATAAAACAAATTGGGGAACGCTGAATATTGCGACTTTAAAAGCAATGGAATTGGGTAAACCGTATTCTGTAACCCGTCGAACGAGATCGAAGAGGATTCCCACGGCAATTCCCAAAGCAGAAAACATCCCCATCCCAAAGAGAAAGGGGGGCAAGATTTCGCCCACAATGTAGCGATCCATCACCGAAATATGAAGAAGTCGATAAAAGGAAAAATTAGATTGACTAGTACTCATTACGCTTGCAAATTTTCTTGAAAACTACTATTTTAGTACACTTTAAATTGGTCTCCGAGATAATACTGTCGCACTAGACGATTCTCGTATAATTCTTCTGCACTGCCTGCCGCCAATATCTCCCCATCTCTCATGATATAGGCACGATCGGTAATGGCCAGGGTTTCTCTCACATTGTGATCTGTAATTAAAATTCCCATATTGCGATCGCGCAGGCCTGCCACCAGATGTTGAATTTCCGAGACGGCGATGGGATCTACCCCGGCAAAGGGTTCGTCGAGCAAGAGAAATTTCGGGCCGTTGCGTCCGGTGGCAAGGGCGCGAGCGATTTCCGTGCGCCGTCTCTCTCCTCCAGAGACTTGATTGCCTTTGGTGCGAGAGACTTTATGAAGGCGAAACTCGCTTAAAAGCTCCTGCAAGCGCTTGGGATACTCTTCTGGGGGAACGTTGCCCTGCTCGAGGACGAGTTGAATGTTTTCCCACACTGTCAAATCCCGAAAAATGCTGGCTTGTTGGGTCAAATAACCGATCCCCAGGTGCGATCGCTCGTTCAGGGTCAGGCGGGTAATATTGCGATCGCCGAGCCAAACCGTGCCTTGATTGGGTTTGACCAGTCCAACGGCAATATAAAAAGTCGTGGTTTTCCCTGCCCCATTCGGTCCTAAGAGTCCGACGATTTCCCCTTGGGAAACGCTAATATTCACGCGATTGACTACCGCTCGCTTGCCATAAGTTTTATGGACGTTCTCTAATCGAATCATGACTTCAGTTATCAGTTATCAGTTATCAGTTGTCTCGATTTCGAGATCGCCAATACCCATTACCCAATTTTAGCGATTGCCATCGGGAAGGATTTCTTCGATGGGAGGTGGAGGCGGAAAATCACCATTATCGGGGGTGACTTCTTCTACGGGTTGAAAGACCCTCGGAGGCTCTAATGTTGGCGACTGGGGAATCTCTGCGTTTTCAGGGGGGCGATCGCTATAGGGTTCTTTAAAGGCGGGTTTGGGATTGTAGGGGGTTAAAGCGGGTTCTTTGGCTGGCGAAGTCGGTGCGTCGGGATCGGAAATATAATAAACGGACTCGACTTGGCGATCTTCCCTTGGCGTTGCCACGGCTCGCCCTTCTTCAATGTAATAGGTAATAACTTCTCCTCGCACGCTATTGCCTTCTTGCAAAACATAGGCATTGCCCGTGAGGATGAGAACCCCTTCATTGCTAAAATATTGTGCTTGGGCGGAAGTCCCCTGCATTTGTCTGGCAGGGTAGTCAATGCGAACGTTGCCGCGAGCCGTCATCACGCCTGTCGCTTGATTGGCTTCTTGAATATCCGATCTCACGACGATTTGCCGCCCGACTTCTTGGGCTTTCGCAACACGAACATTCTGCCAGAGTGCCATTCCGCCGCCAGCTAGCACTAAAGGTCCGGCGATGGCAATGCTCCAGAATCGGCGTAAATTAAGATATCTAGAATTCATAGCCCAATATTAAGAATTAAAAGATAGCCCTGTTATATCGATCGTTGCTGGTCTAGAGCATAGCCGAAAGATCGATTGTTGCCCATTGAAAAGGGACGTTAGGAAACTGGGGTTGGTTTCCGCTAGAGCAACCCATATTTTCTAAAGCGAGACGATTTTGGGAAAAGCGGGAGAGGACTCCCGAAAATGCAGGGTTTCGACAAAAGGCGCGATCGCCTCGGGAGAAACTCGTTGCAGATTGTCAAGAAGTTCCCAGCTTTCCTCAAACAGCTTCGTCACGTCAATCCCCTCATAATCGGGCTGATAGTCGCGAATGCGCCGCGTTCCCTCTCCCAACAATGTTACTGCACCCTGCCAATTACAATTTTCCAAATGATAACAAGCAACAGCAATTTGTAAAATTCCCTGATAAAACTGCTTGTGCGGTTCGGCAGACTCCATCCAAAGCGCTTCTAACGTATCGTGACAGGTATAAAACTCTCGGCGATTGAACTCCTCAATCCCCTGTAAAAATGCTTTAGGAAGCATGAACGACTCAATAATTGGTGAGGGGGTGACTGGTGACTCTTCGGTAACTGGTGACGGGCTAAGAGGTAGCTAAACTTTCACGCACTTTCAAAATTTCTGCCATTTCGATCTCTTGTTGTTCGCCCACAAAATCATCTTCAGGTTTCAGAAATAACATGCAGTGGCATTCTTTGCGCTCTCGCATGGGTACGCAGGGACAATTCCAAAAGGCAGCCTTAACTTCTGCTTCTTTATCTTCATAGTGACGACAGGGGCATAATGGCGAACCCAATTCATCTTTATGTTTTGCCAATCCTTCAATAACCACTGCCGTCACCGATGGATCGACACAGAAATAAGTATCGGTATTCTTAGCATATTTTTCGGCAAAACTTTTCATGGCCGAGAGTGACTTATCCTCTTGCTTGTTCTCTGGAGTTGCAGAAGTCATGGGTTTAATGGTCTAATGGCGAACGATATTTTATCTAGAGCATTGTAACCCAAGGCGGTTTTGCCAACACATCGGTATGAAGGGGGAGATTGAGAATGAGCTTGGGTTGGTTGCGAAATTTCCGATCTTTATTTTTAATTGAGGTTTGTCCGTTGTGCGATCGCCCGGCTGAGGAAATTCTCTGTCGAGCCTGCGAAACGCAACTGCAACGATGTCGCCTTGCCCAACCCGAAGCCTTTTGGCAGGGAGAATCGCCGCTTTTGGTTTGGGGAAATTATGGGGGGATTCTCAAAAGGGCGATCGCGGCGATGAAATACGAGAATCACCCTGAAATTGCGGAACTTTTGGGGGAATTTCTCGGTCGGGCATGGCTGGATGTTTCGCCATCTTTGCCGAAAATGGTCGTCGTGCCCGTACCCATGAATCCAGAAAAACGCAAGCAACGGGGATTCGATCAAGCCGAATTAATCGCTCGCAGTTTTTGCCGCCAGACGGGTTTCCCCTTAAAATGTCAGGGCTTGCAGAGGGTTAAAGAGACTCAGCCCTTGTTCGATCTCAACCCGCAAGAGCGAGAATTGATGATGCGAGATGCTTTTGCGTTGGGAAAGGATTTTCAAAAAGAGCGATCGCGTTTGCCCGTTCTACTGGTAGACGATCTCTATACGACGGGCAATACCGTTAAAGCTGGCGCGAAAACTCTCTCCCGTGCGGGAATTCGAGTCGGGGGTATTGCCGCCGTTGCCAGTCCGCGAGGTAAAGCGACGGACAAACGTTAAGATATTTTAAGTTGTTGCCCTTTTTGTTGCGATCGTGCTTGCTAGATTGAAAAACTTGTCTGTCAAAACCCTGCTGGCCAATACAATGGTACGCTGGTGGATTGTTGGCTTAACCTTTACCGGCTTAAATATTCCCCTTCTTTATTTTGCGATCGAACTGTTTCACTGGCCCGAATGGTTTGCTTCTCTGGTTGCGTCGGAACTTGCCAATATTTTACGCTTTTTCGTGAACGATCGCTGGGTTTTTGGGTTTCCCCGCCCTACTTGGATGCGTTTTGGTCAATATCACGTCGCGATCGCGGGTTCTTTTGTCGTTTGGTTGGGAGTCTACAATCTTCTCGTTTACGGTTTGGATATCGAAACAATGACGACCGTACCCTTCATCATTGAGAGTTGGAAATTTTTGATCGTTCCCATCATCGCAACAACTTTTTCGGTATTTGTCAATATGCTGACTAATTTTCTCTGGATTTGGCGCAAAAAGTAGGGATGTAGCAGGCTACGTCCCTACACCTAAGTCAATAACTCGGATATCATGTTGATTTTTGATTAAGATTGGATTGCGATCGAAAATTCTCTTTCATTTTTTCTAATTGATGATAAACTCCCTCGCTGGTTAACCAACCGTATCCGGCTTTTCCCAATGTTTGCATCAAATTTTGAAAATCTTCTTCCGTCCAAGTTGGCGTACCGTCACGCGTCAGAGCCAATTGAATTTCTTCCTCTGTTAGATTATAAGATTGTTTGGGAGTTTGTTTGGCAGATGGTAACAATATTGTGGTTAGAGAACGGGAGAATGCTGCATTTTCTTGGGGTTCTTGTTCGACACGAGCAGTTTTAACTCTTAGAGGAATGATATATTTCTTTTCTTGAGGGAAAAAAGTATGCAAGATCAGATTGCGTTCGTAAAGTTGTCCTGAAAGTAAATGACTGGTATCGATTGTCACTTGATAACTGGATTGACTGCGATGAAAATGAGAGGGAGCGATCGCAATCCAAGGATGCTCTCGAGGAGAAACAGCAAAATCTCCTGTATGAGGGGCAACTTCCCAAATTCCTTCTTGGATGGAGTTGGGAAGAAAGCGCCGAATTCTAAAAGTTTTTGTCAACTTTTCTTGGACTATTTTTGATTTGATTGTCAATCCAGGATGCTTAATCCGAACTTCAGATATTTTTTCAACAGAAATTTGTTTGAGAATTCCTTTAGCTTTAAAGGCTGAAAGATGTCGTTCTTGGGGATTGAGTTTAACCATTCTCTCGAGCCAATCCAAAAAATCGGGGTTGAGATGAATCAATCGATCGCGAAACACAAAACGCATTTCTTGATTGATCAAGCGCGTAATATTTTTAGATTTCGTATGGGTTAGAATGCAAAGGATTGTTGCACCAAGTGCGTATAAATCTGTAGATTTGCTACTTTTTTGTTTTCTTCTTTGTTCTGGGGATATAAAGCCAAGTTCCTCCTTCATATCTTGAGGAATGCGATCGTCAATTTCAAAATCAACTAAATGGGCATTAAAACGAGTATCGATCAAAATATTTTCTGGCTTGAGATTGTGATGAATAATAGGCGGCACTCTCTTCTGCAAATAGATTAAAATATCAAGAACGGCAAGAATTATTTTTTTGAGGTTATCGGCAGAAATTGTCTGGATTTCTGCCAGAGATTGCAGTTCTAGATGTTCTCTAACAACATAGAAAAAATCAACATCTTTATAAGTATGTAAATAATGAACGATCCCCGAATGCTTGAGTTCTTGAAGAGCTTTCACTCTTTCTTTGTATCGATCGAGCGAACTATTATTCGCATCTATTGATGAATTCAAACTAATTTTTTTGACAATAACTTTTTTTTGCGTGATCGTATCTAACGCTAAAAAAGTAACAGTACTTTTATCCGTATGTTGTCCGAGAGTTTGGAGAGTTTGATAGCGTTGCATGACCGCTCTCTGATTTGAATTAACTTTTGAATTTAGTTTTCGATCGCTGGTGAACTACCGCTATCGAATCAAAGATGACGACTTCTAGATAAACTTTTCCTTCCGATTCAGCTTTGTACTTTAACAACGACAGCAGCCAAAGCTCTTGGCTAAAGCCACTTTCTGCTCGTTAGTTGGATAAATGCGGTATTTGTACGCCTTGAACATTATCACTTAGATAGAAAGGTGATAAGATTATAACCTGATTTTGGAGTTTATGGGTAGTCACTGTCTGCCCTGAGCCAAGCCGAAGGAATAGGAGAATTCCCGCTCCCATTGTTAAAATAAAAAAACCGGTTGGGTGCGGGTCATCCCTCTCAATTTAATCATTATCTCCGATGAATCTTGCCGTTAATTCCTCCTCTTTTGATTCCTCCTCGATCTCGAGTCTCGACAAGGGCGAAAGAGATAGTCTGAAAATTACCTTTGCTCCCCTTTTTCTCGATGATGTTTATCGCCTAGCCGATAGTCCTGCCAATGGTGCAATCGTTGTCATGAGTGGCACGGTACGCGATCGCACCGACGGCAAGCCCGTTACTTTATTAGAATATCAAGCCTACGAACCCATGGCGATCGCAATTTTTCAACAAATTGCCGCCCATATTCGCCAAACTCGCCCCGAAACCAATCGCATTGTTATCCATCATCGCATCGGACGCTTAAAGATTGGAGAAATTAGCGTTTTAGTGGCCGTTGGCTGTCCTCACCGCACCGAGGCTTTTGAGGCTTGTCGCTATGCGATCGATACTTTAAAACACAATGCCCCTATTTGGAAGAAGGAACATTGGGCGGATGGTTCGAGCAATTGGGTTAGCATTGGAGCATGCGAACGAGACGAAGAAACTTGTTAAATCAAAAAACTTAAAAAGCAACGATGAACGCTCCTCAAAAGCAGCCAGCCGATTTGCGAACGGTCTTGGTCTGTCAAAATTGTACTTGTTTGGCTCGCGGCGGGGAAAAATTATTACAAGCCTTGCAAGCTGCCGATCTCCCCGATGATGTCGAAATCGTGGCTTCGGATTGTTTGGGGCAGTGTAATATGGCCCCTAACGCTCGCATTATTCCCGAGGAAACATGGTATTGTCGCCTCTCTCCAGAAGATGCCCCGCGCATTGTCCGAGAACATCTTCAAGAAGGCAAGCCCGTGAAGGACAAATTACATCCTCGCATTCATTCGTACTATAGTTTTTTATAGCACGATCGAGAACCATGAAAATTAATTTTAAAATTGTGGCTGCTGCCGTTGTCGGTGTCGCGATCTTAAGCGTATTGGGGGTTAAATTCGCTCAATTCGGCTATACTCGCGCTTGGCTGGATGTTCCTTATTCTGGCAATAACGGCACATTTTTCGCCGATGTTACTGGAGACGGTCGCGCCGATGCGATCGCTGTCAATGACAATGGGATTATCGTGCGACGCTCCACCGGGATGAGTTTCTCCGATACTGAAGTGTGGATGCCGCGGGTTTATTTGGGGGAAATTGGCAACTTTTTTGCCGACGTTACCGGGGACGGTCAAGCCGATGCGATCGTCATTAATGAAAGCGGTATTGCTGTTAGTCTGGCGAAATTGGGGGAATTTGCCGAGCATCGAACTTGGGTCGATCGCCCGTATTACGGGACGAAAGGGACATTTTTTGCCGATGTGACGGGAGATGGCAAAGCCGATGCTATTGTGGTGAATGAAAATGGAATTGGTGTCGGTCGCTCTACCGGAACTGAGTTTCTCCCCAATGAAACTTGGGTAGAGGGAGAATATCTCGGCGATCGCGGCATTTATTTTGCCGATGTGACGGGCGATGAAAAAGCCGATGCCATTGTGGTCAATAATACGGGCATTGGCGTGCGGCGATCGCGAGGCGATCGCTTTGGCGAAAACGAAACTTGGACGGACAATCCCTACTTTGGGGAAATCGGGACATTTTTTGCCGATGTGACGGGAGATGGCAAAGCCGATGCTATTGTCGTCAACCGAGATGGGGTAACGGTAAGGCGATCGACGGGTTCGGCTTTTGCCCCCAACGAACTTTGGACGAAAGGCATTTATTATGGGGATGTCAGTACGAATTTTGCCGATATTACCGGCAATGGTCGCGCCGATGCGATCGTGGTTAATCATACAGGCATTGCGGTGAAGTTATCGGAAGTGAGGGAATGGTAATTATCAGTCACCAGTCACCAGTTATTCAGAGGAGAAGCGGAAATAAGAAGCGATCGCCTTTCCCGTTGTTGAAAAGCGATCGCTAACGAGCCAATTTTACAAGCGATCGCGATCGGTGAGAATTTCATAACCCGTTGCCGTGACTAAAACGGTATGTTCGAATTGTGCCGACAGTTTGTTATCGGCGGTCACTACCATCCAGCGATCGCTCAAAGTCCGCGTGTGTTTCGATCCGGCATTGATAATCGGTTCGATGGCGAGGGTCATTCCCGCTCTTAATTTAACATTGGGTAACCCTCGGGTGCGACTGTGAAAAACGGCGGGTTCTTCATGAAGATTGCGCCCGACTCCATGACCGGTATACTCTTCGACAATGCTATAGCCTTGTCCTTTAACGTGGTCTTGAATCGCTCCAGCAATATCCATAAGATAATTACCTTCTTTGACCTGTTCGATGCCTTTATATAACGCTTCTTCGGCAACTCGCATTAATTTTTTAGCAGTCGGGGAAATCTTCCCGACTGCGATCGTGATGCAGGAATCGCCATGATATCCTTCTTGATACGCCCCCGTATCGACCTTTAATAAATCTCCCGCTCGGATCGTCTTTTTGCGGCTGGGAATACCGTGGACGACTTCGTTATTAACACAAGCGCAAATCGACCCCGGAAAGCCGTGATAGCCTTTAAAACTGGGTTTTGCGCCCATTTCGACAATGCGCTTTTCGGCATAAGCATCTAAATCTGCCGTGGTCATTCCGGGTTGGACGAATTCGGCAATTTCTTTGAGTACCGTCGCCACAATTAAACCCGATCGCCGCATGATTTCCACTTCGTATTCGGATTTTAACTCGATCCCCTTGCGGGTGCGTCGCAGGGGAGGCAGTCCCCGCGTGCTGGGTGTTGTTTGCGTTTTCACTTTTTTCTGGGGAGACAGGAGATTGGAGAGGATTTTCATGCAGCTTTTGTTATCAATGTTACCGTTTTAACTTTATTTTCTCATTTTATCGGCGATATGGAAGGAACTCACGCGATCGCGGCAAAAATATCGAGGGTCTCCGGATTCGATGGGGTGAAGCGATCGCGATCGTAAACTTTACTTGAGTGTTATTCTGGAAAAAGAGCCATCTAGGTTCTTTTTTTTGACTTTCTCCCAGATTTTATTACCCATTGGGTAAGATTGCAATCATTATGCTGCATGAATTTTTTAAGCAGGTCCAAACCGACCAAAAGATCAAAAATAAAGACCTTGCCTCTGTGGTGGGGTGCAGCGAAAAGCATATTTCGCAGTTTCGCAACGGAAATGCAGAAATGACGGCGAGCTTGTTTTGGGAGTTGGTTGAGGGGATGGAAAAGCTCGCTCCCGGTTCTAAGGTCAAGTTGGGGGTACTGATAATCGGTCGGTTGGACAGTGAGAAATCTGCATTTTTACTCAACTTAATCGCTCAGAACTTGTTATTATCCCAATCTACCAATGAAACGACGAAAAAGAACTTGTTAACCGTTTCTTAAGTTTGGCAATGAACACTAGACCGAATGTAAACGAAGGAGAAATAATTTCTGTGGGTGAGAACAATCATTTGGAGCGAATTCGCAAAGAAATTGCCAACCTTTCTATTGATGAAAAAGCTAAGTTGGCTAAAGAATTATTGCCGGGAGGTATAACAGTAATTTTAGGTGGGAATAATATGGTAAATACTTCATTCGCGTTTCAACTTAACGGAGACACGGATGAATTGAGCGAACAACTCAAAGATATGCCTGCTGAATGTTTGGGGGAATTGCTTAAAGCGATCGCGATGAAAATTCAAAAAGATTCGTTGATTAAACCCGAATCAGACTTGTAGTAACGTAAAGTAAATTGAGCGAGTAGTAGCGCATCCATCTTAATTTGTTGGGTAAGGCGATCGCCGAAAATTTTGTAAAATATGGCTTACAGAATTTGAACTACCCAGCTATTTTAGCCTAGATGCGCTACTACAACTATACAGTCATAAAATCTTCAAAACAGGGAAAGCATTCCTCAATGCTTTCCCTGTTTATTTATATGAGTTACTGGGCTTTAGGAGGTCTGAGCGTTGTACTGCTGATTCCCACATTGCGGACGTTCTCTCGGTCTTGAGTAACTGTACTGATGACTAAGCGCATCTTGTAGTTAGTTGCTTGGGACATGGGCTTGTTATTCAAGCCTTGGATCGAGCCAGCATATGTCATTACTGTTCCGTCATACTCTAAGCCAATTTGCTTC
The DNA here is from genome assembly GCA_017746715.1 of Cyanobacteria bacterium SBLK. Classification (GTDB taxonomy): domain Bacteria; phylum Cyanobacteriota; class Cyanobacteriia; order Cyanobacteriales; family Spirulinaceae; genus CCY15215. Next base: position 60,228 of record JAGHZQ010000088.1, read on the forward strand.
AATGGTGATGTTGGCTCTTTATCCTGCCAACAGGTCTTCGTATCTTGGCAAGACTGCCAGTACACTGCAAAGCCAATATTACATTGATCTAGGCATTTATAGGGATTAGGAGAGAATCCGGGGTAAGGAAATGGATTGCATGATTTCGTTGGGTTGGGTACATAGTAGCCAATCAAAGGTGCGGTGGAACTCCCTATTTTCCAAGTGCCTTCGATTTTTGGCGGATTTGCGGATACTGATGAGATCTCTAGAGTAGAGCGACTGGATTCCCAATTCTTAAAGCGGTTTAACACTTGTGTACAGAGTGGAGTGTCACCTACTTCAGTGTCTGCAAGGGCAGATGGTTGTGTCAATGGTAGAGCAAGTGCTATAACAAGTAGCACTATTAAAGTTACAAATTTCCTCATTCTATTTCTGATTGATTGGGATATGTTTAAAGTAGAACTTAATATAATGTATCTGTCAAGTCTGATATCTATATTCAATATCATTTTAAGTATTTTTTAATATTTGACTTAATTCCTTCTCTCAATAGAAGCATAGCAAGGATAACTTAGTATATTTTTTTTGTGACAAAGGATAAAAAATTAGCAATCATGTAGTAGCGCATTTATCTTAATTGGTTGGGTAAGGCGATCGCATTTCCAATCAATCAAAATGAGCGATCGCGATCGCTGTTGAGTTGTTGAAGTTGAGCGTGTAATTTTTGCAGTTCGGATTGAATTTGTTCTTTTTTCCGCACCTTCGCGTTCGCTTTCAGCCAAAAGAGCGCGTTGTTGCTTGCGATCGCAACCCTCGCCTTTCTCCCCATCAATGGCTAACCCTGCATTCGAGTGCAAAAATGCTATAATCGATCGTTCAAAAGAGAACTGAGCCATGTTATTAGAACTCAGACGCTTTGATATTCCCCTCGGACAAAAACTCCGCCTGCGGGATGTAAACTGGCAAGAATTCGAGCAAATTTTAGAAGAATTGGGCGAAAAACGAATTGCTCGCATTGCCTATGCCAACGGAATTTTAGAAATTATGACTCCCTTACCGGAACATGAAGCCAATAAAGGATTTATTGCCGATTTTTTGAAAGCACTCCTTGAAGAACTCGATATCGAATGTTATCCCCTCGGTTCGACAACTTTTAAAAATGAACTGATGCAACAGGGAATCGAACCCGATGACTGTTTTTATATTGAAAATGAGGCTGCCATTCGCGGCAAAAGTCGCCTCGATCTCAGCGTCGATCCCCCTCCCGATCTAGCTCTAGAAATTGATATAACTTCTCGCACCCATCTCGACATTTATCAAACATTAGGCGTTCGAGAAATATGGCGTTTTGAGAAAGGACGCTTAAAAATATTCGTCCTCCAAGATAATCAGTATGTTGAGGTTGCCCAAAGTCCCCATTTTCCCGATTTTCCCCTCATTGAAACCATTCCCCAATATTTGCAGAAAGTCAAAACCCAAGGACGCAATCGAACCATGAGAGAATTTAGGGCATGGGTGCGCGATCGCAATCTCCCTCCTACTTCTTAAAGTACCAGAAAATTGCAAGCACTCATACAAGCGATCGCATTTCCAATCAATCAAGATAAGCGATCGCGATCGCGGTTAAGTTGTTGAAGTTGAGCGCGTAATTTTTGCAATTCGGATTGAATTTTTTTCTTTTCAGCTCGTTCGCGATCGCGTTCGTTTTCAGCGAGAATTGCTCGTTGTTTTTCCCGCTCTTTCTCCAACCGTTCGCGATCGCGTTGTTCATTGGCAGGAAGTTGTAGGAATTCGAGGAGGGGACGGCGGCGATCAATGCTGTTGAATGCGTCGGAGTGCGACAATTTCTGTCTCTTCGAGTGCGGGTTGTCCTTGCAGCCAAGTTTCGAGGAGATCGGGAGCGATCGCCAATCGTACCTTAAACTGAATCTCTAAGTCGTATAAGCTGAGGTCGCGAGCGGCGGTAATACCGGGCATAAAAGTCAGAACAGAATTTTTTCGAAGAGCAATTGAGTCTCTATTATACTCGATCGCCGGACTTATTTTTAAAAAACTTCCGGATGCTTAGTTTTTTTAGTGAATCTTTGTTTAAGAGAGATCTCTCTCGTTCATTCACTAAATTTAAGGAGAAATTATGTCTGGTAAAACTAACCCCAGCGATAACCGTTCCAACCAACAAAATCCCAATAAGGGAACGTCCGGGACAAATAAGCAATACAGCCAAAATCAAGGCAATCGCGGCAAACAGATGAACCCCAATCAACGCGGCAAGGGCAAATAAGCCCCGATCTACACTGCTGAGGCGATCTTTCCGGTAGGGGTATTATATGTAATGCCCCTACAAGATTAGAGGCGATCGCATTGCCTGCAAATCAGGACAGGCGATCCGCCCTCACTAATCTTTCAAATCCCAATATTTAAATGCTGCATAAGCTAACGTGACAACCCCCGTGACAATGGCCGCCTCATCGGCCTCAAAAGCGGGATGGTGTAGGGGATGATTGGGTTTTCCAGGGATTCCCACTCCCAAGCGGAACATACTTCCGGGGGCGTGTTCTAAATAAAGGGAAAAATCTTCCGCCCCTAAAGAAGGTTCTGGGATGCGCTGCACGCGATCGCTTCCCCATGCCTCCCTCGCTGCTTCTTCGATTAATTGCGTCATCACTCCGTCGTTTTGCACCGAAGGTACCTGACGCTTGTAATTGAACTCGTATTTTGCCCCGTAGGTGCTGCAAATACTGGCGACGATCCCTTCGATCCATTGGGGTAAATTTTGGTAAGTTTCCGGATGTAGCGATCGCGCGGTACCGGCCAAACGCACGCGATCTGCAATCACGTTGGGTGCCCTGCCGCCGCTAATTTGCCCAAAAGTGAGAACAATGGGACGGAGAGGGTTTTGCGTGCGGCTAATGGCTTGTTGTAAGGTGGAGATCGCTTGCGCGGCGATCCAAATCGCATCTTTGGCCTCGTGGGGTCGCGCCCCATGTCCCGACTCCCCTTGAATAAAGATTTCCAACTCGTCCGCTGCCGCCGTTAACGCCCCGTAGCGAATGCCGATGGAACGAGCGGGAATTGAGGGGAAAACGTGAACGCCTAAAATTCCATTCACGTCTCGCATTGCGCCATCACGAATCATCCAACCCGCTCCTTGCGCGATTTCTTCGGCGGGTTGAAAAAGAAAACGCACGTTTCCCGGTAGCTCTTCTCGCAATTGCGAGAGGATCATGGCCGTCCCCAAACCGAGGGTCGAATGAATATCGTGACCGCAAGCGTGCATAACACCGGGTTTGCGGGAGGCAAAATCGAGATCGACCCTCTCATTGATAGGCAGTGCATCCATATCCGTGCGAATGGCAAGACGGCGATCGCTGTGTCCGAGTCCTTCTAATTCTCCGACAACTCCCGTTTTGCCAATCTCCTCTTCTACGTGCAACCCACAAGATGACAGCACCCCGGCAATATAAGCCGCCGTTTGGTATTCCTGACCGCTCAATTCCGGGTGAGCGTGAATGTGACGGCGAATTTCAATCAACCGAGGAGCGAGCTTTTCTGCAAGGGTTTTAATTCGATCTAACATTGATAATTATTGATGCTGAGTAAAGCTGACGCGTTCATTGAAAAGGGATCTCGATCGCAAATTCCGTTCCTTCGCCCACTGTCGAAGCACAGTACAATCTGCCCCCATGTTTTTCTACAATAATATCGTGGCTGGTGGTTAATCCCAATCCCGTTCCCTTGCCAATACTTTTCGTAGTAAAAAAAGGCTCGAAAATACGCAATTGAAGATGTTGGGGAATTCCCGCACCATTATCGGCAATATGAATGCGAATGTAAGATTGTTGGCGATCGCGATGCCGGCCGACTTCAGTTGTGAGGGTGAGAGTGGGGGTAAATTTTACACCTTGGAACCATTTTTCTTCCAGTGCATCGATCGCATTGCTCATTAAATTCATAAAAACCTGATTGAGATACCCTGGATAGCATTCAATTTTCGGCAGAGCGACAAAATTTTTCACGATTTGAATTTCCGGGCGATCGCTTTGGGGGTTGAGGCGATGTTGCAATAGGATCGAGGTATTATTTAAACCCTCGCAAAGATCGGCATCTTTGCGATCCGATTCATCCAAACGAGAAAAATTTCTCAGGGATTTAACCAGATTCTGAATGCGAGTCGCTCCGGTTTGCATGGACTCTAAAAGTTTGAGAAAATCTGCTTCCATAAATTCGAGATCGAGAGCCGCGATCGCTTCTTCAACTTCGACAACGGGATGGGGATAATGTTTTTGATAAAGATGAACGAGTGCTAATAATTCTTCTGCATAGTTTAAAGCTGGGGCAATATTACCGTAAATAAAACTAATCGGATTGTTAATTTCATGGGCAAACCCAGCCACCAATTGTCCGAGAGCGGTCATTTTTTCATTATGAATGGCCCGAGCTTGGGATCGTTTGAGCTGGTGTAGCATTTCTCGCAGTTGTCGGGTTTTCTTTAAGGATCTTTCTTCTATCCGTTTTCGCTGCATAAATTCTCCCAGTTGTGCGGCAACGGCATTGATTACATCCACTAAATGTAAATCGCAAATTAAGGGAATTGTTTTCAAAAAGATCAAAATTGCTAAAACGCGTTTATTTTTGAGAATGGGAATGCCAAAACAGGCTCTCAAACCTACTTTTTCTGCCATTTCTCGACGATAAAAATTTTTTTCGCTTGGATGACAAACATCTTCAATCCATTCGAGTTTTTGAGAATGATAAATCTTACCCGCAAAACCAATACTGGGAATGAGATCGATTGCTCGAGAGCGATCGATGAACTCTTGTAATTCTGGTTTACTGGCATATCCTCCACGAACGTATTGCAATTTTTTCCCGCCTTCAATGGGAATCCAGGCCTCAGCGACATCCCAACCAATTGTCTGACAAAATAAGGGTAATATAATCGCGATCGCGTCTTGAAAATTGCAAGCACCATTAATGGCTCGGGCTGCTGCTAATAACAAGTGCAATTCTAGTTCGGTTTGCTTGCGATCGTGAATATCTTTCGTTGTTCCTATCATTTGTAGGGGATTTCCATCTTTATCCCATGCCGTGACTTTTCCTTGGGAAACAAACCATTTCCATTCTCCTGCTTTGGTTTGCATCCGAAAATCAGCTTGCACGGTTCGATTGGTGGTATCGCTTTGTAAGTAATTCTCAACTTTTTTTAAAACTTTAGGTAAATCTTCAGGATAGACTAACTGTTCAAAAGTGGCAAAATTCCCAGCAATTTCTTCATCTCGATATCCAATTAATTGTTTCCATCGTTCGCTATAGATAACTGCTCCTGTCACTAAATTCCAATCCCATAATCCTAATTCACTATTCTCTAATGCTAATTGCAAGCGATCTTGATTTGTTTGTAGTTTTTCTTCAATTTCTTTCAGTTCGCTAATGTCAGTCATCGTTCCTAAAATTATTTGGGGTTCTCCATCTGCGCTGCGAGAAAATATGAGATCTCGACTGAGAAACCAACGCCAACTTCTATGTTTATGGTGCATTCTGTATTCAATTGTAAATGTTTCTCCATCTCGACCGCTTGCAAATTGCTCGAAATATATTTCTAATGGTTTAATGTCATCGGGATGCGTCAATTGAATGTGGAGATATCGTTCGTAAAACTCCTCAGAGGAATATCCTAATATTTTCCTTAATGATTGATTTAGATAGATATATTGTTGGGTTTTAAGATCGTAAAAATACCAAACATTAGGAGAGGTCTGAATAATTTTAAAAAGTAATTCTTGTTGTTGAACTAAGGCATTTTCTGTTTGTTTGAGAGGTGTAATATCAATAATAACACCATCCCAAAGAATTTCACCATTTTTTTGTTTTTCTGGTTGGGAAATTCCTTTTAACCATTTTTTTTGTCCTGATGGCGTATCGATACAGAATTCTAATTCCCAAGGTTTTAAGGTTTTAGCACTCTTTTCTAGCGTTTTCAGGAAGCGATCTCGCTCTTTTGATTCTAAAAACATCAAAAACATCTCGGGGTTAGTTGGTATGGGAGGGGGCATTACTTCGAACAGCGATTGAAATCCCCGAGAAAGATAGGAAAACGAGCGATCGCCTAACTTGGATTGACACAATTGGAAGATCGTACCGGGAATATTTTGCGCTAAGCGATCGAGTTGTGAGGTCAGTTTGTTTAACCGATCTTGTTGTGCTTGATAATCAGTTAAATCTTCACAAGTTCCCGAAATACCAATTATTTCTCCACTCGATGATACAAGGGAAGAAGCCGTTATTTTTAGATAACAATAGCGTTTTTTTTCAGTGCAACAAAATTTGAGTTTATAAGCGATCTTCTCTTTTTGACCCGATCGCAAAGCGACAAATTCTTGTTGGTGTCGGTCGATATCGCGAGGATGAATGTAGGCGACCGCAGGTTTGCCTAAAGTCTCTGCAACTGGAAATCCCGTAATATTCGTCCATGCAGAATTTAAGAATAACCAATTTCCCGATAGATCGATCTGAAAAATAATTTCTCGAATCGAATCGATAACAAAGCGGTATTTTTCTTCACTTTGTCGCAAAGCATTTTGCGTCTTTTGACGTTCGATTGCATAGATCGAAGAACGGATCAAAAGCTGACTCCCGATACAATCTTTAATCAAATAATCTTGCGCTCCAAATTCTAAAACTTGACAATATAATTTCTCCGTTCCTGTAGGACCCAAAACAATAATCGGCAAATCATAACTCCATTTTTTGAGAGTTTTGAGAGTTTCAATTCCTTGGCTGTCTTGCAAAAATAGATCGAGCAGAATAATATCTATTTTTTCGGGATGTTTTAGATATAGTTTCGCTTGAATTAAGGATAGAGATTGATGACAAGTAATGGAAAAATCTGTTTCTCTTTCAATGGCCAAAAATAAATCTTCGATGAGATCGATACTATCTCGATCGCTTTCAATTAATAAGATTCTAAGTTGCCCGGACAGAGATGCCAGAACCATTGTTTTCTTCCCCTCGAGTGAATTACGCGGTTGCAAGCCAAAGTGAAGCGATCGGGATTATTTTTAGGTCGCGATAGCATATTCCCGAGTAACTTTTGCGGCAAATTTTTTCGCCAATAAAACACGGGCCAATGAAAAAATCAAAGAAATACACTAATAATTTTCGCCGATCGAACAATTTATTTTTGCGAGTACGGGGTGAGAAAAGAAAAGAGAAAGTAATTAAATTGTAACCCATTGTAGAAGATTTGCTACCGAGCGATCGCGATAAAGCCATGAATATTATTTTTTGTTTTTCCCTCATGTGGTGCTAGTAAAAGTCTACAAAATAGACTAAAATAGAAAAGTTTTGCATTTTTCCACAAATATGACGGCAAATGCGATTGCTTCTCGATCGAAGGATGACGGATTTTCTCGCATTCATCGACACCTCATTGAAGAAATTAGTCTCGTAATTCGAGCGCGTTATCCTCTCCTATATTTGGTTGGTGTGGAAGAAACCCCCATCCTCAATATACTCAAAGGCGTTACGAGTCAGTTATCTGCCTCCTATCAAGTGCTAGTCTGGGATTTAGTGAGGGGATGGGAGGATAATAACGCCAATCGCAACTCTGTTATGGGGGCATTAGAGCGCATTCGCCGAGAAGAAAAAGGCGATCCCACAATTTTTGTTCTCAAAGATATTCACTTTATTTTAAGATATCCGCAACATCCACAAAATGCGCCGGTCGTTAGAGAACTGAAAAATCTAGCAGAGGCTCTCAAGCAAACCTCTCACACCCTCGCGATCGTCTCTCATATTTTAGAAGTACCGGCAGAATTAAGCGAACATATTACCGCGATCGATCTGCCTCTTCCCGATCTTGAAGAGATCGAGTGCTTGATTGCCAGTAAGGTCAATCCCCAACAATTACAAATCGAGGGACTGGCACGGGAACAATTAGCGAAAGCCTGTCAGGGGTTGAGTCGCACTCGCATCGAACGAGTTTTAAGCAAAGCCCTCCTTTCAGCGGATAGCATTGATGAAACTGCCATCGATAGCGTACTGGCGGAGAAAAAACAAGTCATTCGCCAGACGGAAATTCTTGAATTTTTTATCCCCCGAGAATCATTAAAAAATGTCGGCGGTTTGGATAATTTAAAGAAATGGGTGCGAATGCGAAAGGAGGTTTTTACCGAAGAAGCAAGGGCTTACGGCATCCCCAACCCCAAGGGCGTATTATTGGTGGGCATACAGGGAACGGGGAAATCTCTCTCGGCCAAAACGATTGCGCGTGAATGGCGTTTGCCTTTGCTGCGTTTGGATACCGGGCGTTTATTTGGCGGATTGGTGGGAGAAAGCGAGAGTCGGGTCAGACAAGCGATCGAGATTAGCGAGGCGATCGCCCCTTGCGTGTTGTGGATCGATGAAATTGACAAAGCATTCGGAAATTTAACTTCGGGTGTCGATGGGGACTCGGGGACATCCCGCCGGGTTTTTGGCTCTTTGATTACTTGGATGCAGGAAAAAACTGCCCCTGTCTTTATCGTAGCTACGGCCAATAATGTGAATATTTTACCTGCCGAATTGTTGCGAAAAGGCCGTTTTGATGAGATTTTTTTTCTCAGTTTGCCGACTCAAAAGGAACGAGAAGAGATTTTTAAAGTTCACTTACAAAAGTTTCGCCCTTCGCGAATTAGAGACTTTAAAATCGAATTGTTGGCAAAACAAGCGAAAGAATTTAGCGGTGCGGAGATCGAACAGGCAATTTTTGATGGGATGCACTATGCTTTTGCCGAGATGCGACGAGATTTTACCACCAATGATATTATCTGCGCCATCGAGGAAACCGTTCCCCTCGCCGCGATCGCCCGAGAGCCAATTGAAGCCTTGAAACGTTGGGCGGCAGAAGCCGGAGCGAGGACGGCTTCTGACGATACCCAACTTTCCGAAGCCTTGCGTCATCATATGTTACGTCGGGAATTGGAATGGACAGATGAGGAATAGAGATTTCTCGGCGACTCATTTTTAGCAGAATAGTCGAGAATCCTCCTATTGTAATCTTTAATTCAATAGGAGATGAATATTTATTGCTGGCAAAGACATACTTTAACAAAGTATCTCTAAGTTAGAAGACTCTATGCTGGAGGGATGGCATTTGAGAACGAACGCGGGTCAAATGCTGGGGATCGATCTCGGCGATCGCAACCCCCGGTTTATCGCCGGCATCCGCTAAAATCGATCCCCAAGGATCGACAATGAGGGCGTGGCCGTAGGTGTTGCGCGTTCCGTAATGATTGCCCGTTTGAGCGGGAGCAATAGCATAACACGTGTTTTCAATTGCCCGCGCTTGGATTAAAATTTGCCAGTGATCTTTCCCCGTATAAGCGGTAAATGCTGCCGGAACAAACAGAACATCTGCCCCCTCTTTGGATAGATGGCGGTAGAGTTCGGGGAAGCGCACGTCATAGCAGACGGAAACACCTAACGTTCCCAAAGTTTCCGAATGATAAACTGGGGGAAGGTGGTGTCCGGCCATCACCGTACTTGACTCCTGATAGGTATTGCCATCGGGTAGATTGACGTCAAAGAGGTGAACTTTTTGATAGCGAGCGAGTTCCTTGCCATTGCGATCGATGAGGAGAGCGGTATTATAGACCTTATCATCCTTGGAAGGAACTGGAAAACCACCGCCTAAAATTGTAATTTGAAACCGTTGGGCAATCGTTTTGAGAAATTTTTCGCTCTTCCGAGCGATCGCCTCTGCTTGTTGTATTTTTTCTTCTTCGAGTCCAAGAAAAGAAAAATTTTCCGGCAAACAAACTAACTCTGCCCCTTGACGTACCGCCAGATCGATTAATTCTTCAGCTTCAGTTAAATTTCGATCCAGATCGGGCTTGCTCGTCATCTGTATCGCAGCAGCAAGATATGATTTCATGAGGCAGATTCGATTCAATTATCAATTATCAATTATCGATCGAGATTGTCTCGGATACAAGTGGTACCAGTGGAGGACTGCCAGCCAAACCGCGCTGAGGATTGCGGCCAAACTTAGGGTTAAACCCGTCTGGGGGACTAAGAAAGCCAAGAGAGGGATTATCGCGCCACAGAGGGTGCTAATAACTGCCGCAAGAGAACTCGAGCGATCGCGACCCAGTCCCCAAGTTAAAGCCAGAAACCCTAAAGATAGGAACAGCCATGGGAGAATTGCCGGTAAAACGCGACTGAGATAGGTTAGCGCCCACACCCAAGACCAAAAAATCCCCGTCGCGATCGCCGTATCGGACAACGACAGGGACACCGAGAGATAGAGCAACAGCAGCCACCACAGTAAAATGACAGGAGAAAGAAAAAGCAACCGGGGCAGGACTCCGAGATTTTTCACCGTTTCCGTCGCCGTAAACACGCCAAAGGGATCGCGGACGGCAACATTGTCTTCAAACTGCCAAGTAAAACGGGTGTTTTTACCCTCGATCCGGGTATCTGTCGGCACGATCCCGCTCGCAAAATTAGCATTGGGGAAATTGGCCTCGATATAAAGCCGAAAATTGCTCAATAACCGATCGTAAGCCGCGTACGTCCAACGAGGACTCCCCTGCGCCCGATAGGCGACGCGAAATTCCGTTTCTTCTCCAGGGGCGAGGCGAAAAGAAAACTGATAAGTATTCAGTGCCGTCGGTGCGAGTTCTTGCCCTTCTCGTTCGACGCGAAAATTTTGTAAAAGGGAGTATTGAGAAGGAGGTGGCATCTCGAAAAAGAACTCTTGTACCTCATTGAGGGTATTTTGGACGCGATAAATTGCCAAGAAGTCCGTCAGATAAACATTTTTCCCTCGTCTTTGGGGATCGGGAATTTGTTCGATCGCCACCTGAATATTCGAACCCGAAAGGGCGAGGTAGCGATCGATATCCCGCAGGCGTTCCTCTTCAATCGGTCGTCCCTCCACGTAAACCGTGTAGGTATAGGGTTCTTGCACCCGATAGCGAACCCGAGGCGATCGCTGCTCCATGCGATCGCCCGCCACGCTTTTTGCAATTTGCGCCACCTTGGCCCGTTCCCAAAAATGATAGCGCCGACTAAGGGTTCCTCCCAGGAAAAAACTTGCCACCAGAAGTAATAAAATAAGAGTGACGTGAGGAAGCGCCCGCAGGAGTTGGGTATAGCGATCGCTCCATTGCGCCACAAAACGACGGTAACTCTCGGCATCCCCTCGCAGGGCAAAAGCAATTAAGGCGATCGCTCCTCCCAACATTCCCACCGCCAAAATTAAGAGGGAAAACATCTCTATCCCTTGCTGGCCGAGTTTGATGAGTTGAGACGGCTGCGTTAGATCGGGAAGGGAGGGGATACCTCGCGGAACTTGCAAGATAACGATCGTTGACAATGCCCGGACATGTTTTAAGGTTAAATCGAACAGGGGGAATTCGTATTGGAGGATTTGCATGGAGGGGACTACCACAAACAAAGGGGATATTCTTATTGTGGACGACACGCCCAATAATTTGCGCTTGCTCTCAACCCTGTTGCAAAATCACGGCTACGAAGCGCGTAGCGTCCTCAGTGGGGAAATGGCGTTAAGAGCTGCTCGTTCTGCCGCTCCCGATCTCATTCTCCTCGATATCAGCATGCCTCTTATGGACGGTTATGAAGTCTGTCGGGAATTAAAAGCGCATGCCAAGACTCGAGAAGTTCCCGTAATTTTTATTAGCGCCTTTAATGAAGCGATGGATAAAGTCCGCGCTTTTGAAGTGGGGGGCGTGGATTATATCACCAAGCCCTTTCAATGGGCAGAAGTCTTGGTCAGAGTGGAAAATCAACTGAAAATTCGTTCTTTGCAAACCCAGTTATTACAACAAAACGCCCAATTGCAACAAGAAATTCAAGAACGTCTCAAAGCCGAAAGCGCCCTGCGAATTGCCAATCAAAAATTACAGAATCTCGCCAATTCCGATGGGTTAACCGGGGCAGCCAACCGCCGTCGCTTTGATGAATATTTGCAAGAACAGTGGCAAGAATTGCAAGAACCGCCTGCCCCCCTCTCCTTAATTTTGTGCGATGTGGATTATTTTAAACGTTATAACGATACCTACGGTCATTTAGCCGGGGATAGCTGCTTGCAAGCCATCGTCCGGGGCGTTCAAGCGGCGATCGCCACAGGACGCGAGGAGATAGCCCCGCAAATTCTCTTGGCACGCTATGGTGGTGAAGAATTTGCTATTATTTTGCCTCATGTCGATCGCCCATTAGCGGTTGACATTGCCAAGGAAATTCACGGCGCGATCCAACAGTTGCAAATTCCTCATTCCGACTCTTCCATTGGAGCGTGGGTTACGGTCAGTTTGGGGGTAGCCACAGTCATTCCCGCGTCCCATCTCGATCCCAAAATGCTAATCTCTCGTGCGGATGAAGCCTTGTATGCAGCCAAAGCCCGAGGGCGCGATCGCGTTGTCAGCGACGAAAACCCCGAACTCATCTGACAAAATCGAAAGATTGCGATTAAACTTGGAGTGGCTGAGCCGGCGTGCAACTTCCATTCTTGATATTGTTCATTATCTATTGCTTATCATTTATCGTTCATTGAAATGGCGGATTCGGTTGCCAATCCTCAAGAAAATCCCGAAGTCTTTAACGGCGATATTTTAGCTGTCGATGACGTTCCCAACAACCTCAGAATCTTATCTTCTCTTTTAACTAAGAAAGGGTACAAAGTCCGCAGCGTAATTAGTGGAGAAATGGCATTGAAGGCAGCACAATCAGCTCCTCCCGATTTGATTTTGCTGGATATTAATTTACCTCGCATGGATGGTTATGAAGTTTGCCAAAGATTGAAAGGCCAAGAAATCACGCGAGATATTCCCGTGATTTTTATTAGTGCTTTGAATGATGTTTTAGATAAGGTGAAAGCCTTTGGAGTAGGGGGAGTCGATTATATTACCAAACCCTTTCAATTTGCCGAAGTGTTGGTTCGGGTTGAAAATCAATTGCGATTTCGACGGTTACAACAAGAATTAGAGTCCCAAAACGATCGCTTAGCGGCAGAGGTGCGCGATCGCGTGACGGCAGAGGCGGCATTGCAAGCATCGGAGGCAGAGTTAAGGGCATTATTTGCAGCGATGGACGATTTGATTTTGGTTTTCGATCGCCAAGGGACTTGTTTGAAAATTGCACCGACGAAATCCGATCGCGCTTTGGTGGATGGGGAATTTGCTGGAGATTGGGTGGGAAATTTAACGGTGCGGGATTTATTTCCCCCAGAGCAAGCCTCGTTACACTTGCATCACATTCAAGAGGTTTTGTCAACTCGTCAAACCGTAACGGTAGAGTATCATTTACCCGTTGAAGACAAGAAACGCTGGTTTTCGGCTAATGTCTCTCCTTTATCTGGGGATACTGCGATTTGGGTAGCACGAGATATTACGGCGAGCAAGGAAGCCGAATCGGCGTTGCGACGGCAAAAAGCGCGCTCGGAACAGTTATTGTTGAATATTCTCCCGGAACCTATCGCCCAACGGTTGCAGGAGGAAGAGAGTACTATTGCTGATAAGTTCGATGACGTGACGGTATTGTTTGCAGATTTAGTGAATTTTACGGAATTATCCACGCAACTGTCATCGATTGAGTTGGTGGAGATTTTAAATGTTATTTTCTCAGAGTTTGACTATTTGGCACGAGAACACGGTTTGGAGAAAATCAAGACCATTGGGGATGCTTATATGGCGGTTGCCGGGTTGCCTTATCCCAAAAGCGATCGCGTGGCAGCATCGGCGAATATGGCGTTAGATTTATTGAATATTATTAAGGAGTTTAATGAAGGGACGGAACACGAATTCGCCTTGCGGGTGGGCTTACATACGGGTCCGGTGGTAGCGGGGGTCATTGGGGTAAGCAAGTTTATTTACGATCTTTGGGGAGATACAGTGAATATTGCCTCTCGCATGGAATCCCAAGGAGAACCCAGTCGCATTCAAGTGACCCAATCGGTTTATGATGTTCTACAAGATTCTTATCGGTTGGAGGAACGGGGGATTATTCAGATCAAGGGTAAGGGAGAAATGACAACCTATTGGTTGTGTGGGAAGAAATGAATCAATTCAAAATTCAAAATTATTAATTCAAAATGATGATTAATGAATGTTATTTATGGTGTCCAAACGCGTGCAATTAAAATCCAGCGTATTCGATCGCAAGAGGATTGTACGGGTTTTGGGTTTTCCCTTAACGATAGCTTTAACGGCTTGTTTTTCTGCTCCGGAAAACGCCCGACAGTCGGAGATTTCTTCTCTTGCTCTATCTCTTAAGATTGAAGCGGAATCTCTCCCCTCTCAAATTGTCGCCAGTCCCGAAATTAAGGCCACCCGTCCCTGGAAATTCGCCATCGCCGTTAAAGATAGTTTGGAAAGCGAGGGGTGGTCGCAAGTTTGGCAAGCGGCACGAGAAGCGGCTGATGATTTTGGCGTAGAAGTTGTTTTGTTAACCAATCCCTGTCAAACTTGCGTAACCGAACAAATCCAAGAGATTGATACGTTAATTCGATCGCAACAAATTGATGGTTTAATTATTGGGGTGGTCGATTCGATTGCGTTAACGCCGGTTGTTGAAAAAGCCATTCAGCAGGGAATTCCTACGATTGCCATCGATACGCCGTTGAATAGCGAGATGCTGGTGACTTCTGTGGGATTTGATAATTTTGCAGGAGGGAAAGCGATCGGGGAATGGGTGGTCAAACAACTCGGCGATCGAGGACAAGTTGCGATTTTAACGGGTCCGATAGACCATCAAAATGCTAGCGATCGCCACAAGGGTTTTTTGTCGGGATTACAAGCGGGAAATATCGAAATTGTGGCGACGGAAGCGGGAAATTGGGAGACGGGTTTGGCGAGGGAAATTACCGCACGATGGCTGGAGCGCTATCCGAAACTGGATGCGATCGTGGCGGCGAATGATAATATGGCTTTAGGGGCGAGTCAGGCAGCGAGAGCGGTAAAAGTTCCTTTATTAATTACGGGATTTGATGCTACGGATTTTGCTTTAAATGCGATCGCGGAAGGACAAATGGGGGCGACTATCTCTCAAGAATTCCATCATCAGAGTCGTCTCTCCATTCAGTTACTCATTCGCCATTTGGAACAGAAAGAAACCTTTCCGCCTTTTGTGGCAGTATCGGATATTTCCCTGATTACGCGAGATAATATTGGTGGCGATTGAAAAGGCGATCGCGATTTCTATTAGCTAATTGACCCCCAGTAATTCAAAAATAGCGAGGGGATAATCACATTGTCTTTGTAGCGATCGTTTTATCCAAGCGTTAATAAAATTATACAGTAATTTATCCTTAGCAATCCAGCTTATTCCGCTTAGTTCTTTATCTCGATCCTGCTCGATCGGACAGATTTCAACGATACATTTTTCGTACAAAGCTCTCAAACAATCATAGCTAATATGACCGTGACAGATCCAGCGAACTAGAGGAAATGAAGCGTTTGCGACTTTTTCATTATAAATGTTGTAGTGTTTCCTTAAATCTTGCGCTTGGGTTGCGGTAATATTTCTCCTGACTAATTTTTCTAGCCATTCATCAAATTTAAAAACGATCTGAGGTTCTGTTGAAGAAACAATCTCAATTAAATTTCTATCGATTGTATTCCTACTCCGAGAGAGAGCTTCTGCTTTTGCTGCTGCTAGTCCGAGGGAACAGGCAATACGGAGAGTCATGGGAAAAGATTGTCTGAATAATTTGATTGCTTGATTGGCATAGGCTGTGGTTGAAATATATTCTAATACTTCATCAATAATAGGAAGCTCAAAAACATAATTCTCGATCGAATGACCGCGTGATAAGATTAATCTTTGGATGATTTGGTGAGACTCGATCCGATCTCGGAGTTCGGCATGTTCTTCATAATTCCATTCAAAATTGTTGAGTTCGCGATCGACAAAACCAATAAAGCGATCGCTGTATTCTTTGCCATTAATGCTATTGGCGATAAATTTGACTTTTTCGATGTTCTCGGGTAGCGAGACTGATTCATCGCCTTGAATGAGATTTTCAGCAGAATCGACAATAATTTTAATATTGCGATCGCAGTTCTTGTAAGTCTTGAAATCTTCCCACAATCTTTCGATTAAATATTTATCGTCCTTCCCTTCAACAAGAATATGTCTATTCTTACCACTGATGATACTATTTTTTAAATAGAGTCTATAACTTACAGGATCGAATTTTGCCATTAAAACTCCTCGTTATCTTCATCAAAAATATTCTCATTCATTATACTATCTGACGAGCAGGTTATTTTAGGTTCAAAGATAATGACCTCATCTTCATAATCTGCGCCAATTACAGGAGAGTGAGTACAAACAATAATTTGTCGTTCTCCAAGCTGTTCTGACATTTTTTTTAGAAGGTGTCTTTGCCAATCAACATGAAGAGAAATTTCTGGTTCATCAATGAAAACAATCTGCTGTTTGCTCATCTGCGTTGCTGCATAAAGCAAGGTAACAATCTGACGCTCGCCAGATGATAGAGCACGACTAATGCTAGTTATTTTTTCAGGTTGTCCTACATCAAACTTTATGCCGATCGATTTTCTTTCTACTATTCTTTCTATACTTGCTATCCAACTAATTTCTATAGTTTTTTCTTCTAAAAATGAGTTTACAGAATTGAGATATGTTTCAATCTTCTTGAAAGATTCTTCTTGGACAACAACAACCTCTCTAAGTGCTTTTCTATAAATATCTAAAATTTGTTCTGCAATTCCTTTTGATTTTTCTTTTGCCTGGAACGAAGATACAGACTTGCGAAGCTGCATAACATTAGGAACTGTCGTTATTGGATACTTTTCAAGTTTTTTAACTAAAGTATTAATTTCTTCAAGAATCATATCAGAATTTTCCGTTTCAGAGGAAAAATTGTCATTGGATGAATGAGGGTTTGTGGATAATATTTCAAATATACTAGGAAGCAAATTTCCAAAGTATTCTCTATCCGCATATTCTATCTTGCTTAGAGCTTTATGAATTTCTTGGCTCAATTCAATTTCAATTTCGATAGGAGAAGGATAGCTTAAACTGGGTACAAAATCACCAAACAATTGACGTGAAAAATTTGTGCTAGAACGTTGTATTTTCTGCTTGTTATATGTGAACATTGTTTTCGATTCTGCGGAACCCCATGCTTCAATTATTGTTCTAAACGCAGGAAAATAAGCGACTGGAAGAATAGGATCGATATCATTATAATCGGTGAGGGGTCTACCTAAAGCCAGCTTTCTCTCAAAATCAAATTCTTTGGAACTCTCGTGTTTTTTTATTTCATTTACAGAAAGGCTCTCTGTAATTTTTTCATTATTTACTATAACATCAATCAAGCTATCTCTATTTGATTCATACTTTGATACAAGCACAGTTGTGTTATCATCAAGTGTAGCTTCTATCGTATTAAATTCAGTGAAAGCAAACCGTTCGTAGTCGCCATTGAGCAAATTGGCTAAGATATGCAGCAACGTCGTTTTTCCCGTTCCATTTTTACCATAAAGTACATTAACACCTTGCTTAAATTCTTGATCGATATCAAAGCGACCGAGAACACCTTCAGCTTTTATATGTTTGATATAACGAGGCATAGCTTTGTGTTGACGCGAGATACAATATCTAATATCAAATCTGTTGAATACGCAAACATTAATGAAGTCTCTGAACTGAGGTGTAGTGCTCATTCTTATGGGTTAGAAAAGCACTTTTCGGGATAGAGACAATCAAAATATAGCGAAGCCCTGCGCGGGGGGTCTGGGGGCGGCGCTGCGCCTCCAGTGGGGGGGGATTGGGGGGATGGTCTCCCCCCCATAAACTTTGGATTTGGAGAGAATATTCATGACAATTCTAACCTTATGATCGATCAAAAAAGAACCGATTACCAACCAACCCGAGCGATCGCCGATAATCGGTCATCCACAACAAACTATCTGAGATAGCGACGGGCAACGAACTGACCCGAACCGATTTGCACCCAGCCGGAACTAGGGCGAGCGATCGCATTGACCGTTGCACCATTGGCTAACGTGCCGACAACGCCACCATTGAGACTGGGACGATTGCGAATATTCAAGCGAGAACCTCCCGTCGCCACTCTATAGCGTCCATTGGTGCTGGCACTGGCCTGACGCACGTTAGTGCTGGCTTGGCGAATCGTACCGGCACTCGCCGACACCGATCCCCCCCGTAATGCACTCATGGTCCGAGGTCCGGCGACACCATCCACCGCCAATCGGGCATCCCGTTGAAACCGACGCAAAGCCGTGAGGGTTTGCTCGCCGAATACCCCCCGTCCGGCACCATTAGCCCCGTAACGGATGGCATAACCGCGATTTCGTAACAGAGTTTGCAACTCGGCGACACCATTGCCCCGAGAGCCGATGGTCAAATAACCCCCGGTTCCCCCCGTGCTGCTCGTGGCAACGCGAACGCTTGCATTATTTTGGCGACCGCCGGTGCCATTTTTCAAAGCCGTCAGGGTGCGAGAGCCAACAATACCATCGGGAGTTAACCCCATCTTTTGCTGAAAAGCACGTACGGCATTTTCCGTTTGCGGTCCGAACTTGCCGCGTCCGGCACCACTGGCACCGTAACGGATGGCATAGCCGCGATTTCTCAAAAGCATCTGGACTTCGGCCACGTCATTTCCCTGCATGCCTCGGGTCAGCATTCTCGCCATGGCGGGATCGGCCATTGTTAATATTCCCGCCGCGATCGCCGCCGCTAACAGGCTCGAGCTTATCGCTCCATTCCCGAAGTTCGAAAAATCCAACTCGGGAAAATCGTATTCAATGCCCTCCATTTCCTCGCGAACGAGGTATCCTCGATTATAGGCAATCGTTTCCAAGATTTTTTCCTCCTCTAAATCGCAACGATCGCAGTCTTTTTAATTTTACAGAGTCTAACTCGAAACGGCGATCGCTTTCTGAGGCGATCGCCGTCCCAACCAAGGAAAGCTATCAACGATTGCAACAATTGCCCATCTCTTCGCTAAACTGTTGAAGGTAAGCGACCTCGGGCACGTTAAGGGATGGGTGTAGCTCTGCATAAATGTCCGGGATACCCGAGACCGAGGTTGAAAACTCAATAGAGCCTTCCCTTCGTCTTGAGGGAAAGATTTGATGCCAAACCCGCGCGAATTTTTGATGACTACGCCAACGCCAGCCAAGGAAAATATTTTGGTGGTTGACGACACTCCCGCCAATCTGCGTCTCCTCGTAACTATGCTCAAACAGCAAGGCTACGAAGTCCGACCCACCTTGAATGGTAAAATTGCCCTTTCTGCCGCTCGCGCCATTCCACCGGATTTGGTTTTGCTGGATATCATGATGCCGGAAATGGACGGCTATGAAGTTTGCCGCCGTCTCAAAGCCGACGATCGCACCAAAGACATTCCCGTGATTTTTCTCAGTGCCCTCGACGATGCTCGAGATAAAGTCAAGGCCTTTGATGCGGGGGGTGTAGATTATATTACCAAGCCCTTTCAAAAAGCCGAGGTTCTCGCCCGCATTGCCAATCAATTACACCTGCGATCGCTGCAAAAACAACTCGCCAGGCAAAATCTCCACTTGGAGAATTTTGGCGATCGCCTCAAACAATTACATCGTCTCAATACTACCTCTTATAGTAACCTAAACGAACTCTTTGCCGATTATCTCGCCACGGGCTGCGAAATTTTTCACTTTCCCTTTGCTGCGATCGTTCGCATTCAAGGCGATCGTTGTTATATCGAGGCCACTTCGACTTCGCTCGGTGCAAGCAGTCACCAGTCGCCGATTAAAGCATCGGGAGCATCGGGAGCAGGGGAAGGCCTCTTGATTCTCGATCCTGCGGAAATTCCTTCGGCTTTGCCTTTGTCGGAAACTTATTGCCAATTGCCTTTGCTCGAGAAATCGACCGTCGCGATCGAACGGGCGAGCGCACGAGAAGATTTGAGCAATCGTCTTTTTTATCAACAATTTCAACTCGAATCCTATATCGGTACGCCGATTTGGGTCGAGCAGCAAATTTATGGCATCCTTAACTTTTATGCCCCAGAAATTCGCGAAGAGGCTTTCGAGTCCCGAGACAGCGAAATTCTTGAACTCATGGCGCAAAGCCTTGGAAAATTTATTGCTTCGCGTCAAACAGAATTGCAACGCCAACAAGCCGAAGAAGAAGTTCAATTTCTCTTAACCCTCTCTCAAGCAATTAGTAATGCCTCTGACTTCGAGAAAGCTCTAGAAATTGCCCTCCGTCAAATTTGCGAAAAAACGGGTTGGATTTACGGGGAAGTTTGGCTCGAAACGGCCGATCGCTCTGCCCTCGAATGCAGTCCCAGTTGGTATCGCCGCCAGCATAATATCAAGCCTGCCCTAGCCGAAGCGATCGATCTCTTCCGAGAATATAGTGCTGCTCTTGTACTCCTGCCAGGAGAAGAATTACCGGGGGGCGTTTGGGCGACGGGAAAGCCCCAATGGCATACTTTGTCCCCCGATATCGAAGATCCTCTCCTCCGCTTGGAAAATGCCCGCCAGAGCGGTTTAAATGCGGCTTTCAGCGTTCCCATCCTAGCTGCGGAAAATTTTGGTGGGGAAAGAACGCGAGTCTTAGCCGTACTGAGCTTTTTTACCCTCGAAACTCAAGAGCAGGATTTGCGTCTCAGCCATCTTGTCAGTGCCGTGGCCGACCAATTGGGCAATAATTTGCATCAAAAGCAAATCGAAGCCGAGCAGAGGGGCATGTTTGCCGCCATGACGGATTTAACGACGATCTACGATCGCTCTGGGGTTTGTCTGAAGGTTGCCTCTACGAAAACTGCCAATCTGTTGGGATCGGCCTCGGAACTTTTGGGAAAAACCCTCCCGGAAGTCATGCCCCAAAAAACCGCCGATCGCCTCCTCGAAGCCATTCGAACTACCCTCGATACGGGCGAAACCCAACATATTGAATACAATCTCGACTTGGATCGCCAACCGATTTGGCTCGATGCGAGTGTTTCTCCTTTAGATGAGGAGAGCGCCATTGTCGTCGCCCGAGATATTAGCGATCGCAAAGCGACGGAACTCGCCTTACAAACCAGCGAAGCCAAAAACCGCGCTATTCTCAGTGCCATTCCCGATCTCATGTTTCGCATGAATGGAGAGGGGATTTACTTGGATTTCGTGCAATCGGAAGAATTTGCCAGCAGTATCCCCGCTAATATCGAACCCGTTGGCAAGCACATAACAGAGGTATTGAGCCCGGAAATGGCCGAGCGTCACCTCCGAGTCGCTCGAGAGGTTCTCGCCACTAAAGACCCCCAAAGTTACGAACAAGAAGTTTGGATTGAGTCCCGTGGGGGAACGCGATGCGATCGCCGCTTGCAATACGAAGAAATCCGCGTGGTGCCGAGCGGCGAAAACGAAGTCCTCTTTATGGTGAGAGACAATAGCGATCGCAAGCGGGCAGAACTGGCTTTGCGCCTTGCCAAACAACAGTCGGAACGGCTTTTATTGAATATTCTCCCTCGTTCCATCGCCGAACGCCTCAAGCAAACCACGGGGGCGATCGCGGAACAATACGACTCGGTGAGCATTCTCTTTGCCGATATTGTCGGTTTTACCCCCCTCTCCGCTCAAATGTCTCCCATCGAATTGGTGGAACTCCTCAATCAAATTTTCTCGGAGTTTGACAAATTAGCCGACAAACACGGTTTGGAAAAAATTAAAACTATTGGCGATGCTTATATGGTAGTGGGCGGACTGCCAGAACGCAAGCCCGATCATCTCGAGGCGATCGCGGCAATGGCCCTCGATATGCAGGTGGCCATGCCCCAATTTAAAACCGCCAAACTGGAACAACTACGCGGCGAAAATGCCTTGCAAATTCGCATTGGCATCAGCACGGGATCTGTTGTTGCCGGGGTGATTGGCATGAAAAAATTTATTTACGATCTTTGGGGCGATACGGTGAATGTCGCCTCTCGCATGGAGATGCAAGGAGAACCGGACAAAATTCAGATGACCGCTGACGCTCGCGCCAAACTCGGCGATCGCTATCATTTTGAGAAGCGAGGCACGATTTCGGTGAAGGGAAAAGGAGATATGACCACTTATTGGCTTTTGGGCAAAATCGGTGATGGGTCTCAACTGGAGAAGTTAGGAGATATGGGGAGTTAGCGGGTAAGGGTTGAAGGTCGCCAAATGAATTCTTAAAGGCGTAGTCAATTCGCCTCTACTCACTCCATTGAGAGAAAATCCCAATGTTGCTGCTACTTTTCTTAATTCGATCGCAATTCAGCGTTAATTTTAGCGATCGCCGATCGCATTGCCAAGGAAATCAAAACCCTTCTTGAAGTCCTGCGATCGCTCGAACTCGCAACAAAAAATCTGGCGCGTTTTCGCCAGACTTTTTGCCTTGAAATCTTTGTCTTTATCAAGGTAGAATCTTCAATTTGAAGGCGGGAAACTGGCAAGATACCAGTTCCACCGTATCCCTTCACTTCTATCCGACAGGAGAGAATGTCAAATTAAAATACATTAGAAGTCACGGTTTCGGGAACGAGAAAAGCATTGGCAGAAAGGCGGCTAAAACTTCCCAAACCCGCAGCTTTCAACAGTTTTTGCCAATCTTGCGCGATCGCTTCATCTTGAGGATTTTCTTGATAAGCCAGTGCTAATTGGTTTAATGCCCCATACCAAATCGATCGATCGGCTAAAATCCGAGCCTGTTCGCGAGCCGACTTTCCGGACAATTGTGCGGTCAGTTCCTCGGAAACGGAAACCCGGCGAATCCAACTTTCTAAAGCCAAGGTCTCATCGGTTTCGTCGTACATGGTGACAATCCAATAGTAATTTTGCCCCTCAACGAGGAGATCTTCTCCTTCCTCGTTCGTTTCGGGAATGACGAGGCGAAGAATGCCCTCGCCGCCGGACACTTGATAATCGGCTTCGTGAACCACGCGATCGCTCTCATCGACCAATTCAAATTTCAATTCCCGCATTTGGCTGACATCTCTTGCGCTGGGAAGATAAATAAAAACAGATGTATTGTCCGCTGCAGTCACGCCAAAATTAGAATCGGGAACCAAGGCCGCTAATTCTAATCCGCCGCCATTGCGAGTGCCGCCTGCTTGAGTGCGATCGGGAGCTCCCAAATTAGCAGGAGGAGTAAAATTGGCATTGCTCCACTGGCTGGGAATGCTTTGAGCCAAGACCCCAGAGGTGACGAACGCACCGGAAAATCCAGTTAATAAAGCCGCGCCCGCGGCCAACCCCAAAGATGAAAAAAGACGAGATTTTAAGAAATGCATAATTTGCCTGCCCAATAACCGTAAAGATAATTCAGTATTTGTTCGTAACACCCCGAAAAATTCAATGAGATGAGATAAGATAGTCTCGCTCCTTGTTGTAGATGCTATTTCCAGCCCTAGAGTTTCATTTTTGAATTAAACCCCTTAAAAGTTCATCCCGAGCATTGAAAGCGGTCTGGATTCTGTTAAGTTAATCAATCCGAGATAATCTAACCGAGATAATCCGATCGATCGCGAGACATCATAACAATCCCAATCGTGACTCTTTGACCTTCACCGAAATCGCCAATGATTCCAGATTCGCCTATCTCTGTTTTACCTCATCTGGCAAAAAAGTCCAGAACGATTCGCCCGATCGCGGCAGCGTCCATTCGCGGTATTTCTTTCCAAGGAGATGGAGATGTCCTTTATGCCTTGGATGCCACCAATGGCTACCTCTTACAGGTCGATCCCGTCACGGACGATACTACTATTCTAAACCATCATTGCTGGCAAGATTTTGTCGGGGCGACAGGATTGGCGATCGCGGGAGATACCCTCTGGTTTACCCGTAATGAAGACATTTATTTTTGTTCCTTAAACGAAGAGCTCCACCCCCATCGTTTTCTCAGTCTTTATTATCCTGCCAATGGCATTGCCGTCTTAGATTCTACAATTTATGTAACTTCTCAGCGCGATGGCTGCATCTTTATTTTCTCCCGAGAAACCCGACGGGAAATTACTCGCTTATATCTCCCCGGAATTGGCGTAGAAAATATTACCGTTAAAGGAGAAGAATTATGGTTGTGCGACGATCTCGAACAAACCGTTTTCTGTCTCGATCGCGCCACGGGGGAGTTAAAATTTAGCGTTTTGACTCCCTTTGAAAATCCTACCGGCTTAGCATTTCGCTCTGAGGAAACGACGGGAAAAGAAACCCTTTACGTTGCCTACGCCCACGACGAACCCTACATTCGCGATAATCCCAACGCCCATCCCAATCACGAATTACAATATCGCGATCGCACCTTTATTCATCCCCTCTATTTTCACTACAATGCCGAGGAAAACTTTGCCCGCTCTAATGGCTATTTAGTGGAGATGTCCTACACCGAAGAATTATCTCCCCTCGACCCCATTGAACTGCAAGATTTAGAATGGCGCATTGCCCTTCCTGCGGAAACTCAACGCCAAAAAGTCCGCCAAGTCGAACCGATTGGTTTGCCCTTTGAAGAAAGAACGTTTGACGGCCAGCGCATCGCCGTTTTTAAATTCGAGAAATTAACTTCAGACCAGCGCTATATTTTTGGTTGGAAGGCTCTGTTAGAAGTGTGGGGAATCAAATATCAATTCGGTCCTAAAGATGGAGAAAACGTCCCGGAAATCCCATCAGAATATCGCGATCGCTATCTGGTGGATAACGATAATTTGGCGATGGATAAAGATATTATTCAACGGGCGGCTAAAGATGCGATCGACGGAGAAACAAATGTTTTGCGAAAAATGTATAACATTCGCAATTACGTTTACGATCGCCTTTCCTACGGCATCAAACCCCATATCGATACTCCCGATGTTGCTTTAGCAAGAGGGGTGGGATCTTGCGGCGAATATTTGGGAGTTTTACTGGCTTTGGCACGGTTGAATGGCATTGCCTCGCGCACTGTCGGACGCTACAAATGTCCCGCCAAACCCCTCGAGCAATTTCTGCCTCTCGAACCGGATTTTAATCACGTTTGGATGGAGTTTTATCTCCCCGGTTTTGGTTGGTTGCCCATGGAATCCAATCCTGACGACATTAACGAAGGCGGTCCCTATCCCACCCGCTTTTTTATGGGTTTAGCTTGGTATCACGCGGAAATGGCCAAAGGCGTTCCCTTTGAAAAGTTGTATCTTCAAGATACGCCCATTCCCAAAGAAAAAGTTTCCATTGGAGAACTTGCCATCAATCACGTCCGTTTTTCGATTTTGGAGGAATTAGATCCGAATAGTTATTAGTTATTTGTTGTTGGTTGATTCCTCTTCTCTCGATCTCTCCTCTTGGAAGGCATAAGAGGTGAGTTAATCTTAACGATTCAGTTGACATTAATCGACTCAACGGGAGGAGGATTGGTCGGAATTGTTTCTGAGGAATTTTCAGGAGGAGTTGCGTCTGGTGCTGGCGTTGTATCTGTTGCGGGTACTGTCTCCGGTTCGGTTTGTTCTTCTTGTTGCTTGCAACCTTGTTCCGAAACCGTGCCGTCCGGCATTGCCGCACTGCATAAATTGGCATTGGTTAAATCGGTGCCGAAGAGAAAAGCCCCTCTTAAATCGGCAAATTCTAAGGTAGCATTACTCAAATCGGCATCACTGAGATCGGCTTTTCTCAGATCGGCTCCATTGAGGTTTGCCAAGCTCAAATTTGCCTTTTGCAAGCGAGCTAGCGTTAAATTTGCTCGCTCTAAATTTGCCTCTTGTAATTGGGTACGTTCGAGAGTCGCGCGATTGAGATCGGCTTCAGTTAAATTGGCTTGATATAATGAAGCATCGCTGAGGTTTGCCTGCCCGAGTAACGCACCTCTCAGATCGGCTTCAATCGCAGTTATTTGAGTTAAATTGGCTCGAAATAAATCCGCACCGATTAACTTTGCTTCTCGTAAATCCGCACCGCTTAAGTTGCTACTGCCAAGATTGGCACCTCGCAGATCGGAATATCTCAAGCTGACAAATCTTAAATTTGCCTCTTCTAAATTACTGCTTCTTAAATAGGAACGCTCTAAATTTTGTCCTCTTAAATCCGCACCGATCAAATTGCAGCGCTCGCAATCTCTTGTTTCGATCAATTGTTGAGAATTTGCCTCGACAATTTTACTGTTATCCATGTCGGCAGGATCGGCCGAAAAAAAGCGATCGGGTTTAACGGTTTGCGCGTAGCTTTTACAGTAGGCCGTAAATAGCAAGACACCGGCCGTCAACAGTACAGATCTGATTCTGAGTTGCATTTTAGGCTTATTCCTTATTAAATCCTAACAACAACGAATAACAAACAACACATCCTATTTTGCCGACAAAAAGGCAATTTCGGCAACATCGCGAATTCCGGTAATTCCCTGTCCGATAAATAAAAGCAAAGCGAAGCTATTGAGGGCAATATGCAGCCTGCGCCATGCTAGAGAGCGATCTTTGTAAATTTCTGGCACGATCGCCAGAGAAATGACCATTAAAATAGATGCAATCAAACCGTAGTAGTAGTGAGACCAATACCATTCATTCCCTCGGCGAAAAATCCATTCCTGAGTACCGATAACGATCAATCCCATGCTGGTCAGCGTGGCAAAAAAAGCACGCCAGAATTTAGGTTTGATACGAGAGAGAAAAATGAGAGAAATTAGCGTTAAAACAAAGACGAAAATCAGGAAAATTCCTCGACCCGGTGCTTCGGACAGTAAATTTTTACCGATGAAACCTTTGGCGATCGTGGGATGGGCAAAACCGATCAAAGATAAAATGACAACGCTGACCGCCAGCCAACGTCCGATTTGAACGTGTTGGATGCCAACAGCAGGTGGAATTTTGCTTTTTGTGCCTGCCTTCATTTGTAAGCGACGCTGGCGGGTTTGCAAGGAAAAATACGTAACGATTCCAATTAAGGGAAACACCCAAACGACGGCGAACATGGGGTGAATCCAACTGGTGAGCAATTCGATATTCATGCTGTATTCTCGTGGGAACGATCGATTCTGCAAGCATTGTATTACAGGGGGTTGAGAAATCGTTTAAGTTTCGATCTCAATATTTCCGACCGGTACGATCTCTGCCGGAGAAATCGGCAGAGATCGATTGTTGGCTTTGCTCGAGCCGCGCAGGAATCTCGATGATAAATTCTGCACCTTCTCCAAGGGTAGAATGACAGCTTAATTTTCCGCTATGTCTATCGACAACAACTTGATACGCAATGGAGAGTCCCAACCCCGTACCGCTACCAATGGGTTTCGTGGTGAAAAAGGGATCGAAAATGCGTTTTTGGATTTTTGGATCGATCCCTTTGCCGTTATCCGCGATCGCAATTTGAATCCAGTTGTTTTCGATAGGAGTCGTGCGAATGTAAATTGTTGGGTTTTTAAATTCTCCATCGTTGCGTGCGGTTTCGATTAAAATATCAATGGCATTGTTTAAAATATTGAAAAAAACTTGATTTAATTGTCCGGCATAGCATTCAACGTTGGGTAAAGGATTATAAGATTTTATAATATCAATTTTGGGAATCATTTTATCGATATGCAAGCGATGTTGCAAAAATAAAATCGTGCTATCAATACTTTGATGAATATCGACAGTTTTATTTTGAGCCTCATCCAAACGGGAAAATGTTCGCAATCCCACCACGATTTCTTTAACGCGATTGGCTCCACTGCGGATGGATTTAAGGAGCTTGGGGAGATCGTCGATGAGAAACTCAAAATCAATATCCTCTAATTTATTCTCAATTTCGGGAATGGAATTGTTGTAACGGTCTCGGTAATCATTAACAACCTCTAGTAGATCTTGCGTATAGCGATCGACATGAGGAACGTTTCCGTAAATAAAATTGATAGGATTATTAATTTCGTGAGCAACCCCCGCAACCATTTGACCCAAACCCGACATTTTTTCAGCTTGGATGAGCTGCGTCTGAGTTTGTTTGAGTTCTCGAAGAGTTTGTTCTAATGCTTCGCGATCCTTTTGGATTTGTGCGGCCATTTGGTTAAAGGCAATCGCAATACTATACAGTTCGTCGGAACCGGTTAACTTGGCTCGAACGTCCAAACTTCCCCTTGCCAGTTGTTTGCTGGTTCCGACTAAGTGGGAGGCACGCTTGGTTACGACTCGATCGAAGAAAAACCAAAGTAACGTTCCTAAAATTGCGATCGCTATCCCATAAGAGAGAGAGCGAATTGTAGCATCTTCATAGGCGATATTTTGTTCTGATTCTAGATCGTATTTTATGGCGAGAATTCCTAAGCGAGAAGGAATGATTTCTTCAGAACCTGATTTAAGTCCAACAGGATGAATTGCCCACACGTTCTTTCGATCGGGTGTGGAGAAAACTCGTCCTGTTTGTTGCGAGCGAACGGCTTGTACGATCTCTTGAAGAGGAGCAAGAGGAGTGTCGCGAATGCTACGATCGCGCAATCGCAGGCGAATCGACCACAAGACGCGATCGTTCCTATCCAAAAGCAATACCATTTCAATATTCGGCGAACTTCCTAATTGACCGATCGCTAAATCGATCCCTCGCAAATCCTGATTGCGATAGAAATATTCAAATAATTCTGAGATTTGATTCCCGGAAAAAATTGCCTGTCGAATCGTATTCGTTGCTACGCGATGACGAGCAAGAGAGGTTTCTCTTTGAAAAAAAACGCCACTTAATAGCATGCCAAATAGCAAGAGAATAGCGGGGATAGAAAATCGCAAAGGAAAAGGAAAACGATTCATTGCAAACAAAAAATGACCATGAGAATAGAATCTTTTTTCTACAAATAACTTTTAGGGCTTGATGTTTTTAACAATACTGTCGTCGAATAAAGTATTGGGTATTACGGTTTGTTTCATTAAATTTTCCCCAATTAAAAGAGCAGATAGTTGTTGAACGCCTTCATATAGTTCTGGATTTTTACCGGATAACAACGCTTGATTTTCTTGCAGATTAACAAAACTTAAACCCTCTAGAGATTTGCTAAATTGTTCTGTGCTGATTCCTTGTCGTTCTGCCATGCGCCGCATTGCATCGTCAGGATGGTTTTGAATATATTGAAGGGCTTGAAACCAGCCTTTTACTAAGATTTGTAATTCTTTACGAAATTTGTTGTTTAAGTCTTTGTGGCCGATAATCAGATCGATAATTTCCCTTGGCATTTGCTGGCTATCGAAAATAATTTTTCCTCCTTGATTCTGTAAGTTAGAGATATAAGGTTCTGAGGTAATTAAGGCATCAATCTCTCGATTGGCAAAAATCCTTTCTTGCTCATTCGCTTCTACTGTAAGTTGTTTGACATTATCGATAGTTAGATCTATACTTTGCAATGCGCGAAAGAGAATCAATTTGGAAAGAAAATGAGGGTATAAACCAATAGTACGACCTTTTAAATCTTTTAAATCTTTGATTTCAGGTTGTCCCACGACCGCATCGGCACCATCAGAGAAATCGGTGAGCAACCATACGCGAATATCGGGATCTTGCTCTGCAAATAGCAGGGTACGATCCAATGTATTGATCGACATATCGATCGCGCCATTCTGAAACGCGCGCTCTAACTCTGGAACCGCAGAATATTCAATAATTTTGATGGAAACATCGTCAAAATATCCCAGATCTCGAGCAAGATAAAGGGGTTCGTCTCCAGGCCAAATATTGGCTCCTACTTTTAAAGTTTCTTGGGACGAGGAGTAGCAAGCAACAAAGAAACAGGTTAAAAGCGCGATCGCCAACCATACCAGTTTGCGGTAAATTCGAAAATACTGCATTGGCTTCATTTCAAGTAGTTTTCTGAAATTGCTTCTACTTTTAATATATACTCTTTCCAAGGTGCAGTTGTCGAAATAATTAGCCTATTTATGTATTTCTAGATTTTTTTTTTAATCGGGCCAGAAAAAAGTTCAAGTGAGTCGATAACCGGAGCGAAAGGGGACAAGAGCGATCGTTCGCTAAGTAAAAATGCAACCTTGTTGAGGAGGAACATTAATAGTTAGGGTCTGATTCGCTTCCACAACGATCTCTGCCGTACCATAAATAACGGTATATTCAGTCTGGGTAAATTCTAAGTTCGCTATACTCGATTCCTTGCCAGCATTAACAAAGATGAATAGTTCGGACTCTCCCAAGGTGCGTTTAAAACCATAAACCATATTTTTAGTATGGATCGCTTCATAAGCGCCTGTCTGCAAAGCCGGATATTGATGGCGCAAAGCAATCAACTCTTTATGAAATTGTAACAATTCTTGATGCCAATCTTTTTCTTCTGGAAAACCCCAACGATTATCGGGATCGATGCCTCCAGACAGGCCAATTTCAGCCCCGTAAAAAATACAAGGCGCGCCTGGAAAAGTAAATAATAACAATGTTGCCAGTTTTAAACTGTCAATATCCCCGCCGACAATACTCAATAATCGCGCAGTATCGTGACTGTCGAGGAGATTGAGTTGTGCGAGGTGAATTTCCCAATCGTAAAGAGTAAAGAGTTCTTGAATTTTATTTCCATACTCGGCAGCATCGATCGCGGGAGCGGGATAATATTCGGGATTGTTGATTAGGCTTTTATCGACGCGATCTCCAGCCGTAAAGGCAATAGTCGGGACGGCAAATAAGTAATTCATCACGCCGTCAAATTGCGTGCCATCGAGCCATTTTCGCGCATCCACCCAAATTTCTCCGACGATATAAGCCTCGGGATTGATGGCTTTAACGCGATCGCGAAATTCTTGCCAAAATCCGGGCGTTTCGACTTCCGAAGGCACGTCCAAACGCCAGCCGTCGATTCCCTGTTTTACCCAATATTCCCCAATTTGCATGATATATTCCCGCACGTCGGGATTGTCGTGATTGAATTGGGGCAAAGCGCGATTGTTGATCCAACTTTTATAATTGGCAGGTAAACTGCCATCATAAGCAGAAAGCGGCCAGCCTTCCACTTTAAACCAATCCAACCAAGGGGAATGGGGACCGTGTTCGAGGATGTCGTTAAAGAAGAAAAATCCCCGACTGGCATGATTGAAAACGCCATCGAGGACGATTTTTATATCGCGATCGCGAGTCGCTTTTCTCAGTGCCTCAAAGGCTTCATTTCCCCCTAACATGGGATCGATGGTATAGTAATCGTGAGTATGATAGCGATGATTGCTGGCAGATTGAAAAATAGGCGTAAAATAGAGGGCGGTAATCCCTAAATCCTGCAAGTAATCGAGGCGATCGATAACGCCCCATAAATCGCCGCCTTTATAGCCTTGTAGGGTGGGTTTTGCCTCCCACGGTTCGAGTTTGGGATTAAATTTTTGCCGAGAATTGTTATTTGTTCCTTTCGCGAAGCGATCGGGAAAGATTTGATAGAAAACGGCCTCTTTGACCCAATCCGGCGTTTTAATTGTCATAGCTTAAAAACTAACTTAAAGTAACTCACTAAAAAATAAACAAAAACTGTATTTTGTTTGAGTGTAAGTCTCTATTTTTTCACTTCCTACTGTACTCGATCAACCGTAAATAGAAAATATTACATAATTTCCTCTTTACTCTTGACAAAAGCCGATTCAAAGGGATATCATTGTTATACATCCTAGCGAAAGAAGCTAGTTAACTCAGTCTATACGATCGTTCAATACCACATCCCAGATTTAGAGTTGGTTAAGGCAGTCTATATGATTGCCTTATATTTTTATAATTTTTTCTAAAAGGTAAAGTCCATAAATGAAAAACGTAGTATTGTTTATATTGATGGGTTTAATCTGTATTTTGGTTCGCTGAAAGGTAGTAAAAACAAATGGCTTGATATTGAAAAATATTTTAAACTCCTAAGACCTGATGATGAGATTAAAAAAATTTGGTATTTCACTGCAAAAGTATGGTACAAAAGCGCTGACCAAGAAACTTATTTAAAAGCGCTGAAAACTTTAGAACTTGTAGAAATTATTGAAGGTAAATATAAATCCAAAGAACGCCGATGTGGAGTAACTCAGTGTAAGTTTCCGGGTTCAAAAGAATACTCGGGTCGAGAAGAAAAAAGAACTGATGTCAATATTGCTTTACAAATCCTTGATGATGCTTATCAAAATAAATGCGATCGCGTTATTTTAGTGTCTGGAGATTCCGATCTCGTACCTCCTCTAAAATTGGTGAAACAAAGATTTCCTGCAAAAAATATTGTTGTTTATATTCCCACACGAGATAAGACAAGAGGGGCTACAGTGGAATTGCGAAGTATCTGCGATCGCCACAAAACGTTACCTCTCGATTTGTTATCAAAAGTTCAGCTTCCCCTTTCTCTTTCTGATGGAAGCGGGGGAAGAATTGAGAAGCCTAAAAACTGGTGATAGACCAAGATAATAAAAAACTTGGGGAAGCCACTCACTATTTTCAAGTCTATCTCAATCGGGGAAAACTTCTTTCTCTTCTTCAATCAACTCGTCTAATTCTTCTAAGGCTTGATTGACATCGAGACGCAAGGTACCTAAATCCGGTTGTTCGAGTAAATTGAGCAAAAATTCTCGCTTGCCTTTAACCGCTTCAATGCGTTCAATGAGTTCTTGTTTGTCCATGAGTTCGGTCATTGCGATCGCTCCTTAAAATTGACGGATCGTTAAATTATAACGTTCCGATCGTCACGGTTTTCTATCTTACCCGATTCCCAAAATATAATCAAAATTCCCGCAACCGACATTATCCCTCAAGGTTCTAATAATTTGTCGGGTATTATCGTAGGGTCCGTTAATATAGAGGGGTTTCCCTTGACGGCCGAATTGAAGGGGAAGGATGGTCTCCCACTGCCCCAAATGCTCTCGCGTTATGGCAAAATCCGGATGCGGTTCAAATCCCAAACGGGCGGCATAATAGATAGAACCGAGAACGATCGCTTGTGCTTCTTCTAAGCTAATTTCTCGATATCCTTCGGGAAAGGGAAGGAAAGAACTTCGCAAAAAATAATTGTAGCGATCTTTATCGACCATTCTCACTCCCATTGTATCTTTTAACCCCAAACAGCAATAATCGACGAGATAAGTACAAACGAGGAAACGATGATAATCTTGAAAACGAGCGACGATAATTAAGCCCAAAGAACTTAAGGTTTCTTCTTCTCCTCCAAGATCGTCTAACAAGCGTTCTCCACAATTGAGATTAACCCAACAGTTAGCAATGGGAGAAGGTTCGCTATTACTTTTTAAATGGGAGATTGCAGCTTCTCCTCTTACGGCGATCGCCGCTTTAACATCGGCTACCCGCAGTCCCAAATAACGAGCAATTTGTCTGGGAGTAAAATTGCAAGCGCGAAGTTGAAAAATTTCTCGTTCTAATGCAGGGGAAATCATATCAGTTATCGTCGAATTGCTCGAAAAAGGCGGTTAAAATAGTGTTGGAAAAGAGAAATCCTTCGGGATCGCTGAGTCGTAATTTTCCGCAATGGGAGGACGCGAGATAATGAGAAACGGAAAGGGGTTCGTTTTGGGAATTGAGACAAACGAGCCAACCTTTTTGATAATAGGGTTCGATCGCTGCTGCAATTGCGCGGGCAATATCCGGGTTAAACTGCTCTAATTGTATGCCATCGGCCAAGCGCAATCCCAACATGAGGGTTTCGAGAAGGCGATCGCGTTCTGATAATTCCGGACTCTCAATTTTTGCCCCCTTCTGCACCCAAGTATAATAATCTTTGCGGGTGCGCGGACGAGTAAAACGCCGATTTTGCGTATAACTGGCAGCCCCCATACCAAAGCCGTAATAAGAGCGATTTTCCCAATAAAGGCGGTTGTGACGGCATTGAAAACCCGCTTTTCCATAATTGGAAATCTCGTAATGTTCTAAGCCATTTTGCGTTAAAGTTTCTTGCGCCATGCGATACATTTGTGCGGTATGTTCGTCGCTGGGAAGGGGACTTTCCCCAGGTTGAAATTGCTTGCCAAAAGCGGTAACGGGTTCGAGAACCAAATCGTAACAGGAGAGGTGTTCTGGAGACAAATCACAAGCAGAATTGAGGGAGAATTGCCATTGTGGGAGGGTTTGTTCTGGCAAGCCGGAAATGAGATCCAAACTAATATTATCGGCTTCGATTTGACGCAGGAGATCGATCGCAGTAAAAATATCCTGGACGCGATGCGATCGCCCGCATCGTTGCAATAGTTCGTCTTGAAATGCTTGCACCCCCAAACTAAAACGATTGACTCCCAAATCGCGATAGCCTTGAACTTGCGATTGGGTAAATGTCCCCGGATCGACTTCCATGGAAATTTCGGCATGGGAATCAATCCCAAAACACCGCTCTAGAGTAACGAGGATTTGTTCTAATTGGGGAACGGAAAGTAAAGAGGGCGTACCTCCTCCGAAAAAGAGGGTTTCCAGCTTGTAACGATCTTTAGGCGTTATTTCTATTTCTTGGCATAAAATGTCTGTATATTCGGCGATCGCGTTAAAATTTGTACCATTGCGGCCATCGCCCGTAACGGAAATCGGAAAATCGCAATAATAGCAGCGACGGCGACAGAAAGGGATATGAATATAAGCTCCTCGAGGAATGTCGCCATCGCCTCTCGAAGTCTTTTTTTCTTCTAAAATTGTAGTGTTTGGCATTCTCTTTCTCCAAAAAAAGAGGCAC
Source organism: Cyanobacteria bacterium SBLK (assembly GCA_017746715.1). Lineage (GTDB taxonomy): Bacteria > Cyanobacteriota > Cyanobacteriia > Cyanobacteriales > Spirulinaceae > CCY15215. Next base: position 94,785 of record JAGHZQ010000088.1, read on the forward strand.
AATATTATCAGTCACCAGCGATGCGCTGAGCTTGCCGAAGCGTCACCCGTCACCAGTTACTACTTAACAGCTAGAAAACGCGACACGGATTAAACCCTTACCGATTATCCATGACTACCCCCAACCTCTCCCAAGAGGGGAGAAAAAAGGGGAGTTCCCTACTACTCATTACCCATTACCCATCCATGCGTCTTAACAATCGTGCTTTCAAAATCCTCGTTGAAGAAGCCAAACGATGCAGATCCCAATCGCAACGCGATGCTCAATATCGTATCGTACTCAAACGCTTGGAAAAACTCCGGCGACAATCGGGTTCTCCCGTTAGCCAAAATGAGATTCGGGCAGCCGTTAGCGATATGTTTCCCGATTTTAGCGAACAAGCGATCGAAGCTGCAGATCGCGCCAATCGTACTGCAAAGGCCACGGGTCTTATAAAATCCGTGGCGATCGGTGCGGTGGTTTGCGCGGGCTTTCTCTGGGTGGTGAATTTACCCTATCCTCCCATTCGCCGCCCTATTGCCCAAAAAGCACCGCTTTTATTGCTTCCCAGTTTCTTCAGCATGGATCGCAATTATCGCGGGGCAATTGCCAAAGTCGAACAAGCCGATCAATTAATTAATCAAGCAACAAGTGGGGAAGATATTCTCTTAGGACGGGAAAAAGTCACGCAGTCTCAAAAACATCTTGATGCTATGCCAGTGTGGTTTTTAGGCTATGAACCCGTGGTCTATTGTCGCTATTTTGGCTGTACTTGGAAATTTACGTTTGATGAATTTGAAGGGGCAAGAAAGGCAGTTGGACGTATGGAAGCCAAAGTTTTTCAAGAACAAAATGCCTTAACTCAACTCAAAGAAGCCGAAACAACCCTCCAACAAGCCAAACAACAATATCAAACCGCAGAAGGTCAAGCCAAAGACAACGCGATCGCTTCTTGGCAAGCCTCCCTACAAAATATTTCTCTCATTTCTCCTCAAACTTTTGCGGGCAAGCAGGCACAACAAAAATTCAATTTCTATCGCCAGGATTTCGAGAAAAATGTCGGCCAATTCAAGACCGTTGAAAAAGCAGGAACATTTGTCGAAGTGGCAAAAAAATTTGCTTGGCAGGCAGCAACCATGAGCCAAAATCCACCCCATTCAGCAGCAAAATGGCAGCAGATCGAAGGCTTTTGGCAAGAGGCACTCGCCCAATTACAAAAGGTCAATCCCGACGATAAAACCAGTTACATCGAAGCGCAAACCAAAATCGCCGAGTATCGCGCCAATTTAGCGCAAGTGACTCTCAAGCGGCAGGAAGAACAAACATCGGAACAGGCACTATTTAACGCAGAAAAACAAATTCAAAATTTGCTGGCTTCTACTCCAGACGATCCCGCTCGCGTCAATCGTCCTCAAACTGCGGCCAAAATTCAAGGAATTATCAATGAATTGCAGAAAGTCAAACCCGGAACGACAGCGTATTCTAAAGCGCAGGAATTGCTCGAATTTGCCAATGCTAAGTTAAAAGATCTGCAATAAGGGGTTTATTTTATTGATTGCATTAACAACAATCGCGTTGTTTTTAACAAAATCTTTATTTTTGTTGCGCGAATCGACAAAATAGGCAATAATTATTAACAAGACAGTCACAAAAATTTTCATTTCTTTGATAAATATTGCTTGGAGTCTTAAAAAACTCTGTAGCAAAATTTTTTAGTTTCTATTTTTTAACCCCAAAATAGCCATGCTTAAGATTTCTCAAAAAAACGAGTCGAGTCGCGATCGGGATAGTTTTTCCTCTCTAGGAGATATACAAAAGATTCCGTTTTCTGTAGATATTCTACCTTTATATTGTTATATTTTTGATGCACTAGATGAAGCGGTTGCGATCGCGGATCTTTACAAAACGGATTGTCCTTTAGTTTACTGCAATCGCACTTTTGAGAAGATGCTCGGATACAGTCGCTCGGAAGCGATCGGCAAACCATTTTTCTTTCTGCAAAGAGAAGAGATAGAAGCAGAAACAATCGCAGAATTACAAATTGCCATTCGAGAAGGTCGAGAACAGAAATGTTGAAATGTACACTTGAACTATGAGAAAAAAGATACACCAATCCTATCAAAAGCCAATGTCAGCATTGTAGGAGCAACTCTTTAAACCAGTGAACATAACTTATTTTTTCAGACATAAAAGCCTGCAAATACC
>JAGHZQ010000089.1 GCA_017746715.1 Cyanobacteria bacterium SBLK
GCCAACCAGGCTCGCAGACCTTCATTTAACAGGATGTTCTTGGTGTAGAACGTCTCGAATTCGGGGTCTTCTGCCGCCCGAATCTCCTGAGAGACAAAATCGTAGGCTCGTAAGTTTAACGCTAACCCAACAATGCCCACCGAACTCATCCACAAGCCCGTTACCGGCACGAACAGCATGAAGAAGTGCAACCAACGCTTGTTGGAAAATGCAATTCCAAAAATCTGACTCCAGAAACGGTTTGCCGTCACCATGGAGTAGGTTTCTTCCGCTTGGGTCGGGTTAAACGCCCGGAAGGTGGTGGAGGATTCTCCGTCTTCAAACAGGGTGTTTTCTACCGTGGCGCCGTGGATGGCACAGAGTAGCGCTCCTCCGAGGATGCCCGCTACTCCCATCATGTGGAAGGGGTTCAGCGTCCAGTTGTGGAAGCCTTGTAAGAACAAGATGAAACGGAAAATTCCCGCTACCCCGAAACTGGGGCCGAAGAACCAACCCGACTGTCCCAAGGGGTACATCAGAAAGACACTGACGAAAACCGAGATGGGACCCGAGAAGGCGATCGCGTTGTAAGGACGAATCCCCACCAAACGAGCGATTTCAAACTGGCGCAGCATGAAGCCTATCAGTCCGAATGCGCCGTGGAGGGCGACAAAAGTCCACAGTCCTCCCAACTGACACCAACGGGTGAAGTTCCATCCCGCTTCGGGTCCCCAGAGGAAAATTAGGGAGTGTCCGAGGCTGTTAGGAGGAGAGGAAACCGCGACGGTGAGGAAGTTACAGCCTTCCAAATAGGAAGAAGCCAAACCATGGGTATACCAAGATGTGACGAAGGTTGTGCCGGTGAGCCAGCCCCCGAGCGCGAGATAGGCGCAGGGGAAGAGAAGCACCCCAGACCAACCGACGAAGACGAAGCGATCGCGCTTGAGCCAGTCATCGAGGACATCGAACCAGCCTCGTTCGGCTCGGGCGCGTCCCATTGCTACTGTCATAAAAATGAAATCTCCAAAATATAGCTATAAGAGCGGATTTTCAGACTTTTTCCCTCTGACTCCCTGCTGAAAATGAGAAAAATAAGCAGAGATGTCACCAAATGACGAAAAAAGTTTACGTTTCTTTACTTAACTATAATAAATATAAATATTCCCGAACGCTAGTGGAATTCTTAACAAAATCTTAAAATCTTAGAGCAAACCTTCAACGAGTATCATCCCGAATGTTCAGTATCGACCTCATTTTGCAGTATTCTCCCATCCCCGTGTCCGTCCAGCGCAAGGAACTCAATGACGCAAAAGCCGTCTATCACGACGTTCTCGAAGCGATGAAGAAGGTGACTCCCGAACTGGTCTGCTTGACCTGCGAAAAACAACCCGATAAGGAAATTGCCGTCTTTAGCGATCGCATTAGTGCGGTGGTGATTTCTCAGAAATCAGCAACGGCTTCAGGACGCACCCCCGGATTCTTTGGCAGCGAGAAGGAGTGAATTAGATAAGGATGAGGGATGAAGGATGAAGGATAAATTTTTTTATCTGCCTTCGTCTCCTTTTCTCGGGAAAAATATGGCTCAAAACGCGATCGCTGTTGAAAATTTATCTTTTAGCTGGCAAACCAATACGCCGATTTTAGATGCTTGTTCGTTTAACATTCCTCAAGGGGAATTTTGGATGCTCTTGGGAGCAAATGGAAGCGGAAAATCGACCTTGCTTAAACTGCTGGCAGGTTTGCTAGAAGCGGAAGAGGGGCAGATCGACACGATTCAACCCCTTGGTTTTGTCTTCCAGAACCCCGATCGCCAGTTGGTTATGCCCACGGTGGGGGCAGATATTGCGTTTGGGTTGGTGCGGGAAAATTTAACCTATCGAGAGACTCTGGCCAGAGTGCGAGAAGCCCTTGAAGCGGTGGGATTGTTAGACTTGCAACGGCGGCCGATTTATGCGTTAAGCGGCGGACAAAAACAGCGCATCGCGATCGCTGGAGAAATTGCCAGACAGTGCCGAGTTTTAATTCTCGACGAACCCACCGCCCTCCTCGATCCCGATACTCAGATCGAATTAGTTCGGCAAGTTCGGACTTTAGTTAAAGAACGAAACTTAACTGCACTTTGGGTAACCCACCGCCTTAACGAACTGGATTATTGCGATGGGGCGTTTTTATTGGAAGGGGGAAAGATTCGCGATCGCGGCGATCCCCAACGCTTGAAAAAAAGACTGAAAAAAGAGGAAAAATAAAAATCAAATCAATTCAAAATTATCAATTCAAAAATAGTTAATCCCGGGATAAACAAGTTAACAACCGAGGGCAGACTTCAATTAAATTTTGAACCTCATCGCGATTCAGAGTCAATACCTTAGCATCAGAATGAGCGACGACGGTAAACTCTAGCGAAATCTCTTGAAATAGTGCTATTGCCCCGAAATAGTCACCTTGACTCATGCAGATCGACTCTGGAGCATTTGACGGAATCGTCTCAATTTTACCTTGATAGACAATCAATAATTTGTTCCAAGGTTGCCCTAGAGTTCCAATCGTTTCACCCGAACGATAGTTTTCTTCAATTAAAACAGTGTGAATTTGCAGGAGTTCGTCCAGAAATAAGGAGTTCAATAACGAAACAGTCTTGAGAAAAACAAGGCGCTCGATCGAAAAGTTATTTTCTAGGTTCAAGTATTTGACAAAACTGCCTGTTATTGGGTCAGAAATATTCTGAAAATTCACTATTTTCTTTGTTAACAGCAAAGCAGCAACAATTAACCAGCGATCGCCCGATGCCACAATTTTCTGTTGGAGAGCATCTTTGGTTAGAAATGAAGTCCAGATTGAAACGGATGTTTCTCCATCGGGTCGTTCGAGTAAAGGCACGATCGGCAAGATAAATCGCCGATGACTTCCGGACGCTAAAGCCTCAATCGCATTGGCTTTGGTTCTAAGATCTAGATCGTGCAGCAGAATCCGAATATCGCTTAATTCTCCATCGCGATCGAGTTGGGAGAGGGTGTATAAAACAAGATAAACCAGTCGGGCTTGATAATCCGCGATCGCTAGGTTCAAAAATAGCCGGTTAGGAGCATCTGAGGGAATGAGTTGTCGCCATCGGATTATATCGGCTAATAGAGAATATTTTGGCCTCAAATAGTTATAGAGGATATCTTGAGCGCGACGATTGCCCACTTTAGCAATGGCTGAAATTGCAGCTAAAACAACCTCATTTCGAGAAGAGTCGAGCAAGGGTTGAGAATAATCAAAACTGAGTTTTCCGTATTGGGCGAGTGCTTTGGCAGCGTGTAAGCGAACGACTAAATTATCATTTTGCAATCCTAATGCAACTTTCTTTAATAGTTTAGGATGGCGAATCGAACCCAGCAACTTAAAAGCTGCCATTCGGACAAAAGGATCGGGATGAGTTAATTCAGCAAGGCTCATTTCTGCCAGTCTTTTATCGGAAAGATTGGCAAGTTCGGCTAAAATCCCTAATGCTTCAATTTTGACTTCGGCTGTAGCATGGGTTAGCATTTCCACAACAATCGGTATCAATTCTCGGTTTTGACTCTGACGAATGGCGCGAATGATTATGAGTTGCTCTGACGAATTATTTAGAGCTGAAAGGCTGATTTTTTGTAATAAAAAGTGTTGAAGATCGGAATCGGGATTCCTCGCGGGTGCTGCTGCAATATAAGCTAAGATTTGGATTTCTCTAACTTGCTTGCGTAAAGTTCGGGAAGGTTTCTGAGAGAGGATATTTTGAACGCTTTTCCAAAGACGATTTTGTAGCAATCCGCGAACTTCGATCTCGGTGAGAGGCTGTTTGCTCGCAATCAAAGATTGCAAAGCAATTCTCTGCAATGACAAATTTTCAGATTGAAGCAATTGTCCCAAATAACGACTAATTGTTAGATCCTGAATGCTGAGAAAATGAATCGCAGCCTGATGAATTTTCTCTGAAGGATAATTCGCGAGCAATCGATCGACAGATGATAAAACTTTGTTAGGATGACTCAGACGGGATGCTAATTCTAAACCCAAAATTTGTTCGGATTGGCGATCGCTCCCGAGCAATTGGCGGATTTGAGAATTATAGGTATTGGGTAATTGCGGTAATCTGTCACTCACTGCATTTAAGTCAACGGAATTAGACTGTAATGTCGTCATCAGTGTTGGTAAGTAGCTTTTCCCAATTTGATAGCGCGCGATCCAAAATATAATACTCAAACCAATACCGATAAACCCCATCTGAAAAGGAGTCAAAATGGTTTGAGCAACCCAGAGAATCCCTCCTCCTAAAGCAAGACCAATGAAGTAAAATAACCCGTCGCAGATCGATCTCGCCTGTCCGATTATCCGATGGGGAAGAGCATTATAATTTAGGGTACTGACGGGAACATTAAGTCCTTGAGTAAACGCATTATTGTGTAGATCGAGGACGATCGCCCCACGGAGATTGAATTGAAATGCAAAGGTCAAAAAACTGCCGACACTAACCGAAGGATAGAGTAAATTTGCCTCGCTGACTCGTAATTTTTGAATCAGGGGTTTCATAAATAAAAGAATGAGTAATTGCAAGCTCGAATTAATCATTCGCATCTGTCCTAAAAAGTTTGTGCGCGTTTCTTGGTCGGAGAAAACTCGGGCGTAAATACTGAAAAATTCAAACTCGGAGAAAGACTTTAGAATTATCGTAACAACTGTATCGATCGCAAGTAAGAAGATAATTGGATATTGTTTAACCAAAATACCAAATTCTTTCGGGCTTTGGATAACTGAATTCTGTGTCTCCTTTGTAATGTTTTTTATTTTCTTTTTATAGCGAATGATATAAATAATTTGACCTAATGCTACTATAGAAAAGATTGGCAGTAATAACACCATATTTTCTGTTTTCATATAGCTAGAGAACCAGCTGGTTAAACCGCCTCCGAGGATTCCCCCAATTCCCTGAGCCATAGTTATAGAAGTACTATATTTTTTCCAGTCTAAAGTGCTAAAGTAATCGGCCAGAAGACTGGGTAACATAATATGAATAATCAAATTCCACTGAAAGTAAAAAGCGATAAAAATCGCATAGGCAACGAAAGTACTCTCTAAATTTAGTAACAAGCGAATTCCTAAAAATAGAGCGATGCTTCCTAGAAGCATATAAGAAAATAAGCGAGTGCGATCGTAGCGATCGACCAATCGAGAAGTAACTAAAGTAATAGGAATAGAAAGCAGTCCCAATAGAATATAGGCAATTGGTAAATGTCCTGAATCTACCCGATCGATAAAAATTGAAACGGCGATATTCCAAGCTAGTGTATTTAATGCCATCAGAGAAAAACTGAGGAATAAAAAAATACTCGGGTGGCGTATCTGTGCGTGTTGCATGGGTAAATAAATGGCAAATCCTACAGTATAGAGGTAGCGATCGCTCGATCGGGTAATATCGCTAGTATCTTTAAGGCGAAAACAATCCTCTCATACTCGGAAAATTTTCAATAACTCGGCAATATTCAATCGAGTTCCTTGTTGTAGCGATCGCTATTCGATAGATTGTTCGTATTTTTCTATATTGCGCTTCTTTAACGGTTCTTTCTTTCCTTGTAATTTTATCTCATAATTGAGATCGTACTGTTTTTAGCAATACTCCAATTAATTTAAAGGTCTACAGGATTTTAGAATCCTGTAGACCTTCCGATCGCTTACGCGGCAGCAGAGAGAGATTCAGAATCAACCACGGTACGATAATAATCTTGTAACTGGCGAGTGGCCGCCGACCACCCCCATCGTTCCGCCTCCGTGCGGGCATTGGTGCGGAGAGATTCCCGTTCGTCCTTGGCCGCTAACAAGCGTTGAGTTGCCGCGATCGCCCCGTTGGGATCGGCAGGATCGAAGAGATAGCCATTCTCGCCATCGGTGACAATATCGGGAATGCCGCCAGAGTTAGCCGCAACGACCGGACATCCTGCCGCCATTGCTTCTAAAACCACCAGTCCGAGGGTTTCCGTACGGGAGGTGAAGACAAAAGCGTCTGCCGAAGCAAAGGCCGAGGCCAGTTCTAACCCGTGTAAATACCCCACAAAATTCGTCGGCGTTCCCGCAAAATGTTTCTCCAAAGCAGCCCGGTGGGGACCATTGCCCACGATCGCCAACCGCGATCCCGGAATAGCTTCCAAAATGGGTTTAATTTGCTCGATTTCCTTTTCTGGAGAGACCCGACCCACGTAGAGGAGGAGGGGGCGATCGGAATGGCCTTTGGAAAGGCGATCGCGCATTTTGGCCGAAGCGAGATGGGGTTGGAACATCTCCGTATCGACCCCTCTTTGCCACAAATCCAAGCGTTCGATACCGTGACCCCGCAATTCTTCTACCATTGCCGAAGAGGTACATAGGTTCAACTGCGCTTGATTGTGGGCGGCTTTCAACAACTCCCACAAAAAGCCTTCTAACGCTCCGAAACCGTAATGATGCAAATACTGGGGCAAATGGGTGTGATAGGAAGCTACGAGGGGAATATTCAGCATTTTGGCGTAATAAATTCCTGCCAGTCCCAAAATTGCCGGGTTTACGACGTGAATGAGATCGGGTTTAAACTTCTCTAATTGCTTGCCGATCGCGGGACGAGGAAGGGCGACTTTGAGTTCGGGATAAAAGGGGAGGGGAAAAGAGGAAAGACCGAAAATTTTTGCGCCTTTATATTCCTTGAGTCCGCCTTGGGGACAAACCACAAGAACGCGATCGCCATTGCGTTCCAAATGTTCGACGGTATGGCGCAGGCGAGTAACAATGCCATCAACTTTCGGTAAAAATGTTTCTGTAAACAGTGCGATTCGCATATTTTATCGGGGGTATCGGGCTATGGGTTGGTGATTCATCAATATCAATACCAGCGATCGCGCTCTCGAACAAGGCGTTTTCTCTCGCAGCGGCAAAAAATAACTGCGATCGCCGAGTTGGGGTTCGGAAATCTACCCAGATAGCGGACGAGGAAACCTCGAAGCATTGCACGACTCAACCGCAAAAAATAACTTTGGACTTTGGCTGTGTCGTTTGGCAACGAGGAAAGATGTAAAAACCCATCCGTGCGGGTTTGAGGCGAATCCCCAACAATACAAAAGCAAGCCCTCAACCCAGCCAAAACGAACGGATCGCGAGGGTCTTAAAATGAATAACTACAATTTTGGCCGGTCTCTTTCTTAATTCGACGCTCAAATATTTAGCATTTTTTGTTTTTGAGATAACATGACTTGATTTTCTTCACTTTTTTTATTTTGTATAATCAGAGTTAAGCCTTGTAAAAATCATCTATTCTCAATGACTGAGGAGGGCTATTCGTTTATGATTTTCCATTGGTCTTATTTACTCTTGATTCCCGGAATGTTGCTCATGTTTTGGGCGCAAAGTCAAGTAAAAGGAGCATATCGTAAATATTCTCGCGTTCCTTCCAGTTTGGGCTTGACGGGAGCGCAGGTTGCAGAAAGAATTCTCTCAACAATGGGAATTAGCAGTGTTAGCGTCGAACTGATAGAAGGAGAGTTAACCGATCATTACGATCCGAGTGCAAGTGCCGTGCGTTTGTCAAGAGGAATCTATAATTCGACTTCCCTTGCTGCGGCTGCGGTAGCTGCCCACGAATGCGGTCACGTTTTGCAAGACCGCAAGGGTTATACTTTTATGAACGTGCGAGCGTCTTTGGTTCCGGCTGCTAATTTAGGCTCGCAATTAGGACCGGCTTTGGTTATCATCGGCATTGTGTTAAGTTCTTTAGGCAGTCTTTCTGCTTTGTTTGTCAATATCGGCATTTTTCTTTTTGCTGCCGTAATTTTGTTTCATATTGTCACGTTACCTGTCGAATTTGATGCCTCTGCTCGCGCTTTAAAATTAATCGACCAACTCGATATTTTACAAGGAGATGAGAAGAAAGGGGCAAAAGCAGTCTTGCAAGCGGCAGCATGGACTTATGTAGCAACGGCGGTTTATGCAGTCTTACAATTAGCGCAATTGATTTTAATGTCGCGTCGTTAATTTGAGAAATTTAGTTTGAGAAATTCGTTTGCGATCGGGTGGGCATTTGCCCGCCCTATTTTTGACTTTAATTAGGGGATTGCAGAAAAATTTTAGAGATGTTATAGTTATAATTCAGATTAATAATTTATCATAAATCTTATGAATTACGGTTCTTACGATGAGTATGGAAATCTACGCTTCTTCAATTACTTTACCATCTTTGTAAACTTTAGCAATAAATGGAGCGGTACTTTCGTCGATAAATTTCAACATCTTAGGTAAAGCCTTCTGAAAAGCGATCGCCATTGCTTCACCCGATAAATTTTGCGATGCGAAAGCAAACATTTTAAGTCCTGCATAAGCAACAGCTTGACGTTCGTGACGATTTGTAGCAATGCGTGCATCTTTAGTCAGAATAATCCAGTCTTGTTCTCCGATCTCTGGTATCCATTCTACATCCAAAGTCTGTTGAGAAAAATGATCGTCATGGATTTCAACATTAATACCTGTAGCTCTTAATATTTCTGGAACAGTATGTTTTCCCAATGAGCGATCGACAAAAAACGTTATCTCATACTCTTGACTCATGCAGCGATAGGAGGATTATTAAAGCGAATCACTTCTTTGATTTTGTCGATGTTACACTCATAATCATAAGCGAGTAATTCGTAAGAATCTCCAGCACAAAATCGCTCAATAATGATATCTATTGGAATACCCGTTCCTGCAATCGTCATTTTACCAAAGGCAATATGAGGATCGATAACAACGACGCGAGCATTGCATTCTTCATAGTTTCGGGTAAAGGGATAAAGTTTAATCGCTAAACCGCTATCGTCTGTTTCTATCCGTTGGATATAAATATTTAATGTCTTTGTCAGTTCGGTTTTCCTTGTTTTGGAAGCATCAATCAGAGAACTATAATACTCGACTCTTTACCACCATAAATATCAATCATTGCGATCGCCGTTATGTATAGTATGTGTATTATAAATCAATTTGAGAAGATAACGCGATCGCTTCTCCCAATTTCCATATTTTTCTAGCTCGCGATCGCCTAACTCATCGACAACAGGCTACGCGATCGCAAAATCCCCTTTTTCCCGAACATGGGGAGGGTGAAAAGCAAGTACAATATCTTCTTTTGGAATGCCTGTTTCGAGCAATTTTTCGACCACTCCATCAGCAGTCCCATCAAAATGTACCCAAATTTTCTCATTACGAATTTGCAGGTGAACGAGAGTGCGATGAATGCGGCGCTTTCCTTCCCATCCTTCACTAACAATGAGAAAATGATTGCGATCTTGACTGGCGATCGCAGTATTCTCAATACAAGCATTACTGTAAGAAATATGGGTATAATTTTCGAGAATATTTTCGATGCGATCGCGATATTCTTCGAGCTTATTAAGAATTAATGCTTCCATTGAACGATAACCTCCTGTTCTGAATCAAAAACAATGAGCTTGATAGGATTATCCTCAAGAATAATTTGAACGATCTCCTCTTGAAAAAAGTCTAAGTAAATTTCTTCACGAATTGCCAAATAAAGAAGGCGATCGGGCTGAGAGCGCGAGAGAAGATTAGCATAAAGAATATACTGTCCTAGAGCTTGCTCTAAATCTTTAACTAAAGATAAACTATTGAAACTTTTAATTTCAACAGCAATTTTTTGTCCTTAATTTTTTGTTCTTTTCGCTCTGCTATCAGTATTTTTTCTGCGGCAAGATCGACAAAGACATCTCGTTTCCCTGCTCTTAGTGTTAAGGGATCGTTCGTGATTATCCAACCATCTTTTTCTAGGGCAACTCTAACAGAATTGTGGTAAATATCTTTAGCCATATTTTCAGAATAACTCAAATATTATGCGATTGTCAAACTCGATCGTAACTGGTATTGCGCGATCGTATTTGATTCGTCCTAGGTCATAATAGGTCAAAGAATCTCACTGAGGAACGAAATGTTTGAAGAGTTAGAGCGAATCAACAAACGACCAAAACTATTCCAGTTTTACACCGCAATCAATCTGTGGACAGATGAATATACATCAAAGCAGATGCTTTCTTTCCATCTTAATGAGACAATCGACATTTCTTCGCGAAACGCGAAATTTATCAAGCGATCGGTAGAATGGATATTATCTAAGTTTAGTATTAGTCAGGGATTTAAAATCGCAGATTTTGGCTGCGGGCCTGGATTGTATGCGGCACGTTTAGCAAAACACGGAGCGAATGTAACAGGGATTGATTTCTCAGGAAGATCCATCGAATACGCAAAGGAAGTCGCAGTCCACGAGCAATTAAATATTAATTACGTGAAGCAAGACTATTTAGAGTTTGAAACAGATGACCGATTCGATCTTGTACTGATGATTATGTGTGATTTTTGCGCCCTTAGCCCAACCCAGAGAAAAGGAATTCTGAGCAAATTCCACAGGATTTTAAAACCGAACGGTTCAGTGCTTCTTGATGTCTATTCTCTATCGGCATTTGAACAAAAGGAAGAGATTGCTCTATATGAGATAAACCAGTTAAACGGATTCTGGTCGGCGAATAAATACTATGGATTTCTCAATACTTTTAAATACGATGAAGAAAAAGTTACGCTGGACAAATACACAATTATTGAGTCGAACCGCACCAGAACAATATACAACTGGCTGCAATATTTTGAACCTGAAGATATTGAAAGAGAATTTAAGGCAGCCGGTTTTTCTGTTGAGGGATTTTATGCTGATGTTGCGGGATCTCCATATGATGAGAAATCAAGCGAATTTGCAGCGATCGCTCGTAAGATGTAAAGCAATTTAAACCAAACTTATCTAAACACGATCGTGCGATCGCCAAAACTGATAATAGTGCACTTGAGCGATCGCATTTGACTCGCTCTAGGTCATAATAGGTTAAAGAGCGCACTGGGGAATGCAACGATGGTTCAAACTCCTGTAAAGTTAACATTTGAGGAGTATTTAAACTATGATGATGGAACGGATATTCTTTATGAATTGGAAAATGGAAAATTAATTGCTATGACTCCGCCCAGTCCCCGTCATATTACGATTGCTCATTTTCTCGAACGACAATTTTGGCTGGAACAAATTCGTTTAAACTCGCAATGGGCGGTCATTTTCGGGGCTGGAATTCGCACGGATATTGCCAAATCGCGCATTCCCGATCTATTTGTCGTTGAGGGCAATATTTGGGCAAGCATCCAAAACCAATCTCGAGCAATTTTAGAAAATTCACCAGTTTTATTAGCCGTAGAAATTGTTAGTCCGGGACGAGAAAATCGCCGCCGAGATTATGAAGATAAAGTTAGAGAATATCGCGATCGCGGCATTTTAGAATATTGGATTGTTGACCCCGTAGAAAATAAAATTACCATCTTCATTTGGGTGGATGGGGAGTATCGAGAACAAATTTATCGCGGAGATAGGGCGATCGCTTCGCCAACATTCCCCGAACTTTCTCTCACTTGCGATCGCATTCTCAACCCACCCCTTTATTAACAAGCGATCGCTCAATTTCCCCTAAATCCTCATTCAGGCTGCATTCAGCACCCCTTCATCTCCATCGGTTTCAATGCCATTACACTGAAAGCAAAATCGATCGCAAAGGAAGATAGCAAGATGGCAGTAGATTACGATATCGTCGTCATTGGCGGGGGGTCTGGCGGTTTGGTGGTGGCTAGCGTCGCCGCCCAACTCAAGGCAAAAGTAGCGCTAGTCGAAAAGGAAAAACTAGGGGGGGACTGTCTCTGGTATGGCTGCGTCCCCAGTAAATCCCTCATTCACGCCGCCAGAGTTGCTTATGAAGTCAAACACGGCTCTCGCTTTGGTATCTATACCGATGCGCCCAAAATCAAATTTGAGGAAGCCACGGGATACGTGCAAAGCGTGATTAAAGCGATCGAACCCCACGACTCTCCAGAACGGTTTCGCGGCTTGGGAGTCGAGGTGATTTTCGGATCGGGGCAATTCGTCGATCGTGAGACCTTTGAAGTGAACGGACGGCAATTAAAGGCGCGATCGTTCGTCGTTTCGACCGGATCTCGTCCCGCAATTCCTCCCGTGGAAGGGTTGCAAGAAGCAGGCTTTTTAACCAATGAAAAAGTATTTTCCTTAAAAGAACGTCCCGATTCTTTAATTGTTATCGGTGCCGGTCCCATCGGTTGCGAATTAGGGCAGTCTTTTCATCGTTTGGGTTCGCAAGTCACAATTATTGCCAGTCGCGACCAAATCATGCCTAAAGAGGACCCAGAAGCTGCCGCAGTCGTACAAGAACAATTAGAATCGGAAGGCATTCGCATCCTTAAGAATTCTCGGGCGAAAAAAGTTGAAATCATTGACGGTAAAAAATGCTTGTGGGCGGGGCCAAAAGATGGAGAAGGAGAGAAAATAATTGCCGATGAAATATTAGTTTCTGCGGGACGCATTCCCAATGTAGATAGTTTGAATTTGGAAGCAGCAGGGGTTCAATACGGGAAAAAAGGCATTAAAGTCGGCTTGGATTTGCGGACGACAAACCCGCGTATTTTAGCTTGTGGCGATGTTATTGGCGGCTATCAATTTACCCATGTCGCCGGCTATGAAGCTGTAGTAGCAGTTACGAATGCCATGTTTTCTCCGATTACGAGATTGAAGCCCAGCAAAGCCAATTATCGCGTTATTCCTTGGGCAACTTTTACCGAGCCGGAACTGGCTCGGGTGGGTTTGACGGAACAGCAAGCACGAGAACGATATGGGGATGATGTATTTGTTTTAAAACAGCCTTTTGCAGGGGTCGATCGCGCTCAAGCAGAGAATGCAACTAAAGGTTTTGGTAAAATTATTACTCGTGCCAATGGGGAGATTTTAGGGGCGCATATCGTCGGACCTTCAGCCGGAGAATTAATTCATGAGGTCGTGTTAGCAATGGCGAATAAATTACCCGTCAAAGCTCTCACGGGAATTCACGTTTATCCTACGCTTTCCGAGGTGAATAGCAAAGCTGGATTGCTTTTGAATAAGCAGAAATTTGCTAAGAATGAAGGCTTACAAAACTTTTTGAAAGGATTCTTTAATTTCATGCGATCGCGGTAATTTATAACGTCAGAGTATCATTCAATCTTTGCTGAAAACCCGAAGTTTACTGGGGGGCTAGCCCCCCAGACCCCAACAGGGCGCATTCCCTTGCGTCTTTCGCCGACGCGGGGTCACCCTGCCATTGGGGGACGAGATGCCTCCCCCAAACCCCCTGCATACTGTCGCCACTGTTATATCATTTCTTGACATTAAAAACATTATTCTCTATCTGAAGATATTATTGTGCCTGTTGCTCCTGATTTGACCCAATCCATCCAATATTCCAGTCTTTTTATCAAAAAATCTTTTCTTTCTTGAGATATTTTTTTGTTTTGTTGAATTGATTGTTCTTTATTAGAAAATAAATACATATCCTTTGTGATATCTGGATATAAGTATAGATATTCGGGAAAGGAAATCATTTTATATCCATTTGCTGTTCTTTTTCCACAAAAATAGTGATTCTTATCATAGGAAGGTTTAAGTCTATCATAAGACATGATAAGTTCGTCCGAATAAGCTAGTCTTGATTTTCTTTGAGGTCTAATTTGTGAACCTTCTATTTCTTCTCTTTTTCCATAAATCAAAATAAAATATGGCTTAACTTGTCTTTCATTAAATGGACAAATATTTATACCATAATCATTTCTGAATTGAAGTAGTTTAGCCGGATCGGCAAACCATTCTTTCCAATCACTTAGTTGTTGGTGAGCTTAATATAGTGGATTATGGCTAGTCTTATCTTGTAGTCCATATGCTCCCGGAATAAAACTTGGATTTTTCTCAAAAAAATCCTGCATTGTTTGTTCATCAGAATTAGTATTTAACAAGTCTTGATACTCTTGAATTATATAACTTGAATAATCTTCCCATGATATAGGAGGGATTGGGCTTGCTGCCATTGAATATGTTTGCTGAAGATTAAAACTCATATATAGTTCTTCCAATTTAGCTATTACTTTTTATATTCTATAGCGTTTCTCAAAATGATGAGGTACAGTAACAACAATGGGTAAACCAATTGTGAATATCTTCTTGAGTAACTTGTGAAATTGCGAATTCAATTGCTGCCTCTAGAGCTTTGTAGGTTCTTGCTCCCACAGTTCGCAA
>JAGHZQ010000006.1 GCA_017746715.1 Cyanobacteria bacterium SBLK
CTGCAAAGTTTAAGAATGGATTAAAGTCATTAACAACAGAGAACCTAAAGAAAAACTTAAAAAACAATAGGATTCCGACCTCGATACCCTGCCTCCCGCCCAAATTTGCGATCGCTGCGGCATTCCCCTTCATCAACTGCGTTCTCTCCTGCAATTGCTCGCCACTACCGGGATGTTAGAGCCCACATTCCGCAGGTTGATCAAACCAACAAATAATATTTTTGGCAGGGAGCACCAAGAAACTGAAGAATTCGTTGATGCTCCAGAGTTAAGTTAACAATGCGTTGTCCCCCATCAAGAACAACAAAATGAATCGACTGAAAAGACTGAAAAATCCAACGCATCGTAGGGGTAGCAGTAGGTTTGGCCAGATTGATTGGCAATGGTCTGCTCAGAGCGAGCCAAACTCTGGCGTAGGGTTCTTTGAGCGAGGGTATAGACCAATAAACACAGTGCCATCACCATCGCTAATGCTGCCACCCGTTGAGGAGTCTTGAGGAAGACACTGCTGGTAAAGAATAAAGGATCTTTGAGAAAGCGGTGCGACCCCGGCGAGGTCTCCTCGCCTAGGGAACGCGCACCAAGAGAGCGGAAACCTCTCTCGGTGCATTGTTGCTCTTTATACTCCAGCAGCATTTGCTCTTCTCCTAAGCTCTGAGAATCGAGGACATTAGTGGCGAGAATAAAGCGTCCAGCGCGGGTTTGGGCGATGGAGACGACTTCCTCCTTGAGAGTCAAAGTGCCTTGGAGACGATAGCGATAGCTTTCGGGTTCTTGTCCTTTACGGGGTCGCCCCGATTGCGTGTAGTGAGGAAGAGCCACAACTTGAAGCCCTTCTAGATGATGGTAACGCCACTGTTTTTGGAGTTGTTCGGCAGCAGCTAAGGCATCAGGAGCGCAAGCAAAATCGTGACTCTGCAACTGCTTGAATTGCTTTTGGGCTGAGTCTAAATGCTTGATTATTTGGCTTTCTAAGTGTTTGAGGTCGGCTTCTTTTCTAGCTTCACTTTCCACGACCAGCCATCGTTGAGGAATCCCTCCGTAACTGTTGCAGACGCACGACCATCGATAGCCTTTCTCTTGCCCCTGATAGAATACTTCTTCGGGCAACTGTTCCATTAACTCTTGTGCAGCTTTGAGGGTTGCTGGCACTCGGGCTAGCCATCGCAGTTCCCCTAATGATTGGATGTTATCCTCACTATACAGCGCCGCATCGGCAACGAATAGAGCTTGCTCGTCCCATTGCTGTTTGAATTCTCGGATGAGTTGCCCAAAGATGGCTTGGTCGGACTCGTTGCCATTTCCCACTCTCAGATATACTGGCACGTCTCCATCTCCACTACAAATTAAATCTACCATAAACTGTTTTAAATCCGGTCTATGGTCTCTCGAATAGCCTCGCACAATTGCTAGACTTGCTACCTCTTCCTCAACCGATGAATGCGGTTCGATATATTTCCCATGAACGTGAAACGAACTTGAATCCAAGTGTAGATTTTTCATCTTCACTCCCAACCGAGATGCTGCACTCAAAGCGATTTTCACAAATAACAAGGTGCCTCCCGCTTCATAGAGTTTATCGAGGACTCTGCCCAATCTGTCATTATTAAGATATTCGGCTTTGATTCCCTCTCCGAGTAAGTGTTCGGTTGCCTTCCCTACAAAGAATTTTTCAAACAGATATAACGGCGCACTCACTAAACCCAAGCCATTGATTATCATGGCTTTGACGGCTATTCCCGCACTTATTTTTTCTTGGGGGTGGATTCCCAACTCTTGGTTAATTTGTTCGACCAAACCTATCTCATCGACTATCCCGGCTACGATGCCGCAGTGGTCGATATCTTTAACTTCGATTGTCGGTACTTTTTTTGACATTCTTCAAAAATACCATCGTTTTCTTTTTCTACCTGCGGAATGTAGGGTGGAACGAAATCAATTAAATCCGAGGAATCGCGAGGAGTCAAGGCCCAATAGTGGGGCAGCCGTTAATGTTCGCAAAAAACCTAAATCTTAATGTTTTTCCCATAGTCTTAAGTTTCTAAAATTCTGTGCAGCCAGTCAAAAATAGAGCGCACCAGATAGGGATCGCAGATCGAGTCTTCCCTCTTTTAATTCTGGATAGAGTTGTTGTGTGAGTTCTTGCTGGGCAATTTTTACCCAATTATCCTTCGCTGTCGCTGCAATTTTTTCTAAGTTCTTGCGGGTATTGCCTCGATATTGTTTCGCTGCAAGGGCGATCGCCTTCTTCTCCTGCTGTTAGAGCATCGATCGCATTGGCTGTATTGCCAGCAGCAACATTCCCCAATGCAGTCGCTAAAATAACCCCGCCTCCTGTGAGAAGAGGAGCAAACGTCACGCCACCCAACACACAAACAGCACCAAAGCCTAATTTGACTAGCGATCGCGCTACACTCATGACTATTTTTCAGAACTGTTGTCTATTATAGCCAAAGCCGCACAATAACCATTGCTACCAAGGAAACAACCTCCTTGTTTTGCGTCCCGAATCCTTCACGCTTTCTACAATTTGCTCATTTTTCTCCCGTGTCGTTCCCGAAACTTCTCGCTCGTTCAAATCGTGAGTCGCAACGATTTCTCCCGTCATCAGCGCTTCTTGAGCTACTTCTGGGAGCGTAGAGCGATCGCCTTTCTTAGCCTCAGTTTGTTCGTAAAGTTCTCTTGTACCGCAACCCATCACCTCTCGCGTGAGTGCTTCAGTCGAACGAGCGTAAGTTTTATCCGTCCCGCCCTTATCTTTGATAGCATCCTCAAATTTATTGCGTACCGTAATGCCATCAACTCGGCGACGTTCCGGCAAGTTCTGCGAATCTCCGAATAGAGCTAACTGCTCCCCCGAACTCTTCTCCGCCTTCGGATTGTCCTTGAACCAATTCAAAA
>JAGHZQ010000090.1 GCA_017746715.1 Cyanobacteria bacterium SBLK
TGCTAACTCTCTTTGTGAGATTTTTTCTTCTTCGTAAGTTTCGATAATTTTTTTTCTAAAATCTGTTGAGTATGCTTTCATTTATTTTTTTGACCTCCTTTTTTCCTAGTGTACCTCATCCATTCGATAATTGCTATAGCTAAATTACACCTAATACGATCGCTCTCATAAAAAGATCGAGCTTTTTTGAATTGATAATTTTGAATTTTGAATTGATTTGTGGAGCTTCTCGATCGCACTTCGCCAAAATCTCAAGATTTTATTTATAGGGATTGAGATGACGTTGAGAGATAATAATCGGGCATCGAGTCATTGGAGAGATAGCCTTTCATGGGAAAACTAGCACTGCTGAGCGTTTCGGATAAAACGGGAATTGTCGAACTCGCCCGTCAATTAGTAGAAGAATTTGCCTTTGAACTCCTCAGCAGTGGCGGGACGGCAAAAGTGCTGCAAGATGCGGGCATTCCCGTGACGAAAGTTAGCGACTACACGCGATCGCCGGAAATTTTGGGGGGACGGGTGAAAACTTTGCATCCGCGCATTCACGGAGGCATTTTAGCCCGCAAAGATATACCCCAAGATTTGCAGGAATTAGAAGCCAATGATATTCGTCCTTTGGATTTAGTAGTGGTGAATCTTTATCCCTTTGAAGCAACCATTGCCAAACCCGATGTTACCGTTGCCGAAGCGATTGAAAAGATCGATATTGGCGGTCCGACGTTACTGCGAGCGGCGGCAAAAAACCACGCACATTTAACGGTTTTATGCAACCCCGATCGCTACAATGACTATCTCCAAGAACTTCGCAATTCTGGCGGAGAAATTTCCCTCGAATTTCGCCAGCAAAGAGCGATGGAAGGGTTTATGATGACTGCCGCTTACGATCGCGCCATATCGACTTATTTCGCCGAATTAAACAAAACCGAAGCCCCGTTTTCCCTCTTTGCAGAACCATTACAAACCCTGCGTTACGGTGAAAATCCCCATCAAAAAGCAACGTGGTATAAAACCGGCGAACAAGGCTGGGCAATTGCAGAAAAATTGCAGGGAAAAGAACTCAGTTACAACAATTTAGTAGACTTAGAAGCCGCCCGACGCATTATTAAAGAGTTTTCCGGAGAACCCACCGCCGCCGTTTTAAAGCATACCAATCCCTGCGGCGTAGCGATCGCATCAACTCTATCGGAGGCTTACGAAAAGGCATTTAATGCCGATTCTGTTTCTGCATTTGGCGGAATTGTTGCCTTGAATCAAGCGATCGATGCTCCAACTGCTAAAGCCTTAAAAACAACCTTTTTAGAATGCGTTGTCGCCCTGGGTTGCGAGGAAGAAGCCAAAGCAATTCTCGCGAAGAAATCTAAATTACGGGTGTTAATTTTGCCGAATTTCCATGAAGGGGCATTAACGACAGCGAAAATCATTGCTGGAGGCGTTTTAGTGCAAGCTGCCGATGAAATTGAAGATAAACAAGAAAGCTGGACGATCGCCACGGAAAAACAACCCAGCGAGGCAGAATTGGCAGAAATGTTATTTGCTTGGAAAGTCGCCAAGCACGTCAAATCTAATGCCATCGTCGTCACCCGCGATCGCGTCACTGTGGGAGTCGGTGCGGGACAAATGAACCGCGTCGGTGCCGCTAAAATCGCCCTAGAACAAGCAGGAGAGGCAACAAAAGGGGCTTGTCTTGCCAGTGATGGTTTCTTCCCCTTTGACGATAGCGTCAGGACGGCAGCCGCAGCCGGAATTAAAACTATTATTCAACCCGGCGGCTCAATTCGCGATAAAGACTCCATTGCTGCCGCCAATGAGTTAGGATTGGTGATGGTTCTCACCGGAGTTCGCCACTTCTTGCATTAAATTAGTTATTTGTTGTTAGTTATTAGTGATTAGGCTCCAAACAACGAACACTTCGACTTAGCGGCTGCTGAGCTTGTCGAAGTACAGTGCAAGCAACAAACAACAAATGAACGTTATTTCTGCCAATCGTTTTCTGTTTGGGATGTTATTATTGGTGCTGACAGCATTGATAATAACATCCCCTTTTGGGGGAGCGGGACAGTGCGCGGCGACTTTCTTCACGATCGTTTTCTTGGGGGTAATGTTTCCCGATACCGTCGGCAGTTTTTTACAAGATTCTCGTTTTAAAACCCCTCCTCGTCTCAAAACCGCGATCGCATTGACGGCGTTAGATTTAACGGTAACATTTGGCTTGATTTTCTTTTGGATTACCGTAATTGCCTTATATTTTCCTGCTTATTTGGAACAATTAGAGGCAATGGCTTTAGATACTCAACCGGGAACGAGAGAACAACTCTTGATGTTTATTGCTGGAGCAATTTTCGTTCCTTTTTATGAAGAATTTGTCTTTCGCGGTGTTGTTTTGCGTGCTTACGAACGAGCGCGATCGCCAATTTATGCCGCATTTTTAACCTCAGTTCTTTTTGCTTTGGTTCACGGTACTTTAATCCAACTCTTAGCCTTTATTCCGGGATCGTTTTTAATGGCGCGAGGAGTACAAAATCGCGGTAGTTGGTGGTTGGCAGTGATTCCTCACGTTATTAATAACGGTCTGATTTTTGGGGTTTTTCCTTTTCTTCCCTCGGAAACGGAAGAAGAGCCTCAATTAATTATTGGTATTGTCTCGCTGGTTATTGCTGGGATTGCCTTTACGATCGCGGCACGTTGGTTAAAAATATTCACAAACAAGGTATCTGAAGCAGCATTTCAAAGAGATGAAAAAATATGGACTCCTACTTTAATTTGCGTTGTTTTATTTGGGATAAGCGTAATTATTTTAACAACCTTCGTTCCTCTCGATCCCGAATCTATTTCTGGAGTCACTCGCTTTTTCACTGCCAGTCTTTGATTTAAGATAATGGCATCGTTTGCGATCGCTCTAGTAGATATTTTACAAGGCAGGGAAAGGGGAAACTATCAAATTTGGTCTCGGGCGATCGTTGCAGTTATCTCGATTGCTTTTATTTTCGATTTGCGAGATAGTGCCAGTTATCTTTACTTGTGGGTTAAGGGGAAAATTCTGGCTTAGTCTGAAGCGATCGCTAATCCTAAGAGAAAAGAATTGTATTGAACATAAATATATCATTATAGCACGATCGCCAAAAAACTGCAAGATCGGTTAGAGATCGCTGAAAAAATGCTGAGAAGATTCTGAGAGCGCACCGATGTCGATCCTGTAACGATCTTGCTGAAACCTTTGGAAATAGAGGATTCTAGAAGTGTAGGAAATCAACAAGATTTCTCAGTTCTAGGGAGTTTGCAACCATGTTTCGCGTATCTGCTATTTCTACTAAAATCGTTCGAGGATTGACTAATTGGAAAACCGCCAGCATTCTTTTGAGTGTGCTTTTAGTGAGTGCAGGAACTTACCAAATGCGTTACGGTAATGCTAATTTGCAGAAAATTGCGATGAGCTACGAAGAGATGCAAGATGCGGGTTATGGGGTCGAAAATGTATCTTTGCAACCTGCTGGAGAGAACTTGCATTACAATCTTGCCTTTAAACTGCAAAATGAGGGACGAGAAATAGCGATCGCATTAAATGATATTGACTTGAGTTTGATGATTCCTTCTGCCCCAGAATCGGCAAAAGGGAATACAGAATTGGTCAAATGGTTTATTATGGAACGGGAATTTAATCGCCAGCGCGTTGTCTTTAAATCTGATTCTCCTCATCTTCAAGTAAAAGGGAATAGCGAGACTCAAAATATTTCCGTTCATTTAACGAATAATTGTTTGGGTGCGGGGTACTGGGAATTGGCAGTATTTGCTGAAGAAAATGGCGAAAGTCAGAAAATCTATCAAGGGTTCTTTGATTTCCCCCGAGGCAGTTATAAAGACTTCGTGGAAGTGGTGAATGGCGAATCCTATTGGCAGTACGCACAAGGAATTGAAGCATGGTATCCCGGTACGACTTTCTTTAAAGGTCAAACTCTTGATTTTTCGACGGTACGGGAGGTAAAAAACGAACGTCATGTTAGCGTCCGCGATCTCAAAAATGAGACAATCTTTACCGTTGCCGAGCAAGAAAAGAAAGCAAAATTAATTGTAGACGAAACGCAAGCAAGTTGGCAGACATGGGACGATATTCGTCACTCGGAAGTACAATTTCAAAGTTTTGTCACTCCCGGTATTTACGATCCCGATAAATTATGGTCGAGCAATTACAGTGAAATTGAAAATCTTACCGATGCTGTCGTCAAAGAGATCGAGTCTCCGCTAACCAAACAATCGTTACAGGAAATCGATTTCTATTTCCAAAGTGAAGCCGGAAAAACGCGTAAATTAGTGGTGAGTGGTGTCGATCTCAAAGCCTTACCGCAATTATCGCCACGGGACTATTCTCGCGGGTTGTATATGCCTCTGGGATACGGTACGCCATTTACACAAGATTATGAAGAATTAAAGCAAAATCCACCCGTAAAAAGCCCTCTCTTTAGCGTCCTTTTTGATGAAAGCGATCGCATTATCGATTATCGTCACGATGTGGGAATTAATGGCATGGTCATGCACCGAGATGCAGTCAATCCGGATTTAGTTCACTTCTATTTACTCTCCTACGAACGCATCTCTATTGTCGGTCATTATACTCTCGATTTGAACGATGGTAATGTGGAAATGATTTAAATTTTCCTAGGATGCGTTGATTTTCTTACACCATCATCATCCGAAGGCGATCGCTCTTTTCAAGAATGGGAAGTGCGATCGCTTTTTTTAGGGTTGAGTTTTGTTAGCGATCGCTCTCGAAATAGAGGAACTCGGGAAAGCGATCGCGGTATTAAGAAAATTTCAGAGCGATTTATGCGATCGCTTGTAATTCTTCTGTGATTGAAATCTCTCTAACATTTTTAAAATGTTGCTTGATATTGCTCAGGGTTGTTTGATCGGTGCTAAAAACTTCATAAGCAGAACTATCAATAGACTGAATAACAATCCAAGGATGTTCTCGATCTTGTTGATGACCTGTAAATATGCCGTCAATAATTTGAGTTAATTGAGCAGATAATTCAAGCATTTTTT
The DNA here is from genome assembly GCA_017746715.1 of Cyanobacteria bacterium SBLK. Taxonomy (GTDB): domain Bacteria; phylum Cyanobacteriota; class Cyanobacteriia; order Cyanobacteriales; family Spirulinaceae; genus CCY15215. Next base: position 5,038 of record JAGHZQ010000090.1, read on the forward strand.
GACCTGAAATATGAGTTTTGTTGTCCGCAAGATCCATCATTTCCTCTGCACTTTCTCCAAAGCATTCAAGATCGGCAAGATACCATTCTGATTCCTCGACGAGAGAGCCAATCTGGGTTAAGATTTCGAATAGATCGACAGATAAAAAGTTGTCTTCTGTAGTATCTGTAATTTCTAATCCTTTCATTGTTTTGTTCTCCATTCTAATTTTAAAAGTTGTGAATCTAATTTTTAGTCTTCTAAAGGTTCTCCTTTACTGCGTTTGAACCCCGATCTTGCTCCGACTTCAGGATTATTGACTTTCCAACGATGTTGTTCGGGAATACAATGATCTTTCCTCGGTTTTCCAAAAGAATCCATCGGAATAGTAAAATCAATATCTCGAACGGGATTACCTTCAGCATCAAACTCGCGAGCTTGATAAATTCTTTTATTATATTCATCCCATCGCAATCGCATATGCGCTCCTGATGCTTCTGGATCGGGTGAGGGACGCGAGGTTGCGGGTAATCTGGGAGGTCTTTGATTTCTATAGACTGGTGTTCCGTCTGCATATTGCGAGTAGATGGGATCGGATGGCATATTAACAGACGTAAAAAGAAAACAAATCGCATTTTCTTCATTTTACCAAAACGCGATCGCTCTCGAAATAGGGGAATTCGGAGTATCGCTTACTCTTCTCGGATAGAGGGAGTTTTTCCCAAACGATAAGCGATTAAAGGACTATTGCGAATTTCTAATTCGACTCGAGCGATGAGTTCGTCGAAAGTTAAATTTTGACTATTTTCCTAATCAACTTTAAGTGCTCACTCCTGTAAAATCATCCCATTCTTTACAATACCGATCGGATTCTGTTCCCAAAAAGTGCATAAACTCATTAGCATTAATTGTTCCAAATGATGTTTCATTAAGTAAATTCTCCAAGAAACACGTAGCAACTGCATCTTTGACTTCTTCGTCTCCATGAACCATAAGATGCTCAATAATCGAGAAGATTTTAGAGAGAACTGAATGTTTATTATTCTGAAGTAGTGTTATTACAAAATCAGAAAACTCTGTGAGATCGCTACATAAACCCGGACAGTCATCACCCCAATATTCACAATATTGTGACCAAGCAGAGTGAAAATCGGGTATTTGTTCTAAAATTTGCTTCATACAGTCTTCTCTGCTAATCACTATATCATCACCTCCATATTCATCCAATTCTAACCAATCAGGATGAAAATTGGGATCGATGATACCTGAATGTTCATCTATATAGGCTGCTTGCATTGTCTTGACTCCTAATGTTTTAGTGCGTCTTGTAAATCTAGAATGAGGTTTTCTGCTGTTCTTCTATCTTGAGGAGATGCGTCTAAATTTTTATCAAGCCACTTTTGAAGAGCTTTAATAAAATCTTTTCCTTTTTGTTCGTGCAATCTTCCTCCCACAGGCTGACCTGTTTCTCGTTCTTTTCTAATTGCTGCTGCTGTGCTTCCACTACCTACTCTAGCACCAGGCCTGTATAATTTTCGAATTAATGATTCTAATTTAGTATCTTGAGCTGCTGGAATTTCCATATTTTGACGCAGATCTTTATTATACTCCTCAAATTTTGCAATGTTTCTGGCTTCTCGTGAATTTGAATCTGAAATGGATTTGGAAAAATCTTGAGAAGAGCTTACTTCATTAGATTTGTTGTCTGGAGGCTCTACCGGGATCTTGCTAAAATCCAGCTCTGAATCATTCTCTGCTACACTAACAGAAGATGCTTCGATTTCGCTTTTGTCAGTCGATTCCGGGAGAACACTTGTTTCATTAGATTTGTTGTCTGGAGGCTCTACCGGGATCTTGCTAAAATCCAGCTCTGAGTCCTCATCATTAATAGTCTGGAAACTAGCTTCGTTTTCTTCAAGGGAACTCTCTTTTTGACTTTCGTTCAATGAACGAGAAGAGTCAGAGGATTTAGACTTTTTTTTCGGTGGTTGGCTAAAACTTAAATCAGGCTTTGTTGGCAATCGATCTTGAGACATCTTGGTTTCTTCCTCAAACCACTTAAAATTCAAACCACTTAGGCTAATACTATACGATCGCCCAACAATTTACATTAGTTAGATCTGCTTAATGGATCTCTCTTTTAACCCAAGTTAATCTGACTACCGCTCAAATTAATAACCCCTTGAGTTTTCAGATCGATCGCACCTTTTGCCTCAATCGAAAGTGTCCCCGTCGAACTCATACTCATCTTAGAACCATTATCATCCAAAATTAACTTGTGACCCCCTTTTGTCACAATCTCAATTTTCCCTTGACTATCATTCAAATAGACCTGATGCCCCTTCTCCGTCTTAATTCTCACCCCTGCCTGAGTCCCGCTCTTATCTTCCTCAACAAACTGTAACAAATGCCCTTTGCGAGTTCTCAATGTCCGCAAGCGTACCTTTCCATCCGTAACGCTATCCTCCACCTTTTCCGGCGGCATATCCTCACCATTCCACACCCCTCCTAACACATAAGGGCGATGAATATCCCCGTGTTCAAACCCCACCAAAACCTCATCCTCAATTTCCGGCAAACAGTCAAACCCTCGCTCTTTCCCAGCTCCCGGACTCACCACCCGCGCCCAATTGCTGCTATGCTCCTCTGTTAAACTGGGAAACTTTACTTTAATCCGTCCCAACCCTTCCGGATCCTCATTATCTGTCACAATACCCACTAAAAAAGTCTGCCCTGGTTGCAAGCGATTCGGCGAGTTCAATAAAGTTAGCAAATTTCCCCCTCGCAAACCCCGCACGCTAAACTCTGTCGTATAAATCCGCTCTTGGAAAGCGTGTCGCGTCTCTGTCACGTAATACTGACCGCTATACTGGCCCATTCCTTGTAACTTCACCACCCGTCCCGGTCGAATTTTCGGATTTCCTTCCCCTCGGGCATCAGCGAGAACAAATTGCCCCCCTACCTCATTACATAAAGCCTGTGCCATTAAATCCGCTTCCTTCGGCTGTTCTACAGGGCGATCGACCACATATAAAGTCGGTGCGGGGAGTCCCTGAAATTTTCCACTCGTCTCGCTCCCCTTTCCCTGTTGCGTTTCCGTCACTACCTTTTCCGAATTTGCTGTCGAGACGATCGCTTGTTTTTGAGTATAGTCCCACCCCCGCACCTCTACCGATTTTACTTGTTCCGCACTGGTGGTTCTGACGCGAAAATTCGAGATATCTCGCAACCATTCTAAATCTAAAGTCTCATCTTTTGTCGGTTTGCGAAAATTCAATTTTCCATCTTGAATAAAGAGTTCAAAACCAATCCGAGAAGCACGCGATCGCAAAAACTCCATATTCGTTTGATTTCCCTGAAATAAATACTCATGAGGAATGCCACTTTCATCTACTTTTCCCACAGAAATTCCCACTTCTCCCGCAATTTTTTTCACCAAATCACTATCGGTTAAATTCTGAAAAGAGCGATTCCATTTTCCTCGATGCAAGCGATGAGAAACATCATAACCGCGAACGACGATCGGAGCCTGCGTTTGGTCGCTAAAATGCGCCTCAATCGCCGTAATTTCTCCCTCGATGACCTGACCCTCATTCTCATCCTGAAAATCCTGCGATGCAGTTGTACTCGCAGAAAAACCAATCTTGATTTTTCTGCCAATTTCTAAATAGTCATGTTGCCAAGGTTTTTCTTGACCTCCTCCCGTTCCCGGTTGATAATCGTTGCGAATGACCAAAGTAAACATTGCAGGAAAATGCAGGCTTTCCTCTACCACAACTTGAAGCAAATCGCCATATAATTTTTGTTTTTCTTGTCCTTCAATTTCAACTTTAGGTAGCGATTGATAATTGCCGCTATTGGATTGAGAGGAATTAGATAATGAACTATTAGTAGCAACCATTTGTTTGAATATAGGAACGGGTTAGACAAACTAAAAATTGAAATGATGGGTTAGCAAAACGTAACTCATCCTACGGCTTATTTGTTGCGGTTTTGACGAGATGTAAGATTATCAATAACATTGCGAAGCATTTCCGTCGGTTGTTTGATTAAACCGCCTCCACTTGGTTTTTCTTCATCGACTTCTTTTAGGGTCAATTGATCGATGGTGGCGCGAACTGGTGTTCCATCTGGCAAAAATAGCGTTAATTTATAAGCTAAATTTTCGATAAAACACTGTCGCAAATAGATGCGTTTTCCCCAAATAAAAGTATAAAGAGGAGGACGTTGATCTTTTTGATCGCCTCCTTTACCAACAAATTCTAAAGCTCTTTTAAATGGCTCAATGTATGTTGCCACAACATCCGTCCCTTCTTCATAAGTATCAAACAAAATATTCTTAATCGTGACTTTATAAGCCTTAATATGGGAAAAATTAACTTTTGGTTTTCCAGATTCTTTGCTTTTTGCTCCCGTACTTTCCGAAGTTTCCATCACTGCCTCAAAAGAGAGTTCGCTGGGATTAAACATGAACTCAATGGGAGGTGCATCGGTAGAAATTAATCTTGCTTTTACTAATTGTTCGGATAACATGAAATTTCTCCTAAAATAATGAAAAATTTAAGAACAAATGCCTTGCCGATCGCGATCGCATTCCAGCCGCATTTGCAGAAGCACGTAAACTTCACGTGCTAAAATTGATAAGCGATCGCTACTGTAAGGACTCAAAGTTTCCCGCATTGCGAACATTTCGCTGGATGCGAGAGGACTATTTTCATCGCGAGCAAAATAGATCGCATCCGGCCACAAAGAAGCACCTCCCAATTGATTATATTGTTGTTCTCTCTCGATATTCAAGCGCGATCGCACCAAACGATAAACCAGTTGTGCTAATAAGTCTAACTCTTCGTCTGCGATCGGTTGTTCGAGTTCTTGTTTTTGTAGTTGAGGAGTGGGTGGAAGTGCGGGAGGTTCTTCTTGTGATATTTCCTCAAAAGCGATCGGGGTGAGAAGTTCTCCTTCAACAGGAGCATTTTTCGCTTGGACGATCGCCTCGCTTGCAGGAGTAGGAATACTTTCTGGGAGTAAACGGGTATCTTCCATCAGCCCGGAGAATCCTCCCCAATCTTCTGTTTTTTCCATGTCTATTGGGTTGGAAGAATTCCCAATTAATTCGGAAACATTTGACCAAGATTGTGGAAAATCTAATGTTTTGGCTGTAGAAACAGAAGTTTCGATCGTGTTTCCTGTATTCTCTTTTTTCTGAACGGGAGAGGAATTTTTGTCTCCCGAATAGCTGAGAATCTCTTTCAATGAAGTTGAAACAAAAGAAGAAGGATAATAATCTGAATTTTTACCAAGGGGTTGGGGTTGTCCGAGGGGTTGGAGTTGTAAAAATCCCTGCCCTTCCGATAAGGTTGTGACTTGACTTTCTTCTGTGGCAATTGCAGCATCGGGTTGTGATAAACTTGGAGGAATGTTGGAAGGCGATCGCTGCACTTCTGAAGTTGGAGTTTCTGTAATATTGTTGCGATTGGCAACAATATTTTCACTTCTTTCTTGAGGAGTGGAGAGAGAAGAGGATTTTAATAGCGATCGCTGTATTTCTAAACTATTACTACTATTGGCAACAATATTTTCACTTCTTTCTTGAGGAGTGGAGGGAGAAGGGGATTCTAAAGGCGATCGCTGTATTTCTAAACTATTACTACTATTGGCAACAATATTTTCACTTCTTGCTTGAGGAGTGGAGAGAGAAGATGGTTCTAGAGGCGATCGCTGTATTTCTGGGCTCTCCATACTTAAAGATTCTTTTTTGGGTTGAACCATTTCTGAGGAGGCAAGATTAGACGATTTTGGAGAAGCGATCTCATTCACTCGCTGAATTACTTTTCTAGCAATAGGTAAAGTATTTTCAATCGCATTGGAAGCAAAGTCACTCAGAGAAAACTTGGGACGGGATTGAACATTGTCCTCTGAATAAACATCTCCATATCCGGGAAGTTCTGAAAGTGGCTTATCTTCTGGCGATCGCTGGACTTCTGGAGTCGTTGTTTCTACAATATTAGTGTTGTCGGAAACGATATCTGCTTCCGTTGTTTGAGGAGTGGAGAGAGAAGATGATTCTAATGGCGATCGCTGAATATTTTGCTTTTCAGTTTCTAAAGATTCATTTTGAGATTGAACTGATTCGGAAGAAGAAAAATTAGAAGATTGAGGAGAGACAATCTCATTCACTCGCTGAATCACTTTTCTAGCAATGGGAAAGGTATTATCTATCGCATTAGCAGTAAATTGACTCAGAGAAAAATTGGGATGAGATTGAATATTGTTCTCTGAATAAGTGTCCTGATATCCAGGAAGTTCTGAAAGAGGTCGATCTTCTGGCGATCGCCTTACTTCAGGTGTTTCTATACCTGAAATATTGTTTCTGTTGGAAACGATATTTTCTTCAGATGTTTGAGAAACGGACAGAGAAAGAGATTCTAATGGCGATCGCTGGACTTCTGGAGTCGTAGTTTCTGTAATATTATTACTCTCAGAAATAATATTCTCATCAATTGTTTGAGGAGAAAAATCTACAGGCGATCGTTGTACTTCCGGTATTGTTATTTCAGGAGAACCGTTACCATCAGAAACCATATTCTGAGTTGCTTGAAGAGTAGAGAAGGAAGAAGAATCTAACAGCGATCTCTGTACTTCTGGAGCAATATTTTCAGAACTAATATTGTTTTTTAAAACAATATTTTCTTCAAGCGATCGAGGAGTTGATAACGAATTATCTTGACGCGTTTGAAGTGATGGAATTGAAGACTTTTCTCTACTTGTTGCCCCCCATTCATCCCAAGGAGAATAACTAAATTCTCTCATCTTTTCGCGTTCTTCTAAATCGCGAATAGAAGGGAGTTGAGACGATCCTAGAGGGACAAGCGATCGCCCTAACGTTTTACGTTGGATCGGTTGACCTAAAGAGGATTTAAGATAATTTTGTCCGAGAGGTTTTAAAATCATAATCTCCGCGATCGATATCTCCTCTAATTCCTAATTTTGGATTCGATAAAATCCCCAGAAGAATGACGAGTAACTCCTTCAATAGCTCCTCCACCAGACGATTTTGAAACCTGTAATCCTTCATAAGCAAGGGTTAATTCTTCAATCGCGATATCATTTGCATCTGCTTTCAGATCGGGGGTTTTCCATTCAATAGGAACAGCACCAATTAACGTCCAACATTGCATCACTTTACCTGCTTGATTGAACAATAAAATATTAATATTGCGCCGTTTTGTTGGCTTTTTCATAATAGAAATGACCCAATTCCAAAACTCTAAATCGTCGGTAATTCCCCGCTTCAAGGTCACATCTGAATACTCGACTTGACCCAAAATTACGCGTTGTTGATTGTTTGCACCTCCTGCAAAATGTTTCTCGGATTTCACTTTTGCAGAAAAACCCGAACATTCGCTAAAAGATGCTGCGATATTGCTTTCTATTTCTACATAGAAACGATTCGTCGTCACCAAATTTGCCGCACGTCCATTTTCAACCATTACTTTAACCTCCTTGAATTTCCTTGACGATCGCGCTGATTTTCTGCTTCTGACTGCATTAACCGATAAACGCGATCGGTGAGTTTTTGTAATAAGAGCGGATCTTGTTTAACGCGATCGCTCAGTTCCTCGATCTTTTGTTGAGTTAAATCGGGCATTTTCCTCCTTCTGTCATTGTAACTTGTGCTGGGGTATTGGGAAGATTGAGTTTGGGAATTAATCCCGCTTCTCGCAATAAAAATTGTCCTTCTACTGTTAAAAGAATCTTCTCCAATGTTTCCCCAACTTGAGAGCCTTTTGGATATACAACTGCTAGAGGATAGTAAAATTCATATTGCTCGATTTCGCTGGAATTGCCCCAATAACTCCCCTTATCGTTGCAGAGATCGACTTGAGGTGAAAGTGCGCGATTGTAATTATCTTTGACGGTTTGACGATCGTAATAAGCGAGAGGGTATACAGAACATTGACCTAATACCATACTCAGCCACCCAAACCCCAAACTTCTTTTTTGGTTGTTATTATATTCTGCAAGCATTTTACCAAAGATAGCTCTTGTTTTTAAGGAAGAAGCATTGGGAATAGTTGTTTTCTGTTCGTTCAATTTCTCATTTATCCAATTTTTGAGCGAATCAATATTTCCCATTTGTTTCTGCTGCATTTTTTCGAGGAAAAAAGTTCGGGCATCTTCTTCAAAAGGAATATAATCGATCTCATCATAACTTTCTTTACGATCGCTTTGAGCATCTTGAATAATTCTCATGCTATTCTCATTAATAAGAAAGCGATCGAAAATAATTTCTCCATCGCGATATATACGTTCTTCGAGATCTGTTGCTAAAGGATAAGCAGGATTTTCAAAGTTTAAATTGACAACATAGTGATTGTTAAACGGAATAAAGAAAACCAAGGCATCATAAGCAACAAGGGTTTGCTCTAGCTCATTCTCCGTTAATTCTGTATCGTCTAATTCTCTCATTAAAGCAAAGCTAGCCGATCTATCTTTCAACTTATTTAAAATATTTGCTTTGCTTTTTTCTTTAACAAAAATACGATCGGCATCCATTCTCAATTGCTGTTTTAATTCTTTTTCGAGGCTAGTATTATTGGCAGCAACTAGGCTTTCCCGAGTTAAAATTCGCTCCCAAATACTATCCTTCTTAATTAATCCGAGTTGAGTAGCATTAACAAAAGTTTCTAATTTCTCTACATTTTTAATATAACATTCCTCTGCTGGTTTCTGGGTAAATTCTGAAATTGATTCAGACGATCTACCAAATAGATTAGAAGGTTTGATCCCCAAAAATTTTAGAGTGATAAAAGCCAAGAAAAGACAGATACCACTGAATGCAATTGCAATCCACCAATAATTGCGTTTTTTCCGTCTTAGAGGAACTAAAGGCAAAATAGAGCGATCGCGTTCCAAATTTTCTCGATATTCCTCCTCAATCTTTCCTTTGAGAGACAGCAATTTATTTCTCGCAATATCTGCACTCTTAAACTTCCCGCCTTCCAATTCTTGTAGAAACTCATATAATATCATACTTTTCTTTTCTTTGAGGATATCAAATAAATGATTCTTTTCCTTTCTTAAAAATTCAATAGTTTCGGTTTTTCCCAACCACAAATTAAAACTCAGTTCCCCTAAGCGTCGTAAATCTTTTTCTTTTTCACTCTGAGAAGCGGCAGTTTCTTTCAATAAATAGCTCAGATCTGTAAATACCTGAAAATTGCTTGCGTAAATCCAAAAATTCTGACCGACAAAAGAACCTCGTTCTTCATTTGCAACCCACAATAAATTATCGAGGTTCAAGTTTCCATGTGCTAAACCCAGTTGGAGAGTTTCTCGAGATAAGCGGAGTTGATAATGATGCAAAAACCAGAGACTTTGTAAAACGAGATCGAGAAATCTCAAAACTTGCAGAGTAGAAATCGCCCCTTTGCGATCCACATTTTCGATATACTCGAGATGTTCTCTCAATGTCCAACTTTTACTGGGTCGTTCTGCGATCGCATAAATAATATCCCCTACATTTTCTCGCAGAGCAATTTTGGTGGGAATAATGAGCCGAAATTTATCTCGCTGTAGGGGACTCAAACTAAAACTTTCTACTAATTCCCTCAGTTTCTCTTCGACTTCTCCTGAAGGCAAATCGATGCGATCGCAAGCATACTCAAAGATAAAAATCGGTTGCTCGTTTTCTGTCTGAGTCCCTTTATAAATTCCACCTGCTTTGGTTGATTGATAAAAGGAAATAATATGGTAGGGAAAATTGCGATCGCTCTCAATTTTGCCATTGCGCTCTTGTCGATCGAAGGTGCGATTGTTTCCTCTAAATGTATCTTGAATGCCATCGTGTGGCAGATCGCTTTCTAACTCGGGTGGTAGTTCGGCGATCGCTTTCCCCCGTCCATTTTCCTGTTTCGATTTCGAGCGGGAAATCTCAAAATTTTCGTAGGCTTTTTGTGCTTCTAATCGCCCGCGTTGAGATAATACTCGTACTGGATTTTGTACGAAATTGCTCAATTCTCTAAATTTACGTCGAATGGGATTGACGAGATCGGGAAGTGCCACGATAATATCTGGGAAATTATTCTAAAATTAGCAATGAAAACCTTAACCTTCTAAACCATTAATCTGACGATAAAACTGATGTAAATAGTTTAGATCGTCTGCAAAAAGCGCCTCAACGATTTCTGGAGTAATTTCCTCTAATGCGCCCAACTGGGTAATCGTTCGCGCTAAAATAACAATAGTAGAATAAGCGGGATTTTCTTGGACTTTGGGATCTTTGAGAGGTTCGATTTCATCGATCGCTCGCGATCGCCGCATGATTCCTTTACGATGTAAATTATCCTCGCGATCGAGATAGCCCGTCGGTAGCGTAAACTCAAATTCAAGCTGCATAAATTACCCTATTTAATCCGCTTAAAGGTTTCCACCGCTAATTCTAGCTCTTCAATTTCGATGTCGGTGCTACTGGCACTCACATCACTCACTTTGTATCGACTCGGCCAAGCGCCTTGGAACTCAAATCTCGCTTTTTCTTCTCCCTCTTGATTATAAATCGCTAAAGATCCATCTCTCACTTGTTTTGCCCAATTCCCCTGCTCGACCGCATCAAACCATTGCCATAAGGTGGTTGAATTGGTCATCCCTCGCTTTAAAATAATATTTCCCGCATCGGAAACGCCGGGAACTTTAGTATGAATTGCACGACCTTTTTTAGATTCTCCCCACTTTTTCGGGGTGACTTCCGCGTACTTAATCACCTCTTGCGTGCGCTCGAATCCTTGACATTCCAAAAAGGTTGCATCGACCGTATCGTCGCCATTATCTAGCTTTAATTCCAGATAAAAGCGACTGGCTATGAGAATTTCTGCAAAGTTAGACATTATTAATGGTTGCGAATCTGAACTGCGAGAAGGAAGTTGGGTTGCGCGATCGCGTAACCCAACAAACATTTTTTAACGAGAATAAACACAGAAAAACAATTCAAGAAGCGCGAAACACAGTAGATAAAAATAATAACGAAGCCAGCGAAAACAATAATAAAAAAAGCGCGATTTTCGGTTTGTCCAGATCGGGTTATTGAACTCGTTTGATGCCCTCGTGAACGAGCTCGAGAGATTCATTCGCCATATTAGAATCTCCAGCCGTAAACGTGGGTCCTTCGTACTTGCAAGGATATGCCTGCACGATTTCCCAGCGTGCTTTCATCGAGCCAGCTTGATCGTAAGCACTCACCGATGCTGCTTTACGATTTGACGACCAATTCGACTTTCCCGCATCATTGGTATTGCAATTTTTATACCATTCATACAAATCCTTGTCCGTTGTTGCCACCAATTTAACGGAAACGTGGGTAAACTTTTCGCTGGTCGGGGTTGCTTGACGGGTTTTTGCACCGCCTTTCCCGGAACCAAAAACGCCCCCATCTCCAGCCGGTGGGGACTCTACCGATAACCCGGAAACCTCGAGAATTTGCTTCTCGGAAACCCCATCTGCTTCAAAATAAAAGCGACAACCCGTTAGTAATTCAGCCTCAGCCATCGTGATACTCCTTTGGGAAATAATTAAACCAAACTAATCTAGCGATCCTCATTGGGGGACCATTGACTGATGCGGAAAATAATAAATTCCGCCGGACGCACCGGGCAAACGCCAACCTCAACGTACAAGCGACCCAAAATCATCGTTTCTGGGGGATTTAATTCCTCATTACATTTAACATAAAAAGCCTGCTCGGGAGAAGAGCCAAATAATGCCCCATCTCGCCAAATGCGTTCGAGAAAGTTGCTCACCGTGCGGGTCACTCTCGCCCACAAATCTTCATCATTGGGTTCAAAAACCGCCCATTGGGTGCCGTCTTGAATCGATCGCTCGATATAGCTCATCAACCGACGCACGCTGATATAACGCCATTCTGTCATCTCTTTTTCCACCAATGTCCTCGCCCCCCAAATGCGAATGCCGCGATCGGGGAATTTGCGAATGCAATTAATCCCCTTGGGATTCAATAATTCTTGTTCCCGGAAATTGGTGTTATAGGCGAGACTGACGACCCCTCGGGGGGTAACATTGGCCGGGGCTTTATGAACGCCGCGAGTTTCATCGGTATTGCACCACACTCCCATCATGTGACCGCAAGGCGGCACAAAAATTCCCGCGCCATTGGCTCTAGGGTTGGGAACTTTAATCCAAGGGTAGTAGATGGCCGCAAACATGGAACGGCGACCCCAATCTTTTAACCATTGAGCGACATCTTCGGGTTTGCTTTGTTCTGGGGAAACGGCGAGAGTCGTCTCGGGATCGATCGGAGTTTTAACTGGAGGGGGATCGAGAACCACCATGCGATAGGTAGATTGTTCGCAGTTGGTAATCATCACCTCCATAATGCCGTGAACCTGCTCGAGAGTTAGCATTCGACTTTGGTAAGCCAACATGAGATCCGGACAAGCGACGGTAGAAATCTCATCAATTTCAAAGAGTCCTTGCACTCCCGTCCGTCTCTTTGGATTGCCGTACATTTTGGGATAGAGTTTTTTGGTCGGATAAACTTCTAAAGGCGGAACTACCTCATAAGATCCATTTGCCGGTCGTCGCGACAATGGCGAACCTTTGGCGTTTCCTGCTAATCCGGAAATATCGTTCGCCTCGATAAAGGCCGATTTTTCCAAGGCTTCCACCACATAAGTTCCCTCGCTGGGGTTTTTCGCCATAGAAAGATGGCGATAGGGCGTAACCTTTTTGGTTTTTCCGGGGTATTCGGGATCGGGAATTTCCTTAAAATCGAGAATTTCCCCATTTTGCTCGATGACGATTTTAAAATACTCCCCCGTATCGAAAGGTTCGTCATCATCATCGATTTGGGTTGGATCGGGAGTATCTGGTTCGACGATGACTTGAATGCGATCGCGCGAGATCTCTCTTGAAGGGGATGCCAAACTATCGGCTTTTGCCAAAGCTCCATTTTGCGATGAAGCAGAAGCACTCTTAAACTTAAACTCCAAACAAGCACGCCGTCCCGCCGTTGTCGCTCGGGTGGGAATGGCTTTTGGTTTGGGGTTATCCGAGGTGGGTAACTGAGTGCCGATACTCACGACCCAACATCGTCCGCCACCATTTTCAAACCATCCTCGCACCGCAAAAGGCAGATAGGCACCAAAATCCGTAAACCCATCAGAATCAATCTTTCCAAAGGATTCCACATATTGATTCCAATCCGTAATTAGTTTAGGTTCAAAGAGTCGAGCATCGCCGCGCACATCCTCGGTAAAACCGACAAAACCCGCGACGCTCATATTCACTCCTTCAATGGGGCGACTGCCTCGGTTCATTTCCTCGACATAAACCCCAGGAGCGGAATAATCTAAACGAGCCATAATAGCAATGTTAGTTTGAGTTGCTTACTAGGCTACATCATATCCCAATCTCCTGAAAAGTTGCCCTCGCAATTCACTTAATTTTTTGTTACTTTTCTTTATTTTCAACTGTCAAACACCATGAGCAATCATCTCGCTATTGCAACTGTTACTGCCGTCCTGCGAAAAATTTTGCAAGAGGAAATTCGCGAAGATTTACCCAGTGCAACAGTAACGACAGCCAGACCTCATGTTGCAAGTGGCGGGACTCCGAAGGCAGGAATTAATATTTATTTGTATCAAGCAACTCCCAACCCCGCATGGCGCAATGCCGATTTAAGAACTCGCCGTCCCAAAGGCGATCTCATCAAACACGGACAGGCTGGGTTAGATTTGCATTATCTACTCACATTTTATGGTAACGAATTGGAATTAGAACCGCAACGATTATTAGGCAGTACGGTACGTGCTTTAGTGGATCGTCCTATCATTACACCAGATATGATTCGCACCACTTTATCGGGTTCGAGTTGGTCTTTTTTGCGAAATTCCACCCTCGCCGAACAGGTACAATTGGTGAAGTTTATCCCTGCAATGATGACGGCGGAAGAACTGTCCCGCATCTGGTCGATTTTTTTTCAAATTCCCTATTCTTTATCCTTTGCCTATCAAGCAACAGCGATTTTAATTCAAGGAGAAAAAGCTGGGAAAGCGGCGTTACCCGTGCGGACTCCTCAATTTGGGATTGCCGTTTCTCGTCCGATTATCGAGACTGTTGAATCTTTCGATCGCAAAAATCCGACGATCTTTGCCAATAGTCAGATTAAGATTTTGGGTCGAGAGTTTCGCGGCGATCGCCTTTCCGTACAAATTGGCAATGCTTCTTTAACCCCCGATCGCGTTGAAGATACAGAAATTCACCTGCAACTCTCCCCCCATGCCAAACAGTTGCGATCGGGGGTACAAAGTTTGCAAATTATCGCCGATAGTACCATCGTCCCCGAACAAATAGATCCCACAACGAATAAAACTCTTCCGCCCAAAACTTCTCGGGGATTTTCCAATACTTGTCCGATGATTCTCTGTCCTCAAATTGAAGGAGAACCGAGAATAGAACGGGAAGGATCTGATCAGGAGGATGAGGATTTTTTAACGGCAATTGTTAACGTTAATATTTTGGTGGGTTTGGAACAACAAGTATTTTTATTACTCAATCGGATTGAAGATGGGACGAGTACGATTTTGCGATCGCAGCGACGCGATCGCGACACTTACGAACTCCATTTTCGCCTTCGCAATCTCGATCCCGGTAATTATTTAATCCGCGTACAAATTGATGGTGCAGAAAGTCCTTTAACTTCCAATTCTCAAGGCTATTCTGGACCGAGTTTGATTTTAGAAAACAATGAAGTATGAAGATTGTGGTATAATGCGATCGCACGAGTTGGAAGAACGAAAATATTGTGGCTAAAGATATTTTCCATCGCTTTCGAAATCTTGCCAGACATAGTTTTTTCTCTGAAATTCAGTAGGGTTGTTGTAGCATAATGCGATCTCATTAATTAAAAGAAAGAAAAAATCGTTTTAATAATTGTTTTTGAGGATAATTCAATCGAATATGGGGTCGAAGATTCGAGATAAGGTCTTCGGCTTCTTCGATTGTGTTCGCTTTACCTTTAGCTTTTAGCAAAGCTACCATAACCATTGCAGAACGTCCGTGTCCGAGAGCACAATGAATATAGATATTGCCTTTCTGCGATGAGAGATTGTGTATGAAGGTGTTAAAAATGCGATCGCGAGGAATAAAACCATCTAAAATCGGAACGCAAATATAATGTCTTCCCGATCGAATGTCTCTAGGTTCTGAAAATTCAGCCGTGAGATCGACCACTAAATCAATATTGTTTGGTAATTCTTTAGCTGATGATATTCTGCGCCCCAGCCAGATTCCGGGAATGATTTCAGTACAAGCCTCTTCCTGACTTAAAAATGTTTGCATTCGCCAAATCATCCAAGTGAATAGGAAATAGGGCATTAAAAAAATGAGGTGAACGATCGCAATTTGACCGCGCGATCGCTTTCCCAACATTTGAGCACCCAATCCCAGATAAGAACTCCCTACCCAAAGAAAATCTAAACTCAACCAAATTAACAGCCATTGCAGATCGGGAAATTGTTCAATACTGAGGCTGAGAACAAGACCTAAAGTAAAAAAGAGAAGTCCATATTTCATTACCTACAGAACTAGAAAAGTTTATAGCGTTTACTCTCAAATTGAGCGATCTCCCTAAAAATCAGGGGGCAACCTTGACTAAATTGCCCCCCAATTCAACTAAACATGACAACTCATATCCTTCGACTGCTGCGAGAACTTGAGATTCTCCTTATAATCTACCGGACAATCAATCACCGCCGGAACATCTTGTTCTAACGCAGTTTTCAAAGTCGGAATTAAATCCTCTGCTGACTTGACCCGATAACCCTTTAATCCCATACTTTCCGCAAGGCGAACAAAATCGGGATTGGTGAAATCGATAAACGCCGACTCGCCAAATTGATTGATCTGTTTCCACTCGATCAACCCATAGCCATTATCATTGAAAATCAAGGTGACAAAAGGCGTTTTCACCCGCAAAGCCGTCTCTAATTCCTGACAGTTCATCATAAAACCGCCATCCCCCGTTACCGCTACAACCTTGCGAGAAGGATGAACTAATTTTGCTGCCAACGCTCCCGGAATGGCAATTCCCATCGCTGCAAACCCATTAGAAATAATGCAAGTATTGGGCCGATCGCAGTGATAGTGACGCGCCATCCACATTTTATGCGCCCCCACATCAGAAATCACGATATCTTCAGGACCCATCACCTGTCGCAAATCGTAAATAATCTTTTGCGGTTTGATGGGGAAGCCGTCATCATTGGCATATTGTTCGTAATCTTCACGAATATCAGCGCGAATTTCCGATGCACCCGTGGCGGGTTTGCCCTCGCGATCGGCCCGTTTGGTAATCTCATAAAGAGAATCGGAAATATCCCCTACCACTTCCACGCTAGGAATATAACTGCTGTCAATTTCTGCTGAATTTACACCGATGTGAATGATGGGAATTTGACCTTCGGGATTCCATTTTTTGGGGGAATATTCGATTAAATCGTAACCCACTGCAATGACTAAATCGGTTTTATCAAAAGCACAACTCACTAGATCTCGCTGTTGTAACCCAAACGTCCATAAAGCAAGAGGGTGAGTATAAGGAATTGCTCCTTTACCCATAAATGTATTGACAACCGGGATATTTAAACGGGTCGCAAATTCTGTCAGGGCTTCGCTGGCATGGGCGCGAATCGCTCCATTTCCGACAAGAATGAGAGGATTTTTCGCTTTTGAGATTTTTTCTGCCGCTTTATTAAAACTGCGGAAAGAAGCGTAAATGGCTTCTTTTCCATTCGTATTTAAAGTCACTTCCCGACCGGCAGGCATGGCCGCAATATTTTCCGGCAGATCGATATGAACCGCTCCCGGTTTTTCTTGTTGGGCAATTTTAAACGCCTTGCGAATGATTTCCGGCGTATTGGTGGGACGAACGATTTGAGTGTTCCATTTAGTCACGGGATCGAACATGGACACCAAATCCAAATATTGGTGAGATTCGATGTGCATGCGATCGGTTCCTACTTGTCCGGTAATGGCAATTAAAGGCGCGCCGTCGAGGTTGGCATCGGCCACCCCCGTCATTAAATTCGTCGCCCCGGGACCGAGGGTAGACAGGCAAACTCCTGCTTTTCCCGTCAAGCGTCCGTAGACATCTGCCATGAATGCCGCCCCTTGTTCGTGACGGGTGGTAATAAATTGAATGGAAGAGCTTTTTAAGGCTTGCAAAACGTGCAAGTTTTCTTCCCCCGGAAGTCCGAAAACGTATTCGACTCCCTCATTTTCCAAACAGCGAACTAGAAGTTCGGCAGTGTTTAATTCTCCCACGATCCTTAAATCCCCTCTGAAAAGATTTTGTTTGTTATGGGTTGTTTTTCGTTCGTTACTTGTTATTAAGGTATTGGCATTGCGATCGCCAATAATACTTAACGTATAACAAACTTATTTAATCCAGACTGTTTTGATATTGACAAACTCGTGAATTCCCTGAATGCTCAACTCCCGACCGTATCCGGAGCGCTTGATCCCGCCAAAGGGCAGGCGCGGATCGGATTTCACCAAGCCGTTGATAAAGACTGCACCCGCTTCAATCTCTTCGATCGCCCGATCGCGTTCTTCGTGATTATTAGTCCATACACTTGCACCTAATCCTAAAGGCGTAGCATTGGCCAAAGCGATCGCTTCATCAATATTTTTGACTCGAAAAAATAGGGCAACGGGTCCAAAAAATTCTTCGGTATCGGCAGGGGAGCCAGCGGGAATTTCCGTCAAAATAGTCGGTGGATAAAAGTTTCCTTTTCCTTCTAAAGGTTTGCCTCCGATTAAAACTTTTGCCCCCATCTCAACACTTTTTTGCACCTGATCGGCGATCTCCTCGCACATGGAAGCCGTCGCCAAGGGACCGATATCCGTGTCTTCCGACAGGGGATCGCCGACTTTTAAGGTTTGGAATTGGGCAACGAGTTTTTTCTCGAATTCATCGGCAATGCCTTCGCTCACAATAAACCGCTTGGCAGCAATACAAGATTGTCCGTTATTGAGCATCCTTGCTTTTGTTCCCGTTGCGACTGCCGCATTGATGTCGGCACTATCGAGAACGATAAAGGGATCGCTGCCTCCCAATTCCAAGACGGTCTTTTTGATATATTTCCCAGCGGTCGATGCCAAACTCGCTCCGGCGGGTTCGCTTCCCGTTAAGGTTGCTGCTTGCACGCGATCGTCGGCGACAACAGATTCGACTTGGGATGCACCAATTAACAAGGTTTGAAAAGCTCCCTCTGGAAAACCCGCTTTTAAAATAATTTCTTCGATCGCGAGGGCGCATTGGGGGACGTTAGAGGCGTGTTTGAGCAAACCGACATTCCCCGCCATCAATGCCGGTGCGGCGAAGCGAAACACCTGCCAGAAGGGGAAATTCCAAGGCATGACGGCGAGAACTATCCCCAAAGGCTGATAGCGCACGAAAGCGGAACTGCCATCGCTTTCCCCAGGCAAATCTTTGAGAAAATCGGCGGCATTATCGGCGTAATACCGACAAACGAGGGCACATTTTTTTGCTTCCGCGATCGCGCTTTGGATGGGTTTTCCCATTTCGAGGGTCATCATTTTTCCGTATGCTTCGGCGTTTTTTTCCAGCAGATCGGCAGCATTGCGCAACCACCCAGCGCGATCGATCATTTTTGTTTTACGATAGCTGCCAAAGGCTGCACTCGCCTTGGCCAATTTGGTTTCGATTTCCTCTGCCGTTAGTGCTGTAAAGATTTTTAGGGTTTCGCCATTTGCTGGATTGATGGTTGCGATCGCCATGTCCTCTCCCTATCCCGAGATGTAAAGGTTCTGATTTTATATCTAGTGTATTCTTCCTCATTTTCGGCAAACAAAATTTTGGTATATTTTTTAACAATTTTATATTTTCTTAATGTTACTTTTCTTAATTTATATTGACAAAATAAACAAATCATGAAATTTAAATGCTTTTTTTTATTATCGGGAATTGCACTAATGTGCTAGCACTTGCAGGGGGAGAAAGTTTCTTATTAGGATTAGCTGCAATATAATAAAGTAATATTACAGAGATTAAGGAGTGGGATTGGAAATTGCTAAAAATCAGAAAAAATCTACCGAGAAAGACTCGACTCACCATATTTTTTGCGATCGCTTTAACGATTTTCGCAATCGCCATCTCCGTACCGAATCTCTTAAAACAGGATACGATCGAGATCGCGATCGCATCTCCCATTACCCATCCCGAGGGAAAGACAAGATATAGTGTTGGCGATCGGGGAATGGTTGATAGCGTTCAATTGTATCTTGACAAAATTAATGCAGAGGGAGGAATTCAAGGAAAAAAACTAGTTTTGCAAGTGTATGATGACGAAAGCGATCCCGATGTTGCAGTTGAAGTCGCAGAAAAAATTGCTCGCTCTTCTGCTGTTGCCGTCATTGGACATTCTTCAAGCAGAAACTCTTTAGCTGCAGGGAAAATTTATCAAGAGTACGGAATTCCTGCAATTACTGGCAGTGCGACTACCGATCGCGTTACTGATAGTCAATGGTATTTTCGTACGATCTTTAATAATACAGAGCAAGGAAACTTTATTGCTAACTATATCAAGTATCTTACAACTGCTCAAAAGATTTATTTGATTTCTTCAGAAGGCGCTTATAGTACCACCTTAAAAAATGCAATTGAAAAAGTATTTGATTCCTCTGAAAAAATCGAAGTAATAGGAGAGAGAAAAATCGATACAGATCGAGAAGATCGAAATATAACAGAGCCAATTATTCAAGATTTATTAAGGTTGAAAGAAATAGGACAAGATCCCGATATCATTATTATGACTTTGACGGGGTTTCAAGCAAAAAAAATCATCCCCGCTCTCAAACTGAGGGATTTGGATTACCCAATAATAGGTGGAGACTCTCTTTCGGGAATTTCTTTAACATCTGGCTTTCTCGATACACCTCAAGAACGAGAAAAACCGGGATTTTTTACGA
The DNA here is from genome assembly GCA_017746715.1 of Cyanobacteria bacterium SBLK. Taxonomy (GTDB): domain Bacteria; phylum Cyanobacteriota; class Cyanobacteriia; order Cyanobacteriales; family Spirulinaceae; genus CCY15215. The sequence goes on from JAGHZQ010000090.1 coordinate 25,024, forward strand.
ATGGAATTCGCACAATTACACCCGTTATTTTTGATATTGCGGACGATCGAGGACAACAGTTTAAAAATGAGTTCTATCAACGTTACGGATACGATCCAGGATGGTATGCAGTGTTATATCATGATGCAGCTGCTGCTGTCGTGCAAGCCATCAAGAATGGTTTGGAGAACAATAAAGAACTATCTTCAGAGCTTTTTCTTGGCAAAGATATTAAACGCGATCGCGAGCTACTTCGTCAGGAATTATCTGAGATCGACTCTCCCGATAAAGCTGTTCGAGGCATTACGCAAAAGTTTTATTTTGATGATAAAGGAAATGCCTCAGCACCTATTTTAATGGGTTCTTTTTTTCATCAAAAGTTTATTTCCGATTTTGTCCAACTTTTCCCAATTGAGAACTCCAAATTTATTCTCAATCTTCCAGAAAAGCTACAAAGTGGAAAAATTATCCAAATTGGCGATCGCTATTTTCATAAAACTAACATTGTTTATACTGGAATTGAGATTGATGAAATTGATGATATTGATGAGAAGCAGTCATCTTATTTAGTTGATTTTTATCTTTGGTTTCACTATAAAGGCGATAGTGAACCCAATGATATTATCTTTATGAATTATGATGTAGAACGCTTAGATTCTGGAGAAGTATTAACACTTAACGAACCAATTGAGATTATAGAAACAAAAGACTTTAACCATGTTACTTATCATATGAAAGCTGATTTTTATGATAAATTTGACTTTGCGAGCTATCCCTTCGATCGCCAAACCTTATCGATTCGATTTCAGCATAAGAACTTGATTCGAAATGAAATAATTTATGCGATCGATGTAGTGGGAATGTACGATACAAGAAAAGAGAAAATCCTCAAGCATTTTGAAGAAAATCAAGTGATGGAAACGAGTAAAGATTGGCAAGTTAAAAATGTTACTTTTTATCAGAGTACCGATATTGATGAATCGGCTTTTGTACAAGAGTATTCGCGAGAAGAGGATCGAAAAAGAGCTTACTCTCAGTTCAATGTAGAAGTTGAAATTGCACGCAATATTCTCAGTTTTAGTCTGAAAAACCTCTTGCCTTTATGGTTTTTTGTCCTTGTAGCGTACTCTCTGATATTTTTACCATTTGAAGATATTTCCGTAGAGGCGATCGGTGGAGTATTATTAGCAATTGTTTTTTACCATCTCAGTTTACTCGATGCTTTACCTGATGGTGTTGGTTATATTGTTGCTCTTGACTATGCGTTTTATCTGCTTTATTTTTTGATTGGCTTGCAGTTATTATTGGTTATTTTAGGGCATAGTAAAAGATTTCAAGCAACGGGAATTCACAGCGATCGACTCGTTCTCGTTGGACGAGTTGCTTTTCCTACAATTTGGTTAGTGGGATGTCTGATTTGGTATTTAATTTATGTTTAGGATTAACTTTTTGATGTCAAGCTCCTTAACTATTTGTTATGTCAAGGTTTTCAGGGTTTTAGCAAGGGTCGGATTAATCATGGCGATCGTCACCGTGCCTCAAACTTGATTGCAAATTCCAACTCATAAGGCTAATTGACTCGTTTCGGTAAAGTTTATCTTTGTACTCAATTTTTCGTAATTTATGTTGACAAAATTAACAACTGATGTTCTCGTTGTAGGTGGCGGGACGGGAGGCAGTACCGCCGCCATTCAATGCGCCCGTCGCGGTGCGCGTACAATTATCGTAAGTGAGTTTTCATGGTTGGGAGGAATGCTGACAGCGGCAGGAGTTGCGGCACCGGATGGCAGTGAATTGATTGCCTTGCAAACGGGAATTTGGGGAGAATATTTACAAGAACTGCGATCGCGCCAAACAGGCGGTTTAGACCACAGTTGGGTGAGCTTATTTACCTACGAACCCCGCACGGGAGCGGCAATTTTTGCCGATTGGGCAAACGCATTGCCCAATTTACAATGGATATCGGGACAGACTCCCCTAGAAGTTTTTAAAAACCGCAATCGCGAAGCGTCTCCAGAGGAGAATCGCATTACTGGAGTCCGCTTTCAAGACTACGAAATTGAGGCAAAAATCGTCCTTGACGGGACGGAATTGGGGGATTTATTGGCATTGGGAGAGATTCCCCATCGTTGGGGGTGGGAATTGCGAGAAGAATTTAACGAACCCAGCGCCCCAGAGACGTATAATGAGTTGTGCGATCGCTATCCCGTCCAATCTCCGACGTGGGTTTTCCTGCTACAAGATTACGGCGAGAAAGCGCCAGAAATTCCCACCCCCGCAATCGATTATTCGGATAATTTTAAGGGAGCTTGGGACGGATATGGAAAACAAAAATTTCTCAATTACGGACGCTTTCCCAACAATTTCTTTATGCTGAACTGGCCGCAAAAAGGCAATGATTATGGCGTAAATTTAAATCGCTTAATTGGCTCGGAAACAGAGAAAAAGGAGTTTTTACAAGAAGCAAAAGAATACAGTTGGGGGTTTGCCCATTTTCTACAAACTCACATCGATCGCCGTTACGGACTGGCAAAAAATGCCTTTCCAGACCCCTCCGATGGTGCTTTTGCCTTATACCCTTATTTTCGAGAAAGTCGCCGCTTGCAGGGGCGGCAAACCATCGTAGAAGCCGATATTTTACCGATGTCGGAGGGAAAGGTGGCGGCATTGCCGTTGAATTCCAAGGGAGAAGTGAATGCGATCGCCGTGGGAAATTATGCCAACGATCATCATTATCCCGATGTTAAATTTCCCCTACAACCCAAATCCATGCAATGGGGAGGACGTTGGACGGGTACGCCTTTTACCATTCCTTACGATGCTTTAATTCCCATCGCAACAGATGGATTTCTCGTTTGTGAAAAAAACATTTCCGTTTCTCATATTGCCAACGGTTCGACGCGCTTGCAACCGATGGTGATGGCATTGGGACAAGCGGCAGGAATGGCAGCAGCATTATGTGTAGAATTGAATTGTCAGCCGCGAGCCTTGCCCGTGAGAAAGTTACAAGAAGCCTTATTAGAAAATAATCATGCCGTTATTCCCTTGTTAAATTTACCCCCCGATCGCCCTGACTGGCTGCAACAACAGCGTTATTATTTAGATCGTCCGGAAGAGTATGGCAAAGAGGGAATTTGTGCGGAAAATACTTCCTTTTCCAGCGAGAAAGAAGTGGGAGAACATTTTCGCGGGACTTTTCGCAAGATTGGCGAGAATAGCTATCGCATTCGCTTGCGAGATAGGACAGAAGCGAAGCAAATTTGGCAACTGATCGCCGTGCGTCCAGAAGTAGACGAAAAGTTGCAACATTGTCGCAACGATCGGGAAATATCGGTTTGGGGATGGCGCAATTTTTCTGGGGGATGGTTTGTGGTGGAGAAATTGGAGTAATTCATCATTTTAATTCTCAACGAGTGTCAGGGAGATTGCTTCTCCAGCATTGAACCCACCCCCTATTTAGCGATCGCGGGGTTGGGTTTCTGTTGCGGCATGTGAATTTTGGGAAAATAAAGATAGAGATCTCTTGTATTGAGTTCTATGATGGGAAAATAAAAGCAAGAATCTCGTTCTAGGAGAGAAAGAGTAACGATGCGATCGCTGTTCCGAGTTGTTGTCATTCTTATACTGGGGGTGGCGTGCAAATCCGATATTCCCCCCATCAGCAAAAATGCCCGCATTTTCGAGGTGACGGAGGATCTGAAACTGGTTATGGAGGTTGAGGGACGAAGACGCACGCTTAAATTGTGTGGCATCGTGCCAACGTCGGCGGCGAAAGGCTATATCGAAGAGGCGATCGCACCCAGCGAGCGGGTTTCTCTGGTTCATTTTGGCAATTTAGCTGATGTGTTTTGGTCAAAGGATGGAGAGGAATTTTACCTCAATGGGTTGTTAGTTTTGGAAGGTTTGGCGGAGGTTAACCGAGAAGAGAGTCCGCAGTGCAGCGATCCAACGGGTTTAGAAACGGCTGAGAAGTTGCGAGAAAAGCGGGAGGAGAAATGAAGCACGATAAGGTTTTTGCACAATGGGCAAGGCAGATCGAAGAATGGATCGCAACCTTGCCGAAAACATCAAAAGAAAGCGATCGCGCCTCTCTGCTTCTGTTGTTGGAAAAGAAGAGCGAGAAAAGCACCACAGGAGAGGAAGAATGAAGCGATCTCTACTTTGGATTGTCCGGAGAATATGGAAGGCAAAATGACCTAAACATTGAGAGAATCACGATCGTTTTTTAGGTTAAGGAGGGCGATCGCTTTTTTGAAAGGTCGATCGTCTCCCATTATTGGCGATTGGGTAGCTTGTTATTATTACGACAGGCAGTCAATATTATTCAAACGTTAAATCTCTTTTAATATATAATTAAATTTTGTAAAAAGTAGTTGACAAAAATGTTAGCGAAGGAGATGCTTACATCGTAATTCGCTTTTTAAGGAAATACAAAAACAATGCTACAGAAACTCTTCAAAACAGTAGTGGCATTTGCCATTGCGATCGCTTTAACTTGGATTCCTTCTTTTGCAGCACCTTCCGCACTGGCTGACAAATATGCGGGTCTCGAATTTGCCATTCAACCCGGAACCGGCGACTTTGTTCAATTCCAGAGCGGTCCTATCATTGAAGGACATAAAACTGCAGTTTATTATGACTCATTACGAGTATCTACCCCTGCTAATCCAGACTGTCCTCCCAATAAATATCTAGAAGGCGTAAAAGGCTATGTTATGCCCGATAACAGCGGCGAGGTCGAAGAATTCGCTCTTGGCAGTCTTAAGTACTACGTAGTAGTAGGATATTTTACTCCGACTTGCATCGATGGTAGTGACACTATCCAAATGTGGTTCACCGGAACGGATGGTGCTGAGAAGTGCTACGATAGCAACTTCTCCCAAAATTACACTTTCCCCGTCATTTGCAAATAATTTAAGTTGTTGAGTCTAGATTGACTCTGGGAAGGAAATTTAACAAAAACCCCCCGTACTGTCTCCGAGTCGGGGGGTTTTTCAGTTACCAGTTATCAGTCACGATCGCAAAGCGTGCCAGCCGTATCGCAATCTATTTATGATTGTCAAAAACTTCAAAGGAAAGCGATCTCCCTTCAGAGTCTCCAATCTATCGGGTTGAGGGGATGGAGAAAAGAGGTCAAGTGTATAAATTTGTGAAAAGAAAGCACTACTAGAAAAAGTTAACTTAAAATACTATTGCGTCAGATATATGGAGAGAAGTGGTTGAATCGTCAATTCACAAACGAACAAGGGCGGTTATGGATTTGAGACTTCTCTAACCTGCCTGAAAAACTAGAATGCAACATCTTGTTCAGTTCTTGTAGTTTGATGCGATCGAGTTGTTGCCATTCAGCACGCTCCCATCCATAAATTGTACGGTTTCATAACGCACCTTATGAGGGCATTAGCAATGAAAAACACAACTTTGGGAAATGTTGTTGCAGTTGTTGCAGGATTTGCTTGTATAGGTTTTGTTACCCCGACTGAAGCGGCTATCATTCGAGCGGGTTCCGATTACGTTCGCACTCCTGCTGGGGGTTCTACTTTTAATTTTGAATGGCCGGATGAAACAATCGTTCCGGTTGATTTTGAAGGGTTAGCGATCGATCCGGACAATCTAGATTTAACGGATACGGTCATCGAGCGAAAAGATACCTTAGATCTCGATATCGGAGAAACAGGGACGACAAATATTGAAATTGTGGCCCTTTCTCTCCAGAGTGTAGCGCCTGTCACTATTCCGGATATGATGGGAAATTTTGACGTGTTCGTCACCCTCGATCCCACTCTGGCTTCAGTCGGAACAATGGATATTACGCGCGATAGCGATGAAGGCGGAACGTGGAGTTCTTCTTTTACGCTCAATTTTAAAGCATTTTTTCGGCAAGGCACAAACGTAATAGACGCAGGGCCTATTTCTCCGAAGACGTTTAGCACCTCTGGCAATCAATGGACGCATCAAAAACCATCTCAAACAACTGTAGTCGATCTGGATGATAGCTGGAATTTTGACGTGGGAAACATTTGGGGGTTCGATCCGGGCGACGAATTTGATGTCAGTCGCTCGGCGGGAGCGCAAACAGCTAATTGTCACGTCTCTGGTTCTGCTATCTGCGATCCGGGTGATTTCTTTCTAGATGGTCTCTCTCTCCACGATGCTGGAGACGGTACTCACACTGTTAGTCCTTTCACAACTCCAGAGCCTACAGGGATTCTAGGTTTGGGGGTTTTAGGATTGGGTGCTTTATATCAAAAAGTTCGCAGTCAGAAAAATCAAGAACCACGCTAGACTGGCCGTTCTTCCTCCACACTCTCCCCAAAACCAACGCCCCCCGCACTGTCTCTGAGTTCGAGGGGGGTTTTTCAGTCACCAGTCACCAGTTATGGGTTGTCAGTGTGGGTTAGTCACCGGTATTCACTCGGGTGTCAGCTTCAGTGTAGCCAGAGCCTTTGAGTTCTTTGGTGTAGGCTGTTCCTTATGCTTTGGAATGAGTATGCAGCCGCTTGCCAGTCTACACCGTCTTTGAAGTAGAGGGAGAGGCTATCTTGCACGATCTGGAATAGTCGAGAGAATTCTCCTGGTGCGAAAATGCGATCGGGATCGTGGGGAGGTTGGCAAATCCAAGATCGGCATAGTCGAGGTTAACCCTCACACCCCCATTCTCCAATCTCCACCGATTCCACTCCGCTTCAATATCGCCAACTGCCTTTCATCATCTCTACAGAATTTCAAGCGATCGCGATCGCCAAAGACCTTTTACGATCGCCCATCAATAACCGACAAACAACCAACATTTTCCTACAGACAAGGGACGCGATCGCCCCTATCATAAAAATCGAGTCCATCGCCGACCGACTAACAACAACCCACCCCAAACCCCTCCCAAGGGCAGGGACTATTCACTGACCGAAGAAAAATGCTACAACCCCTGAAATTCTGTTATAGAACCCATGAATTAATAACGGACAGTCAGGAATTACCATGATTTTCTCTCCTCGATGAATAGTCCCTGCCTCCCAAGGGGGGAGAAACAAACCCATAACCAACCACCAATACCAAATATGCCAAGTTTAGAAGGTCAAATCGCCCTAGTTACGGGGTCGAGTTCGGGCATTGGTTCAGCCGTTGCCAAATGTATTGCCGAAGCCGGCGCAAAACTCATCGTTAACTACTCCCGCAGTTCCAAAGGAGCCGATGCCGTCGTCGAAGAAATCAAAGCCAAAGGTGGAGAAGCGATCGCCTTGCAAGCCGATGTCAGTCAAGAAGACCAAGTGCAAGCCATGTTCGCGAAAATATACGAAGCCTATGGCACGATCGACATTCTCGTCAATAACGCTGGCTTGCAGAGAGATTTTAACCTCGTCGATATGAGCCTTGCCGACTGGAACAAAGTCATCGGCGTTAATTTAACCGGGCAATTCCTCTGCTCTCGCGAAGCCGTCAAAGAATTTCTTCGGCGAGGAGTCGTCCCCGAACGTTCCGTCGCTGCGGGAAAAATTATCTGTATGAGTTCCGTTCACGAGGTGATTCCTTGGGCGGGTCATTGCAACTATGCAGCCTCCAAAGGTGGGGTCAGCCTGTTAATGAAAAGCATGGCTCAAGAACTCGCACCCCAAAAAATTCGCATTAACAGTATTGCCCCCGGTGCCATTCAAACCCCCATTAACAAAGAAGCCTGGGAAACTCCCGAAGCCCTCGAATCCCTCCTCACCCTCATTCCCTACAAGCGCATCGGCGTTCCCGAAGATATTGGCAAAGCTGCCGTTTGGCTGGCTTCCGACGATTCCGACTACGTTCAGGGCACGACCATCTTCGTCGATGGTGGTATGACCCTCTACCCCGGCTTTGAATCCGGAGGCTGAGAGTTATCGAAAAGGTAAAGGATGAAGAATGAATTTTCCCTCTTCGTTTTTTTCCTCCTCCCAACTGTCAACTGTCAACTATACCCATAGATTGGAACGATTCATGCAGGAATTACTCTGGTTGGCGAAAACGCTTAAATACAGACGAGAGAATTTTTCTTGAATCAAACGTGCAATTCCCGAATTGTTGAGACTTGGGAAAACTCTCACGAACAACTACTATGATGAATATAGTCTTTGAGACACATCACTATTCTATGTTATGCTGTCTTTCAGCGCCGATCGCTGAATCCGAGAGGTTCACAATTTTCCCGTGTTTCAATAACCAAAGGATAAACGACTATGATTAAAAGAGTTCTTACAGCCAGCGCAGTTGGGATTCTTCTGATGGGGAGTCCGGTAATCGCACATCCAATCACAGAAGCCGAGATCGATGAGGCGCAAAAAGTGTGGGGTGACGGCATCGTTGCGATCGGTAGAGCTTATTTAAATAGCGGCGATTATCAGGGGTTGGCAGCCGAGCACGTCGATACGCTTTACGGCTACGACGAAGGCACCGTCCTCTTTAAACCAACGAAGGCTGCAGCCGAGCAGTTTCGACTCACTGAGGAGGAAGCCGTTTCCTATTTCGTTGGCGGTATCGTGGATGAAGATAAAGGCTTCGCATTGCAGCCATGGAGTGCAGTCCGCTTTGAAAATGCCGACATTATCATTGACTCCGACTCTGCTGTTGCCATGGGCAACTACTTTTTTACGGATGCAGAGACAAAGGAGGAAGTGAAGGTGGAGTTCACTTTTGGGTATATTCGCGGTGCTGACGGCAATCTTTTGATCAATGTCCACCATTCAGCACTCCCGTACCAACCGACAAATTGACGGTTTGATTCAATAGTGCAAATTGTTGAGTCGTAGTTTGAGTTAGCCATCGCATAACCCAACAATATTTAAAATAGATTTTCCAGATTTGATATTGCGATCGCTGGCAAAATAGGAATATCGTCGTTCTGGCAGGAACGAGAGGCAAGGGCGGCGGTATTTGCGGTGTCAGGAATTTCGCCAATCGAGGGGCAAAAGTGAGTTTGTGTCTTTCAGGTCGCGATCGCCTCAAGAAAATTCCCCAAGGTCAATGCAGATATTGGACTTCCATCGGAAGCCTATATTTGGGAGAGTGTGCAACTATCCTATATTTTTCCCTTTGGCGATCGCCGATCGCATTCCGCCAAAAACCAGTCGCCAGTCACCAAGGATGCGCTCTCGCGATCGCCGTCGAAGCCTCACGCCAAAGTCTTGCCGAAACGTCACCAGTGAGGGGAGAATTCAAGCAACAACCAATAACCCACAACAAATAACATGAACGCAGAAGAACTTCGCCTTGAAGAAGACCGCACCCAAAACGCCCCTTGGAAGAAATGGGGTCCCTATCTTAGCGAACGACAATGGGGAACCGTGCGGGAAGATTATAGCGCTACAGGAGAGGCTTGGGACTATTTCAGCCACGACCAAGCACGTTCTAGAACTTATCGTTGGGGAGAAGATGGCATCGGGGGCATTTCCGATGACAAACAACAACTATGCTTTGCGATCGCCCTTTGGAATGGGAACGATCCCATCCTCAAAGAACGAATTTTCGGCCTGACGGGAAGCGAAGGCAACCACGGGGAAGATGTTAAAGAATATTACTTTTATTTAGATAGCACTCCCACCCACTCCTATATGAAATTTCTCTATAAATATCCTCAAGCCGAATATCCTTACGGTTGGTTGGTGGAGGAAAACAAGCGGCGCATGGGAGAATACAAGCGAGGAGGAATGGAATTTGAATTGTTAGATACGGGAGTCTTTGACGATAACCGTTATTTTGATGTTTTTGTCGAATACGTTAAAGCCGATGCCGAAGATATTCTCATCAAAATTAGCATTAGCAATCGCGGCAGCGAAACGGCATCCTTGCATCTCCTTCCTACCCTTTGGTTTCGCAATACATGGTCTTGGGATCGAGAAAATACGGCCAAACCCACTTTAAGCCAAAAATCCGTTACGCCGAATTATAATTGCGTTGAGAGCGCTCACCCGATTTTGGGGAATGCCTTTTTTTACGCCCAAGGCGATACAACCCTTTTATTCACGGAAAATGAAACCAATAACGAGCGTTTGTTTAATGCCCCCAATCTCACGCCTTATGTTAAAGATGGCATTAATAACTATGTCGTTAACGGTCAAAGCGATGCGGTTAATCCTAACAAAACCGGAACAAAAGTTTCCCCGCACTATATTTTAGAAGTGGGTGCAGGAGAAACCAAAGTCGTGAATTTGCGCCTGAAAGATAATGCTAGTGTTAGCGAACCGTTTGGGACGGAGTTCGAGCAAATTTTTGCGACGCGCAAGCAAGAAGCGGACATATTTTACAATGAGATTTCCCCTGCCAATTTGGACGGCGATCGCCGCAATATTCAACGTCAGGCTTTTGCGGGCATGATGTGGACGAAACAGTTTTATCACTACCACGTCCGGGACTGGGTTAATGGCGATCGCGATACGCCAACCCCTCCCGAACAGCGCAAAAAAGGACGCAATCGAGAATGGACTCACTTGGAAAATGAGGATATTATTTCTATGCCGGATAAATGGGAATATCCTTGGTTTGCCGCTTGGGATCTGGCATTTCATTGTTTGCCCATTGCCTTGATCGATCCCGAATTTGCCAAGAATCAACTCGATATTATGACTCGGGAATGGTACATGCACCCCAACGGGCAAATTCCCGCTTACGAATGGAACTTTGGTGATGTCAATCCTCCGGTTCACGCTTGGGCAACTTGGCGGGTTTATCAAATCGAACGCAAGAAGACGGGTAAGGGCGATCGCCAATTTCTCGAACGGGTTTTTCAAAAGTTATTGCTCAACTTTACCTGGTGGGTGAACCGCAAGGATACAGAAGGCAATAACGTCTTTGAAGGCGGGTTTTTAGGCTTGGATAATATCGGCGTTTTCGATCGCAGTTCCGTGCTGCCTACGGGAGGACATATCGAACAGGCGGACGGAACCAGTTGGATGGCCATGTATTGTTTGAATATGCTGACCATCGCTCTCGAATTAGCCAAAGAGAATTCCGTTTACGAGGATATGGCGACGAAATTTTTCGAGCATTTTCTCTATATTGCCGAGGCCATGAATCAAATCGGCGAAGGCAACACGCAACTTTGGGATACCGATGATGGGTTCTTCTATGACGTGCTCAATCTGCCCGATGGGAGCGACGTGCGCTTAAAGGTGCGATCGATGGTCGGTCTGATTCCCCTTTATGCCGTCATGACCATCGAACCCGAACTCCTCAATAAACTGCCTGGGTTTAAAGGACGCTTGGACTGGTTTATTGCCAATCGCGACGATCTCAAGTGTAATGTTGCCAATATGGCAGACCGAGGAGCTTGCGAACGGCGGTTGTTGGCTCTCGCTCAAGTCACTCGCGATTGCCGGATCTCGGGCGATCGCTTCCGCCGTATCGTCACTAAACTTCTAGATGAAAGTGAATTTTTTGGCGATTACGGCATTCGGGCAATTTCCCGCTACCATGCCGATAATCCCTATGTTTTCTACGTTGGTGGGGAAGAATATCGGGTAGATTACGAACCCGCAGAATCCAGCACGGGCTTATTTGGCGGCAATTCTAACTGGCGCGGACCCGTGTGGATGCCCGTGAATTATTTGTTAATCGAATCCTTGCAAAAATTCTATCACTATCTTGGAGATGATTTTAAGGTGGAATGTCCCACGGGTTCGGGGAATTGGCTGACATTATGGGAGGTTTCCCTCGAAATGTCCGAACGCTTAATTCGCATCTTTACCAAAGATGAGTCGGGTTGCCGTCCCCTTTACGGCGCAACGGAAAAGTTCCAAAACGATCCCTATTGGAAAGATTTAATCCTCTTTAACGAATATTTTCACGGGGATAATGGGGCGGGCATTGGAGCCAATCATCAAACCGGATGGACGGGACTCATTGCCAAGTTAATTCAACAAACCGGGGAATACAAGAAATAAAAGCACAAAGATGAAGGATGAAGAAATAAATTATTCCGATCTTGCGTCGAATTTGCATGGGGATTTGCATTTGTTTTACCTTCATTAGTATTATTTACTCCCCTTAGGGAAAAAAATCAGGAGCGCATACCAAATTTCTGCATCGCCAAAGCCGAGAGGCGATCGCTTGTTAAAAAGAACGATCTCGATGAATATTCCTCGATATTGTCCGGAGCGATCGCAATTTGGAATATTGTATTTTGAACGATCGCGAGAAAATTAGGTTATCTAGCACGATTTAATTTAATCAGACCGTCGCGTATTATGGAGTCATTATGTCCTCTCTAGTCCAAACTGTGGGATTTCAAAGAGGATTTATCGTTCGCGATCCAGACGGTCATGCCATGCGTTTAATTGAAACATAACTTAGTTTAGGAGTTAGCAAAATGATGTATCCTCTCTATTTATTAGTCGAATCTCACGACGCTCATGGAGGTATGATGAACTCATCCAATCCAATTTTACCGATACTTGCTGTTGTTTTCCCTGTTGTTTTAGCATTAATTAACATTTACGTAGGAAAGGTGGAATGGCTCAATAAAATTATCCCAGAACATCGTTGGATTTCTTTAGGTGCTGGCGTTTCTATTGCCTACGTTTTTTTAGATATTTTACCCGAACTCAGTATCGCTCAAGAAGAAATTGAAGAGTCGGGATTGATGTGGCTCAACTTTTTAGAAAAACATGCTTATCTGTTAGCACTAGTGGGGTTAGCCATCTTTTACGGTTTGGAATTATTGGCCAACCAATCGCGACGCGCAAATCGAGAAGCATCAGGAGAAGATGCCACCAGCCAAGGAATTTTTTGGGTGCATATCGGTGCATTTGCTATTTATAATGCACTTATTGGCGAGCTTTTCAGCAATACAGAAGAAAAAGGGTTAATTCCCGCCATTTTGCTTTTTGTTGCCCTTGCTTTGCACTTTTTGATCAACGATCGCGGTTTGCGAGCGCATCATAAAAAACCTTACGATCGCCTCGGACGTTGGATATTGGCGGGTTCATTAATGACCGGCTGGATTCTTGGCATTTCTTTCCATTTACCGGAAGCATTTCTAGCTGTCTTGTGGGGATTATTGGCTGGAGGATTGATTTTAAACGTACTCAAGGAAGAACTGCCCGATACAAAGGAAAGTTGTTTCCCTTCCTTTACAATGGGAGCGGGAATTTACGCAATTTTACTGTTATCGATTCGCGTTCATTAAAAGCCACCTTACAAAAGGTTGTTGATGGATTATTTGTTGACAACCTTTTTTTATGGTAAAATATTAATATATTTTGATTCCTCGCCAAATTTCAATCAAAAATATTATGAGCGAAAATATTATGAATAAACGAGAAGTGCGATCTCAATTATTTCTAGATGGGCGAGATGATTATGTTACTTTGCCCGTTAACAGTTTTCCCACGGGTAGCGAAATCACGGTGAGCTTTTGGAGTTATGGAGGAGGAACGCTCCCCAGTAATGTTACGATTTTGGCTGCCGCGATCGCCAATGGCAAGCGCATTTTTAATATTCATCTACCTTGGAGCGATGGTAAAATTTATTTTGATTGTGGGGGATCTGAGAATGGTGAGGATCGCATTCAAAGACAGGCAGAACCTATTGATTATAAGGAAAAATGGTCTCATTGGGCATTTACAAAAAATGCCATAACTGGAAACATGAAAATTTATCATAATGGCGAACTGTGGTGCGAAGGAAATGGTAAAACTTTAATGCTATCTAAAGCTGCTGGAATTAGAATCGGATCGGTTGTCCAGGGAGATTTTCGACCTTCCTTCTATTATCAAGGAAGCATTGCAGAGTTAAGAATTTGGGAAATTGCGCGGGCTGAAGAAGAAATTAAAAGAGATATGAATCGCTATTTATCGGGTGATGAAAAAGGCTTGGTGAGTTATTGGCCGTTAGACGAACGAGAAGGAAATCTAATCTACGATAAAACCAAACATTGCGAACCCGGTACGATTCACGGGAATGCAGTGTGGATGGAGTTTGAATCGCCTCCATTAGAGAGCGATCGCAAATCCGAACCCTCTACTAATAACCCGCCTAAAAATGAAGAAGTTTCGTCGCAATATCTTTTGCAAACCGCCTTATATCTGGCAATTGGAGGAGCAAGTTTGGTAGTAGAAAAAGTCAATCAAACTTTAGAAAATTTTCAAGAAGATAGTAAAGAAGCACTGGATGAAATCATAGAACGAGGGCAAGAAGTTTATAAAAAATGGTATAAATAGCTGTAAAAAAATGAACTACAAAAAAATGAACTACAGACACACGGAGAACGCAGAAAGAAGAAAGGATTTTTTCTGCGTTATGCTGCTGTTTGTAGCGATCCAATCGAAACCCTAACGGGAGATTGGGAAGAGTAAACAAGCATGCCGTCGAGCCAAACTCAACAAGATGGAAATAATAGCGAATAGAAGCAGTAAAAATGAACTCTAAGGAGAACCTTTAACATTAGTCCAACAGCTAGAATCAAACGTATCGAAACAATAATATCCCTTTACTGTGTTCATACCAATGATTTGTGATATTGGACTTGTTGCTCAAGACAATCGATAGAGACACACTGCTTCTATAGATTCTTTTGGACTCTCATCAATTTTTATGCAGCATTAACCCAAAAAATTTACAAAACTTTACGGAATCGCCATTGTACTAGTAAGCATGAACTCGGAAGAGAACCTTTAAGAGAACCTTTAAGAGAACCTTTAACATCAATCCAATAGCTAGAATCAAACGTATCAAAACAATAATATCCCTTTACTGTGTTCATACCAATGATTTGTGATATTGGACTTGTTGCTCAAGACAA
>JAGHZQ010000091.1 GCA_017746715.1 Cyanobacteria bacterium SBLK
ATCTTGGAGTTGTCCAAAAGCCGAGGCGATCGCTATCAGGACATCGGATTGGGAAGATGAGTCGTCAATGTTCCTAGCAGCATCGAGGGACTCCCTCAAGAGTTGGGCGGCTTTTTCTTTATCTTGGAGTTGTCCAGAAGCCGAGGCGATCGCTATCAGGGTACGGGATTGGAAGAATAGGGAGTTAATGTTCCTAGCAGCATCGAGAAACTCCCTTAAGAGTTGGGTGGCTTTTTCTTCATCTTGGAATTGTCCAGAAGCTGAGGCGATCGCTATCAGAGCAGAGAATTTGTAGTATGGGTCGTCAATGTTCCTAGCTGTATTGAGAGACTTCTGCAAAAGATTGACTACTTCTTTCTCATCTTGGAGTTGTCCAGAAGCTGAAGCGATCTCTCCTAGGACACGAGATTGGGAGGCTAGGGAGTCAATGTTCCTAGCTGCATCGAGAGACTCCTGCAAAAGACTGGCCGCTTCTTTTTCATCTTCAAGTTTTGCGTAAGCTGAAGCGATCTCTCTCAAGGCATCGGATTGGGAGGATGGGAGATTAATGTTCCTAGCAGCATCAAGAGACTCCTGCAAGAAATTGACCGCATTCTCTTCATCTTCAAGTTCTGCGTAAGCCGAGGCGATCGCTCTCAGAGCATCGAATTGGGAGAATAGAGAGTCAATCTTCTTCGCCTCTGAGATTGCCCATTGCAACTGAGTTTTAGTTCGGCTGGAGTCTACTCGGGGTACGATCGCGGCAAATTTTTCGAGAAAATAGGCTCGAGGAAAATCGCTTTTCACATGATCCGCGACTAACTTAAATGCAGTTTGCCACTGCCCATCCTTTGCCACTGCCACAGCTGCTAGTGCTTCTGTTTCGTCACCGACTTTAGCAAGAGAATTACCTGTTATTGTCCATCTAATCTGCTGTATTTGTCCCTGTGGCGTAAAAAACAACCAACCGCTAAACACCACTACAACCAGCACCACACTCGCACCCGCACCCGTAACCCCATAAATCCGCCGCTTGCTCAACCTTAACAACCTCTCCTTTTGCTCGCGTTTCACCCCCCAAATCAAATAGGGTTTTTGCCGCTCGATCGCCCACAACTCCCGCAAATCGAACAAATAACGCGACTTGCCATTGCTCCCCAACCATTCATTCACCCGCGCATCCAATAACTGATTCGCCCGATCCGCCGCCGTCAACTCCTTCCCGGATAACTGCATCAACGCCGGAATCATGCGCTCGTGAGCCAACTCATACCCCTGCTTCCCCTCCCCTCGTACCGCCGAAATCAAGCGCACGTCTCCCCGTGCCAACCACACCGTTGCTTCCGCGATCTCCCTCGGCTGTACCGTCTCCTTCAACTTCTCCCCCAACTCCGCCACCGTCAGCACCCCTCCCCGTACCTGTCGCTCCAAATCCGTCAGTGCCAATAACACCTTAATCGTCGCCTGTCGCTGACTTGCAAGGGTTCTCGTCTCCAAAACCTTCTCTAAATACCGCCTTAATAACCCTTCGATGCCTCCCAACCGTTGAAATGCCTGCTCGTTAAACGCCCGCAAATTCTCCATATTCTCCCGCTCCAGCATCCATGCGAGAATCTGCAAATCCACCGGAGAAATTAACCCATCCTCCCGACTGGCAAGCTCCTGCTGGCTCATCTTTTCGATAAAAACGCGATCGAACTCCAGCCTTTCCGTTTCCGCAATCACCGCCAAAACCTCCGTCGCCTGTTGGGGGGAAAACTTTTTCAGACGACACACTTCAAAGGGACTCGGACTATAACCCAACGCCTGCTCGATTTCAATCAGATTGTAGTAAAGATCCGCACGAATGCTAAAAACAATCTTAACCGCCGGCTTTTCTGGACACGCGTACCATTCTTTTAACCCTTGAATAAAAGGCTGACGATCGCTTTCATACTTACACTGCACGAAAAATTGCTCGAACTGATCGAACAGCAAAATCAACGGTTTCGCAGCAGCAGCAGCCTTCACCAATGCGAGAAAACTCCCCGTTGCGGGGGATTCGAGGTTCAATTGCTGGCGAAACGCCTCCCGAATCGTTTCCAAAGGATCGCGATCGCTAAACCGGATATACACCCCGAAAAATGCGATCGCTTCCTCCATTGGCGGCAACAAACCCGCCTGCAAAAATGACGTTTTCCCGCACCCCGACACCCCCACCAAATAGCCGAAACGATAGGAAGAACTTTTGAGAGCCATCAAGCATTCTTGAATATCGCGATCGCGTTGCAAGCGACTGAAAATCTCCGCATCCTCCTGGATAAAAGGGCGCAACCCCTTAATCGCCTTGCGCTCTTTATAGTTATCTTCCTCCTCTTTTGGCGGCATCGTCACCACTGCCACCCCTAAAGCTGCCACAAAAATCCCCGCAACTGCCAGCCAAAACGCCTTCCCATACCATCCCGGCAAATCGAGACTATACCCGCTTTTGAGAAATTGAGGAACAACTCCCCCCGGCGGACAAAAGAGAATCAGTGCCGCATCAATCAGCAAAAGCAGGGTAAACCAATTGCGACGGCGAATTAATTCTGCGATCCATTGAACGAACTTCGCCCAATTCTCCGTTGTTTTTTGCAGCGTATCCAACGGAGAAGGCTCGGGAGGCGGTGAAGAGGACTTAGGCGGCTCGGAACTCATACCTGCAATGTCGTTAGAACGTCTCGTCTATTTTACCCGCTCCCAAAAGTAATCCCCCGAGTATTGAAATCTACCGAGCATTGAAAAAGGTTTAAAAAATAAATCAATCGTTGAATTTACTCTCTCATTGTCGATCCGCCAGGGATTGAAAATCCCCGTCTCATACAAAAAATCCATTAAAATGGATTGAAACCGCAAGATTTCCCCTTCTTTTGAATAATCTGTGAAGTTTGCCAATTACTAATTCATTAAAACCTTATCTGCCGATTCATTGGTCAAAGGAATTAACTCAATCGATTCTCCTTCTCGTGCCAAGATCGAACCCGGATAAGCGGCGGCGACTTGTTCTCCAACAGCATCGAGAAAATCATCATTGTGTAGGGGATCGTGATGGAAAATTACCAGCTTTTTTACCTTTGCTTCGCGGGCAATTTTAACCGCTTCTTGCCAAGTGGAATGTCCCCAACCGACTTTACTCGATTTGGGGTCGTGGTATTCCTCGTCGGTATAAGTTGCATCGATAATGAGAACGTCGGCACCATCCGCCAAATGCAAAACATTTTTATCGAGGCGCTCGGGAAAATGTTCTGTATCGGTGACATAAGCGACTGATAATCCCTGCCAACTAACCCGATAGCCGATCGCTTCCCCCGGATGATTGAGCTTGGCATTTTCGATAGTTGCTTCCCCAATTTGAATCGTCTCCCCAATATCGAGATCGAAAAAGTGCAAATCCGCCTGCATGATTTGTAGGGGAACGGGAAAATTCGGGTGTAGCATTTGGTCGTGATGGCGCTGTTTAATGGTGAAACCATTGGGAGCGATCGCGCCGTAAATATTAAAACGATTTCCCTTAATAAAAGCCGGAACGAAGAAAGGAAATCCTTGAATGTGATCCCAATGGGTGTGGGTAAAAAATATATTCGCTTCCACGGGCATTTGCCCCAGCAGGGTCTGACCCAACACTCGCAATCCCGTCCCGCCATCAAAAATCAAGCGTTCGCCACAAACCACCATTTCAATACAGGGCGTGTTCCCGCCATAGCGGACGGTTTCCGCCCCGGGACAGGGAATACTGCCGCGAACTCCCCAAAAATTAATCTTGAATCGCTTGGATTGGTTGGTCATGGGTAATGTTGATGGTCGGTTAAACGGTCGGATGCTCGAGGAAAAGAGATTGGAATTGGCGATCGCTCGGCTCGGAGCAAATCAAACGCTCTTATTACAAGTTGCACGGCAAGATGGGGCGAGTCAGGAATAATCGCGGAAAATTTCCCTTGGTATTGGATGTTGTCCGATCCCCTCGGTCTTTTCCAAATCGCCGAACGTCCCTTTGCCAACATCGATTCTTAATCAAATCGTACACGATCCGAATTTATACTGAATCTAATTTACGGAGAATAACAAGACCGCTACCATTTGTCTGAGAGTTCGATCGTCGTCCGAGGCGATCTCGATCGCAATCTAAAGTCGGCATTCGCGATCGCTCCCTCAGATCGGGTCAGCTTTTGCCTTGGCCCGCTTCCCCACCCGAAGAACGAACTCCTGTAAATATGGCCATTAAGCGTTCTTCGAGTTCTCGGGCGATTTCCTCTATCGTTTGCCCGGACTGCTCGAAACAGATCGGCGGCGGTATCTCGGGTTCAAAATAGAGGAGTTTGATTTGACCGGCACCAATGGCAATCATTAAAACTTCCTTTTCCGGTTGGCAGGCATCAATCAAGCCAATTGTTTCTTGCAGTCGATTTCCCGTATTGCGATTGAGGGTTTCGATCGCCTCTCGCGAACAAAAGACGAAGTGGGGCGCGGGATGCAAATCCAGTCCCAAAGTTTCCTCGCGATCGGGATTTTCTAAATGCAGTCCCCAACTTAAGGCGGCTAATTGGCAACCGTACTCGTCGGAAAAGCGATCGAGGCGGTATTTCCACGCCTCATTCTCTCCATTGGGCTGCTGCATGCCTGCTCCTTTGCTTTTTGTTTTTGTTATCCCCTTAACATAGCACAAGGTAAGGGTTTCATGAGATTTGTCTTCGAGACCTGACAGAAAATATCGAGGTTCTGCTAAGATATGCACTAACTCTCTCGCTAAATTTGGCATTGAGAGTAACGATCGCTCCCCCCTGGAGAGATCTCCCCCATAAGGGGCTGTGGCTCAGCAGGATAGAGCAAGCGCCTCCTGAATATCGGGCACCTTGAAGGAAACTTCAGGCGTGAATGTAGTCAAACTCAAGAAAGCCTAAGTTCTTGCCAGAATAGGGTAATCTTGAACCAAGCCGAAGGGATCGTCGATCTCTTTTGGAAGGTGCAGAGACTGGTTGTAGCGAGTCAGAATAGATGGACTTTCATGTCTCATCGAAAAAAGAGCAACGAGGAATTCTCGCGGGAATGCTATTGGGATGGGGAAGAAAAAATGGCGATAATTTTTTCATTCAACATTCTCTCTTTCAAGAAGAATATCTTTTGTTTAAGAAAACTCTCCTTGAAGGCATTACGCGGAAAAAAGTTTCCTGCGATCGCAAAACGTTAAAAACGGGTAAGCGCGTTATTCGCATCGAACCCAAGTTGATTCCTTTAACCAGAACCGTAATCAAACGCTTATACCGAGAAGGTCGGCGCACAATTTCCCGAAAATTTCTGGATATTTTAACGCTTCAAGGGATAGCTATCTGGTTCATGGATAAAGGGTCAAAATCGTTTAAAAGAAAAGGCGATCGCATTACTGCTCTAGAAATCTTCCTGAATACCCATACCTCCCGAGCGGAGAGTGAAATAATTGTCAATTATTTTGCTGAAGTCTGGGAGATTCCCTGGGGATTGAGTAAGGTAAACGATAGTTATCGCCTGCGCTTGGGAACGAAAGCTGGAAAGCAGTTTTGTACGCTTCTTAAGCCCTATATTCACCCGAGCGCGTGCCATAAAATCGAAACCTCCTACAACACAACGGCTACCATCTAAGGGGATAATCAACACCTAAGATGAAGGAATAGTCCAGAGAGTGGGGAAACTCACGCAAATCTGAAGCGCTAGGTCGCCGGTTCGAATCCGGCCAGTCCCGTTTTCTCAATTATCAATCCTCCCTTCTTTCCCCTGCTTACAAAGGGGGGTTAGGGGGGATAACCAATAATCCCTAACAAACAACCAAATAATGGTTTTAAAGTTTGCTTCTCGTTCTACTTTTGTAGGAACAAGTTCTTATCAAAAACGGAAAAAGCGCTCGTTTCTTTGGTTTTGTCCTGTATTGCTGATTTCCCTTTTTTTTGCCTACAAAGAATTACAAAGTACTTTGGTACAACCTAATGATATTTTTGTTTTGGGAGGTTTGGAAAAACGAGAATTTGAAGCTGCAAAGTTAGCACGAGAGCAACCCGAACTTCAAATTTGGGTCTCTTCGGGCAGTCCTGAGGAATATGTATATCCGGAAATATATGATAAATTAGGAGTCGAACGCGATCGCATCTATCTCGATTATGAAGCACAAGATACCGTTACTAACTTTACTGCTTTAGTCGATCGATTGCAACTGGCTGGCGTTGAAAGCGTTTATTTAATGACTTCAGAAAATCATATGCTACGAGCCAGAATTGTTGGGGAAATTGTCTTTGGCTCTCGAGGAATTATTCTCAAACCCAGAGCCGTTGAATCCGACGGAAAACCAGAACCATTTTATAAAACCATACGAGATGGCGGACGAGCATTTTTATGGTTATTCACTGGAAAAACAGGGGTGAGTTTAAAGAAAAAAATAAACTAGAGTTGTTAGATTTCTCTTGGACTGATAATTGATAAAAGTTGATAAAAAAGCGAATAAACCCAAGGCTTTCCATTTTTCTGAACCCAGCCAATAGGGCTTTGCGATCGCCCAAAATCATCGAAAAATTTTTAGGTTAAATCGTTAACTTGTTCTTTAATTCAACTTTTATTTTCTGGATTACCGCAATGGTAAAGTGCCACCATAAACATACGAGTCTGAGAAAGTCAATAATATGGGAGAAGTTGGGAAAGAGAAAGTACAATAAGGAAAATATGAGAGAGGATTTTCCGGACGCTATAGGAAAATACGCGTACTTTACAATCGGGTGTCTTGTTCCACAAATCGAGAATAATTGAGATGAAATATGAAAAATTCTAAACTTTTCTTTGCTTGTTACTCTTTAGTTAAAGCACGATTATCTCGCAATATCAGTTGTTGGGTTTTTCTCGCTATTCTTACAATCGAAATTCTCATTCTAATCCCCTCTTATCGCCGAGAAGAACAAGATCTTTTACGACAATTAGAAGATTTAGCAAAAGCAAAAATCAATTCTATTATTGTTTTAACTCAAAGCAAGATGGATTCTTCTGTATTAGAAAGAGAAATAACCGATCTCATTGATGAATCTAAAATTATTGCGGGGTTAGTCATTTACGATCGCGATGGCAAAAATAAACAAGAATTTGGCGAACCTCCCGATTTACAATATTCCGATCTCCAACAAGAAAAAATGAGAATTCAACGTCGCAGAGATCGTTTATATTATGATGTAGCTTTGTCGGCAGAATACTTAGGAATCGATCGCGTATTAATTATTCGTCATAATGCCAGCGATTTGCA
This sequence comes from Cyanobacteria bacterium SBLK, assembly GCA_017746715.1. Taxonomy (GTDB): domain Bacteria; phylum Cyanobacteriota; class Cyanobacteriia; order Cyanobacteriales; family Spirulinaceae; genus CCY15215. Next base: position 7,247 of record JAGHZQ010000091.1, read on the forward strand.
ACTTGAATTATACAAATATGTCTTTCGTATCTCTCTTCTTATTATTATAATTGGTATATTTGTTACGGGTGTAACGATGATTGCAATTCTCTATATCGTTATCGTTCCCATTTTGCGCTTGCGAGACGATCTTCTCCTTGCTGGCGAGGCATTGAGCCAAGATCGAGTCAATTTAGAACTGGAATCTTTTCAGAGCGATCGTAAAGACGAACTTGGAGAAGTGATGCAAGCCTTTCAAGATATGTTTTTGCGGGTAGGTTCGGAAATTGTCGAGCGCAAAAAGGCCAGCGAAATGTTACATCAAGAACAAAAAAAATCGGAACAATTACTTTTAAATATTCTACCGAGATCGATTGCAGAATCTCTTAAAGAAGGGGAGAGTAATATTGCTAAAAAGTATGAAAATGTAACAATTTTATTTGCTGATATTGTTGGCTTTACCAAGCTATCCTCAAAAATTTCTCCAGAAGAGTTAGTGAACTTGCTAAATGAGATTTTTTCGATTTTCGATCGCCTTACCGATCGCTACGATCTTGAAAAAATAAAAACCATTGGCGATAATTATATGGTTGTTGGGGGGTTGCCCATCCCTAAATCCGATAGTGCTACTCCTGTTGCCAATATGGCCTTGGATATGATAGAAGAGTTGAAAGCGATTGCACAAAAATATCAACACGATCTAGAAATTCGTATTGGCATGAATACGGGTTCTGTTATTGCCGGCGTGATTGGCACGAAAAAATTTATTTACGATCTTTGGGGCGATGCTGTTAATGTCGCCAGCCGAATGGAATCTCATGGCATTCCGGGAAAAATTCAAGTGACGGAGACAACCTACAATTGTTTAAAAGAGTGCTATCAATTTCAAGAACGCGGCGCGATCGAGATTAAAGGGAAAGGAACAATGTTAGTTTATTTATTAATTGGCAAAAAAGACACACTTTAGGCATCTCCAATAATAATTATTACAATACACATGATGAAAGATATCAAAATTAAATTGGTTTCTTACTCAGAAGAAGAGGAAAATTTGCGATCGATCCGCAAGCAAGTTTTTCAAGACGAACAAAATGTTCCTCTCGATCTGGAATTTGATGGTCAAGATGAAACTGCCGAACATTTTTTGGTCTACTGGCAGGGAAAAGCCATCGGTACGGCAAGACTGAGATTTCTAGAAGAACAAACTGCTAAAATAGAGCGGTTGGCAGTTTTAAAAGAAGCACGAGGTAAAAATATCGCTACGCAGTTAATGGAAGCCGTACTCGATCGCGCTCGCGAGAAGCAGGCAAAGCAAGCGATCGCCAACGCACAGACATACATTCAGAGATTATATCTAAAACTCGGCTTTGAACCCATGGGGGAACAATTTACTGAAGCAGGCATTCCTCATATTAAAATGGTTAAGAAATTTTAGGGAAACTTGACAAAATACATTTTTTATGTTTAGTAAGCAGGATTCTTTGGCGCATTCCCGAGCTATTAAAATAGTCAGTATCGTTTGGTTTATTTCTGTCGTTTGCGATCGCCTTTGGATTGCCTTAGATCGAACAATTCCTGCATGGGATCAAAGCAATCATTTAACGGGTTCTCTCAACTATCTTCATGCTTTACAAAATATTCGTTTTTTTGACGGAGAATGGTGGAATTATTTCTGGAGCCTGACCAATAAATATCCTCCTTTAACCTATATTTTAACTGCTCCCTTTCAACAAATTTTCGGACGAGGTGCAGACCAAGCATTACTTGTTAACTTGTTTTATAACGGAATTATTCTGCTCTCGGTTTATTATCTCGGCAAGCAATTATTTAATCCTTTAACGGGGGTTTATGCTGCCACTTTTTGCATCGTTATGCCAGAACTTTATCGCTGGAGATTGCAATATCTTTTAGACATTCCCGTTACGGCTTTAACAGTTGCCTGTTTTTGCTGTTTAACTCTTTGGTGTCAGCAAAAAACTCGCAAACAAAGTTGGTTGTGGAGTCTCATTTTAGGGTTTATTTTAGGTTTGGGATTGATGACCAAACAAAATATTCTCTTTTTTCTCTTCTTCCCAGTTTTATTTTTAGGTTGTCGTTATCTCTGGCAGAGAAAATGGGAAAAAATTGCTCAATTAATCGGGAGCTTTCTTTTTTCAATATTACTTTGGGGAAAATGGTATCGCACCAATTTTATATATTTATTTAGTACTTCCCAAAATGCCAACGCCATTCCAGCTTCGAGTGAAGGCGATCCAACTCTAAACACCCTCGATGCGTGGTTATTTTATTGGGATTTAATGCCGCGATCGCTCTCTTGGGTTCTCATCCTCATTCCTCTCGTTGGCTTGCTTTTACACCTTTTGCGAAAATTCTTTAAATCTTCCCCAACTTCCGACTTCCAGCTTCCGACTTCTTCAATTGCATGGCTAGCACTATACTTTTTTGGATCTTATTTAATTTGTTCGGCAATTTACAATAAAGATCCCCGCTTTATCATGCCCTATTTACCTGTTCTCGCTGTCTTTCTAGCCTATTGTTTGACTTTATGGCGAGGAAAATGGAAATTTATGCGTTGGGTAACAATTGGATTAGCATTTTGCTTAATGTTGGTGAAAATATTTCCCATTCCGGGATTGACCTTCATTGCTGACATATTAAGTCCTAGTCCTCCTTTTCAAACCTATTTAGGCGATCGCTATCCCCATCAAGAAATTATCGCTGAAATCATACAAACCGAACCTTATCTTACTGCGACAGTTGGAACGATTCCCAGTACGGAAAGCATCAATCATAATAATATTAATTATGTGGGGGCGCTGGCTGATTTTCAGGTATACGGACGAGAAACTGGATCGCGAGAAGAACACCTGCAACAAGATGCGCGATCGCTGAATTGGTTTGTCACCCAAACAGGAGATAATGGCTTAACCAAAGATAGGCAACTTGCACTCGCTCAAAGTTTGCCGGATCGTCCCGATTTTAACTTACAAAAAGAATGGCAGCTTCCCAATGGCGAAACCCTGTCTCTGTATCACCGGAAGAATCCTCCCGTTATTGTTGAAGCGATCGCCTCCCCAAGATCGCAAGTTCAACTCGATCGCCTTCTCATCCCTTCGGAAAGTCCTCCCGGTATTCCCATTCCCATAACCTACGAATGGTCGGGATCTTGGCGAGAACTCCAACAAGGTTTACTTTTATTAAAATGGCATTCTGTAACGGGAGAAAATGATTCATTTTGGTTGCACGATCGCGGTATTGGCATGGGATTATTACACCGTCAACCCAATACCAAAGATTCGGATTCTTTTCGAATTATCGAACAAACGGCAATGCTTCCCCCTGCATCAATCGTGCCTCAAAACTATACCCTCGACGCCATTTATTTAAACCGAGAGACGGGAGAAACTTATCCTATTTCCATTCCCCCCATTACTATCGAAATTAATCCGAATGCCGAGCCTTCTCCCGCTCCCGAGTTAGATTTCGTGACTCAATTGCGAACTTTGGCTTTAGAATTGCCGAAAGGAATTGAAGGCTTAGATCCCATTTTCGAACAAATCGGACGATTCAACCAATACGATCCCCAACAAGACTATTTAGTACAAGCTGAAAAAACTTTGGAATATCGTTTAAATGAAGAAACAACGGTTTGCGAATCTATTTCGAACTGTCCTTTTCCTACACCCTTAAATTTAACGTATGGGTTGGCTTTAGCGCGAGCCTTGCAAGAAGATGCACCCGGTACATTAGAAGCCATGCAAACGGCAGCCAATCTCGATCCAAATAATCCTTTTGCTCATGCTTATACTGCCTTCGTTCACCTCTACCAATTCCATCCCAAAGCGGCTGAGACAGCTTTAAAGCCCGCTCTCGAACTCCAACCCGATCTCCTCGAATTTCAGGTCTTATATGGCATTTCTGCCCTGTTGCAAGGGAGGGCGATCGAAGCATGGAAAGTTCTCAAACCTTTAGTTTGAGCGATCGCCTTGCATGGTGTTGCACTACATTACTAAAATATATGCAGTTCGAGTTATGGTGCAATCGCTATGTCGTTTGGAGATTACAGGCAATATTCGACGACTCAACTGAAAGCGATTTTTCAAATACAAATCGCGATCGACCGAGATTTGTTTCCCGATTTTCAGCCAACCGGACAATCTTACTCTCGGTTGCAAGCAACAGTAGAAAAGATGGAATCTCGGATTAACTTTTCTTCGGCAGATAATGAGGCAACCCGCAATAGTCTTTTAGTTTCCCATATTTTGTGGGAGGCTTGCGATACCTATAATCTTGGAATTTTCTTTGAACCATCCGTAGAGGTAAAGCTAAAAGAAAAGTCAGATTTACCCCATCTTCTTAATGGTAAATACGATTGCGCGATCGCTCTCGACAATCTTGATTTTACCGCGCCAATTATTGCAGTAGTTGAAGTTAAAAAAAGCAGCTTATCGGCGGGTTTAGGGCAATGTGTAGCCGAAATGTATGCGACATTAAAACAATTCGAGCAGGATAAAGTTTATGGCATCATTACCGATGGGGAAGTCTGGTCATTTTTGCGGCTTTGGAAGGGAATTCTCGCCGCTCATAAAAGCCGCTATCATATCAATAATGTTGCCGATATTATCGATCGCATTGGTTATATTGCCGAGCAGTTTAAACAGGAAGAGATTGTAAAATAAGAAGGCAGAGCGATCGGTGCAATTTCTCATGAACTCGAGCGATCGCCCTTTGTCCGACAAAGTCAGAGAAAATCTACCCCCCATTCTCATCAATTCTTGCAGTTTGCCAGCGCTTGCGGGTTAAAAAGAGTACAAGGCATAAAATGGCAAATAAGTGACCGATGGTTCGCGGCTCCGGGATTCCTTTTGACGTTGAATTTTGGCGTTTGAAGACATTGGTGGAATCGTCGGGAGCGACCCGAGCTTCGTCAGAAACGGCAACAAACGCCGTATATTTGGATAACAGGCGATAATTGAGTGCTGTCTCCGTGACAGCTTGGACTCCTTCGGGATTTTCCCGTCCGTATATTTGATTCATTAAATCTTCGATTCGCGATCGCCCCCATAACTGCGCGATCGCTCCATTGCCGCTCACTTGTTCGAAGTTGACATTTAAAATTTTGGTGTAACGCCGTCCCCCCGCAAGAGTCCCGGAAATCTCTAGTTTTCCGCTCCGGCGATCGCCCTTGCGTCCGTGCAATACTAAAGGTTGATGGGCAAATAAATCTGGCACTTTTCGGGGATAAATGTCTGGGGCTTCCCCCTCGCCGAGCCATTTAAGTTCAATATTGGTCAGCACCGGATTATTGATTTCTCGGAAGAATTTTTCTGCCACTCCCGCAGCATTCGCCCGAGGCGGTACCACCGTCACGGTCCCTCGTCCCACATCTGCAAGGCGATCGAGCAAAAAACGGTTGGTGGAACGACCGACTCCAAAACCATAGAGGCGATTGCCTCGTTGCAAGCGATCGCGCACCTCTGCGATAATCTGTTCGTCATTGCCAATCAAACCGTCCGTCAAAAGGACAATACTCCGCAAGCGTCCGTCAGTCACCGCCGGAAAATTCAGCACGGTATTAATGCCACTCATAAATTCCGTACCGCCAGTTGCTTGTAGGGTGTTGATATAAGCTAGAGCGCGGGAGCGGTTGCCAAAAGTATTCCTGAGAGGTTGCTCCGAAAGCGTGCTGGCAGTATTGGCAAAGTTAGCGATCGCGAAAGTATCGTCTTGATTCAAACCGCTAATAAACTGGCGCATCAATTCTTTAGATTGTGCCATCGGCGCTCCCGATTGCGATCCGGAAGTATCGATTAAAAAGACGACATCTTTGGGGACGATTTCCTCGGGCTTATATTCCACCGCAGGAATCAAATAGGTGGCAAAATGACCACCCTGCTGGTTGGATTGCGTGAGGATCGTGGCTTGGGTTTCCGCACCCATCACCTGATAGCGCAAAATGAGATCTTGGTTGGGAATGATTTCAAGATCCGCCAGTTGCACCAGGGTGCGATCGCCGCTATTTTGAATCGCGACTTGATGAGACGGCGATCGCACCTGGGAAATCTCCACCCCCGCATCGATGTCCACCGTAACGTTAATATCGCGACCGGAGCGAGTCTCTGGCATTAAAGAAGAAGCCCAAGCCGCATTAGGCTCGTTTTGCCCTCCCGTTGGCGTACCGGGCGTATAACGCGATGCCACTACCAAGGGAAACACAAATTCATAATCGCTACCCACAAATTCGAGGCTGTTGGTATAGCGAATGACCACATCAATTTTTTCTCCCGGTTTGATATTGGCCAGAGATTGGCTGAAAATATTGGGGCGCTTTTGTTCTAATAATCCTGCGGTTTTGCCTTCTTGTTTGGCTTTCTCATAAATTTTCTTGGCTTCCTCGCGTTTTTTGATATTGCCGCGAATGACGCGATCGCCGATGCGGATTTCCATTTCATCGACCGCAGCATCATCGGGCAGAGGAAACTCATAAACGGCTTCTAAGGGGGTCTGATAGGGATTGGTAAAAGTTTGCTTCACCTCCACCCGAGACAGATTGCCAGCAATTTTCGCCGCGACTTCCGTATGTTCGAGGGGAAAATCCCGCACTTCCCCATCGTCCCCGCGACTGTATAAGCCCCCGATATCTGGAGGAGATTGAACAACACGATCGGCTGTTGTTCTTAACGGTGCTTTGGGGGTAAAAACTGAAACCAGGGGGGATACGATACCCGCTAATGTCAAAACTGCCACCGTCCCACCGACCAGCCAAATTTTCTGCGATCGCCATGCTTTAAAGGGTTTTGCCTGTAAATCTTGGAGAACTTCTGTCGCCGATTGATAGCGTTGATTGGTTGCCCCCTCGAGCATTTTATCGATAATTTTCCCCAGTTTTTCGCTAACGGGTTTGTCCAAATAATGCCGCCACTGCCATGTATTTTCGCCACTATCGAAGAGATCGAAAGGCGGCATTTGGGTGAGTAAATGAATGCAGGTTACGCCCAAACTGTAGAGATCGCTGGCAAAAATGGCTTTTCCTCGCACCTGTTCCGGGGCAGTATAAGCCGCAGAACCGATAACCGTCCCCGTTTTTCCCAGGGCGGTATCCGTGACTACTTTTGCTGCGCCGAAATCCACCAAAATTAAAACGCGATCGCTTTGACGGCGAATAATATTTTCAGGTTTGACATCCCGGTGAATGACTCGGCGATCGTGGATGAATTGCAGCACGGGCAATATATCCAGCAAGAGTTGCCGCACTTTTTGTTCGTCCCACCGTCCCTCTAGAGATAGCTCTCGGGATAAATTAACGCCGCTAATAAACTCCTGTACGAGGTATTGACCGTTTGCATCGGTAAAATAGTCTAAAAGTTCGGGAATTTGGGGATGAGAGCCGAGTTTGTACAAGCGTTTTGCTTCTTGATGAAATAACTCGGCGGCTTTTTTGGTCTTGTTGCTTCCTTGCACCCAAAACTGTTTAATGGCACAGTCGGGTTGGAATGGCTTCGACTCGTCAATTCCCTGAAACGTTCTGCCAAAACCCCCTTGTCCAATGGGTTTAAGGACGCGATAGCGGTTTTTCAGCAGTAAATTAGAGCCGCAACTGTTGCAAGTGTCGGCATTGTCGGGATTTTCCGGATGCTGGCAATCTCGATTAACGCAATAACAAACGCGATCGCTCTGGGTTGCGATCTTTTCGGGCTTCAATGAACTCATCGCAATCGTTCCTCCATCAAAGGGAAACTGTTGTCATTCCCTCGGGCAATTGCGACAATTTTTGGGAATGGGGGAAAATTTTGTTACAAAACTTTAAAGATCTCGGCTTGTTGGGGCGATCTCAGACTTCTTAGGGCGTAACGGCGAGCTTTTCTAAATCGAGATTATTAGCACAGGGGCGATCGCTCTCAAAATCCCAGAGGTTGGCGAGGGTCGTGCGGGCAATTTCCGTCATGGCCTCTCGGGTGAAAAAGGCTTGATGTCCGGTAATGAGCACGTTAGGAAAACTCAATAAACGCCCGAAGTCGTCATCTTGAATCACCGCATCAGAGAGGTCCTCAAAAAATAACTTGTCTTCTTCTTCGTATACGTCAATGCCCAAATAACCGATCTGCTCGGATTTTAAGCCGCGAATGACCGCTTGAGTATCGATTAACCCCCCCCGACTGGTGTTAATGAGCATCGCTCCTTTTTTCATGCAGGCGATCGCGCGATCGCCGATGATGTGATATGTGGAGGGTAAAAGGGGACAGTGCAAAGTAATAATATCGGCTTTAGCGATCGCCGTTTCGAGGGGCAGGTATTCCATCCCCAAAGCCAGACAATCGGGATTTTCAAAGACATCGTAACCCACCAAATGACAGCCGAAAGCGTGGAGGAGTTTGGCGACTAAAGCACCAATTTTGCCAGTGCCAATGACCGCAACGACGCGATCTCGCATATCAAACCCCAACATCCCAGAAAGGGCAAAATTTCCCTCTCTAACGCGATTGTAGGCGCGGTAAATGCGACGGTTCAAGGCGAGCATCATACTGATAGTATGTTCGGCCACGGCATGGGGAGAATAGGCGGGAACTCGCGTGACAGTGAAGCCTAAATCCTTGGCGATGGCTAGATCGACATTATTATAACCCGCACAGCGCAGGGCAATTAAACGAGTTTTCCCTGCCGATAGCGTGAGGAGAGTTGCCGCATCTAACTTATCGTTAACAAAGACGCAAACCGCCGCAAACTCTCGGGCGAGGGGGGCGGTTTCTCGATTGAGGGCGGCTTCTAAAAATATTAGTTCGTGCTGTCCGTCGCGGTTGGCGGCTTCAAAGAACTCGCGATCGTAGGGTTTGGTACTGAAAATGGCAACGCGCATGATAAAACGTCTTTTCTTAAATCGAGAGAATCAAAGCCAAGAGAATCAAACCAAAATTAAATAAGTAAAATGCGCCAACAATTTGCGTCTCCGACCAGCCGCTTAACTCTAAATGATGGTGAAATGGTGCCATTTTTAACAAGCGCTTGCCAACGCCATTGGGGCTTTTTGTCGCTTTGTAATAACTGACTTGTGCCAAAACAGAAAGAGATTCGACAAAAAATAAACCACTAACGACAAATAAACCCCAAAGATTCCCCGAAAGAATACCCGCACCCGCTAATGCACCGCCTAAAGCTAAGGATCCCGTGTCTCCCATGAAGACTTTTGCCGGGTTGCGATTGTGGAAAACAAAACCCAAACAACCGCCACTCAAACAGGTGCACAATATGGCTAAATCCGGCGCATTGGGTGCAATTAAAGCGGCTAAACCCAACAGGGCGATCGCGCAAGTTCCCCCGGCCAATCCATCTACGCCATCAGTAATATTGGTTGCATTACTTTCCGCCGCAAACACGAAAACCGCTAAGAACCAAAAGAAAATTCCCAAGGGTAAAATAATCCCAAAAGGCAGGGCAACATTGGTTAAATTGCCGGGTTGGGTGAAGGAAACCCAAGCACAGAAAACGATCGCGCCAATAAATTGTAAAATTAACTTTTGACGCGGGGTAATGCCTTTATTCGATTTGCGTTGCAGGATTTGCCAATCGTCGATCCAGCCGACAAAACCGTAGAATAGGGTAATTGCTCCCACGGCGATCGCATTAGCTGAAAAACCCGCCCAAATAACCCCCAAGATAACGGCAGCAGGAACGAAGAATATTCCCCCCATTGTTGGGGTGCCAGCTTTTTTTAAATGGCTTTGGGGTCCGTCTTCTTGAATGACTTGTCCGGCTTTTAAGCGGCGCAAAATAGGAATCACCCAAAACCCCATTCCCGCACTAACGATGGCCGCGATCGCCAAGGGGATTAAAAAAGACGAGATTTGTCCGAACTGTTGCAAATTGCGATCGAAGACGACAGCCGAACCCGCAAGCAAACAGGCTAATAAAATTAATAAATTCGTTCCTGAAGGCTTCTTTAATGCCGTTGGTAGAAATACTTTTGCTTCCACAATTCCTCACCCACTCTAAAAAATTGGTTTTAATCTTTAACCGTCGAGATCGTCTGGTTCATCAGCACTAAAATCGTCATCATCGTCATTATTATCAATCGACATGAGACCTTCGAGATCCGGATCTTCTTCATCGGGTAAACTCGCCTCTTGTGTTTCTCTAAGGATGAGGCGACCTTCCGATTGCAGCCAAGTCAACATGGAATCTTCTTGTTTGAGGGGGATAACCGCCGCTGGTTCGAAGCGCGGTTCTTGACGCAAAGCGGGATTGTAAACAGTCATGCTTGAAAAAACGTTAATCGTAAACATTTCGAGTGTACACTGAAATTTGGGACTTCTGTAGAGACAGAACCGGAAACAATGGATAAGAAAACTGTATTGCTCGGGGCGCTTGCTGGCAAAAACCGGGGACTTCTTGCCAACGAACTCGATAAGATTGCGATTCTCGATGCGATCGCGCAATTAGAGGATGACAATCCCACGCCAAACCCCGTCGAAGCCTCCCATTTACTCGAGGGAGATTGGCGTTTGCTTTACACAACCAGCCGCGAACTATTGGGATTGGATCGCTTTCCTCTCTTTCAACTGGGGCAAATCTATCAATGTCTGCGTCCGGAAGGTTCGCGGGTTTATAATATTGCAGAAGTCATCGGCGTACCATTTTTAGAGGGTTTGGTTTGCGTAACGGCAACTTTTTCTCCCGCTTCGGAACGTCGCGTCAATGTTAAATTCGATCGCTCGATTTTGGGGTTACAACGTTTTGTGAGCTATCAATCTCCCAAGGAAATTATTAAACGAATTGAATCCGGTCAAAAGTTTCTCCCCCTCGATTTTAATATTGCCAGTCGCGATCGCCAAGGTTGGATCGATATTACCTATCTCGATGATAATTTACGCATCAATCGCGGTAATGAAGGCAGCGTATTTATCTTAACGAAAGATAAAAATTAGTTGTTTGTTGTTTGTTGCTTGTACTGAGTTTTGCCGAAGTGTTTGTTTCTCTCCTCTTGGGAGGGGTTGAAGATGAGTTATTAATTTTCAGCGCTCGATCGCTCAACCAATTGAGAAACTGTAGGGAGCAGAGTGGAATAAAGAGAGGAATAGAAGCGATCGCTTTTTTCAATTCCCTTGATAATTCCAGTTATATCCGCATTCCCTTTTCTTGCACCCAAACCGTTCATCGCACATTCAATTTGCCTTGCACCTACCTCTAAAGCTGCTCAAGAGTTAGCAACGGCAAAACCGAGAAATATCAACCCTCATTCTTTCAAGAAAGCTGGCAATTTCTAATTTTTGATGCTTGTTGAAACGAACGCCAGACATGAGTTCGCCATCTCGTCATGTTGTACAAAAATTAACATTTTTTGAGTTGACATTGTTTTTTTTGTGTGTATTCAAAGTTAGTTTGAGAGTAGGCGATCGCAAATTTTTAACAGTGTTTTGTCTCCGATGCCTTTCCCTTTCATTCGTTCTTGGATATTAACTAAAGATGTAAACTTGCTCTTGTCGCGTTCTTTCACTAGGTTTTCAAGCGCATTGTTTTTAACACCAATCCCTTTCAAACGAGAAACTAATTCCTCAAGTTTTAACATATTTAATGCTTCAACTGGTGGTAACGATTCCTGCTTTTCTTTCTCTAATTTTTTAAGTCGATTCTCAAAATTTTGCGTGTTCTCTTTATCTTTTTGTTCCATTTCTGCTAAACGCTTTTCAAATCGTGACTCAATTTGAGTTAATCGAGTATGATAGCCTAATAATTGAGATTCAAACTGAGAGTTATCGCTGATAACAACAGGTGAAGGCGATACAGTTTCACCTCCTTTGCGATCGGGTTCTGGTGTAGGAGCTACAACAGGAACAGCAACAGAGCGCGATTGTCTTAATAGTTTAACTTGTTCTTGTAAAGCCTCTTCTTGCTCGCCTTCCAAAATAAAAGCGCCAACCATTTCTCCTTTACGCAAATCGATTTCTCTTGCGCGTGCTGCTGCGTAATATTCTAGAGCACCTTCAACAATTTCATAAGCCTCTGAACCTTGACGACGTAAAATAATAGGATCGACAATACCTTGTACTGCTAAAATTGCATTCGCGAGTTTTTCAATAACATCATCGGAAAACTCAGAGCGAGCAATATCTGGCGGTTGAATGCGTTTAACGGGAACGAAAACAGGAGCGAGTCTCATATCGTTACTCCTATTTTATTCAAAACTTCCATTGCTAATAGTTCAAACTCTTGAGCCGCTTTAGAATCTGGTCTGTAATCAAAAATAGAGCGAGGATCGGGGATATCTAAATCACCTACTGATTGGGTTTGTTCGGTACATTTTGCTAATTCATCGCGGTTATAAATCACGGCTTCCAAAACATTTAAACCATAACGTTCTGGAATAACTTTTAAGCGCTTCTTAAAGGTATGTTGGATAAATTTAGAGTTTGTAGAGATGTTACAAGCAACAAGACCTAAAACGTCTAGCGTTGAAAAGTTTATTTGTTGCCTAAATGTGTTAATATCTTTGACAAAATTTTTAACATTAGATAAGCCTTGATTAGCAAAGGGTTTTAAATCTGAGGGAATCAGCAAATAATCTGCTGAAATCAAAGCAATCCTTGCATAAACATTCAAAGAAGGAGGCGTATCAATTAAAACAATATCATAATCATTTTTAACTTTTGCCAATTTATTTTTTAACATTAACCGAGTTCGATCTTGTTGCATAATATCGTTTTCACTTTCCATCAACATAATGTGTGATGGAACTACATCAATTTCTGGATCGGTAAATTGAGATTTTCTGGCAATGTCTGGAATAAAATCTAAATCCTCACTCATTAAAACGTGAAAGATATTTGAGTCTTTGATATCATCATCTTTTTCGTCGTCAAATTTAACCAAACCCGTTGCAAAAGTTGTATTTGCCTGACTGTCCATATCGATAATCAAAACTCTTTTTCTTTTCTTGCGAAAGGCAGCAGCGAGATGTATTACCGTTGTGGTTTTACCAACACCACCCTTGTTATGATAAATCGCAATTGTTTTCATGTTTGACTTGTTTGCCTCCAGAGCTAAATTAATAGGATGTGAAACTGCGCGATCGCTATCCGATTCCTCGGAACTTGATTTGGGAATGGAGATCGCCTCATCATTATTTTTGGGATTGCGATCGCTGTCTTCATTGGGAGTCTGAGAAAGATTACTTGTTTTGAGATTCTCTCTCCCAATTAATGCTTTAATTTGGTTGAGATTATCGTGAATTTCCCAACCGAAACAGCTAAACTTTAGCGTAATCTCCTCATTTTTCCTCTCATAAATCCGAATTTCTTTACCATTGGTCAGCAAACCGTAACGAACGGATAATTGAGTTAAATATCGTCGTAATTTGCGAACGTGGTCATCTAAGTTTTCCTTGGGATGTTTTGCCTCTATCACGACAGTTGACAGGAAATCACCTCTAATTGTCAGAGGTGATTTTTGGGTTGCAAAAGCCAAAAAATCAAAACGCACGTTTTTATAAGCAACCTCTTGATACCAGCGATCGTTAGAATAACCCAACGCGGGTAAGAGGTATTGTACGATAAGTTTGCTCTCAACTTCACTTTCATTGCGACACAGATCTGGATTAAACCTAAACTCTGGATTAAAACTCAACGATCGCCTCCTCAATATTTTTGTTTGCGGGCGCAATCTCTTTACTCAATACTCTTATCACAAAAACAACTCAAAACCCCCCCTGTTAGAGAAGTTTCGTAAAATAACACAAAGATTTACAAAATGCAAAAATATTGATTGATACTTCATGAAGCGGAGAAAATCGAGACCTTTTCCCAAAATTCGAGCTTCAGATTATGATTGAGGTTGGCAAATACGCAACGCAGCTATATGGGATATATTGTTTCGATCGCAAACATGAAAGGGGGTGTGGGGAAAACCACCATTACGGTTAACTTGGGGACTTGTCTGGCACGCGATCGCCGCAAACGCGTTCTCATCGTCGATCTCGATACCCAAATTAATGCTACCCTCAGCATGATGCCGCCATTGTACTTTGCTAAGTTAAAACAAGAACGGCGCACCCTGAAAACCCTCGTGCATCAAACCATTAGAACGGAAACCGAAGAACGACTCTCTATCGAGCAAGTCATCTATCGCGATATTTGTCAAGTTAAAGGGTTGGATATTCTGGCAGGAGATGTAGAACTCTATGATGATTTTGTTTTATCGGCCTTAATTTCCACAAAATCGCAATCCCATCAGCAAGACTTCGAACGAACTTGGAATAATGTCGAAAACAATCTCATTCGCGTTCTCCTCAAACCCATTGTCAAACAATACGACTTAATTTTACTCGACTTTCCCCCAGGGGATAGTTTAATTACCCGAAGTGCTTTGCTTGCCAGTCATTATTACTTAATTCCAGCCAAAGCCGAACCCCTTTCCGTCGTCGGTATTGGTTTGTTAGAAAGTCGTGTCGAACAACTCAAAAAAGCCAGTCGTGCCGCGATCGAATCTCTCGGAATCGTGTATACAGCTCGAGGGCAAACAACCAATATGGAACAGAAAGTCAAACATCGTCTCAAACAGGAATTTGGAGAAGATAAAATATTTTCGACAGAAATTCCTCTCAATGTTGAGGTTGCCCGAGCGGTTGATGATTTTCAACCCGTTGTCCTCAATAGCCCTCATTCTTCTGGTGCAAAAGCCTTTGTGAAACTGACTCCAGAGTTTTTGCGAAAATTAGCAAAAATTGTTAAAAGCAAACAGAAAAAATAAGCCGTATCCTAAAATTTTAGATATTAACCTAGTTCCCTCGGGAGATTCTCCGCATGGCATTGGTGCTAACAACAATCAATATGAAAGGTGGAGTGGGAAAAACTACTCTAACCGTTAATCTAGCAACTTGTTTGGCCAAAAATCATGCCAAGCGCGTTCTTATTGTCGATTTGGATTCACAAATTAGTGCAACTTTAAGTGTTATTGCTCCTCATGATTTTTCGCGTTTGCGGAAAGGAAGGCGCACGATTAGTTATTTAATTGATAAGGTAATTCGCCCCTATATTACTCGCAAATATTCCACCGAACATATGATCGTTCCATCGGTTGCCGATGTCGCAGGATTGGATTTACTTCCAGGAGATATTGAGCTTTACGATGAATATACGATCGCAGAAACTCTTTATAAAAAAGCGACAAAAGAGGATATGGGAAAATTTTCACGAGTTTGGCAACAGTTTGAAAGTATTCTCATTCAAACTGTTCTCGCGTCTGTCAGGGATCGCTATGATTTTATTCTCATTGATTGCGCTCCGGGTTATAACCTTTTAACGCGAAGTGCGATTGTTGCCAGTGATTTTTATTTGCTTCCTGCCAGACCCGAACCTTTATCTTTAATTGGCATTCAACTATTAGAAAGAAGAATCGAAAAACTCAAAAAACAATATAATCCTCATCTCAATGTTAATTTATTAGGCATTGTTTTTATTTTGTCTGGAGGAATGTTTAGCGGTCGCTATTACAATCAAGTGATGCAACGCATCGAGCAAGATTTTACGGCTAACAAAATTTTTAAAACGCGAGTACCCATGGATGTCAATGTTGCCAAAGCTGTTGACAATTTTACCCCTGTTGTTCTCAATACGCCTAATTCATCGGGGTCAAAGGCATTCCTCAAAATTGCAGAAGAATTTATACAAAAAGTTTGAATTTGTTGTTAGTGTCTTGGTGCGCGTTCCCTGTCTTGGTCAGCATTCCCTCTCTTGGTGCGCGTTCCCTTGGCGAATTCGATTCGCCGGGGTCGCACCGCTTGTTAGTTATTGGTTATTGGTTGCTGGAATTGCGATCGCTAGAGCTGTTTAAGATAAAGCCGATCGCAACGCGGGGTTTCTCCTCCCGTTGCGATTTGATACCCGCAGCTTTCATAAAGTTTGACCGCTTCTTTAAGAACTGTCGCCGTTTCCAACCAAATTTCTTGAAATTCTCGTTGAGCGATCGCTCCTTCCAATTGCTGTAATAAGAAGCGTCCCAAACCTTTTCCCCGGACTTCGGGTAATAAGTACATTTTCCGGACTTCCACCGCTTTATTGCCTTTTTCAAGAGGATAATAAGCTCCCGTGCCGACAATTTTGCCCAATCGTTCCACCACCCAAAACTCTCCCCCTCGGTTTAAGTAACATTCTTCAACTTCAACAACATCGCGATCGCTTCGTTCGGGCTCCCACGGCAAACCATACTCCAACAAAACATCACGAATGAGAGAAGAAGCAGCACGGCGATCGCCGCTCTCCCAATCCCGTACCAAAAAATCTCGATAAATTTGTCGCATAATTCAGCGAATAACAAACAACCAACACTTCGACTTCGCGGTTGCTGAACTTGTCGAAGTACAGTGCGAGCAACCAATTAACTGTGAATCCTCGGTTCTGGGTGCAGTGTTGCCAGAATTGCACTTTCAGCAATGGCGAGGGCCTTTAAACGAGAATCTACGGTGTCGCGATCGCAATATTCGCAAGCCAACAACCAATAAACCCCATAATGACGTGCCTCCGAAACCATTAAACCGCGATAAAATGCTGCCAGTTCTCGATTCGGACAATATTGCCCCAACAAGCCCAAACGTTCGTGAGAGCGGGCCTCGATCAAACTCGAAACCAGTAGTAAATCCAAAATTCGCTCCGGTTCTTGGCGGCGCACGAGGGCTTTTAATTTTTTACCATAAGGCGGTGCATTTAAGGGGGCAAGGGGAATTTGGCGGCGTTCCAACCACTGATTGACTTGCTCGAAATGCTCTAATTCCTCTTTGGCGATCGCCGTCAATTTTCGCACCAAACTCGAACGATCGGGGTAGCGAAACATGAGTTCGATGGCAATAGAAGCCGCCTTGCGCTCGCAGTGGGAATGATCTAAAAGAATCGTATCGAGATTGTTAATTGCTTGTTCTACCCATTCCCAACGAGTCGGTTGCTGAAGAATTTTTATCTTTGTCAAGGAAAAATCAGACATGATGCGGAGAAAAGGCAAGTTTTTCTCTGGTTAGTGTAGCCGATTTACCGATTGGATTGGGGAAAAAAGAAGGTAAAATAAAAGCACTTGTCTGGAATTTTAAGATTTGCTCCAGTTGACTGACGCTATTATAGGGATATTCGCTTCGGAAGGATAGACAATATCATTTCGAGTTTCGATTGCGAAGTTCGATTTCACCATCGGTAAAATTTTTCTCAAAATTTTTTTGCGGATTATCTCTAGGGATATAGAAAATACTCGCCCTGCCACTTAACTTTATGGAAGTTCAAAAACAAAACCAAATGACCCGCCGAATTTTTATTGGGGATGTCCACGGTCACTACGACGCGCTCATGATTTTACTCGATGCGATCGCTCCCGACAGCGAAGATCGCGTTTATTTCGTCGGAGATTTAGTGGATCGCGGTCCCAAAAGCGCCCAAGTGGTCGATTTTGTCATGAACGCTCCCTATGAGTGCATCCTCGGCAATCACGAGCAAATGCTAGTAGAGGTGATGGCAGATCCCGAAATTCCCGAACATTTTCGTCAATCTTGGCTCTATAGCGGCGGTCATGCCACTTTGAAAAGTTATGGCGATCGCGAAATTCCCGAAGAACATCTGACTTGGCTGAGAAACTTACCGAGTTATCTCGATTTGGGCGATATTTGGCTGGTTCATGCCGGAGTCGATCCGCGTTTGCCCTTAGAGGAACAGACTTCAGAACAATTTTGCTGGATTCGCGACGAATTTCACAGCGCCTGCAAGCCTTTTTTTGAAAATAAATTAATTATTACCGGCCATACCATTACGTTTACCATCCCCGGAGTCATGCCCGGAAAATTGGCGCGAGGTTTGGGTTGGCTCGACATCGATACCGGAGCCTATCACCGTCAAAGCGGTTGGCTGACGGGAGTGGATATGCACAATAAACGCGTTTATCAAGTCAATACCCGTCAACAACGCCTCCGCTCTTTGGACTTAGAAGAAGCCGCGATCGATATTAAACCGTCAAGGATTATGCCCCGACGGTTGCTGCAAAAATTATAGGTTTTCAGGAGTCGGTGTTGGAAATTAGAAGCCCGACAACACTTCCAACAACACTTCGGCTATGGGGCTGCTGAGCTTGTCGAAGTACAGTGCAAGCCAACATCCAACAACCCATTAAATATATCGACGCATGAAGTTTTCATAGGATCGATCGTCAGTTCCTCCGACTTCATTAGGTTGGGGAGGACTTTCTTGCAGTAGGGTTTGTAAAATTCGCACGCGATCGCCCGTAGCGGGATGAGTGCTGAGAATTGTCGGGACTCGCGCTCCCCCCTGTTGTCCCAATTTGGTCATAAAAGAAACCATGGCTTGAGGAGCATATCCGGCTTCCCGCAAGGTTTGCAACCCCGTTTTATCGGCATCGAGTTCGTCCCCTCGACTATTGGGCAGGCTCAGAGCCAGCTGTACGCCAATTTGTACGGCTTGAGAGGTATCCAACCCCGCCGCCGATAAAAGCCCTTGCGTAATCGCCCGTTCTTTCATCTGTTTAATCGCGTGACGGCCGGTAATATGACCGATTTCGTGACTGACAACGCTTGCAAGTTCGGCTTCATTGTTCGCTAACGCCATCAAACCCAAATTGACATAAACAAAACCCCCCATCGTCGCAAAGGCATTAACCGCCGGATCTGCCACCACTTGGAACGTATAGGGAATATCGGGGCGATCGCTATGAGGAATCAAACGATTGCCAATTTGCTCGACATAATGAATCAAAGCGGGATCTTTAACAATAGGAGTTCCCCGGCGCGCGAGTTGCACGGTAATCTGTTCGTTGATTTGACTGCCGAGAGAAACTTCTTGTTTATCGGAAATCGTCGATAGCTGTATAATTTGAGCGCCTCGCAAAATCAATTCGATTAAGGATATCCCTTGAGAAGTTTGTGCCGTTCCCAACCATAAGCTCAAAGCCGTGACGACACTCAACAACCCATACAGCCAACGTTGCTTCTTGCGCCAAAAGAAATGAGAAAATTTTTCCAACATAGCTCGTTTCGCGTGAGGAATGAGATTAAAAGCCTTGGTTTTTATACTGGCATACTTGACTCGATCCGGACGAAATTTGTTGCTTGGTGAAAGATTCAGTATAGCGATCGCCTGATTTCACCGATCGATCCCTTGTACAAAAATCGCGCTTTACTGTAGAGTAGATGCTTGATAAAGATAACAAAATATTTTTTACCCTTGCCAAATCTTGTAATTTGTGTATAAGGGAAATGAAGCGGGCTTCGACGGTCTTTACGATCTCAGTCTCTTCAACGCAGCCTTCTGTCACGGAGCAAGTCAATTCCAGTGGAGGTGGAAGTGCAGAAAAGGTGTGCGCGAAATCGCAAGCGATCTAAGCGCAGGGCAATTTATTGCCCGATTCACGGTTGTTATTTAGATAGTGCCAGTCCAAAACATTCCTTATATGTTGACTCCGCGCAACAGCTACAAGCCCGAGGGGTGAGTCGGCGCTCTGCTTTAATGTTAGTAGCGCAACGAGGCTCTATCGTTGTTTCGGGGGAATGGTTGGAAGCCTTTTGGTGTCCCCAGTGCAAGACGATTGACTGGTATCACGTTCGTCGAATTGGCGATCGCGAATACAAACTCTCTCCCATCCCTCAAGGTTTATGGCAACAAGCAGTTGGCGTGATCGACCCCCAAGGCAATGTTTCCGTAAGCGAATTTACCAAGCGACATTCCCGTATGGTTAAGTTTGGGGGTGTAAAAGATTTCCGTTTTATGTAATATATCGAGCAGCAATGACCACCTGTTTTAATTCTGTTTGAGAAAGGGTAGAAACTGCAAATTTTTCCATGTTTCAAGCCTCCTGTCCGGGCCAAAAGGTTAGAATTTTGAATTAATAATTTTTAATTTTGAATTGTAATGGTATCGCCTCAACTGTTTTCTCAACCCAAAACCTACCTGATTACGGGAGGAGCGGGTTTTATTGGTTCTCATATCTCGGAAACCCTGATCGAGCAAGGATATCGCGTCTTAGCGATCGACAACCTCTCCACGGGAAGTTTAGAAAATATTCGCCATCTTCTCAACCATCCCAACTTTCATTTTGCTTATGCCAGCATTACTGACGAAGTAGTCTTGGATCGGTTGATGTCGGAAGCTGATGTCGCCATTCACCTTGCCGCAGCCGTTGGCGTTCAATTGATCGTCGAAAAGCCCGTTCACACCATTGAAACCAATGTTATGGGTATGGAGTCCGTACTCCAAGCCGCCATTCGCTACCGAGTCAAAACCGTTATTGCCTCCACTTCTGAGGTTTATGGCAAAGGGAATAAAGTCCCCTTCGTTGAAGATGACGATGTCGTGTTGGGACCCACTTGTCGATCGCGTTGGGCTTATGCGGCCAGTAAAATGGTGGATGAATTTTTGGCTTTGGCTTACTACCGCGAAAAAGGCTTACCTGTCGTGATCGCTCGTTTATTCAATACCGTTGGACCCCGACAAACCGGACAATACGGCATGGTTATTCCCCGTTTCGTCCAACAGGCTCTAAAAGGAGATAATTTAAGCGTTTATGGAGATGGACGGCAGAGTCGCTGTTTTGTCCACGTTGTTGATGCCGTCAGAGCATTGTTAAAATTAGCAGAGTGCAGCGAAGCGATCGGGGAAGTTTTTAACGTCGGTTCGACTGAGGAAATCAGCATTTTAGAGTTAGCTCAAAAAGTTATTGATTTGACAGCTCGGACAGCAAAAGAAAACGAATCTTGCATTGATTTTGTTCCCTATGGCAAGGCTTATGCACCGGGTTTTGAAGATATGCAGCGTCGCGTTCCCGATAATACAAAAATCCAGCAATATATTGATTGGCAGCCCAGTAAATCTTTGGAAGAAATTTTACAGGATGTTATCGATAGTTTTACAAAATCAAAGTCTAATCAATTTAAAATTTAAAATTATTAATTCAAAGTTTTGATTGAATCTATAGAGTCTAAAAAAACGCTTGTTAAGTAAAATATGGAAACGAATTAAGAGAGTTCGCCAATATTTTTACGATCGCATTACCAGTTCTGTTTATCAATTAATATTTGCGATCGCCTATGAAAACCGCAAATATTTAGTTTTAGCATTTACTGCTAATTTATTGGCTTCAACCCTAGAAGCAGGAACTTTTGGCGTGATTTATATAGCCCTCGGCGTTCTAGTGGGCGATATCGCTCTCGGCGATATTGAGAATCCGATTGTTGCCAATCGTCTCGTGCAAAGCGTACTCGGTCAATTCAATTCCAATCAAACTTTTGTCACTTTGGTGTTGCTGGCCGCGATCGTGCAAATTATCAAAAGTGCATTGCACTACCTCGCTGCTATCTGGACGAATGAATTATCCCTCAATCTGAGAGAACGAGTCAGCGATCGCCTCTTCGAGACCGTAATGCGATTATCTTTTCTTTGTGCCAGTCGTTATAAAATCGGCGATCTTGTCGAGTATCTTGGGGGTGCAGAAACCGTTCAATATCAAATTCGATTATGGCAAGATTTTATCGTTAACTTTTTACTATTTCTTGCTTATCTGGCTGTGATTTTATGGATTTCTCCCGGTCTGTCTTTATTAGCAATAATATTATGTAGCACTTTATTAGGATTGCAGCGTTATCTCGAACCTCGTTTCAGACAATTATCTCTAGTAATAACCGATATTGGCGTTGAGGTCGCAAAAGAGATTGCACAAAGCATTCAAGGATTGAGACTCATTCATACTTTTGGACAACAACAAACAACCATTAAAAAAGTCAGATATTTGAGAAGAAAAATCATACCGGTGAAAAGAAAAAGCACTCGCTTAGTTGCGATTCACGATCCATTGGGAGATACATTAACAATGATAGTAGTGAGCGGATTATTGATTGGTGGATTGGGAATTCTCGGTCAATCGACTCGCTCTCTCATCCCCGCACTTTTAACTTTTATTAGCGCTTTTAATCGCATGGCAGTACAAACAAAAAGAACGATTAGAGTTTTAAACTTTTTAGCAAACAGTTTTGGTGATATGTCCAGACTTGATGAAATTTTAGAGACGAAAGATAAGCAGTTTGTTCGTTTTGATGGAAAAAACTTTACTGGTTTGAAAAAAGAAATTATTTTCGATTGCGTTTCTCTTCAGTATCAAAAAGGACAAGATTTTGCCTTAAAAAATATTTCTTTTCATATTGGAAAAGGAAAAATTGTTGCATTGGTGGGGGCATCGGGAGCGGGAAAATCCTCAATTGCCGATCTCCTAATTGGGCTTTACGAGGCCACCCGAGGTTCAATTCTAATTGATGGTTTGAATTTAAGAGAATACAGTCTCTCGAGTTGGCGATCGCACTTAGGGATCGTCAGTCAAGATACATTCATCCTCAACGCAACGATTGGAGAAAACATCAGCTATAGTATCGAAGCCGTTTCTAAAGAGCGGATTATTGAAGCAGCGACACAAGCTCGAGCTCGCGATTTTATCTCCAATCTTCCCCTTGGTTACGATACAGTGGTTGGAGAGAGAGGCTATCGTTTATCTGGAGGCGAACGTCAGAGAATTGCTTTGGCGCGAGCCATTCTCAAACAGCCGGAAATTCTCATTTTAGATGAAGCAACAAGTGCGTTAGATAGTCAATCCGAACGTTTAGTGCAAGACACCTTCGAAAAATACAAAGGCGATCGCACGGTATTAGTCATTGCACATCGTCTTTCTACCATTGTTAATGCCGATGAGATTATTGTTTTGGAAAAAGGCACTGTTGTCGAGCGAGGCAATCACCAAACATTACTCGCTTTAAAAGGATTATATGCCCATTATTGGCAATTACAATCCCAAGGAAGTGAATTGCAGACACATCAAAAGAGCAACGAAACATGAATTATTTGACCATTCCTCATACTTTTAAATGGAACGCACTGACCCCAGAAGAACAAAACTGAAGTATGGGCTTGATGAAGATTGGGCGCGATCGCGAAGACAGCAGATAGGAACTTTAAAAATTCTGGGGAGTCAATAGTAATTAACCGATAGTCGTTCCTTAGCGCGATCGCGCGAAGGAACGACACCGAAGAGTTTTGCCAAATTTTCCCTATCGTGTTATCTTGCACGAAAATCAACTTTAGACTCCTGTAGCACTTCTCCTACACACCAAGAAGCGGGCTTCGATGGTCTTCACGATCTCAGTCTCTTCTCCGCAGCCTTCACTGACTTGGCGAGTAAATCGTTTATACTGTCAATCTCGAAGGTCGAAGATAGAAAAAGTGCGATCGCAATTACCGATTTGCTTCTGAATGCAAGATGAATGCGATCGAAAAAAGTTGAGTGAACGAGCGTTTTTGACAATTTTCTTAGACTAGACAAAAAATAATAAACAAATGATAGACAAAAACACTTTTACTGCAATTGAAGATAAGATTGATAGTTTTGTGAATTTAGAGGTTAACGGTTATTCTGGTTGGCATATGCTCAACACAGTTGGAGAGCGCTACCAACCAGCTATTCAGCAAGTAAGAAATGAATTTCTTGAATTTTTAAAAATTTGTTTTGAGTATTGCAGACAAAACGAATGTACGAGCATTCTCCAAATTGGGCTAGGCATGAGCGGAGGTTCTCATTTTGCATTCAAACAAATTTTCGATCGCGTAACCACAATTGACTGCGATCCAGAAAATATTAATCGCTATTTAAATCGCGAAATCCTCATAGAAGGAAGCCAGTCATCTATTGTTATTGATACAGACACCGAGCTTACCGATGCCCCATCTCTAATTATTAATGGATTTAGTAATGATACCAATTTGGTGGAAAAATTGAAGACTGAAGATAGAAAATTTGATTTTATCTTTATTGATGGAGACCATACGCTTAATGGTGTTGCCACAGATTGGATTTGCTTTGAACCAATAATAAAGTTAAATGGTGCAATATGTTTTCACGATCACGTCCCCGAACCAGATCGAATCCATGAAATAGCCGTGTATGTTTTTTTGGATTGGTTAAAACATCAAACCTTTTCTCCAAAGCGGATAGTAGAAATTGGAGAACATTTAGGAATTACCCTTTATTTCAAAGAAGAAGAACTTCAACCCTATTTGAATGAAAACATCAGACGAAATTTTGTCAGGATGTATGAAAAAGACAATGATAAGGGGCAAATTCAATTGATTGCCGAGAACTATCAAGGATTTAATATTCTCAGCTTGGTTGATACCTGCTTCTATGGTATTCCTCAAGGAGAAGGGGCATTCGATCGGGAAAGAATAGAACAAGAAGGCTACAGTGCTTTCTTTTTTGGTAATTCTCTTAACGAAATACAAACCCAAATTGATAACCGTATCAAATTGGTCGTTGAAGGTTACAAAGGATTCAACTTACTCCAAGTTGGCGAAGTTTTCTATGGTATTCCTCAAGGAGAAGGGGCATTCGATCGGGAAAGAATAGAACAAGAAGGCTACAGTGCTTTCTTTTTTGGTAATTCTCTTAACGAAATACAAACCCAAATTGATAACCATATCAAATTGGTCGTTGAAGGTTACAAAGGATTCAACTTACTCCAAGTTGGCAAAGTTTTCTATGGTATTCCCCAAGGAGAAGGGGCATTCGATCGGAAAAGAATAGAACAAGGAGACTATAGCACCTTCTTTTTCAGTAACTCTCTTGAAGAAGTAGAAAATGAGATAGACAAACAGCAGAACAATCTTATCTTCATCGTGAAAAGATGGTTAACAACATTTGTAATTAATAAACTTTAATAACTTGCAGTCATCAATTTATAGGTAGTACAATGCAAATTGAATTCAAGTCCCCTACTCCTATTGCTCTGAATCAACCCTTTGCTCTGAATCAACCCTTATTTATTGATATAGAACCTTCCTATAGTTGTAATCTTCGTTGTCGGATGTGTCATGTGACTTATATGAAGAATCAAAAGCCAAAACACTTAGATGTCGATAGAATTGACTGGAGTTTTGTTCGAGATAGAGAGATTTCTTTAGGGTCCTTATTTGAACCGACAATTAATCCTGCCTTCAACAAATTAATTGGCGACTTAAATAAGAACGATGCTCGAATTAGTTTAACGACTAATGCTTTTAACTTATCGAGAAACAACCTAAGCAACCTCTACAATTCCAAACTGAATCTTGTTTACTTTTCCTTTGATGGAGCAAGCAAAGAAACCTACGAATATATTCGTCAGCGATCGCGATACGAACGAGTTGTTGCAAATATTAAAAACTTTATCGAGCAGCATCAAAATTCGGAAGCAACCTTTATTGTTAATTTTACAGTTTGTAAATCTAATATAGAGGAGATTATTCCCGCGATCGATCTTTGGGACTCTCTCGGCGTTCATACCTTGGGTCTCATCGTAATGGTCAGCCGAGATAAATATCTATTCTTTACCGAAAATTCTTTGGTTGACGACATGAATCGATATGAGGAGACGTTAGAAGCTGCAGCCAATCATCTGATCGAAAATCATTATCAAATAGCCCTATCTGCTCCTTATTTTGCAAAACCGGAAGTGATAGAAAAATATAGCCGTCATGTTGCAGGTCCGGGTTTGATCGTTGCCGACAAAAGTCAGATAAGGAAGCAGCTTCCTCAGACTTATTCCTTGCATCAGTATTACGGCTATGGAGAGTCCCCAATTCCTCATCAAACTTGTCGCTCTCCCTTAACGACTGCAAGAATTGATTATGATGCCAATGTCTATATCTGCCAAACCATTAAGATTGGCAATCTCTATGAGAATACTTTTGACGAAATTTGGAATTCCCGAAAAAGGGAGCAAGCGCTCTCTCAACTGATTAGCAATCCAGAGCAATGCAACTCCTGTGACTATTTTAAGTTTTGCGTGAATGCAAAAGAAATCGATTATGAGAAGGAAGAGAGCTTTTCCTCTCAAAGTTTTTCGAGCGGAACGGTCAGAACTCTTGAGAAACCCTTAATTGATGAAGGATTTCAAGGATTTAATCTCTTGGAAGTTGAAAATCGATTCTATGCCATTCCTCAAATTGAAGGAGAATTTAGTCTCGAACGTATCGAAAATAAGGATTATTCAACGTTCTACACGGCTGATAATGAGGCAACTTTGCGCCATCAAATCTTAAGCGATCGCTCTCGTCCGCAAATGCCACCAGCAGTTCAATTAATCGACGAAGGCTATCAAAAATTTAATATCTTGGAAGTTGAAAACCGATTTTATGCCATTCCTCAAAGTGAAGGAAAATTTAGTCTCGAACGAGTTCAAAAACAAGATTATTCAGTTTTATTCAGTGCAGAGAACGAATCCATCTTACGCGCTCGAATTTCAGAATATCATATCCGCTTAAATTCCCATCCGCGAGTTATCTTGAAAAAAACAATCAAGCGTATCTTGAAGGGACTGCGCTAAAATCAACCTATATTTATTCTTTTTGTCTGCATTTCTACTTTCTTGAAAAATATGGACAGTACGCTTAAAAATATTAAATTGATTGTAGAAGGGTTCAAATGCTTCAATCTCTTGGAAGTTAATGGAAAATTTTACGGTATTCCTCAAGGAGAAGGAGAATTTAGCCTCGAACGTATTGCAAAACAAGATTATTCTGTTTTCTATACAGCCGATAATGAATCTACTTTGCGCGCTCTAATCTTAAGCGATCGGGTTAACGAAATTCAACTGATTGATGAAGGCTACAAGGGATTCAATGTTTTAGAAGTTGGAGGAAAGTTTTATGCTATTCCTCAAGGAGAGGGGAAATTTAGTCTCAAACGCATTGAAAAGCAAGATTATTCAGTTTTTTACACAGCTGATAATGAATTTACCCTGCGTTCGCAAATTAAAGCAATATGTAAAGATAAATCCAGTAACCTTACTTTCGATCCTGCAACTTCTATTTCTCAGAGCAAACCTTTATTTATTGATATAGAACCAGCCTACGGTTGTAACTTGCGCTGTCGGATGTGTCATGTTACCTATCTGAAAGATCAAAAGCCAAAATTCTTAGATATCCAGAAAATTGACTGGAATTTTGCCCGAGATAAAGAGATTTCTTTAGGATCGCTATTTGAACCGACCATCAACCCTACTTTTAACGAGTTGATCGGTTGTTTGAACGAGCAAAATGCCCGGATTAGCTTAACCACAAATGCTCTTAACTTATCGCGAAGAACTTTAGGAAACCTCTACAAATCCAAACTAAATCTAGTTTACTTTTCTTTTGATGGGGCAAGCAAAGAAACCTACGAATATATTCGTCAGCGATCGCGATACGAATCGGTCATCTCCAATATCAAAAATTTTATCAAGCAGCATCAAAATTCAGAGGCAACCTTTATCGTCAATTTTACAGTCTGTAAATATAACATGGAGGAAATCATTCCCGCGATCGATCTTTGGGAATCTCTTGGAGTTCATGTCCTCGGCCTAATTATCATGGTCTCTCGAGAGAAAGAGACATTCTTTGTAGAAAATTCCTTGGTGAATGATATAGCTCAATACGAGAAAACTTTAGAAACTGCGGCCAATCATCTAATTAAAAAGAATTATAAAATAGCTCTATCTTCTCCCTATTTTGGAAAACCAGAAATCAAAACAAAATATAGAAATTATTCTATTGGTTCGGGTTTAATTGTTGCAGATAAAAACGAGATGAGAAAGCACCCGCCTACAAGCTATTCCTTACATCACTATTATGGTTATGGAGAATCTTTAATTCCTCATCAAACCTGTCGCTCTCCTTTAACAACTGCAAGAATTGACTATGATGGCAATGTTTATATTTGTCAAACTCTCAAGATAGGAAATTTATACGAAAATAAATTTTCTGAAATCTGGAATTCACAAAAACGTCAGCAAATCATATCTCAACTGATTGAAAGTCCAGAGCAATGTCAGGCTTGTGACTATTTTAGATTTTGTCTTGATTCTCAAAGTATAGACTATGAAAAACAAAACAATTTTACTTCGCAGACCCTTTTAAGACAAAGATGGGATTCTCGTCTCAAAGTCCTCTTCAAGAAAGGATTCAATCGTATTTTGAGGTGATTTCCCTATCGCTTCTAACCCATATGTTCTTGTATTGTCTATTCTAGAAAAATAAAGATGAACGGCACAATTTTACCTCCATTAAACCCGCCTCTCTCCAAAGAGCCACTACTAATCGATCTAGAGCCTGCCTATGGTTGTAACTTGCGCTGTCGAATGTGTCATGTTACATACATGAAAGACAGGAAACCAAAATTTTTAGATATTGACCGCGTTGACTGGCAATTCCTTCAGGATAAGGACGTTTCTTTGGGTTCGATGTTTGAACCCACCCTGCATCCATCCTTTAACAAACTCATTGGTTATCTCAATGACCAGAATGCTCGTATTAGTTTTGTGACAAATGCTTTTAATTTCTCATTAGAGAGATTAGATAACCTCTACAACTCCAAACTCGATGTCGTTTATTTCTCTTTTGATGGGGCAAGTCCGGAAAAATATGAATATATCCGTCAGCGATCGCAATACAAACGCGTCATCTCCAATATTCAAAACTTCATTAAACAGTTTAAAAACTCAGGGACTACTTTTATTGTTAATTTTACAGTTTGTCAGTACAATATGGAGGAAATCATTCCCGCCATCGATCTCTGGGAATCTTTGGGAGTTGATATATTGGGTTTCATCGCTATGGTCTCCCGAGAAAAGCATCAATTCTTTGCAGAAAATACTCTTTTTCCCGTTAGGAATGAATACGAGCAAGCCCTAGAAACTGCTGCAAATTATACTATTAAAAATAATTTGAATATAGCTCTTTCCTCTGCTTATTATTCCAAACCAGAAATCAAAGAAAAATATGCCGATAGTTTTGTAGCACCCGGCGCTATCTCTGCGAATAAAAACTTAATGAAAAGCGAGACTTATTCTTCCCATTCTCGTTATGGATATGGAGAATCTCCTATTGCTCATAAATCTTGTTGCTCTCCTTTTACGATTGTAAGAATTGATTACGATGCCAATGTCTATATCTGTCAACATATAAAAGTAGGAAATCTCTACGAACAATCATTTTGCGATATTTGGAATGGAGAGGAGCGAGAAAGTACAATATCCCAGCTTATGGACAGTTCGGAACAGTGCAATACTTGTGATTACTTTCGATTTTGTGTTGATGCCAATCATGTTGATTATGAAGAAATTAGTAATTTTACCGCAGAAAAATTTGTAAGTACCAATGGTACAATTGATGTCATTGCTGAAAGCTATAAAGGATTTAATCTTCTAGAAATGGATGGAAAATTCTATGCAATTCCTTTAGGAGAAGGACACTTTAGTCTGGAACGAATTGAAAATAAAGATTATTCAGTATGTTTCAAAGCCAATCGCCAAACTGACTTGGATTTACCAATTGAAGTTTATAATTTCCAGCGGAAGGTCATTGGAAAACTCATCCAGATTTATACTGTCAGTTCCCGCAAAATATCTTCGTTACTTACCAAAAAATAATGGATTTAGAAGCAGTCGTACTCGCAGGAGGTTTTGGCTCTCGTCTCAAGTCAGTCGTGAGCGATCGCCCCAAACCTATGGCTTTGGTTGGAGAAAAGCCATTTCTCGAGTGGATTTTACTCGAACTCTATCGAGTTGGAATTCGTCGAGTTATTTTGAGTATCGGTTATCTAGGAGAACAAATACAATCTTATTTTGAGGATGGCAAACAATGGAATGTAGAGATTTCCTACTCTCGAGAATCCAAACCATTGGGAACGGGGGGGGCAATTCAACATGCTTTACCGTACCTGCAAGGAGAATCTTTTTTAGTGCTTAATGGCGATTCCCTTTGTCAATTTGAGCCATCTCAACTGCTCGAAATGCGAGAGCAGTACAAAGCCGGCGCAACAATTTGGCTGGCCGGAGTTGAGAATAGCGATCGCTATGGTAGTGTCGAGCTTAATAAAAATCATGTTATTGTAGGTTTTCATGAAAAATCAACGACTGTCAGTACGGGATTAATCAATGCAGGAGTTTATTTGCTAGAACGGAAAATATTTTCTCCTTATTCGGGAAAAATCCCCCTTTCAATTGAAAGAGATATATTTCCCGCTCTAGTTGGTTCGGATTTATACGGAGTCATCGGCAATGATATTTTTATTGATATTGGCACGCCAGACTCCTACCGCTCGGCAGATTCATTTATCAAAAAATATTACTGGAAAAATTGAACAA
This sequence comes from Cyanobacteria bacterium SBLK, assembly GCA_017746715.1. Classification (GTDB taxonomy): domain Bacteria; phylum Cyanobacteriota; class Cyanobacteriia; order Cyanobacteriales; family Spirulinaceae; genus CCY15215. Next base: position 37,392 of record JAGHZQ010000091.1, read on the forward strand.
GATGAACGATCGATCCTGTGTCATGCTGGATCGAGATGGCACAATTATTGTCGAACGACATTACCTGTCTCATCCCGATCAAGTCGAACTCTTGCCGGGGGCTGGAGAATCCTTGAAAATCTTGCAAGATTCTGGTATGAAGATAGTCATTCTCACCAATCAATCTGGAATTGCGAGGGGTTTTTTCGATCTACAACAACTCGAACGAATTCATCAAAGATTAAAAGAATTATTGTTACCCTTTTCAGTTCAACTCGATGGAATTTTTTTCTGTCCTCATTTACCGACAGATAAATGCTCCTGTCGGAAACCCAAGACGGGGCTTGTCGAGCAGGCGATCGAACAAGTCGGCTTTAACCCCAACATATCATTTATGATTGGCGATAAGTGGTGCGATATTGAAATGGGAAGAAGAGTTGGTGCAAAAACCTTTTTAGTTCTGACCGGACATGGAAAAGAGGAATTAAAATCCGGGAAAATAAAAGCAGATTATGTAGTTGACAATCTTACCGAAGCATCCAATATTATTATTTCATAAACTTCTCTTGAATTTTAAGCTCTCTCTTTGCCAATCATGTTAAACCGTGCCAACATTGTTCTATCAGAAGGAAGACATAGAGGAATAGATGATTATATGGACTATCTCCTCGAACTTCTAAATACTCTTTACGAGTCTGTCATTATTGGAGATACCTATCGTATAGATTCCCACAACTACGTCTTGGATGGAAATATTCCTAATGACAATAATGAAATTAAAATTCTGGCTTCTGCTGGAGTAGTCATTATATTTGTAGCCAGTGAATGGACGAAATTTTTTAAGGGAGTCTTGTATTTTAATACCTTTCAACATCGCGACTTTCTAACTGCTCGTTTCTTACGGAGGCTCTCTAAAAAGCGCAGAGGACTATTTACACATCACATTTTTCGCAAATCCCTGCGGGAATTTTTCGATTTACCTATAGATATGCTCTATCTTCTTGTCAATAGAGCAGAAGAGTTCCAAAGAAACTCTTCTTACTTTACAGCCGTAATCGGTCCTTGTAAAGATTTAGTCAAACCCTATGGCGATCGTTTTAAAATTCCTGCTTTTGAGATCGAACCCTTCTTTGAGGAAAACAAGTTTCTCAACAAAAATTCACAAATTCCCCCTAAAATATTCTTTTCTGGAAAACTAACTAAATATCGTCAAGATGTCTTATCTCGTATTCAACAAATTCATAGGACTCTTGATATAGAGTATGTTGAAAATAGTACAAATTTGTCAGAAGAGTCATTTACTCACGAGTTGTACATTCCCCAACAATTTAGGTGGCCTTATAGCAGCCCGATTCGAACTTATAGAGCCTATCGACAAGGCTTTATTCCGATTAATTCTTCCCAGTATAGTCAAAGTATTATGGATGCTTATCTTCCCACCCTTTCAGAATCACCAGAATCCTATAAAGATTTTGCCTCCTATACAACGGAAAAATTAATTGAAGGGGCAAGAGCAAGTAATACGATTCGGGAAGAACAAATCAAGAATTATGAAGTATTTTTAATTCAACAACAAGAACTTTTAAAAAACTCGACCTCATTAAAAGGTCTGCGAGAAGTTACAGTGATTGTAGAAGGATATCGGGGTTTTAATATTCTCAAACTCAGGGATCGGTACTATGGAATTTTGCAAGTAGACGGGGCATTTAGTCTCTATCGCATTGAAAAGAAAAATTACTCGGTTTTATTTATAGGCGAAGATGAAGCAAGCATACGCCGTCAAATTAACGGGTACAATCCTCCTAGCGAACGCAGTTCTCAAGTCCCCCTCCCAATTCGAGAACGCAAAAAAGGATATCAAGGTTTTAATATCCTCAAACTCGGAGATCGACACTATGGAATTCCCCAAGGAGAAGGAAAATTTAACTTGAAACGCTTGGAACAGCAGGATTATTCTGCTTCCTTTACTGGAGATTCTTTAGCCAGTGTTTGCAGTCAAATTGAAGAGTACAATACTACCCAAGGCTATCAAGGATTTAAAACTGTAAGAGTTGGGAAAAAATATTATGGAATTCCCGAAAAAGAAGGAGAATTTAGCCTCGATCGCCTTAAAAAGCAAGAGTATGCAACGTTATTTGCAGCAAATTCATTACCGGCTTTGCATCGTCAAATTGCCAAGTATAATGCGAATATCAATCAAGATAGTCAATTGTACGTCGGTAAAAATAAAATTCAATTGATTATAGAGAACTATGTTGGGAATCTCATAACTCGTCTATTTGATTCTTAAATATAGACACATATTGTCCCTTAAATACTCGAAAAAGAGATGAACGCCAATTCCACTCTTGATGTTTTATTTGTTAATCCCAACTCTTCTGCCAAAGCCTACCAAGATTTGGCAAAGACATATTCTGCGATTGAAACGCCAACATGGGCATTATTATTAGCCCAAGCCTGTCGCGCGAATGGTTTCGAGGTTGCTATCCTTGATTGCGATGCCGAACGATTGACCGACGAGCGTTCCGTAATGCGAATTAAAGAAGCTAATCCGCGCTTGGTTTGTTTCGTGATGTACGGTCAAAATCCCAACTCCGGTACAACTAATATGATCGGGGCAAGCAACCTCGCGCTGGAGTTGAAGCAAAGCGAACCAGATTATCCGACTTGCTTTGTCGGGTCTCATACCAGTGCTTTACCCAAAGAAGTTCTTGCTTTATCCTTCGTTGACTTCGTATTGTTAAATGAGGGTGTTTATGCCCTGCAAAACCTCTTGCGAACCGACTTGAAAACTTCTCTCGATAAAGTGAAAGGCATCGGTTACAAACACGAAGGACATCTCGCGATCAATCCCCCCGAACGAATCGTTCCCCACGATCGCATGGATATCGATCTGCCGGGTTATGCTTGGGATCTCCTCCCCTATCGCGAGAAACCCCTCGATCTGTATCGCGCTCATTTCTGGCATGCCGAGTTCGATCATGAAAAGCGCACGCCCTTTGCTGCCTTGTATACCTCTTTGGGCTGTCGCTTTGCCTGCGATTTCTGCATGATTAATATTGTCAATCGCGTGGATAACGGAGATGATATCAATGCTTCCAACTCGAAAGGCATGCGATTCTGGAGTCCGGAATTTATTCTAAAAGAGTTTGAAAAACTAGCAGAACTCGGGGTGAGTACCATTCGCATTTCCGATGAGATGTTCTTTTTAGATCGACGCTATTTTGCCCCTTTAGTTAAAGGACTCATCGATCGCGATTTAGATTTAAGAATGTGGGCGTATTCCCGCGTCGATACCGTTCGCGATGACTTCCTCGAAGACTTTAAAAAAGCGGGAATCGGCTGGTTGGCTTTAGGAATAGAAGCAGGCAATCAAACCGTCAGACAAGAAGTCTCGAAGGGAAGTTTTAAAGAGATTAATATTCGCGACGTTTGCCAAAAAATCCAAGCTCATGATATTAACATCATCAGCAATTATATTTTTGGTTTTCCCGAAGATAACTTGGAAACCATGCAGCAAACCCTCGATTTAGCCATCGAGTTAAATACCGAGATGGCTAATATGTATCCCTGTCAGGCATTACCCGGCAGTCCCATGTACCATATTGCCAAGCAAAACGGTTGGGAGCTACCGGATTCTTACGAAGGATATGCTTTTTTAAGCTATGAATCCGTCCCCTTGCGAACCAAATATCTGAGTGCGGCAGAAGTGTTAAAATTTCGGGATAATGCTTGGCAAACCTACTTTACCAACGAAAAGTACTTATCCCTTGTTGCCTCTAAATTTGGCGAGCAAGAACGTAAAAACGTTGAAGACATGGCTTCTATTCAATTAAAAAGGAGGATTCTCGGTGACTGAAGCGATCGCAAATCCCGGTTCTGGTACCCTAACGAAAGAGGACTTGATTGCCTTTGAAGAAGAAATTGCCGAACTGTTTAATTCAGCGAAGATTCGCGCTCCCATTCATTTATATTATGGCAATGAAGAACCAATTATCAAAGTCTTTGAAAAAGTTCGCCCCCAAGATTGGGTATTTTGTTCTTGGCGCAGTCACTATCAATGTTTGTTAAAGGGCGTTCCTCCAGAACAAGTGCGCCAAGAAATCCTAGAAGGGCGATCGATTTCTCTGTGTTTTCCCGAGTATCGGGTTTTTTCCTCGGCAATTGTCGGCGGGGTTTTACCGATGTCTGTCGGTACGGCCATGTCCATCAAAATGAGGGGTGAAGATAGTAAAGTTTACTGTTTCATGGGGGAAATGACCGCCGAAACGGGAATTGCTTACGAATCCCTAAAATATAGTCGCAATCATCAACTTCCCATTCATTTTATTGTCGAAGATAATGGCAAGTCCGTCTGTACGGACACGCGGGACGTTTGGAATCAAACCCGCTTGAGTTTCGAGGAGTTTGAAAATCGAGAAGATGAGTATATTACTTACTATCGATATGAAACCAAATATCCTCATGCTGGGGCAGGCATTCGCGTTGAATTTTAGAGCGAAAGGGAAAGTCGCTATCGCAATATTTCAATTCAATAGCGGTGGTTTGCCGATGGAACAAGATGTCGAGCGCAGTCCCCACCTAAAATCTATGATTTAAGTGGGGTTAGCGAGACCCAGAAAGGCTAAGTTAGACCGAGCAGATAGTGGAAAACTTATCCCCTCTAAAATAGAGACGATTGACAAACGCAGTTTCTGAATTATTTTGGGTCAAAAAATTTTTGTTCGTTCGCATAGACCTCTAAAGTATATGGTCATTTCGATGACGATAATCTTTGATTGAGTCAGGGAGCGTTCAACTCGTACAATTTTTAACGCTAAGGGAAAAGTAATGAAATATTTTGACGAACTCAAGCGATCGATGAATTTTTTGGCTGAAGACCCGAGAGTGGTTTTTATCGGTCAGGCCGTCGCAGTCAAAGGAACGGCTATGACCAATACCTTGAAGGAAGTTGCCCCGGAGAAAAAGATTGAATTGCCCGTCGCCGAAGAAATGCAAATGGGCATGACTGGCGGCATGGCTCTAACGGGCTTAATTCCCGTCAGTGTTTTTCCTCGTTGGAATTTTCTGCTTTGCGCTATCAATCAACTCGTTAACCATTTAGACAAAATTCCCGTTATGTCGAATGGAGGCTATAAAACAAAGGCGATTATTCGTACGGGCATTGGCTCCCAACGTCCTCTTCATCCCCAACACCAGCATATTGGCGATTTTACTGAGGCTATTACTCGTTGCTGTACGACGATTGATGTCATTCGTTTAGAAGAGCCAGAAGACATTTTTCCAGCCTACAAATTAGCCCTCGAGCGAGAAGATGGCAGAAGTACCATTGTGGTTGAATATGGCGATTTTTATAACGAAAAATAAGGAATAATGAAACCGCAAGTTTTATATATTGCCGGCCATACGGGATTGGTGGGTTCGGCACTGTTAAGGCGAACGATAGGAGATGAAAAATACTCCGTCATTACGCAAACCCATGCCGAACTAGATTTAACGAACGCGGAAGGCGTTGCCGATTTTCTCCATCGCAAGCGTCCCGATCGCGTCATTATTGCGGCCGGTCGCGTGGGGGGAATACTAGCCAATCAGACCTATTCGGGGGAATTTATCCACCAAAATTTAACCATCCAAAGCAATTTAATTCATCAATCGATGAAAGCAGGGGTTAAATCTCTGATTTTTTTGGGGAGTTCGTGCATGTATCCCAAACATTGCCCGCAACCTATGTCGGAAAGTTCCCTCTTGACGGGTTTGCTCGAGGAGACCAATCTGCCCTACGCCATCGCCAAAATTTCCGGTTGGGGAATGTGCTTGGCTTACAATCAGCAATACGGAACGAATTACATTACCGCTATTCCTGCCAATCTTTACGGCGTTAACGATAATTTTCATCCCCAAGACAGTCACGTCATTCCAGGAATGCTGCGCCGCTTTCACGAAGCAAAAATTCGAGATGCGAAAGAGGTCGTGATTTGGGGAACGGGCAAGCCCAAACGGGAATTTTTATTGAGTGAAGACCTCGCCGATGCTTTACTTTTTTTGTGGGAACAAGACTTTCATTCTTCTCAACCTATTAATATTGGGAGCGGTTGCGAAGTGAGTATTGCCGAACTGGCAGAAACGATTAAGAAGATTGTGGGGTTTGAAGGGCGTTTGGTTTTCGATACGAATAAACCCGATGGCATGCCCCTCAAACGTTTGGATAACTCGCAAATGGAAAAGTTGGCTTGGTCCGCCAAAATATCTTTAGAGCGAGGCATTGAAAACGTTTATCAATGGTGTCTCGATGGTCGAATTTTCGAGCGATCGCCCGTCCAAGGCTCGGTATAAAATCCGGGGTAAAATCATCAGTAAAAACAATTTTTGTTGGCAATCTTATTTATGATAAGATCGCGAATCTAGACTCTTGCCAATAATTTAAGGAGCAATAAAAATGAAAATTCTCGTTACAGGTGGAGCGGGTTATATTGGTTCGATTTTGGTGCCAATGTTACTCCAAAAAGGTCATGAAGTCATCGTTCTCGACAACTTCACGTACGGTCAAACTCCATTACTGGATTGCTGTTACAATGCCAATCTAGAAATTATCCGGGGAGACGTTCGCAATCGAGATTTAGTCAAAGATCTGGTCGCCAAAGTCGATGTGATTTTACCTCTGGCTTGTTTGACCGGAGCCCCCTTATGCGATCGCGATCCCGTGGGTGCCAAGCAAATAAACTACGAAGCCGTACGCTTTATCGCCGAGAGCAAATCCCCCGAGCAAATGCTGATTTTTCCCTGCACCAATAGCGGTTATGGCGTGGGACAAGAGGGGATTTTTTGCGACGAAGACACCCCCATGCGTCCGATTTCCCTTTACGGCAAGCTCAAAGTCGAACTCGATCGCTACCTGTTAGATCGCGGAGACTGCATTACCTTCCGTTTTGCCACGGTCTTTGGCGTCAGTCCTCGCATGCGGTTGGATTTGCTGGTCAATGACTTTACCTATCGTGCCGTCGTCGATCGCACCGTCGTTCTTTTCGAAGCGCATTTCAAACGCAATTACCTCCACGTCCGGGATGCAGCCGGGGCCTTCATCCATGCGATCGAAAACTACGATCGCATGAAAGGCAAACCGTTTAACGTCGGACTGTCCGAAGCCAACCTGAGCAAACAAGAACTGTGCGAAGCCATTCAACGCCAAGTTCCCGAATTTCGCTTTATTCTCTCGGAAATTGGCAAAGATCCCGACCAACGGAACTACATCGTCAGCAACGAGCGCATCGAAGCCACGGGATTTAAAACCCAAGTTTCCCTCGATCGCGGCATTCAGGAACTCGTTAAAGGCTACCAAGTCATCAGAAGAAATCAGTTCGCCAATGTTTAAAAACACCTTATGATTATTACCCGCACCCCCTATCGACTGTCTTTTTTTGGTGGAGGAACGGACTACAACCCGTGGTTTGAAGAACATGGCGGACTGGTAATCGCCGTCGGGATTGCCCATTACTGCTATCTAACCGTTCGCTATCTTCCCCCTTTCTTCGAGCATCGCAGTCGAATTGTGTACTCCAAAATCGAAAGCGTTGCCAAAAACCAAGAGATCATTCATCCCTCCGTGCGCGGGTGTCTGGAATATTTGAAAATTTCCGACGGGATAGAAATTCACCATGATGGGGATTTACCGGCGCGTTCGGGGATTGGCTCGAGTTCATCCTTTACCGTGGGCCTGCTCCACGCCCTTCACGCTCTTCACGGTCGCATGCGTTCTTCCGAACAACTGGCCTTAGAAGCGATCGAGGTCGAACAAGTCCTCTTGAGAGAGTCTGTCGGCATTCAAGATCAAATCATGGCAGCTCATGGGGGCTGTCAATTTATTGACATGAAACCCGGCGGAAAATGGACGATTAATAATGTTTTGCTGCCTGCGGACTATCTCAAAGAGTTGGAATCGCACATTCTCTTTGGGTTTAGCGGCATCAGCCGTCTTGCCGAACGTCACGCTCGGGCGAAAGTGGATAATATCAAGCGGGGCAAAACGACTGAAGAACTCAAAGGCATTCATGCTTTAGCACGAGAAGCACTCCATCTCTTTTCTCAACAGGCCTCTTTTGAAGCCATTGCAGAATTACTCGATAAGAGTTGGCATCTAAAATGTCGCTTGGCCGAAGGCGTTTCGGCCTCTTGGATGGACGATCTTTATCAAACGGCTCTACGAGCGGGAGCTTTTGGTGGTAAATTAATGGGCGCGGGAGGCGGCGGATTTTTCTTTTTTATCGCTCCCCCAGAAAAGCATCAGAAAATTCGCGAGGCACTACCTCAAATTAAAGTTTGGGTTCCCTTTCAAATCGACCACGGCGGCTCGCAAGTTATTCTCTATAATCCATCTCCAAAAGCATGAGCGATTTTAAGCAAAGACTCCAAGAGCATAATACTCTCGTTTCTCAGCTTGCCTCTCTAGAAGAACGAGGGGTTATAGAAGAAGCGATCGCTCTACTTTGCTCGACCTTATCTCGGGAAATGCCCCTGCTGATTTGCGGGAACGGAGGCTCGGCCTCCGATGCCTTACATATATCTGGAGAATTAGTAGGGACTTTTTTGCGAGAACGAAAGGCACTGAATGTCATTTGTTTAAATGCTAATGTCTCGGTTTTAACCGCATGGACAAATGATTATGAGTTTGATTCGGTATTTTCCCGTCAAGTTGAAGCTCACGGTCGCTCTGGAGGGGTTTGTTGGGGAATCTCCACCAGTGGGAACTCTCAAAACGTCGTCCTTGCCTTAAAAACCGCTCGAGAACTGGGATTGAAAACCCTAGGTCTCACCGGACGAGGCGGCGGAAAAATGGTCGAATACTGCGATCTATTAATCGATGTACCCTCGACGGCTACACCGCGAATTCAGGAGTTGCACCTTTTACTATATCACTATATTTGTGAAGAAATTGAAGTACGTTTGTGTTAACCAAAAAGGCGATAAATCCATTAATGGGTAACGCTGACTTTTTTGTAAATTCTTTTTTTGACTGATATGAATTTTCCCTTAATGCGAAACAATATCCTTCGGGAAGATTTAGATGCTCTGATCGAGTATCTAAAGCAAGACGATCCAATTCTAACCCAATCTAAAAATGTTAAGGCTTTTGAGCAAGAGTGGTCTGAGTGGTTGGGCGTAAAGTATAGCGTATTTGTTAACTCCGGTTCTTCAGCTAATCTTTTAACCATGGCAGCATTAAAGCTGCGCTATCCTTCAGGAGGAGAAGTCATCGTTCCACCTCTAACATGGGTTTCCGATTTAGCCTCGGTTTTACAAAATGGTTTTACTCCAATGGTTGTCGATATCGATCGCCATTCATTAGGCATGGATTCCCAGAAGATTATTGCCAAATTAAATGAAAATACAAGAGCTGTCTTCCTAACTCACGTTCAGGGTTTCGATGCTTTAACCGATGAACTTTTAGAGGAATTAGAACGTCGTGAGATTCTTTTGATTGAGGATGTCTGCGAGTCCCACGGCGCAACTCACAATCGTCAAAAATTAGGCAGTTTTAGCTGGATATCTAACTTTTCTTTCTATTATGCTCACCATATGAGCACTATCGAAGGAGGTATGATTTGTACGAATGAAGAGTCCGTATACGAACAATTACGAATGCTGCGCTCTCACGGTATGGTGAGAGAAGCCAGCAACCCCGATCTCAAACTCGAGTATCAGCAGAATAATCCAGAACTCAATCCCGATTTCATTTTTGCTTTTCCCGCTTATAACGTTCGCAATACGGAACTGGGAGGAATTCTCGGTCGCACTCAGCTCAAACGACTCGATAAAAATGTCATTCGTCGCAATGAAAATTTAGTACGCTTTTTAGAGCAAATCGACTCTAATAAATATCGAACTGATTTCAAATTGGAAGGGTGCAGTAATTACGCGTTTAATTTAATTTTGAAAGAACCAGATAACGATCTGGTCGATCGCTTGATGAAAAAAATGAGAGAATCCAAGATTGAGTTTCGTCGCGGGAGTGCTGGGGGTGGCAATCAATTACGGCAGCCTTATCTACAAAAAATAATGCCCGACACTAACCTAGAAAACTTCCCTGAAGTCGAGCACATTCATTTTTATGGGTTCTATATTGGTAATTTTCCCGATTTGCGAGATGATGAAGTCGATACGCTATGCAGCTTGATTAATGCTGTTTAACCATTAAACCCCCCCGCAAATTGTGTAAAATAGCATTGACAAACTGGCTGAGAAGGATGCAAGAATTGCTCACAAAAAAACGTCGGAAAGAACTCAAACGATATTTTGATATTGTTCAAACCCTAGTGGCATTCAATCTCAAAATTCGCTATCGAGGCTCTTTCCTAGGGATTTATTGGTCTCTCCTAAATCCCTTGATTATGACGGGGGTTTATACGGCAATTTTTGGTGCTGCTTTTGTCGAGCATTACAACAACTCCATCCTGCTATACATGCTTGCTGCATTTACTGGATTAGTTGCGATTCACTTTTATACAACATCAACCTCTCAAGCTCTTGTTAGTTTAGTGACAAATGGCAGTCTCCTTAATAAAGTGAAGTTGCCTCTAGGGGCTTTCCCCGTCGGAATGATTGCCGCTCATATGGTACAGTTTTGCGTGGGAGCATTGCCATTACTTTTTTTGGTAACATTGGTTACGTCAAGAAATCCGATTAATGCAGTTGCATTACTTTGTCCTGTTGTCAGCTTGGCAATGTTTTGTTTGGGGATCGGTTATATTGTCAGCGCTTTGTACGTTTTCTTTCGGGATCTTCCCTATCTTTACGAAGTCATTTCCTTTCTGATGTGGATAAGCACGCCTGTATTTTATCCATCAGAGATCGTCCCGGCAAAAGTGCAACCCATTTTAAAACTCAATCCTTTATCATCGATTATTGAGAGCATTCGCGATATTGTACTGGCTGGCGATCTCCCCAACGCTTTCCTCATTTTGCAATCTATCTTGGCTGGAAGTATTGTTTTAATGATAGGCTGGATGTTCTTCCAACTCTTGAAACCCCATTACATGGATTTAATTTAAAATGGAATCAGTCAGAGTTGAAAATGTCTCCCTCTGGAGAAGGACTCAAGAGGAATTTTCCTATACGCTGAAACAAACCCTGTTATCAATTATCGAGGGCAAATACAAGCATCCTGTCAAAAAGCAAGTTCTGAGTGGGATCAGTTTTGAACTTCATCCCGGGGATAAGTTGGGAATTGTCGGTTCTAATGGAGCGGGAAAGTCAACCTTGCTGAAAGTTATTACGGGAATTCTCGAACCCTCTTCCGGTTCGGTAAGAACGAGAGGAACGATCGCTCCTCTCATTGAATTAGGAGCCGGTTTTAATCCCGATCTATCCGTACTGGATAATATTTTGATGTATGGGGTATTTCTCGGGTTTTCGAGGAAGTACATGTTAGAGAAAACGCCAGCAATTTTAGACTTTGCCGAACTGCAAGATTATCAATTTGCTCCTGTCAAAAGTTTGTCCTCCGGGATGACTGCCAGATTGGGGTTTTCCATCGCTACAGACGTTCACCCCGATATTTTGATATTAGATGAAGTTCTGTCTGTTGGAGATGCGAGTTTCCAAGAGAAATCCAGAAGACGAATTGACGAACTTTGGAACTCTACTCAAATTACCGTCTTGTTTGTTTCTCATCATCTTGAATTGATTCAAAATTCCTGTACGAAGGCGATCTGGTTAGATAAAGGAAAAATGATAGATGTAGGCAAACCCGAAGAAATTATTAACAACTATTTATCTTCAATTTCTTAGAATGCAAAAAATACAGTTTCGGCGTTACAAGCGGTGGGTTTTAGGATTTGGTGTTTTTATCTTAATTGTCAGTTTTTACTGGTTGAGAAAGCAAGACGCGATCGAGTTATCTTTCTTGCAAGACCTTGTCGCAAACTCTCCTCGACAAGCACCTGTAATTTTCATACTCATATACATTTTATTAACCATTGCCCTCGTCCCCACTTTACCTCTCAATGTTGGCTCCGGGTTTCTTTGGGGTGTAGGTTGGGGGACTTTATTTTCAGTAGTAGGAGCAAGTCTGGGCGCTCTTGCTTCATTTACCATTGCCCGCTATATTGCAAGAGATTACTTTGCCAAACGCTTTAACCATCCGGCGTGGCTGTGGTTTCATCAACAAATCGAGCAACATGGATGGAAATCCGTTGCTTTTACACGGATTAACCCGATCTTTTCCTTTGGTCCGCTCAATTATTTCTTTGGAGTGACGAGAGTTTCTTTCCAACAATATTTTTGGGCAACGGTTATTTTTTTGATTCCTCCTTCGACATTAATGGCTTCTCTGGGTCAATCTGTAGGAGACTTTACTCTAGATGCTGAGGGGTATACCCTGCTTCGCAATATTTTAATCTGCTCGGCTGCTTTCTCTGGACTCGCGATCGCTCGCCTAGCCATTAACCATCGAGTTACTGGAAAATCCCAAGGATTCAAAGAAAACAAAAATCAAAAAAGCAAAAAATGAAAATCACTTTATTAGTATTATCTTGGAATGAAATTGAAGGCATGAAAGCAATTATGCCTCAGATCGATAAAGATTGGTGCGATCAGATTATTGTTCTCGATGGAGGATCGACAGATGGAACCATTGAATATGCCAAAGAGCAGGGATATTTTGTCTATATTCAAACCAAGCAAGGGATTCGCAATGCTTATTGTGAAGTTCTCCCTTATATTGAAGGAGATATTCTGATTACTTTTAGTCCGGATGGAAACTCAGTACCAGAATTAATTCCCGATCTCATTGCTAAAATGCGCGAAGGTTATGATATGGTCATTGTTTCTCGTTACTTGGAAGATGCAAAAAGTGATGACGACGATATCATAACGGCTTTCGGCAATTGGCTCTTTACTAAAACCGTCAATATTCTACATGGTGGTCGTTACACTGATGTAATGGTATTGTACCGAGCCTATAAGACCAAGCTCATTCAAGAACTCGATCTTGATAAAGATGAAAGTTATAGTTTGCCTGAAAAACTTTTCCGGACTCGAATTAGTTGGGAACCATTGCTCTCTGTGAGAGCAGCCAAACGAAAATTAAAAGTCACAGAAATTCCCGGTGATGAACCTCCACGAATTGGAGGGGAGCGAAAATTGCAAATCCTGCGTTGGGGTGCTGCTTATTACTTCCAATTTATTCGAGAATTGTTTTTGTGGAAGTAAATAAGAACTTTTTCGGCCATCGGTTTTATCTCAATAAAATGAACATCATTAATTTAAGCAAAAGACGTACAAAGTTTTTGATTGCCATCAGCGCTATCATCGGGCTGTGTTTCTGTCTTTTGATTCTACGAATTAACTTTGGATTACACCATGATGATACTTCTGTTCTTCTGTACCAAAGAGGTCCAACGTATCCAGGTCATGTTAATGATGCTATTGGCTTCTGGTTCAGACCTAGAGCAGAACATATGAGAGCATATCGGCCTATAGCCCACACATATCAACTCTTACAATCTCTTATTTATCAACACCTTGGTCTACCTTTCTGTGCTGCAATTAATTTATTTTTTCTAGGGTTATCTGGCTTTTTCGTATTTCTCTTGGCAGATTATTTGTTTGGTGGATACATTGGTGTAATTTCTAGTTTTTCTTTTATTTTATTTCCACAGGAGATATCTGCAAACTGGGTTTTATTTGGTCCACAAGCTCTTGTTCCCGGATTAATGTGTTTTAGCCTTTTATTGTATCTAAAATATCTAAATGGGAGCAAAAAAAATCTTATTTATCTTTTACTGATTCTCATAATCAGTCCACTCTTTAAAGAGGCTATTGGACTAATTTCATTTGTCATTTTCTTCCACTATTGTTTTTTATATTTTGCTAAAACTCTAGGGTCTTATAGTTCTAGCATCCACCTAGGCAAGTTTAGCTGGACTTTTGCAATCTCAATGTCTATAGCTTGCTTCCAATCAATTTTTCCTTCGTTTTTTGTGAACTTTTTGATTTTTAGTAATCCTGCTTTAATTTCCATTTTTGAAATGGGACCATTGCACGATCATTTATCTGCTTTAAATCCTAAAGAATCCTTATTTATGGATATTCTTGCAAGTATTCCTCCCAGTCTCATTATATCTTCTCTATTAACATTAATTCTGTCAAAAGTTGTACTAAATTCAAAGAGATCGTTAAAAATATTTTCAATTCATAATCTTCAAAAACAAGCAATCCTTATCATGTCTTCAATATTACTGATTGCTTACATATTTTTCATTTTCTCTGATAATGAGAAAATGAAAATACTATTTATCTTTTTCTATTTATCTTTTCTGGGGATACTTTTTGCAACAAGATATAGTTTGCTTATTGTCATATGGTTATCTGCAACTTTATTTTCTCTCTTCAGTGTTTATTTTAACACAACACAACTAGGCTATCTTGCTCCACAAATTATTATTATCATTTCAGTAATAACTAAAAGTTCAATTGCAGATTTGTATAAAACAACTCTTCAGCAAACCTTTCTTTACAAAAAAGTTGTCCATTGGTTAATTGGGTCAATAGCTTTTCTCTGTATTCTTTCATTTATAGACACTTCAACAAGTGTGGCTAATGCCTTTTCAGGGTATGCAGCTTTAGATAAACTTGTCAAAAATGAAGAGATTCAACAATATTTTTCAAGTCAATGTAGAGACTCAATCAGCGATCGTAATATATATTTATCTAATTCCCCATTGATAATGGATATAGCATTTCATTCACTTGGGTACAAATCTCTTAATTTAGGTAATTTAAAGTATAATTCTTTTTTTGGTGTGCCTCCAAGCGAGGTTATCAAAAGTAAAAAACAACTCCAAAATTTACTTATTAATAATAATGTCTACTTGGTCAGACTAGAAAGCCCTAATCCTTACAAACCTATCCTCTGGAAAACAGAAAATCTAGAAAAATCTTTTTCCAAAACAATGACTTTTGAAACAAGTTTTACTACATACTATTTTGATCCTCTTCGGAGAATTTTGGATAATAGATATAGAGATTTAGTGATAAACCCTGATTTTCAAGATGAGTACAAACTACAAAAAAAATCAATGTTTAAAACAACTTATGCAAATACTGTTTATATTTCTCATCGGTGTGCAGCAAAAGTGGATCAAGATTTCTTGTTACCTATAATAGGTGTAATAGGTGATTTACCAATTGAATTAGTTGTTGACGGTTATAAGGCATTTAATATTATTAAAGCGAACGATCTTTTCTATGGTCTTGCTCGAATAGAAGGTGCATTCGAGCTTGAGAAAGTTCAAAAAGGGGAATATGACCATTTAATTATTGGAAATTCAATTGAGGAGGTGAAAGCAGGGATCGATGAGAAAGTGAAAACAATGAATAATGATGAAAGGGAGAGGAATCAAATTAGACTGGTAATTGAAGGATATAAAAAGTTTAATATCATAGAAATGAATGGTCGTTTTTATGCTATTCTCCAAGCAGAGGGAACGTTCTCTTTGGACAGAATTGAAAAGCAAGATTATAGCCTCTTTTTTATTGGTGACTCAATAGAGGAAGTGCAAGCAGCGATCGATAATCAATAATTAAATCACCAATTTTGATAAACCATTAGCTTAAAGTTCTGTTTTGAAGTTTTTTCAAGTTTTATTTATCATGAAAAAAACAACTAAATTTTTTTTGAAATACATAAAAACTAACCTGCTAAAAAATATAGATTTTTACCTTTTCTTAGGAATAATTTTAATTGTTTTCTGGGTTTATTCTCCTTCTCTATATCATGCTCCCAGAGCCGATCAAATCATGTATTTACATGATGTCAACGATATTGATGGTTTGAAGTCTTTAACACTTGATAAGTATGCTTTAGATCGCGATCGAGGTGCAGACGCGCTTCTTTTTAGGCCAATGTTATTTTTTCTATTGGGCTTGGAAAAGTGGATGTTTGGCTATCAGTTTGAATACTGGCAACTAATGGGTATTATCCTTCATCTTATGGTTTTGTTTGTTTTTTTCAATCTTCTAAAATTTCAAGCACAACCACTAAATCAAGCCAAAAATAATGTATGGATTAGCTTGTGGGCTTTTGGAATTACCTTACTATTTGGTATACAATCTATTTCGATGGAAATGGTAGTTTGGCATCATATCAACGCTTATATTCTCTTTGCTTTTTTTACTCTAACAGGCATTCTTTGTGTTCAACATTTTATATCTAGCCAAAATTATATTTTTTTATCTATAAGTTTTATTGTGATTTTACTTTCAGCATTTACTTACGAATTAGGAAGTATAGTAAGTTTGCTGCTTGCTATTTATTTATTCAACTTTTCTAGACGCAAAACTATTGTTAGATTTAAGTTCGTCAATTACTTACCATTTGTTGCAATTCCTATTATCTATTTTAGCTTAAGCCTATTCGACCTGTATAATCGTGGATATAATAGCATTCCCTTTCCTAATATAATGGAAGTATCTACAATTGATGGTGAGATTCTTGTGAATCAAAATTGGCTCTTGTCTATTTCAGACAAACTTATTTTACAACCTTGTCTTCATTTTTTTATTTACATTCTGGTATGGTTTTTTGGAGGACTTATTCCGGGTTTGTATGAGTTACAAGCTGGTGGAAGAATATCGCTTCTCATATCATCTGATTTTGTCCCCGGTTTTTCAAAAACTTCCTTATCATTGACTATTGGTATAACTATAGCAATTATCGAATGGATGAGGTACACTAGGAAAAAAGGAGGTCAAAAAAATAAATGAAAGCATACTCAACAGATTTTAGAAAAAAAATTATCGAAACTTACGAAGAAGAAAAAATCTCACAAAGAGAGTTAGCAA
>JAGHZQ010000092.1 GCA_017746715.1 Cyanobacteria bacterium SBLK
AGCAACCCAATAACGTCCCAGTTAAGGTAGCGACTTTGCCCGTTTCTTTGTGCCATTTAGATGTGTTGCAAGTCATATGACTTGCAGTTCTGATTTTAAATGCGCCTTTGGGATGTGGGGCGCAGAGATTCAACTCTTGAGTTGAATATATAAAACTAGAGTTGATAATTTGCATACTAAAATCAAGTTAAGAAAAAGTCAACCCCAATCAACCCGAAAATGCAATAAATTTAAATTAGGGATTCAACTGGAGTTGAAATGTCAGAGGAACGAACAAGAAGATTTGCTAAGTTAACTCTTGAAACTCGCAGGAGGCAAAAACCTCGCTGGTCTCAGGAATATTTAGCCAACACGTACTTTGACATGACAGGGGCAGCAATTTCTAAGTGGGAATCTAAAGGAGTCGATCCGGATACCTTGAACGCCAAGGCATGGAAAATCATGGCAAGATTGCGAGGCTGGACGCTCGATCAATTCGATCTCTATCTCGAAACGGGAGAACGACCTGCCGAAGATCCCCAAGAGACTCGCACCCTCCCGAAAAAGTCACAAGGATCGACCATCCCTCCCATTGAGTTTGTAGAGTTAAAAGACGAGTTAAGGAAGCCAGAGCAACGGCAAAATCTCGCGAGCTGGCTGCGAGGGCAATCCGGGAGCGATTGGCTATCGTCAGGAGTCCTTGCGGGAGCACATCTAGATTCCGGCCAGAGCCTAGAAGAAATTTTGTTTTCGGAATTAGAAATTTACCGAATCAAGAAAATTGGGATCGCTAACAGTAAAATTGCTCTGGGGATCGGACTGGACGGCATTCGAGTCGGCGAAAACCTCCAAAGCGTTCGCGTCGTCCCCAAAATCCTACCCCTCGAACCCGAGTTGTTTCCCGAGGGGCTAAAGTTCTCTGTTTCTCAAGATGGCGAGGTCTACCAATCTTTTGATATTCCTCCCAAGCGGGGTGCGATTAAAGTGGGTGGGGAGGGATTCGTTCTCGATACGGGCGATCGCTTTGAATTCACTTTTGAGTTAGGCGATGATGTTATTGAAGAAAAATTCATTGTTTAAACTACCCTTCTTTAGCAAGCAGTCTAAAATAGAGGATATTGTCTCCGACCTGCCATGACTTATTGTTTAAAATTTTCCTTGCTGGGGGATTTTGCTCGAGGTTTTAACTGTCTTTTAGAGTTGAGCAATGGCTTGCCGATTGCTCAATACAATGAAAATTTGCCTGCTTGCGATCGTCTCAAAAAATTGTACAAGAAATGGCAGGAATTAAATAATAAATGCGTCGCGTTGTACCCTTATCGCGGAATGAGTGGCGGCGGTATGCTCGAAAATGAATCAGAGAAAAATTTAGAAGAAGAAAATAAGATTTTTAAAGAACTGGAAAACGTTTTTGAGAATTGGATTGACGGTACTAAAGAAAAATTTAAAAAAATCCCCTTTCAACAACCTCTAAGAATTATCATTATTAGCAATTGTGATACGGTTTTACAAATTCCGTGTTGGGAAAATTGGGATTTCAAAAAAGAACGAAAAGCAGAACTCAGTTTTTACTGCTC
This sequence comes from Cyanobacteria bacterium SBLK, assembly GCA_017746715.1. Taxonomy (GTDB): domain Bacteria; phylum Cyanobacteriota; class Cyanobacteriia; order Cyanobacteriales; family Spirulinaceae; genus CCY15215. The sequence goes on from JAGHZQ010000092.1 coordinate 1,557, forward strand.
GACCTTTATTGCAGAGCAACCGCAGCTCAAAAAGTCACCCAAACTTAGAGTTTTAGCTATTGTTGGTGGAGAAGTGATTGACGAGAGAGGCGATTTGAATTGTTTAAAAAAATTACCCAATACTGAAATTGAGATACTAAAAAATCCCCAATTAAACGAATTTTACGAACACCTGCTCCGAGATTGGGACAAAAATTATGATATTGTTTACTTTGGCATTCACAGTGATAAAAATTCCGTTCAATTTGCGAATAAAATTGAAATCAAGCATTTACAAAAGGCGCTGGCACGAGCATCAAAAACGCGATTGAAATTACTTCTGTTCTTCAGTTGCAATGGCCCGATTCAGGAAATATTGAGAATTGAAACGCCTGTCCCTCCGACTCTTATTTGGGAGGGGCTCCTCAACAATAAAATTGCCCATTCGTTTGTTGAAAAATTCTTCGATTTCTTCGTTGGCGGGGACGATTTCTCCGAGTCTCTTGCTCGATCGAGAGAGTTTTTGGCGGGCTTTGAAGACAGATTCCCCCGTGCCAGCCTCGCCCCTCGGGCTTATCTTTGTCCGGGACAAGAGCCGCCAACTTGGGAGGGAATACGGGCTGGGGTGGGGACTTCTCGTTCTTGGAATGGTTGGCGGAACGGTTGGTCTGTTGGGGCGGTTGGCGCGATCGCAACCCTACTAGTTTTGGGACTTGGATACATTTTGGCAGGCGAGGCGATCGGGCGCGAGGTTAACGATTGGGGAAACGAAGCGAGAGAGAACAGACAGATCGATCGGGCGATTTTTTATTATCGAATTGCCGGCCTCTTTTGGCTGAATGGCACTCCACAGTACAACATTGCATTAATTTACGAAGACGTGCTCAACAAACCGGATGTGGCTTATAAACTTTATGAAATTTCTGCACGAAGGGGCGATCCGGACGCGGTGGCCAACATGTCGGGACTGCTTGTACTTTATCCACAATTAGGCAGTTCGGAATCTGCCCTAAAATGGCTCAAATTTTGCATTACAACGTCCGAGAATTTAGAAGAAAAATTCGACGGTGCAAAAGGGTCATGCTGGATTTTTCAAGGACTAAAAAATTTAAAAAATAACAATTTAGGAGACGCTAAAGAAGAACTCTTAACGGGTATTCGAGTTATTGAGGAAAATATGAAGCAAGGAGATGCAGCACCACCAATTTTAGGATATTGCGGGTTATTTGAAATTGCAGTACGCGAGAAAGATGCTAAGGCAATGATACAATGGAAAAACAAGATTTTAAGCAACAAGAAATATGCCTCCCCTATTCACAATAGTTGTATCTTGGAAGTCAAGTCAGAAGAGATATAGGCTTGCTTTTCTTCTCTTGTTAATAATAATGACAGAATTGGTGTTTGCACTTCCCGTTCGAGGCGACTTGGCACAGAGAAAAACCTTTTCATCAGACTGCCAAAATGGGAAATTTAGATGCTCTACGCGATCGCCAACCAATGGAGTCCCCTATCTCCAAGTCAAAAGCCCCCGTCGAACTTATCTTCTCAGTCCAGAAATCAAAATCATCTGGAACGAAACGCAAACCAACCTTTACGACATCGAGATCGAGAAGGACGGCCAAACTCTGTTGCGGGGAATCGCGCGAGGGAATTCTTTTACCTACACTCTCCCTTTCCCCGGTCGCTATCGAGTTTTCGTTGCAGAAGTTGGAGAAGGGTCGAGCGGCGATTCCCGCAATGAGTTTCTCCCACCCGGTGGGATTGGTTTTATTCTCCCCCAAGAAAATGCTCGGCAAGAAGTTCGTCACATTATAGAAAATGTTTCCGATCCGATCGCGGAACTCATCGAACGCGAGTTTTTGTCCGACGCGATCGCACTTATCGAAGAACGCATCGAAGCAACAGAGAATGCAAGCGAACGTTCGAGACTTTACGCGCGACTGGCGATCGTTTATGGGTTGCAGTACCTTCCCGATTTTGCTTCTTCTGCCTTGGAAAAGGTTGCGATCGAGGATTTAGAAGAAGAATTGCGCCAAGAGGTAGAAGCGATCCGCAATTGGATCGAACTTTCCCTCCGCTAAATTTGGTGGTGGAGGTTCACCAAGGGGTGCCGATCGCTGCGAAAGAACTCCAATAGTAGGGATGCAACCCATCGGACACCATCCCCAGTTGAGCTTGTTGGAGGGATTCGGCCAGAGTGGGCGTGTCCGAATCTGCCAAATGCTCGTAAAAAACCTCCATGAAATCGGCGGTTTTTTCGTCGTTGACTCGCCATAATGAGGCGATCGCGCTTCGGACTCCCAATGCGTGAGCAATTCCAGCAAACCCGAGTTCGGGGAAGTTCCCGCGCCCCGTATCGCAAGCACTGAGAACGGCAAGCGCGACGCGATCGAGATTGAGTTGGCGAAACTCCGCCGCACTTATCCGTCCATCCCAAAATTCAATATAGGCAGACGATTGCCCGATATTCGTCGCAATTTCGGCATGAGTGGCAAGATGCAGGATTTCCGCCCCTGCAATACGATCTCTCGTTTGCTCAAAGGAAAAGTCTTCATTTAGCTCGATTGTGGTAGTGGGAAAGTGTCGAGAGATCGCCTCCAATTCTCGCTCGACGGCAGGCAGTTCTCGCCCTGATAATTTGCTGGCTCCCATGGCCAGTACCTTGCGATTCCATGCGGGAGACCATCGAGCATCGATAAGAGAGAAACTCGGAATAATGCCCGTGGCGTGGCGTTCGATGAGAAATTTTTCGCCATCGTGCAAAGCAGCGACGGGAAGCCCTCGGATGTCATCCCCGAGAGCGAAGGCGATAGCATCGACTTTTTCTAAGTGGGCTCGCATTGGCGCGATGATGCGATCGTGAAGCCAGCGCGATTTGGGATAGTATTCTTCGTTCAAAGTTGGAATGGCTTGACGGAATTCTTTGACGACTTCTTGCGCTTCTCCGCGGCGAAAGGGTTCGGAAACGGTAAAAATAGGGGCTTGGTGAGGGAGGAACAAAGCCAAGTCCAGCACGGCTTCTCCGGTTTCTATATCTCGAGGGACGACGTAAAAAATGGCAAATGTTTTGCCGAGTTGCTCTTCAATTGTTTCGAGGCTATCGCGAATTTTTGCGGTACTGACAGGGTTTTTCGGGATGTCTCTCTCTTCAAAATATTGGTCGAAGTCGATCTCGAGTTGACGATCGAGTTGAACGGCTCGGTCGGATTGGCTGGAGACAGAGATCGTTTTTTCCCCTTCTTCGGCGAGTGGTAACTGGTAACTGGTTGTTGGTTGTTGATTGTTGGTGATTGGTCGAACCCAGATGGTAAAAGAGTTACCCCATGTATGAGCGATCGCTTCCCCTTCTGAGGTCTCGACTGTTGCCGTCGTAAGCGGTTGTTCCAAAGCCTGAGCGATCGCTGTTTCCAAGTTCGACGCGGGGGTGATGGCGATCGGGTTTGGCGCGGATGCCGGAGTTGGAGAAGTGGAGGGAGGGATGCGGATATATTGTAAGCCGGGTAGCGTGGTATCGTTTGCGAGGGTGAGGTTAGTGATAGGGCTTCCGTTCGCGACAATCGATCCGACAGAGAAGGATTGGGAAGTAAGCGGGTTGGCGATCGAGAGGGGCGTTCCGGTTGCGATTGTTATGACTTCAGCTTGGAGGCTGAAGTCACCGGGGGAGGCAATGCCTTGAATGGCGAGGTTGCCTTGGGTGGCGATCGATACACTGCCGTCGGTCTGAACCACGCCCTTGATGAGGATGTTGTCGAGGGCTGTGAGGTTGATTTCTCCTCCCGCCCACGGGAGAGGCGGCCATAATGTGTAGGAGCGAGCGGATAGGGTTCTCGTCCGAATCGTCCCGCCGGCTGTCAGGGCAATTGTGCCCCCTAAGCCATTCTGTGCATCTACGAGGACATTCCCGATTGCAATGTCGCCGCCGGCATTGAGGGAGATCGTCCCCCCTAGGTTGCCGAAGTTCCCCGCGACGGCGTTGAGGTTTATATCGCCGATGTTTCCTCCTGTCTGGATAAGGATATTTCGGGGTAAGAGGGTGGGAGCCGTCACGATATCTCCCCCCGAGAAGAAGTTGTTCCCCGCGATCGCTGTGAAGTCTCCGCCATTGTATCCGGTCGTCCCCGCTCCCAGAGACAGCGAGATCGAGCCTGTTGCTTCGAGGCGAACATCGCCCCCATTTCCCGATAGGATTCCGTGCGATCGGATGCGATCTCCGATATCGATGTCGCCGCCGGCTTGGATTTGGATGTCCCCCGCGTCGGCAGTCACGAGAGGGAAGTGGGAGTGAGCCGAGTCCAGTCGTCCCGTGGCGATCGAGTCTGTTGCTTGTAGGTCGATGTCGCCGCCGGTCGTGAAGATGTTGCCGATCTCGGTAGAGCCGTTGAGGGATGTTAGGGTCGCGTTTCCGCCGTTTGTACTGAGAGTGGTAGTTGGGAGGAGTATCTCGGAGGCTGAGAGGGTTAGATCGGATTGGGTGCTGAGGGAGAGGGGGGAGGAGGGGGTATGGCTGAGGATGCGATCGCCTGCTGAGAGGGTGAGGGCATTGGCTGCGAGGGAGGAATCTAAGAGCAGGATGGAACCGCCGGCGGTGAATTGCGCGGAGGGGGCGGGGAGGAGGTCTAGGATCCCGTCGGAGAGTTGCGAGATGATGATGTTTTGTGAGGCATCGTAGGTGATGGAGGTGAGGGAGAGTTCTAAGGCACTTTCTGGCAAAATAGAAATGTCAGCAAGAGTGAGGCTTGTTCCGAGAATGGCGTTGAAAGTTGCTACATCGGGGAGTCCTGCACTAGCAGCCTGAATACTAAAGTTGTCGGGATCGAGTAAAAGCATTCCAAAATCACCGCTTTCGGAGTTTGGTTTGGTCGAGGTTATTCCTCGGTATTCTAATTTTCGTTTGCCTGACACTTCCACAAAACCGCCACTACCAGACCTTAAGCCACCTTCACTAAAAATATCACCTAAAAACACTGTAGTGTCATCTGCCCATAAAATGACCCGTCCGCCATTGCCAGAGTCAAGGGCATTAGCTCGAATGAGGGCATTTTCCCCAATATTGGTAAATTCAGCGTTGGGGACATTCTCGCCCCCTCTGTACCCCCCGCCAATGCGGATGTTGCCCCCTCCATTTGTTCCAGAGGCATCTATGAGAGCGCTTTCAATGATAATGCGATCGCCGAGTATATTGATTTCTCCGCCAATGCTTCCACTTGTATCTATTGTCCCATTGGCGATCGTTTCCCCTTCCACTCCTGTAAGTAGTTTGGGTAGGTCTATCGCTCGAATTTCTCCATTTTCTGGAATTTTTTTCGGGTCAATTTCTAATGATAACAATGAATCTCTATGAGATATTTTTACTAGATTTTGACCCGGAATTGATGCGATTGTGATGCGTCCTTCAGGTGCGTTTAGTGTACCATTATTTGTGACGCTTCCCCCTAGTAGTGTCAGAGAATTACCCGCGCTAACGGATAGATTTCCATCATTTATAATTGCGCCATGCTGCGTTAAATCGAAAGCAAATTGATTCGGATCGCCAATCAAATCTTGATAATTATTTTCGCCAAAAGCGTTAAACCAATTGTTATTAAATCCTATCGCTGTGGCAGTAGTAGCGGTAAAATCTGCGGGTACATTCAGAGACGCATTAGCACCAAAGACAATCCCAGCCGGATTCATTAAGTAAAGGCTGGGATTGCCTCCTGTGACTTGAATTAAGCCATCAATAATTGAGGGATTTCCTCCTGTTACTCGTCCTAAAATATTGCGAATATCGGGAGTAGAGAGGAAATTGGCAATCTGTCCGGCATCCAGTCCGAATGCCTCAAAACTGTGGAATAGATTGCGACCATCTCTTGATAGGTTGCCTCCCGATATGTCGCCATCGCTATTAATAATAGTGTTGTCTGTGGGTTTGATAGGGGTAGCGTTCAAAGGAAAGGCTATCGAGGATAGTAATACTGTTGATATAATATTAGTTAAAAGAGATTTTTTCATATTGTTTAGTTGAGATTTTTTGACCATTCTAAGCGGTTGAGTATATTGTAAAGTTCATGTTTTTTTCATGTAAAGTTCATAGATTTTTTAAAGAGAGAGGGAATCTTTTTGGGTATAAAATAAAGGGAAAAATCACTGTTTTTTCTTCTGAGAGAGATTATGGATATTGTTAGAAAAAGTTTGTTTGTATTAGCAACCCTGTCGGGGTTGTCCGCTTTGGCTTCTCCTGCAAACGCATTCAGTTTTATCAGCGACATAACAGGGAAGGATCTAGCGGATACTGAAGTCACCGTAAATTATCAGGATGGGACTTCAGATATTGGGGTTTTGCAAATAACTGGGGTTGATTCTTCAGGAGTGGTAAAAACTGATTGGGATTTTTCTGTAAGTGGTAACACCAATTTTGGAGTCTATACTTTTGGCTATACAGGAAACAAGCTCATATCCTCACTTAAAATAAATGTTTTGCCGGCTTCTGCTATTTTTGATAGGATTCTTTTCCCTACGCTGACACCCGGAACATCTACAGGTAATGCTTTCAGCAGTTTTTCGGGTGCTTCACCAACCCAAAAAATCTATTCCGGCACCGTTACAGGAGCATTGGAAGATGTCGCCACCTCACTAGAGTTAGTTTGGCAGGATGGTTTTAGCGATCCTTTGCTTGCATTCGTAGCAGACACCGACGGCATAGAGGGAGAAATCCCCGACCCCGAACCCCTCCCAGTCCCCGAATCCACGGCAATCATTGGGCTGATTGTCGGGGTGGGGAGTTGCTGTTTTGCTGTGAGGAAGAGGTAAGCATGAGAACGGAGTACAAAATAGCCCCCTCGGTCAGGGCGATCGGGGGTTGTTGTTGTGGGAAACCCAAACCCTTGCCCTCCTCATTAACGCTGACACCTCCCGAATCCTTGTGGATAATGGGGGGTGTTGTTGTGGGAGGGTCTGGGGGATGGCGGATGAGGAACAGTTAGCGATACTGAGACGGGGTGTGGATGAGTGGAATGCGTGGAGATTGGAGAATCGGAGTGTTTTGGTTGACCTCAGCTCTGCTGACTTTAGAGATGTCAATCTCAATGGTGTTAACCTCATTGGTGCTAAACTCATTGGTGTCAACTTCAGTGAAGCCGAACTCATTGGTGCCAAACTCATTGGTGCTAACCTCAGTAGTGCCAAACTCAGTGATGCTAACCTCAGCAGTGCCAAACTCAGTGATGCTAACCTCAGCAGTGCCAAACTCAGTGATGCTAACCTCAGTGATGCTAACCTCAGCAGTGCTAACCTAGAGGATATCGATCTCAGCCGAACCAAAGCACTCAATACCAACTTTTGGGGAGCAACTCTGACAGGGGCTTGTATTGAAGATTGGAATATTAACACCAAAACCAATCTCGATAGGGTAAATTGTGAGTATGTTTACTTGGGCTCTGAGCATGACTTTAGAAACCGTGAGAGAACCTACACAGATCGCCATCCTTCCGACCTCAACAAAACTTTTGTACCCGGAGATTTTACTAGGCTCATTCAAAAATCCTTAGAAATTGCCGATCTCGTATTCCGAGGAGAGATTGACTGGCAAAAACCGAGTAAAATTCTCGATCTCTACTTCCAAGACGGTATTGACTGGCAAGCATTCGCCAACTCAATTAAATGTATGACAGATGATGATACATTCTTAGATATTGAGGGAATAGACCAGACTGATGATGGTATTTTGATTCGTGTCAAAATACCACAAAATACTAATAAAGAGGAGATAAAGCGAGAGTTTTGGGGAAAATACAAAGCAGAATTGAAGCGGTTAGAGGGGGTGTATCGGGAGAGATTGCAGGCTAAGGACTCGCAGATTGAGCAGTACAAGCGAGAGAACACCAATCTCACAGACATTGTTAAAGCAATAGCAAGCCGACCCATCAACATCAACAACCGCAACATCACGATTAGCGATAACGAAATCAAAGGAACAGCCTACACCGAAGAACTCAAAGGATCGGGCTACACCGAAGGGGACAACACGACGAATACGGGTGAGTGACCGTGACACCTTCCGAAACATAGCTCATAATAGATCTGTCGTATTCGTAAAGGGCGTGTTATGGCCATTAAAGAGCAGTTGGAGGTACTCAGGCAAGGTGTAGAAGAGTGGAATCAATGGATGGAGAAGAACCAAGGCGTTAGAGCAGATCTCAGTGGTGCGGATCTCAGTGGCGCAGATCTCAAAGGAATTAACCTCAAAAATGCCGTTCTCTTCAATGCCAACCTCATTCGGGCAGACTTCAGTAATGCCAACCTCACTAACGCCGATCTATCAAGAACTCAAGTGCTTGAGACGAATTTTGAAGGGGCAACTCTAACAGGTGCTTGTGTTTTCAATTGGCAAATTAACACAGAAACTAAACTTAATAACGTAAAGTGTGATTATCTTTCCGGAGACACTGGTTTCACTACTCGCCGTCCCGTCGATCGCAATTTCAGGCCGGGAGAATTTGCCCAAATCTTCAAAACAGTCAACGAGACTCTCGATCGCTACCTCCAAGAGGGCATTCCCCCATCCTGACCCTCATCCACCGATAACCGACAACCAACCCCCCCGACTTAGAGGCAGTGCGGGGGGTTGTTGTTGGGTTGGGTTGTGGGGGTGTTTAAGAGGATTTTCGTCTGAAGGTTGCGACTCCTAGTGTACTGAGAACAAGGATACTGAAAATTGAGGTCGGTTCGGGTGTTGGTTTTGGTTGGACTTCAACTATTTGGTTACTAGCGAATAGACTTGTTAGATCTGTACCATTTACACCAATAGCGGTAGTAACTGAGAGACTAAAATCTGGGTTTCCACTGTTGCTTAGTCCGTCAAGGACTTGAAAAGTTATTATGTCCAAAGGAATAGTTCGATTTGGTTCTACGAAGCCGAATACATGTGTATGTAAAAAACCGGGGTTGTGCGCGGGGGGATCTATAAAATCAACAAAGACATCTGAAATATCAATTTCTTTATTGAAGTAAACTAATTCTTGAGCATCAAACTGTACGCTGTATGCCATGAAGCCCATCTCTTCAGGAAGTCCAGCAGTGTCAAGGCTTACAGTAAAACTTTATAAGTCACCGACTTTAGTGATGACATCATTAATGGCATCTCCATCTCGTTGATTTCCCGCAGGAGTGAAAGACAAAGAAGCCCCTAATGAAGGAGCAGAAGAGATTAGTAAACTGCTCATTGCACCTATTAGGGAAAACATAAATCGAGTATGTAGCTTCATGAATCTCCTTTGATTTTAAGTTGTAGAAGTGAGGTTAAAATCGATGCTATGTCCTTTCTTGTGAATCCTGCAAGAATTTTACTACTGCTGTCAGTCTATTGAAATACTCTTATATGATTCTTTACATGATTTTTTTTTGACTCAGGGGGCAAGAGTTTCATCTTGCCTCTCCCTCGGTTTCCTCACCCTTATTTCCCAGCAACAGCAACCGATAGAGACATTCTCCGTCCTTCTCTTCCCAGACTTCCCAAACCGAGCCATCTTCCACGACAAAGCGATCGCGATCGGTTGTTCTGTCATGGTGCCTTTGTCCTCTCTAGTTTTTCTCGCTTTTCTCTCATAGGATGAGAAGAAAAATTGAGGTTTGGACTATGCAGCGATTGTTACTGCTTTTATTGATTGCTTCTTTAACTGCTTGTCAGCCCGCTGCGCCTCCCGATAATTCTGCCAGCGCTCCTGCTGAGGAGAAGACAGAAGAGAAAAAGGAAGAGGCGAAAAGCGGACAACTGGATAAACCGGGAGATACGACAGAAGCTAACGGCAACAAAATGACCTTGGTTAAAATTGCCCGTCCCGAAGAGTCCGTCGAAACCGGACCCATGACACTGACCGTCAAAACCGTTGCGTTAACGGAGTTTGAACCAAGTGAGCAAATGGCAGGGGTTTTGCAGAAAGAGGGGGAATTTACGCTGGCCAGTTTGACGGTAGAAGTGGAGAATGCCTCGGATGATACGGTTTCGTTTTACCCAGACCAAGCCACGATAGTTGCCGGACAAGAACAAGCACAGGCAAATTTGATATTGACCGAGCAAGTGGGCGGCGATTTTATCGGGAAGGTCAAAAAAACTGGGAAAGTCGCTTTCGTCTTGGATACTCCTGCTGAGGATATCGAGTCGTTCAAGGTTGTCGTCAATGCACCCAATAACAAACAGCTTCAAAGCATGGGCAATGAGGTGACAATGGAGTTTGAGTTTTGATATGGCGGAACTCCGCTAGTTAGGCGATCGCCCCATTTGTCCGGAAAACGGACAAATAACTCATTTTGAAGTTGTCCGAAAAACGGACAACTTCGCTCAAACTGTTGTGCCGCAATACTTTTAGATCGCCCCGATCGCCAAGATTTGGATCGCCCCATTTGTCGCGTTTTCCGACAAATACAATAATCGCTCGCACTTCGAGCGTAACGGGAATTCTCGTAACGGGATCGTGGTTGCCTACAGGAGTGAAATCCTTACCAATAAAAGGTTCTAGGTATTTTTATGGCGATTTGTCTGCAAGGATATTTGATTTTGTAACGCAATCACCAATCTTCTCACTCTCTTGGGTTCGCGGGCTTTCTGGGTCATGCTCTTCAAACCCGTTACAGGAATTCCTGTGACACTTTATTGGTTGAAAGGGTTAAACCCTTGTCAATAAAAGACTTAAAGTGTTTTGTTGGCGCTATTGGTTAAAAGGTATTTGGTTGTGTAACAGGATCAGGAGGGTATAGATAATAGTTATACCCTTTCGTTTTTGTCACCCTGTAGTTGCTTTCTATGCAAGGGTTAGGCACGATCGCTGTCTGTTTTTGTCACCCTGAGAATTAACTGCAACACCTGACGAAAGAACGAGGGTTTGAGGGTGATGGAAATACGAGACAAAAATCGTTAGAAGCATTATGCGGTCATGGGTAGAGGGTGATGGAAATCTTCGTACTTTTCCCAGAATCCCAAGGTTGAGAAAATTGGGAGGAATAGTCGGATCTCGCTACCATCAAAGCGGTTTCAGGGTTGAGAAGGATTTCCCGATTTCAAATCGGAAAACCTCCCCCAAGGTCAGAGAAAAGCCTATTAAAACCCCGAAAGCCTTTCACTGCAAGAAATTTCAAGGTCAGATTATTTTTCCGGTTTCAAACCGGAAAATTCCAAAGATCGACAACGAAAGAATAGGGGTTTGAGAGTGACCCACTAATTGAGAAAGAATCTTTAAAACCACTATCTGACAACAAGTTTGGAGCGACTCAGCAAGGGGGGGGATCAGTAATAATGATGCCCTCTTTTGGATCGCCGAAGTTGTCGGGAAACGCGACAACTTTGAAGTGGCGAAATTCCGCCAGTTTGGCGATCGCTGTTATTGGTAAAGCCAAAAAATATCGCCTAGTTCCCCGAACAAGCACGCAAATGTCTCACGATTGTCTCCAAGGTAAAAAAGGTCTGGCGGCGGTGGCGGCTGCTTTCGCTTTGTTGAGAGTGTCCGATGCGCGATCGTGGTCGAGCTTGGATAGCTGACCGGAACGTGCGGATGGGGATTCAATTAAGATCGATTCGTCCATTTGATTTGTTTATTTGTTGATAGATAAAATCTGAACTCTAAAGGAGTTTTAGCGCCAAACTTGCGTTTGTTTAGCGCTTGGTTGATGTTTGCGTCGAAAATCTTCTTAGCTTGAATGCCTTGTTTTTTTCTACATTGCTCGTGAAGTGTTAGGTTGCAATCTTCCCTTATTGTACTTCTTTGAGTTGCAATTTTTGGTTAAATTCTTGGGTAAAAAAACGAGTTTTTCTGAATACAATAGGCACGAAAAAACGCTTTGAAAACTGGCGGAATTCCGCCAGTTTTATTCCCAAATGAAATAGATTTCGGGAATTTTTGGGAGGTCTTTTCGATTGTCTAGTGCAACTGATGGGAGGCTAGATGGCTTGATTGATTCAGGATTAATTTTCATTACTACGTCCTTCCATCTCTCGCTCTGCTTCCACCAATTCTTCAAAAGTGCAGCTATACACAGCCATAAGTTTTTTAAGGGAAAGAGGGGTCATTCGCGGCATGTTGCGAAGTTGATCCCAGTTACGAACCGTTGAGACTGCAACATTAAGTTCGACGGCAATCTCCTCCGCCCGCTTTTTTGCCCTTTCTCGTAGTTGCTTCATGTTCATAGTTCATAGACTACACTAATATCCTAACATAGTTACTTGGTACCACGCAAGTGTCTGGTACTAAGCACTTGACAGGTACTAAGTAATTAGCTATACTACTAACAACAGGACAAGGCAAGGGAACGACGCGATTAAAGCGCACCCGCCGAACCCCTGACACGCAAAACGAAAGGCAACCGCTCTTGACTGGACATCACAGCGATCGCCTTTCTGAATGAAAAATCAAACCTAAGTCTGATGTATCAAATTCTAACACTAACCTCCGCCGAAAAAATTGAAGCCGCGCAAGTCATCACCGCCGATATGTGCCGCTTCGACCCCGAATGCACCGCAATGGTCAAGCCTGAAGAATTGAGCTTGAAGCGGGTTTACTCCAATGGTCAAATTCATTTCAGACTTGGAACTACTAAAATGTGGCCGATTCACCAAAACGAATACGACCATTTTCTACGAGTCAACACGATTGAATACCCGATCGCTGTTGTACTCGATGAACAAGCGAACGAAATCGCCCCCGAACCGACCGAACCCCAAAGCGATCGCGAATGGCAAAAGGAAAAACAGCAACAGCAAGAAACCGAGGAAATGGAACGCGAACTCACTCCCGCACAACAAGTATTGCTGGCAAAAATCCAAACTTCTTATGGTGACGGCAGCGAGTTTTCCCAAGCAATCGGCAACCTAAATACGCTTAAGTCTCTCCAGCGCAAGGGATACATCGAGTTTGTTCGCAATCAAGTCATTCGCGAGATGTCTCGAGGGAATGGCGGTTGGCATCCAGCCCAAAAGCGAGTTTCATGGTTTTGCCTAACAACCAACAACCAGAGTGAATGCGATGCCTCCGAAGAATCAGCCCGAGAGAATGCTTGCTCCCAAGAGCAAAAATCATTAAATACCGTGGGTTTGATGCCCGAGCAAACCCATCAGGATATTGCGGGTAAATGCCCCATATACCAAAGCGGCACCAACAAATGGCAAGTGCTTAGTGGTGACGGACAAAAATACTACACTGTTCGCTGGGAAGGAGATCGTCATGCCTGTAACTGCAAATCCCACCAATTTCACCCGGAAAAGGACTGCAAGCATATCGAGGCGCTAAAACGCTATCAAGCTAAATCCCGTTACTCCTACGCATCTACTCCCGGTCGCAATTGGCGGCACACGACCGGAAGCCCCCATAGCGGGCGGTGGCTGTACAAAAATGACCCATACTGGACGCGCCAACCCGTCGCCGCTTGCAAAATTCGGGTGCTGTACGAGCAAAACGGGGAAAAACGCGACCTCGTTCTCGACGCGGGCTGCACAAAAGAAGACGCGATCGCCTCAGTCCCCAACGGCGCAAAATTCCTCGGCACTCGCAGAGCTGCGTAACCATCACGGGGAACGACCGCGCCCCTTTATAAAGCGGTGCGACCCTGCGGATGTTCCATCCGCTAAGGAACGCGCCCCACCCAAAAGACGGTTAACACTCCTAGACCTCTCCTCCCTATTCCCCCATATCTTGCACGCTGAGGTGTGGGGACGTATGGGCGGGGAAACGCTCCAAGATGTCAACACACCGCTCGATAACCATATCTCGACACTGCTCGATAACCATATCTCGACACCGCTCGATAACCATGTCCTCATCCTTCCAAGCCGGACTCGCCACCGAAACCGCCGTTAACTTCCTCGATTTTGCCAAAGACACCCTTGCCCGCCAATGTTTCGCCGTCATGCTCGCAAACGGCTTGACGTGGGAGGAAATTCTCTCAAGTATCACTAGCCGCCTTCAACCCGATGAAAAGGGCAGCAAAACGGCGCGTTACCTCCAATTAGCGGCAGAAAACCTCGACCTAAAAGCCGAAGATTTCCAGCCCGTTACCAAAATCTCCTTGCCTGAAATTCGCAAAGCCATTGAGGAAAGTCAGTGAAAATCGCCATCGAGATAGACACCGCCGAAAATCCCGCCATCAGTCTCGGTATTGCCAAAGAGCAAATCATCCTCGCCTATTTGCGCGAATGCTTGAACGAGTCGGGTTTTGCCGACATCCTCGGCGCGTACCGCCTACTTGTGAGAGAGGACTACGAGGGAGAGAACAAAGAGGAAATCGAGATTTCCCTTGACGAACTGCGAGAGAAGTTGCGGTGCGACCCTGCGGATGCTCCATCCGCTAAGGAACGCGCACAAGAAGAAAGTGGCGGAACTCCGCCGACAACTGATAACCAATAACTGCTTGCCTCGAGCGAAGTCGAGAGGATAACTGAAATGACCCCAGACCAAATTAACTTACTCCTAGACCTCCAACTCCGGCAAACCGTTGCCCTCGAAAAAATTGCCGCTTTCTTAACAACCCAGCAACCCGAAAGCGTTCCCGACATCCAAGAAGATATTGCCAACTTTGCCACCTACAACTGGGAAGCCATCGGCGCAGAAGTTCTCCAACGCGACCAATACGGAGTCGCCGCCGTGGCATGGAGGGGCAAGCAATTTTACCGCCGCTCTCCCCAAAACGCTTTCGGTGCCGCGATTTGGTTCTCTCGCTGCATTGGCAAGGACGAGAGCGGAAAGAACAAGTACGAGCGCTTGATTCGCTTTAAACCGATGGATCGTCAAATTGCCCCCATCTCCAGAGAAGCGGAAAACCTCACGAAACGATAAACCGCGATTGCAGGTTTGCCATTGACCGGGTTCGATTCCCGGTGACTCGCCTCCCCTCATTCACTACGCGAGGGGCACGCCACAGTTACACAACCATTACAAACAGGAAT
>JAGHZQ010000093.1 GCA_017746715.1 Cyanobacteria bacterium SBLK
AGCACTCAGACTGAAAGATAACAAGGTAAAAATTCCTCTCGGACGAAAGGTAAAAGCAGCATTTGGAATCGATTCTTTCTTTTTGCTATTTCCTACAAATCTCGATTTCAAGAAGATACGAGAAATCCGGATTCTTCCTCGCAATCGTTGTTTCTATGTCCAATGGGTCTATAAATTAGAACCTCAGCAAATTGAGTTAGATAAAAACAAACCCGATGTGATTGTCGAATTGATGTCTCCCTCAACTGCAAGTGTGGATACTAACGAAAAGAAGCGACTATACGAGCGAACTTTTAGAACGCAAGATTATTTTGTTTACAATCCTTTCGATCGCGAGTCGTTACAGGGTTGGCATTTGGGTTCAAATGGGCGTTATGAGGAATTAACACCGGACGATCGCGGATAGTTGTGGTGTGAAAGTTAGGGGTTGTGGTTGGGAACTTGGGAGGGAATTTTAACGAAAGAAAATGCAGTTTGGGCGCGTTTTTACGATCGCGATGGTAATTTGGTTCTTTTACCAGAAGAAATCGCTCGAGAAGAACGAGAACGAGCAAATTTAGCGGAGGAAGAATGCGATCGCGAACGTCAAAGAGCAGAGAATGCGGAAACTCAGCAACAAAACACTCAAACGGCTTTAGAGGAAGAGCAACAGAAAAACCAAATGTTAATCGATCGCCCGCCTCAGACAATTAGGGATCGATCCTAAAACTTTGCTATAGTTTTTGGAGAGGCGATCGCAACCTATTTCAACGCGATCTCCAAACTCAAAAAAATGGAGAAAAGCGAGATGTTTTCCGGGATCTGGGCTAGGCTGGGTGAAGGAGTTAAAATAAATGAGATTGGGCTGTTATGATGATTGAGCTATTGACAGGAAGTGCGATCGCAGCGATCGCCAAGGAAACTCTCACCCCGATTGTTATCGATGTATTAAAGGAAGATGGGAAAAATCTGGTCGAGAATCTCGTGGATTTTTTCGGTAAAAGTTTGAGCGAGCAAACGCGACAGCTTATTTCTAATGTCTCGAAACGGTATGGGGAAAATTACGCCAAACGTCACGGTATCATTGAGGTTCTAGGAATGCGAGAATCTGTCTCTCTGGACTCGGTTTATACGAATGTGCGTTTATTGGATGAATCTGGAATCGGTCGATTTTTATCCGTAGACAATCTCGAACAAACATTTCGAGAAAATGCGGATCGGCGTTTTCAATCGGAGGCATGCGAACCGAGAGAAGGGGTTAAAGTTGCCAATGAAGAGCCGTATTTAATGGTGTTGGGTGCGCCGGGATCGGGAAAATCGACGTTTTTGCGAAAGATGGGTTTAGAAGCATTGAAGGGGAAAAAAGGAGGATTAGAAAAGCATCGTTGCATTCCCGTATTTTTGGAGTTAAAACGCTTTAATCAAGCGGGGATCGATATCCAAAAAGCGATCGCCCACGAGTTTGAGATTTGCGGTTTTCCCAATGCGGAGAAGTTTACTGAAAAAGCACTCAACAAAGGGAAATTATTGATTTTGTTTGATGGGTTAGATGAAGTGTCGAATGATGTGGTTAATGAGGTTATTGAAAAGATTCAGGATTTTGCCGATCGCTACGATGAGAATCGTTTTATTGCCAGTTGTCGCACGGCGGCTTATCGTTCCCATTTTCGCCGTTTTAAGGATTTAGAAATGGCAGATTTTGATGACGCACAGATCGAAAAGTTTATCGCGAATTGGTTTCAGTCGGAGCGCGATCGCCAAGAAAAAACGGCGGAACATTGCTGGGAGTTATTGCAAGCGGAAAAACACAAAGGTGCAAAGGAATTAGCACAAAGTCCTTTATTGTTGACTTTTCTCTGTTTGGTTTACGATAAATCTCAAAATTTCCCCGATAATCGTAGCGTTTTGTATCGGAAAGCACTGCGGATTTTTTGGAGGAATGGGCATCGGAAAAACGCATTAATCGCGATAAAAATACGATTTATGAAGGGTTTCACGTTGAATTAGAGGAAATATTGTTATCGGAAATTGCTTATCAAAATTTTGTTGAGGATCGGCTCTTTTTTGAGAAAAAATTTCTGACGGAGAGTATTAAAACCTTTTTAACGGGGAATTTGAAAGCGCCGGATTATTTAGATGCAGAGAAGGTTCTAGATGCGATCGCAATTCAGCAAGGGATTTTTGTGGAGCGAGCGGAGGAAATTTATTCATTTTCCCATCTGACGTTACAAGAATATCTCACCGCACAATATATTGAAGATGATAATCGTATTGATGAGTTAGTGGAAAATCATCTGTTCGATCGCCGATGGAAGGAAATTTTTTTGTTGGTTGCGGGTTTGATGAAAGGAGGAAAAGGAGCAGATCGATTACTGGTGAAAATTCAGGGGGAAATCGAGAAATTGTTGGTCAAACCAGTTTATCAAAGGCGATTGATTCCGATTTTACAATGGGCAGAACGAGAAACAAAAGATTCTGGCGGCGAGCTTTCTTTAGTGGCAAAAAGGGCTGTTGCCAACGCCAACGCCAACGCCTACGCCAACGCCTACGCCAACGCCTACGCCTACGCCAACGCCTACGCCAACGCCAACGCCTACGCCAACGCCTACGCCTACGCCTACGCCTACGCCAAACGTTGGATTAAACGTTTGATCGAAGTTGTCGAGGAAATGAAAGGATTACAGCCTGTTTTTACCCATTTAGATATTCCCACACTTCTCGACCAATTGAAAGCCTTACAGGGGCAAATTCCGGGGGATAATGAGCCAAAAGAAGTCCGTCGGGCTTTTGCTCAAAAGATTCGCGATACGCTTTTGGCCGCATTTAACCTCCAATACGAGTTAATCGATTGGACTGGAGAAGAAGTACGAGAAATCGATCGCTATCACTACGCTACCCGAATTTTAATCGAATGCAAAGAAGCCGCCGCCCGAGTCTCTGCCGAGACATGGGATAATATTGAAGAGCGAATGTTTCGCGTCCCCGAAGACCTTTTAAAATCTGATGAGCAATCATCCTTGAATCGTTTTCTTTCCCACTTGCGATCGGCATTGAGTTCGCGATAGAATAACAAGAGAGAAATCAGGAATGAATTGTTTGGCTTATTGTTGAATTGATAATAGCATTGATGGTGCGATCGCCGATCCGCCGAGGATTAAAAATCCCCGTCTCATATAAAAAGTCCTCTTAAGAGGACTAAATCTATTCATATCAAATCCATTTAATGAGCAAACATTCATAAAAACTCTGAACTGAAGTATAGCGCTCATTCTTATGGTTTAGGAAAGCACTTTTCGGCATCGAGACAATCAAAATATAGCGAAGCCCTGCGCGGAGGTCACTGAGCGATGCCGAAGTGGGGGTCTGGGGGCGGCGCTGCGCCCACAGTGGGGGGGGACTGGGGGGGAGACCACCCCCCCAGAAACTTCTGGTTCTCAGCCATGTAGTAGCGTAATGGGACCGCGATCGATCGCAGGAGACTGACAGAATACCAGTTCCCCAACCGAGCGATCGCCGAATCTCCCTGACTTTGAATTGATAATTTTGAATTGTGAATTGACGCATCCCACTCCCCCTGTAACGCAAACGGCGCCCAAAAGAAAGGCGATCGCCATTCATCACTTTGCCACATTTGCAACTGAGCCGATCGCAACGCCGCAGCCGGTTCGAGATTTTCCTCCAAAACCCCCCGATAAAAGCGAATCATCAACTCAGAAGTGCCGCGATCGTCCACGCTCCACAAACTCACCAAAACCCGCGCCGCCCCCGCATACATAAACCCTCGCGTCAAACCGATGACCCCTTCCCCGCGCACATTTTCCCCCAAACCCGTCTGACAGGCACTCAACACCACCAGATCCGCAGGAAAACGCAAATTAAAGATTTCCGGAAGGCGCAAAAAACCATTGAGGGGACGATCGCGATCGTCTACGAGAGAAAAAACCAACCCCGATAAATGCGGATTTTGACTATTAAATAAACCGTGAGTAGCAAAGTGAACGATCTGGTAATTTTGCAGTTGGGAACTGGTGGCAAAATCCCGCGTCGCTTCAAATCCAAGAGCTTTCGCCCCCTTTTCTGCGGGAACTAGAGCGAGGATTTGCTCGACTTCCTCTCGGGTAAACGGCAGGCGCTCGAAGAGTAACTCTGCCTCTTGTGCGAACCGTTTTACCTCCGGAGGAAGTGAGATCGATCGCGTCGAACCGACAACTCGATCGTCAGTATTGCCAAAAATCGGATCCGCGATCGCTGCTAGGGTTTTTGAGGGAGTCGGGCGAGCGCGAACTTCCTCCCGCAACGCCGCTAAAGTAGAGGCAGAAGGAATATTAACGATTTCGTGTCGTTCCATCAAAGGGACGTATTGAGCAATCTCCTCTCCTTGTCCCGGAACGTTCAATAAAGGATTTTTGCTCTCAAATTGAGGAACGGCGATCGCTGCAAAAGGAACAAAATGCAAAATTCCATCGCTCACAATTAACAGGCGCTTATTGGGTAACTTCTCCGCAACGGGGGCGAGAATGAGATTTGAAAGGGCGATCGCCGCTTTCTCGGTTTCCACATATCCAGAAGTGCGGCGAGATCGCAGCAAACCGCGTCGAAAGGTTCTCGCCGCACGTTTAATCGCGTCTCGCCCCGGTAAAGTATAACTTTCGATTGAATTAGGTGTCACCGCCCACAGATAGCTCTGCTTTTCGCCGATAAAATATTCTAAAAGTAAAGTATCGCGATCGAGAATTTGAGACTGAATCTCTTTGAGAGTGAGGGTTTGCGGTTGCGTGAGATTGGCATAGCGAGGACTGGTGCGACGGATGAGATTTTGCACCGAGCGATATTCTTGGAGGAGAACCTCGACTTCTCGGTTAATATTAATTTTTTGGTCGAGGGGAGATTGTCCGCTCGCGATTTTAACGCGACGTTGTTCGAGGATATTTAATTGCTGTTGCAATCTTCGCTCTCGTTGTAACAATTTCGGATCGCCTCCGGATCGGATATCTGCGTTCGCTTCTGCTAACACGTCGAGCAACGATCGCGATCGCGATCGTTCGCTAATTTCCAAGGCTTTTCCATCGTAACCCTCCTCTGGCTCTTCCCGATGCAACTGCATCAAGAGGTCGATATAAAATTCGTAATAGTCCTGCTTGCTGGCAAAAAAGGACGTTCGCAGATCGCGATCGCCCACATTTCTACGTAAACTTTCCACGATCTCTACAGCAATCTTAATTTGTTCGAGGGCTATCTCTGCGTTACCTTTTTCTCGTTGGGCGATGGCGATGCGATAGCGAGTGAGGGCTTCTTTCGGGCGATCGCCGATAGCCGTTCGCAGAGATAAGGCACGATCGTAATAAGAGAGGGCGCGATCTTGTTCGCCTTGGTTTGCATGGATAACCCCTAAATTATTGAGCGCGCTCGCCAAACCAGAGCGATCGCTGACCCTTTGCCAAATTTGTAAGGCTTCCTCATAGCGTGCCAGTGCCTTCTCGCTTTCTCCTTTCTTTGCATGGATGAAACCGATATTATTCAGAGTTCTGGCTTTATTACGATCGTCTTGCACTTCTTCCCATATCTGCAATGCTTTTTCGTATTGTTGCAGACTTTCGAGATCTCGCTGCAAACTACTGTAAGCCAAACCCAAATTGTTGTGAGCGGCGGCTCGTCCTTCCTTGCTGTCGGCATCCTCAGCCATCGTCAAAACGCGTTGATAGTATTCTAGAGCGCGATCGCTCTCTCCCAAGCGAGCGTAAATGCGCCCGATCGCGTTTAGAGCGATCGCTTCTCCCGTGCGAAAATTGGCTTTTTGCCACAAAGGAATCGATTGTTCGTAGCGATCGAGGGCTGTTTGATAGTTGCCCGAGGTTGCATAAATTTCTCCGATTTTGACTAAGATATTGGCTTGGGAATGGGGGTCGTCGAGTTCTTGGACGAGGGGCAATGCTTGATTATAAATTTCGAGGGCGCGATCCAATTCACCCAAGTTTCTGCGAGCCGATCCCAACACATCGAGAGTGCTGACAATGTTGCTGAGATCGTTTTGTTTTTCCCATTCTTCCAAGGCTTCTTCCCATTTCTGAATTGCCCTGCGCCAAGCTGATGCAGTTTTCTGACGAGAAAGTTCGATTCCTTCTCTAAAAAGGGCGTTGGGGTCTTCTGCTGCCAAAACGGGAGACATAACGATTCCGCAAGCGAGAACTTCAATGAAGAGCGCGATAAGACTGCAAGAAATTCGTTTCCAGCACATGGGGATAACACTCGAAAAAATGTTTTTTAACAATTGAAGATCTGTTGCTATGGTAGCATCAATCTCGAGTTTTTCGGAACGGCAACCGACCGGTTAGCGAACTCAACAAAGGAGAGGAAATCGTGAGTTACATTCATCGCAACGATTGGGGATTAAAAGTTGTCGGGGGGATCGTTGCAGCGATCGCGATCGCTTTGTCTCCCACCTCGGCATCGGCACAGATCGAACGGGCAACCGTACGAGAAATCTTCAGTTCTGAGGAAGTGGGCAATCTCGTTTTTATCGATGAAATCCCCGCACAAATCGACGATATCGCCGCATTTCAACAGGAAGTTAGCACCGAAGAAGCCTTTGTCGAATTGGAGTTTAACAACGGTGCAGCAGGTCGTTTGGCTTCTCAATCTTCGGTCATTATCGGCCAGTGCGTCGAGGTTCGGCAAGGCCTTTTATTGGCGAGCGGTCCGGCAAATGGCTGTACGGCGACCTTTGAGGTGGGGGTAGAAGGAACGTTTTATTTATTGGAAGCAAGCGATCGCGGCTCTCGCATTCAAGTCTTAAACGGTACCGTCAATCTTCGGCCCCTCTCCCCAGATGCCAATAATCCTCCCAATCCTATCGTTTTACGAGGCGGACAGCAACTGGCGATCGATCCGGCGGGAATTTTTGGGCAGATTTTCCCCTTATCCCAAGAGGAAGTAGAAGGAATTTTGCAAGATTCCTTGTTTCGCGATTTTGAGTCGAGGTTGCCCGGCATGAAAAAGCTACAACAAGCTCTAGAGCGCTTGTATCCGGACATTCACTTACCTCGCCTACCCGGTTTTAAAAAGTTTGTGCCTCCCCTTCTCCCCTCTTCCCCCGCTCCCTCTGCTCCCCCCGCTCCAAATTATTGGGGATCGAGAGAATAGCCAGACGGGTCGAAAAAAAGGAGTAAAATCCCTCGTGTCAAAATGTCAATCTTGTGCTATAATCTCAGAGTTTATTTTTCCAGAGAATTTCATCGGGTTGCCAGATACGGAAACAACGGAGGCATATTACAGATTATGATTCAACTCAAAATGCACCTCGATCGCAATCGGCGAATCAGGCGAATCATTGGAGGAATGCTGGCAGGTGCGGGGATGGCGATCGCTTTCGGACTGCATTCCTCCCCGGCGATCGCGCAAATTAATCAAGCGATCGTGCAAGAAATTATCACCTCTGAAGAAGAGACTGAAGAGATCGGCGTTTTTATCGATGAAAGTCCGGCAGAAGTGGAAGCGATCGCCCTGTTGAAGCAAAAAATTGCCACCCGAGAAGCCAGTACATCACTTTTGTTCAGCAACGGTGCGGCGGGACGTTTGGGACCGGCATCTTCCGTTATCGTCGGTCAGTGCGTTGAAGTCCAACAAGGGTTATTATTGGCAAGCGGTCCGGCGAATGGTTGCACGGCGACCTTTGAAGTGGGAGTGGAAGGAACCGTTTACGTGATGGAAGTCGATGGGGCTGGAGAGACGCAAATTAAAGTTTTGGAAGGAGAAGTAAAAGTCGAACCGACAGAAATAGACTCGGAAACGGCAGAAGCCGAAGTGGCAATTGTCACAGCAGAAACATCCGCAGAAACTGTCGCCCAAGATACAGAAGAAACATCCGCAGAAATTGTCATTAAAGCGGGAGAAAAAATAACCATTACTCCCGATGGCATTTTCGGACAAGTGGCAGAATTATTGCAAAGCGATGTCGAAGGCATTCTCAATGGAGCCTTATTTCAAGGGTTTAGCGTATCGCTTCCGGGAACCGCAGCCTTACAGGAATCTTTAGAGAATTTGTACCCCGATCTCGATATTCCTCCCCTACCGGGATTCAACCTTCCCGTTACGCCCCCGAGACCTCGTCCCCCTTCGCCATTTTAAGATTTGTTATAGAGTGCATTACTTAAACGAATGCGCTCTATAATTTCAGAAGAGGATTAAACTAGGATTAACGGTAATTAAAAATAACAATTTTTCAGCAAGCTAATGATCGCAACTCTCTCACCATTTTCCCAACAACAAACGCAAAAAAATGTTATTTTGCTTAAAAGCATTCGTTGGGAGACCTTTCAAGCGCTCATTGCAGAATTGGAAGCCGATCGCAATCTTCAACTGACTTATCATGCAGAAACGCTGGAGGCGATCGATCGACGCGAAGGAATGGAGAAACAAACGCATTCTCTAATTTTGCGTGGGATAAGTTGGCAAACCTATAAAGCATTAATGACCGATGTAGGAGATAATCGGTTATGGAGAATGACTTACGAGCGCGGAGTCTTAGAAATTCGGATGCCCCGAGAAGAACATGAAGAACCGAAAGAATTACTCGGCGATTTTATTACCGTCATGGTAGACGAACTGGGATGGGAAATGCGAAAGTTAGGTTCGTTAACTTTAGAGCGAGAAGATTTAAATCGTGCTGCCGAACCCGATGCTTGTTTTTATATTCAAAATGAGGCAATTGTTAGAGGACGCAAAATTACTTTAGGACAAGATCCGCCCCCCGATCTCGTGATTGAGTCCGATTATACTCATTCTTCAATTTATAAGCATTCTCTGTATGCGGCATTAGGCGTGCCAGAAATTTGGCGATATTATCAAAACAGACTGGGAGTTTATCGCTTAAATGGGGAAGAATATATTGAGTCCCGCGAAAGTCTTGCTTTTCCTTTTCTTCCTATCGGAGAAATTCCCGATTTTGTGAGGCAAAGTCAAAAAATCGGCCAGCGATCGACCGTTCGCCAATTTCGAGCAAGAATTCGAGAAATCTTAGGAACGGATAACGGGTAATTGGCATCAGCAAACAAGGTGATGCGAGTTAGACTAAAACTTAGGCCCGTTCGTGCGGTATCTTCCGAGGAAAACTCGCCAATGGGATTTTAACGTGCAATACCCCCGAACAGTTATGACAGCGTTCGAGTCTCCCAGTTCAACCTTTGATAGTGACGAGTTTATCGAAATTGTCAGCCAACGCACCTCCTTGATCGAACATCTTTTGGCGATCGGCACGGCTTTATCGGGCAGTCAAGATTTGGGGGAATTGCTGGCCTTGATTCTCAGCAAGAGTCGCGAAATTACCCGCAGCGATGCAGGAAGCGTGTTTCTGGTCAATCGCGTAGACTCCATTCCCCAACTCGTATTTAAAATCGCTCAGAATGACTCTCTCCCTGCCGTTTCCTTTCAAGAATTCACTTTACCTCTCACCCCTAAAAGTTTGGCGGGATACGTGGCATTAACGGGGCAATCCTTAAATATTCCCGATGCCCATAATCTCTTACCGGGGCTGCCCTATCAACTCGATCGCAATTTCGATCGCGATTTTTCCTATCGGACTTGTTCGGTGTTGGTTTTGCCGATGCAAGATGCCGAAGGGGAAATTATTGGGGTGCTGCAACTGATCAATCGCAAATTGCACCGGGATATTCGGATCGATAGCAAAAATGCCCTCAGCGTCACGCAACCCTATTCCGAATGGGAAGAACAAGTGGTGCGATCTTTGGCTTCTCAAGCGGCAATTTCTATCGAACGCAATATTTTGCAAAAAAATATTGAAGACCTCTTTGAGGGGTTCGTGAAAGCCTCCGTACAGACGATCGAAGCGCGAGATCCCACCACTTCGGGGCATTCAGAACGAGTGGCGGCTTTAACGGTGCGTTTGGCCCAAGAGGTGACGGCAATGCGAAGCGGACGCTTGCGATCGCTCATCTTCGACGAACGACAAATGCAGGAAATTCGCTATGCTGCCCTATTGCACGATTTTGGTAAAGTGGGAGTACCCGAAGCCATTCTCAACAAGCGTAAAAAGCTCTACCCCGAACAACTCGAGACGATCCGCCAGCGTTTTGCGGTTGCCGTTCGCACCTTACAGATGGAATGTGCGGAAGCAAAATTTCAACACCTCGTCAACCATCCCCGCGTTCATCGCACGGATGCTTCTGAGTGTCCCTCTTGTCAGCAAATCCGAGCATTAGACGATCGCCTCGAAGAATCTTTAGACAAATTGAACC
This sequence comes from Cyanobacteria bacterium SBLK, assembly GCA_017746715.1. Classification (GTDB taxonomy): domain Bacteria; phylum Cyanobacteriota; class Cyanobacteriia; order Cyanobacteriales; family Spirulinaceae; genus CCY15215. The sequence continues at coordinate 10,230 of JAGHZQ010000093.1, forward strand.
GCTATTTAAAATTTATTGAAGAGATTAACGAACCCGAAGCCCTAGAAACCAAAAGATTCGAGGCTTTATCAGAAGAAGCCTTTGCAGAACTGACCGAACTATCCGAGTATTGCTATCGCGATATCGACGGCATTCTCAAACCCTTAGTCACGTCCCAAGAAATGGAACAATTACTTCTGCCTCGCGGGAACTTAACGATGGCAGAACGGCAGGCGATCGAGGCTCATGTTACGCACTCTTACGAGTTTCTCAAGCGCATTCCCTGGACGCGGCATTTACAAGATATTCCCATTATTGCCTACGGACACCACGAAAAACTGGATGGGAGCGGTTATCCTTTGGGATTAACGGGGGAGGAAATTCCCATTCAAACCCAAATGATGAGCATTGCAGATATCTATGATGCCCTGACGGCAGCAGATCGACCCTATAAACGCCCGCTTCCGGTAGAAGTCGTTCTCAAAATTCTGCGAGAAGAAGTGGAGAAAAATAAAATCAATGGCGATTTAGTTGAGGTGTTTATTCAGCGTCGAGTTTATCGGGTTTTGGGACATTAACAATTCAAAATTGATTCCCTCGGGCGATCGCGTCTAACCAGTCACGAGTTATTAGAGCTGATTCGTAAACAAAAGATTAAGAGACAAATCGCTTTGTCATTAACCGAATGAGAGAACCATAAATCATAGCTTCACTTGATGCAGTATAGAGTTCGTAGTCCTTACTTAAACGCCGAAATCGATTTAACCAGCCAAAAGTCCTTTCGACAATCCATCGTTTTGGCAAAATCTCAAACTCTGGACTATTTCGCTTGATGACCTCCACTCGAACTGATTCTCCACAAACTTGTTGGACTGCACGAACAAAATTTTCTCCCCGATATCCTGCATCTACCCAAACAACTTCTAGTCGTGAGAGTTTTTCTTTTTCCTCGTTTAGAATCACTACTGCCCCCAGTCGTTCTGAAGCATTCGCTTCAGTTACAAGAACCCCAATCAAAAAACCCTGAGAATCTACGACGATATGACGTTTACGTCCCTTAACTTGTTTGCCACCATCATAACCGTAGACAGCCCCCTTTTTTCCGTCGTTTTGACGGATTGAGAATCAGCGATCGCCACAGCAGAATCTTCTTCGCGTCCCATTCGAGTCCTCAATTGATGGCGTAATTCATCATGAAGTTTTTGCCAAATCCCTTTTCTGTGCCATTTGCGACAATATTGATAAACTGTAGTGTAGGGAGGCAGATCGTGGGGTAACATTTCCCACTGACAGCCTGTTCTCAACACATAAAATATACCATTGAGTATTTCTCTCAAGTCCACCGTTCTTGGATGTCCAACACCTTTGGGATGAGGAAGTAATGGCTTTAGCACTTCCCATTCTGCATCGCTTAAATCACTGGGATAAATTTGTCTTTGAGGATTGGCAATTTTTGGTAAGCGACTCATCAGACAATTAGACTCTACTCTAGTTAGAATAATTCCTCATCCTTTTCTCTTCTCTCTTCTTTAGATTTTCTTTACATATCAGCTCTTAGAAATGTTGCTCATTTCTACCCCCCTCTCGTCGAGAGCCAAGTGTTTTTATGCAGCAGGCCGAATTTTGGGGGTTGACTCGATGAGCGATCGCGTCCCAAAAATAGCTCTTATTCCTTGCACGATAAGGCTTTTGGGCTTTTTTGAAAATCAAAAATTGCTCTTTTCTACTGTGAAGTTTTCTAAAGAACGAGAGACCTGCATAACATTGCCCGTTTGGGACAAAGAGAACAGGCATAGACTTCGATTTCGACTAAAAGTTTAAAATGTAAATTTTCCTTCTTAATTGCCGCTACCCCAAAAAATAGAATAGACCCCTTTCGGATCGTTCAAACTTTGTAAAATTTTGAACTCTTCCTGTAAATGCTGCCATTCTTTCAAGAAAGGAGAAAAATTCGTTTCTTCTTTCTTTTGAGGTGCGGTTGCAATGGATAAAAAACTCTCTAAAATTTCGCTCAAGGTCGGTTCTTCCCGATACTCTTCCACTTCCCAATCATCTCCCAATTCGGCTTTTTCTGCTGCATGAGCGATCGCCGCATCCAATCCCCCCAACTCATCCACCAAACCCAATTCTTTCGCATCCAAACCCGACCAAACCCGTCCCTGTGCGATTTCAGCAACCGTCTGTCTCGGTAACTTGCGAGACTCGGTGACGCTATCGAGAAACACTTCATAAATGCGATCGACAAAGCGCTGGATAATCACCAATTCTGCTTCGGTTTTCGGGCGTAAAATCGATTCTGCATCGGCATAAGGAGCCGTTTTTACCACATCTCGCGTAATACCATTATCCGCCGCAATTTTCTCCACATTGGGCAAAATTCCATAGACTCCAATCGATCCCGTCGTCGTCATGGATTCGGCAAAAATATAATCAGAACCCATCGCAATCAAATATCCTCCAGAAGCCGCCACATTTCCCATCGAAACAATCGTCGGTTTTGCCTCCTGAAGTAACTGCAATTCCCGCAAAATTAACTCCGAAGCCAAAGCACTTCCCCCAGGACTGTCAATCCGCAAAACGATCGCCTTTAAATCTTCATCTTCTCGCAATTCTCGCAACTGACGCACAAAGCGATCGCTACCAATTTGTTCTTGATTTCCTTCCCCATAAACGATCGCCCCCCGAGCGTATAAAACCCCGATTTTATTGTCAGAAGAGCGATCGCTTTTCCGAGTAATTCCGGCATAAGTTTCTAGATCGATCTGGCGAAAACCCTTCTTTATCTTCGCTTGATCCGTCAGTTCTCGTAATTTTGCCTCGACTTCATCGTAATATGCCAACTCATCCACAAAACCCGCAGCGATCGCCTCCAATGGTAAAAAGAGGCCATTTTGATTAATTAAACTTTGTAATTGTTGAGGAGTCATTTCTCGCCCTTTCCCGACCACTTGTAAAAATTCCTGCCACGCATCCCCAATCCAATTTTCTAATTGTTCGCGATTTTCCGGGCTAAATTCTTGTTGGGTATAAGGTTCGACGGCGGATTTATATTTACCCACCCTCACGACTTGTATGCCAATACCAAACTTTTCTAATGCTCCCGTTAAAAATAATTGTTGTACTCCCAATCCATTCACATCAATCGAACCTCTTGGATTGAGCAAAATCTCATCGGCAAGGGAACTGATATAATATTCTCGTTCTCCCCAATTCACATCATAAGCAATAATCTTTTTCTCCGCCGAGCGAAACTTTTCCAACGCACGACGTAGAGCCTGTAAATTCGCAAATCCCGTCCTTCCATCGCCTCGACTTCCATCTAAGAATAAAGCGACAATGCGATCGTCTTCTGCTGCGGCTTCGATCGCGCGGATCGCCCGACGCAAAGATAACGCATTTCCTTCCCCTTCAGCAAAACTAGCAGCAAACGCATCGATCGGCACGGTATCTTCAACTTCTGCGGAGAGGTCAAAGGTCAGAACTGATTTATTCCTTACTCGAGGGGATTCTTCTTCTCCTGTTGCCAAAGAAGCCACTAAAATCGCTGTAAATACGCTGACCCCAAAGATCCCAAAGAAAATGAGTGCTAAAAACGTTCCGAGCAAACTGGCAAAAACTTGTTTGAAAAATTGCATGATAGTTGAGATTAGGGCGCGTCTGTTCAGATTTTAGCGCACGGGCTTTATATTTTATCAAATTACCTCCGGGCAGGTAGTCACTGAGCTTGTCGAAGTGATGTCCGTTCCACGGTATAATAGCAAGTATAACCAAGCATTAAATAAATACCATCGGTTTATCTTTTAAAGGGGCAAAGGCTTCTGAATCAAAGCGATATAATTTGGCCGGTCGTCCTGCTCCTCGCGAGGATTTTAAGCCAGTATCTTTGAGAAAACCCAATTTTAATAAACGACTGCGAAAGTTAGAATAATCGGCGAAATTTTCTCCTAAAACTGTACCGTAAAATTGATAGAGTTCGTTCAGGGTAAAGACGGCAGGTAACACATCAAAAGCGATGGGGCTGTACTCTAATTTATTTCGCAAGCGACGATAGCCGTAATGTAAAATCCGATCGCGATCGCAAGCCAATGTCGGAATTTCTTTGACTAAAAACCAAGCTGTCATCCCCCCTTCTCGAGCAATTAATTCCGCTTCTTCAAAACGAACCAAAGCAAAATAACTGACGGAAAGATAGCGTATCCCCAACTGCGAAGCACTCCCCCAAGGATTGCAAGCGAATTCATCAAAAGAATAAAGTTGTTCGAGATATAAACTGTTAACTTTGATTTTTTCTTTGAGAATGCGATCGGCAGCTTGTTCTAGTGATTCTCCTTTTCGGACTAAAGTCCCCGGCAAACTCCATACCCCTTGAAAAGGTTGCTGCAATCGCTTGCTGAGAAGCACGAAAAGTTTTTGACTGTGCAGATCTACCGAAAAAATTACATTGTCTACTCCGACCTGAAAATTGGCGATTGCCGGATTATTTAATGCGTGTCGATCGTTGGCCATGGCTTATTTTAACAATTTCGTTGCGTCTTCGGCCGGTACGGGTTTCGACCAAAAATAACCCTGTCCGAATTCGCATTTTAAAGACTGCAAGGTTTCCATATCTTCTTTTGTTTCCACCCCCTCGGCAATAATTTCCATACCTAAAGTATGACCGAGAGCAATAATCATGCGCACGATTTCGCAATCTTCACGACTTTCTCCCATTTTTCTCACAAAAGATTTATCAACTTTGAGGGTATCGACGGGAAAGCGACGAAGTTGGCTCAAGGAGGAATATCCCGTGCCAAAGTCATCCATGCTGAGCTTGCAACTGAGAGATTTGAGTCGCAACATTAAATCGATCGCTTCCTCCACATTCCCCATCACCATGCTTTCAGTAATTTCCAGTTTGAGCGTCCATGGGCGAATTTTTGCCGCTTTGATAATCTGCGCCAGCATCTCGACTAAGTCCGCTTGCTCGAATTGGCGACCGGAAAGATTAACGCTTAAAATTAAAGAATGCTGAGGAAACTGCTCTTGCCATTGACGGGCTTGGCGACAGGCTTCTTGAAAAATCCACCGTCCTAGGGGAATAATCAGCCCGGTTTCTTCAGCAAGAGGAATGAACATAAATGGGGAGATAAAGCCTTTCTCGGGATGCTGCCAGCGTATCAAGGCTTCAAACCCGGTAATTTGTTCGGTTTTCAGGTCGATGATGGGTTGATAGTAGAGAACGAACTGTTCCTCGGCGATCGCCTGTCGCAACTCGTTTTCGAGGGCAAACTGCGCGACGGCTTCCTCAAACATCCCGGTCGCAAAAACAGAGTGGGTTTTTCCGAGGGCTTTGGCGCGAAACATGGCGGTATTGGCATCTCGCAACAAATTTTCCGGGGTGTGGAGGTGGCGTTCTTGGGTGGTGGCAATCCCGATATTCACTATCGTGACAATTTGCTGCTCTTCTAATATAAGAGGCTCTTCTAAGATACCTTGTAAGCGATCGGCTAAATCCGTGAGAGAGTCTGGAGGGCGATCGAGAACGGTGGCAAATTCTCCTTCTCCCACTCTTGCTAATTTTGCCGTGCGAGGAAGGTTTCTTTGCAATCGTCGCACGAGAGCCAAAAGAAAGCGATCGCCGATGGCATTGCCCCAATTTTCCCGGATCAGATGCAGGCGATCGCATTGCACGAATACGACTCCGAGGGGAGAATCAAGACGACGGCTGCGAATGCGAGCAAGGGAAGTTTTCAGATAATTGACTAAAGATTCGCGATTGAGCAAACCCGTAAAGGGATCGCGAGTCGTGGTGTAAAGCAAGCGATGAGCAACGGCTAAACCTCCGGCGATCGCGAAGGCAAAAACGGGTTCGATAATGGGAATCCAAATCAGATGGGTTAAAAGAATCCATCCCGTTCCCACAATGGCGATCGCGCCGACAATTCCTGCCAAACTAAAAGCAAGGGGATGTCTTAAACTCCAAACCAAAATCCCGCCAACCATTCCCCAGCCCCAAAGCCAAAGCCGTTCTCCCCATTGCGGCCAAAAGGAAAAGGGGCGACTTTGACCCGAGGCAATTTCCAAAAGCTGGCGGGTCATTTGGGCGTGAATAATCACCCCCGGCATTTGAAAGGAATTTTTCTGACGGGCACTACTATAGGGGGTTAAACGCAAATCTTTTAAGCTGGGGGCGATGGTGCCGATAAAAACAATTTTGTCTCGTACGGCCTCGGGAGCGATTTCCCCTGCGAGTAATTGTTGCAGTCCCACCGATTCGATGATGTTTTCCCGAGCGCGATAGTCGATTAAGATTTGATATCCTCGCGTATCTGCGGTTTGATAGCCGCCAGAATTGTACTGAAGGGGAACGAGTTCCACATCCTCGAAAAAAAGGGCGCGATCGCTATAGCGAAATTGCATTCCCTCTTGCTGAGAGTAAGCCAAGAAAAGCCGTAGGGCAAACGAATAATAAATTTGCTCTTTTCCTGCAACAAAAAGGAGGTTGCGACGGAGTATCCCATCGCCATCAAGGGGCAAATCATTGAAACCCACTCGCTCTTCTTCCACATTGGGAGGAGGGGGAATATTGCTAACGATTTCGGTAATAACAATGAGGTTTTTGGCTTGTAGCGCTCGGGCGAGTTCTGCTTCTCCTGGGGGCTGGGGAATGTCGCGGTAGAGGTCGAGGCCGATAACTCTCGGTTGATAGGATTGTAGTTTGGCGATCGCTCTGGCGAGAATTTCGTCCGATAGCGGCCAGCCGTAGCGTTGTAAATCTTCTTCGGTAATGGCAATCGCCAACAAGCGCGGATCGGGAGGCACATCAACCCGCCATTGAATAAAGCGATCGAAAACGACTAAATCTAAGTTTTCTAGAATGCCAAACTGCTGGAGTCCCCAGAATAGCCCCGTTACGATCGTACTGGACGCAACGATGGAACAACTGGAGACCCAAAAAATACGGGAGATCGATCGCAAGCGGCGAGTAGCCTTAACCAGAAAGTGCAAGGATTTGACGCGAGTGAATGGGCGGAAATAGAAAGCGATCGCAAAAACTCTATTCCACTATACTATTCCGACACTTGCAATTGTGACACGGGAATTTCCAGCAGCTTTTCTAAAAGACCCTCATATGCACTAAAATCCAGTGCCAACAGGACTTGCCGCCATTGGGCAAGAACGCGATCGCTATTGGGATAATTCTGACGCAGTTTAAGGACGGTTGCAACTGCATCGCTCCAAAGTCCAGCATCTTGATAGAATTGTACTAGAGCAAGATATTCTTCCACAGTTAGTCCTTCTGCTACGGGTGTTTCTGGTAAAACTTGCCGTAATGAACCATGAACAAAGATGTCTGTTGATTCTCCATTGCTCTCATCTGGATCTTTATAAAAATCACAAGGGATGACAAATTCCCACGTATAGTCTTGGCCGATCTTGAGGGTATTTTCAGGAAGGAGAATTCCTACGAACTCCCGATTGCGACCGACCTCTACAGTTGTTTCGTATGTAATATCTCGATTGGCATCCAAAACCAAGAACTGGGCAGGATAGGGTCGCTCGAGTTCTGGTACTGCAATATACAGTAATGGCTGTTTTCTAGCCGTTACGCCTAAATTATTTTTAGGATTTAAAGCAACTAACTGAGGGCCGCTGCTTTCGCACCGTCCCCCTCGCGTTCCTCCACCTACGCGTTCGCCCGGAAATTCTCCGCGATCGTCATTTTTTAACCCGGCGAGGGCGGGCATGATGGCAAAAGTAGAAAGGGAGTAGAATGCAATCCCCAAATACAGCACCGTATTTTTAAAAATTGTCTGACGCATGGTTTCGACTTCTCGAATACTGTAATTTTATTCTAAACAATTAATATGTTGCTCTCAAACCCGCAAGAGTTCCCTAAATTGAGGTAGGATATATCATTTTTGAGTTGCTCTTGCGCGATCGCCGCACCCTCCTCGCTCTCTACACCAAACATCCGTACAATTTCGGATATCGGCACCCGAATCCAATTATTTTTTTGAGCTGTATTTTGAGTGAGCTAGATAAATGAATAATTTTAATAGAAGAATTCCACAATTGCTTTGGAATTCTCGATATCCTTCAGATCGTTTACCGAGATTTTTTGACTTGACTTCGTTGGATTCTACTGGGTAAAGCGGGCAAAAGTCCTCCCAGCAGCAGTCCTGCAACCACGCTAAAGGTTAAGACAATCCCAAAGGGAAACTCGATCGATTGAAACGTTAAAAATTTGAGAGAAACGGGTTGAATATTTTGAATCGAAATTGTGGCAATGACGATGAGCCAAACCGCAAAAATTAGAGATGTTAAAAAATTAGCGATCGCTCTCATCGGATTTCTCAAAAAATTCTAGCTTTGTTCTGAATTGTAACAAATGGCCGTGTGGGTTTGTAGCATTTTGCTCTTTATCTCTCTCGCCTTCTCTCAAGCTCCCGCAGCGCAGGCACAAGCAGATAAATTTATCACTCATCAAAATCAGATTTTCAGAACGGCGATCGCGCTCCTCAATTGCGCCGAAAAATTTTCTTTTCAATTTGAGAAAAAGCAGATAAAATGAGCGGTAACGCCCCTCATATCCCTTGCCAATCAGCCTAGAAACGGAGTTCGAGCGCCGTGAATATCACCGAAAAAACCAATGTTAGCAGCTTGCGGGGAGAAGTGACCCGCCTGAGCGAAGAGTTGAAAATGCGAGATCAACTGGTGCAGCAGTTATCTCAAGAGCTTTTCCGCTTGGTGAAAGGCAATAACCAGTTTATGCCCCAACCCGACGTATCCGATCGCCACAAAGCCGAAATGCGGATGCTGCGGGAACAATTGCAGGAAGTCGAGCAGCAAGTTACCTTTTACCAACAACAAATCTCCAGTCGCGATCGCGAAATCTATCAATTGCGCCAGTCAGTTCAGGAAATGGGCGATCGCACCCGAATGTTAGAACAAGCGCTGCAAGAAATGCCCCAGATTTATCGACGCAAATTCGAAGAGCGCATGATTCCCGTCAAAGAAAAAATCGAACGCTTGCAACGGGAAAACCGACAATTGCACGTTGAATTGCAAAGCGTCAGCTATCGCCTCGCCGTCAAAACCCGCCGCAATACTTCGCGAGTCGATCTACCCAGTTTTGCCCGTCGTTTATCGGGTCCCATCCCCAGTTTTGGCAGCGTTTAATTGGGCCGTGTTTAACACCTAAAATCATTTCACAATTTTTTCTACAATTTTTCCTAGGGCGCATTTGCGCCCTATTTTTGTTAAAATCTCACAAGTCTCAAATCTCAGGTCAAGAGGGAGTCACCAATAACCAACACTTCGACAAAGCTCCTTTCAACTTCCCTCAAGGCAGGCAGCGCAAGCAACCAACAACCAACAACCATAATGATTTTCATTGCCGATCGCCCGGATAATCCCAATTTTGCCGTTCTAAAACAAGCCATTCTTTCCTTTTCTCCCCAAACTTCCGTCCGCATTATTTCCTCCGAGGCGGTATTGCCCACAACAGAGACAATTTATCCCCTAACTTTCAACCTTCCAGATAGCCTTGAATTTTCTGCAAAATCAGTTTATCAACAGTGCGAAAATGTCCGAGAATTGCAGCAGTGGGTGGAAAAAAATTTAGAATATGCCACGGGTGAAGGTCATTATTGGTTGCCCATTGTTCTCACGGCAAAAGGACCTCTCTATGCCGAAGCGATCGCACAGAATAACGAGACACAAACCTACGAGCAACCATTTCATCTCGCCGACGTGTTGCGCCAACCCCTCTATCATCTTGCTTGGGAACTTTTATCCTATTTGAATGCTCCCCCCGCCGTCTATACCCTGCAATTTGACTGGCAAGGGGAAGAAATTTTTTTCGATCGCCTCTTTCCCTTTCCCCATGAAAGCACCCATATTTCTCTAGGGATTCAACAACCCGATCTCTTAACCTGTCACGGGTTATGTTTAACGCAACAACCAATTTTAGATTTGACGATCGTGACGCAGTAAACGACTAACTGGTTTGATAGAGCAATTGGTTCAAAATTTGACTTCCGTTAGGGCTAAAAACTTGGACGCGAATCACTCCGGGATCGGCAGGTTGCCAAGCGACTTGATAGAGATAACCCCCATTATTCCACGTCATCGTGCGGCGGTTGCTATTCCCCTCAAAAGAGGCACCGCTTAATGTAATTGAGTCTCCTGTATTCTTATTATTGCCTTCGTAAAAATAGGCATTATTATAGTAACTAATTCTCACTAACCACTCTCCATTTTGAAATGTCCCGATTGCTGCATCTCGAGCCACGGCAGGAGGCGCGATCGCGATATTGGCGATCGCGGGAGCGGATAAGCCAAGGATGGAAGCCAGAAGAAATGCTTTAACGTTCATTTTGCTAGAAATTCTCTCGAAATCAATGTGTTTTTAACTTAGCCATTGTCTTCAGAGAATGCCAAGGATTTTCCGCAAAACTTGACAAGTTCTTCGAGAATTTATTTTTCTCTCATTTGAGTTTATTGAGGAGCGATCGCGATATTGTATTTTCGAAAGCGAACGCATCAAAAAGTCCTCTCTTATTTGAGAGAACTTTTTTGAACTGATACACGATGGAAGATTTCCAAGACAACGATTTTAAGGAAAACCGTTTTACATATCGCCTTTGTTGAGAGCCAACAAAAAGATAACGATAGGACCTGAAATCAAGATTAAGCCGACAAACAAAAGTTGAAAAATTACTTCAAAGTTAATGTTTGTTAAGATGTCCATATTTTTTATGCTGTTAGTCAACCCAATGTGAGAAAAGAATCAAAAATTCACTGTTTATCATAACCGGAAGGCGGCCTCTTTTCATCAATGCAACAAAACTACACATTATTTCAAAATAATGGGTACATTACGGGAATTGAGGGTGTAAAATGTTAAGTTTTGATGTATTCGATTAGGGAAGAGGAAAGAACTATGGAAGTTTGGCGTTGCGTACAACAATGCGGTGCTTGCTGTCATCTCGATCCGGCGGATCGTCCCGAACTTGGTGAATATCTTTCGCCCGAGGAGCTCGATCGCTATTTAAGCATGGTGGGAGAAGAAGGGTGGTGCATTCATTACGATCGCTCCTCCCGAGAATGCAGCATTTACGAAGATCGCCCTCGCTTCTGTCGCGTTCGATCGGACACCTTCGAATCAATGTTTGGAGTCTCTCCCCAAGACTTTAACGATTTTGCCATTGATTGTTGCCGCCAGCAAATTACTGGAGTCTATGGCTCGCTCAGCCCGGAAATGGATCGTTACAATATAGGGGTAACGGGTAATGGGTAATCAGCAACAACGCATAACAATCCAACACAATTGGTCGCCCACCGAAGAAGAAGCCAAGCAAATCCAAGCCGACTTACGCGATCGCGTCATCAAAAGCGATCGCTTTTCAGATATTCGCTACGTTGCAGGGGTTGATGCGGGATTCGATAACCATGATTCCACCACAAAAGCCGCCGTTGTTGTCCTGAGTTTTCCCGATCTCGAGCTTGTCGATCGTGCTTCGGTTAAAGTCGCCACCAATTTCCCCTACATTCCGGGATTATTATCTTTCCGGGAAGTTCCCGCCCTGATCCAAGCCATAGACAAACTCGATACGATGCCGGATCTGATTCTCTGCGACGGTCAGGGATACGCCCATCCGCGCCGTTTTGGGCTGGCTTGTCATTTGGGGGTACTTTTGGATATGCCCGCCATTGGAGTGGCTAAAACTCGCTTTATCGGCGAACACGAGGAAGTCCCGCCCGAGCGGGGCAGTTGGCAACCCCTGCGAGATAAAGGGGAAATTGTTGGAGCGGTACTGCGATCGCGCACCAAGGTCAAACCCCTGTACATTTCCATCGGTCATAAAATGAGCTTGCCCACGGCGATCGATTACGTCCTGCGATGCACCCCTCGCTATCGACTCCCAGAAACGACGCGTTTGAGCGATCGGATGAGTCGGGAAGATTAGGGAGCAGGGGGAGCATCGGGAGCATTGGAGAACAAACACTTCGGCTTCGCGGCTGCTGAGCGCTTGTACTGAGCCATGCCGAAGTATGTCGAAGTACAGTGCAAGCAACCAATAACCAACAACAAAATCTAAATATCCCCAACAATCCATTCTGAGGTTCGTTCGCCGAGATCGAGGGGAATGCTGACGGCTTTTCCCAAGCGGGGTCTTTCGCTTGTTTTTTCAATATATTCTTGCACCTGAGACTCGCCGCCCCAAGCATTCAGATAGGTCATCACCCCCTGCAAATGCTCCAAATACTCCGTCTCCGTCAGGGGAAAAGACTGCTGTTCCAAATATTTCCACATCACCTGCACGTAAATCGTCCCCTTGGTTTGTCGCAAGCGTACGTCGTAGGAACGCCCCCATTTTTTCAGCAATAATTCCCTGAGTTCCTCTCCTGTCATAATTCTCCCCAATTTTCTGTGAATTCTTAGAACGATCGCACGCTAAGATTTTATATTTACCCTTTTTCTGCCATAATTTAAAACCCAAAAATAGAGAGTGAGGGTAGGCCGCTTGAAACCCACCCCAAGTTCCCCTCCCAAGCAGTGGAAATAATCAAGGATTGTCGAACGTGACGGGTTTTAACCCGTCTTATATTAAAATACTTTAAGGTAAATCCACAGCTTATTTTTAGCCAAGGGATTTAGGAGTTTGTTGACAGGCTTAGAGAAAGCGTGGTTTCAAAAAGGTGCTATGGGGGTCACAATTTCCGCCCTTTAAAAGCGCCGCCCGCTTTCGGTGGGTTAACCACAGAATCCCTGTCTTTTTAAAGCGGGGAGATGTCAAGGACTGTTAATCTTTCTCAATGTTCTGACGGCAAAAAAGGCTTATAAAGACTTGCTCTAGCAGAACTGCGCCCAATTCTGAAAATTTCTTCAGAATTCTTAACAAAAAACAAATTCTGGCATTTTGATATGGCACAATCTTCCGTCCCCTCAGATGTACCCGATATCGGCCGTCGGCAGTTTATGAACTTGCTGACCTTTGGCACGATCACGGGAACGGCGCTCGGCGCGCTTTACCCGATTGTTAAATATTTTATTCCGCCTTCGAGTGGCGGTGCTGGCGGTGGCGTTACGGCAAAAGATGCGTTAGGCAATGACATTCTCGCTAGCGAATTTCTAGCCGCCCATCCCGTTCCGGGCGATCGCTCCCTCTCTCAAGGCTTAAAAGGCGATCCGACCTATTTGATTATCAGTGAAGATAATTCTTTGCGCGATTACGGTTTAAATGCCATTTGCACCCATTTGGGTTGCGTCGTGCCTTGGAATATGGCGGAAAACAAATTCAAATGTCCCTGTCACGGTTCTCAGTACGATACGACCGGGAAAGTCATTCGCGGACCCGCACCGCTTTCGTTGGCTTTGGCTCATGCCGAAATCACCGAAGATGACAAAATCGAGTTTACCCCTTGGACGGAAACCGATTTCCGAACCGGGGACGATCCTTGGTGGGCGTAATGTCATCGAGGAAACGATATTTATTCGAGCAGAAATTGAAGTTTTTAGCGATCGAGATGAGAACACCTCTTTTAAATTTGTGGCAAACGAGCAAGCAAGTTATTACAAAAACGGCGATCTTGCTCGTAGCTACCCTTGCAATCTTTTTTACCAGCGATGCGATCGCGCCACAAACGGCTGCGGCTTATCCGTTTTGGGCGCAAGAAACGGCACCGGAAACGCCTCGCGAAGCAACCGGACGCATTGTTTGCGCCAACTGTCATTTAGGGGAAAAACCCGTAGAAATCGAACTGCCTCACTCGGTTAAACCGGATACGGTTTTTGAAGCAGTCGTCAGCATTCCTTACGATTTAGATTCTCAGCAAGTGTTGGGAGATGGCTCGAAAGGCGGCTTAAATGTCGGTGCGGTATTAATGTTACCCGAAGGCTTCACCATTGCCCCTCCCGAGCGCATGGATGAAGAATTACAGGAAAAAGTTGCCGGTCTTTATTTCCAAAAATATCGGGAAGATCAAGACAATGTTTATATTGTCGGTCCTTTACCCGGCGATATGTATCAGGAACTCACTTTCCCGATTCTTTCTCCCGACCCCAAAACGAACAAAGATGCTCATTTTGGTAAATTTGCCATTCACTTAGGGGGAAATCGCGGTCGCGGACAGGTTTATCCTGCGGGAAATAAAAGCAATAATAATGAGTTTACGGCTTCGGTTGCGGGAACGATTACAGAAATCGGTCAACCCGACGGATTTAATTACAGCGTAACCATTGAAACACCCGACGGAGAATCGGTAGTCGAAACCATTCCTCCCGGTCCCGAAATCCTCGTTTCTGAAGGTCAAGAAGTTGCGGCTGGAGAAGCGTTAACCTCGAATCCAAATGTAGGGGGTTTCGGTCAGGAAGATGCGGAAATCGTCCTGCAAGATCCCGTGCGCGTCGGTTGGTTATTGCTCTTCTTTGGAGGCATTGCTCTATCGCAAACCTTCCTCGTTTTGAAGAAGAAACAAATCGAACGAGTCCAAGCAGCAGAAGTCGAGTTCTAATCTCGATTTTCAGTTGAACAATACAAGGAAAAGGGCGTGCTTCGGTGCGCTCTTTTTCATGGGAGTGTTGTCTTTTTGTTACAATGGTCATACCAAATCTTGTAGGGACGTTGCATGCAACGTCCCTACAGACAGAATAGGAAAACATCCCATGCAATACAGATTTGGTCTCAAATGTATTTCTGTGTCTACTTCAACCCGCACGGCATTTCCGAGAAGGATTAGGAGGGGTTATGTTTTTAAAACGAGTTCAAGTTCCCGATTTTCGAGTTTTACAAGATGTTGATATTTCTTTCGAACCGGATTTCTTTCCGAAAATCTTTCCTCTCGGTAGTTTGAATGGTGGCGGGAAAAGTACGCTGTTACAATTGATTTTTGTTTTATTACATTGTTCTTTTGATTCAAAAAAATTAGAATTTTTAAAGAATTTTCTTTATGGTTTTGGAACTCGTGAAGATTCTGACGAGAGGATATTAGCAAGATTTGAAATTTGGGACGGAAAGGAGACCAGAAAATTTAATTTTTTTACTTGTAAAGATTCGCTAGTACAAAGAAAAATAGAAAACCTCAATAGTTTACATCAACCTAATTATGATTTTGAGTTATTATTTTCTATACCTTTTATTACCAAAGAACCATTAAGCGAAATTTCATCTTTGGAAAATGATGTTGCATTTCTAGAGGAGACTGCTTCTAATCTAGAAGGAATAGAGAATAATGAAAATATTGAAAGCCTAAGACTGACACGACAGGAATTAGAAAATCTTTTACAATTAGAGAGAATGAAAGAAAATCCAAAAATATTATCAATATCTAAAACATTATCTAAATCTAGCTTATCATTGTCTGATTTTCACGCAGAGGTGAAAAATTTACAAAAAGAAATAGACGATCAAATCAAAAGAGATAAAATTAATCTTGCTGCACTTTATGAGAGGCAATTAACCATACAAAATGTATCGGGAAAAATTCAAGAATATTTACATTCAGAAAAATTATTATTTATCTGTAACTATTCTACAAAAGGAAATGAAGCAAAAGAGATTCTATTATGTCGCTGTGAAAATCAAGAGATTGAACAAGGAGAATCTTTTTTGAATAATCTATCTGAAAAAATCTTTCTTGCTGCTCCTTCTACTCAAGTTTTTCTGTTCTTATCTCAAGAATCTAGAAAATTTCTATTCCAAGAAAAAAATACAGACATTGCAGATATAATTCCCAATCTTTTGGGTTCAATAGCAAAAGCAATGCGAAATTTGGAGGATAATGATAAGTATAGTTTTAATTATAGCGTACAACTTGAATCAGCAAAATTAAAACTATCAGGATTTTTTACATATGATTTTTTTGCAGTCAATCTCTTGATTAGTGCATTTAAAAATGCAAGAGATAAAGATTTTAAAATAGCGATTGAAACGGGAGATTACGGAACAAACTATAAAGAGTTGTTAGGCGATTTGAATTTTCTGTTGCAAAACAAAAAAATCAATATTAATCAAGATTTATCTGGGGTGAATTTTAAATTAATTAAAGATGATGAGGAAATCGAGCTTTATCCAGAAGACTTAAGCCACGGCGAACTAAAACGACTTAGTATCTATATGTGGCTAAAATATAATAATATAGAAGATGCAATTGTTCTGATGGATGAGATTGAGATTGCTTTCCATCCAGATTGGCAATATCAAATTGTTCGCGATCTTGAAGAATGGGAAAACAGCAATCAATATATTCTGGCAACTCATTCTTACGAACTCTGTACCGCTTTAACTCCCGATCACGTTAAAGAAATCGAACCCAAACTCTTAAAACCGAAACCCATTCAATAACAATGACACTGAGCGAAGAAGAACTGATTACTAACTGTAAAGCAATTTTGAGCGATCGCAATATCAGAAATAGAATTGTCATTTTATGCGAAGGAGAAGTCAGAGACTTATTGGGAAGCCGATCGCCGAGTGCTTATAAAGAACAATATTCGAGAATGGAACAATATCCCGATGCTAACTTTTATAAATCTTGCATTCCCAGATGGTTTCCCCAACCCTTGCCAAAATTCTTTAATTGTGGTAATCAATTTGATGTTATTAAAACTTTTTTTACCCTCAAAAACTCCTATCCCGATCTATACCGAGAAATCCACCAGAAAGATATCCGCAACCCTTATCTTAATCCTGAAAAACTCTTTGCGATCGTCGATCTAGATATACAAAAAAAAGAAATTGACGATGAGGATTACAATTTTGCCGATACAATAGAAATTTATAACGATCTCTATCAGAATTTTCAAGTTAACGAAGCTAACGCATCCAATCATCGCATTTGGGTAACGGGATTGATTCATAAAGAAGCCTATTTTTTAATTCCCGAACTGCAATCCCTCTTTAACGAACATCCCAATAAGCCAACTTACAAAAATAATTTATTAGTTTTGCAAGATATTTATGCAGATATGGCGGACGATCTCGATCGCGATCTGGATATCAAAGAACATTTAGATATTGTCAGCGATCGCCTAGCTTGTTGTACCGGACTCGATTGCAGTAGTGTAGAATCACTAAAAAGATCGTGGAAAGCTGAATTTTCTAGAGCCAAGGATCCTCATCGAAAAGAGAAATTGACTCGGGCATTATTAACAATAAAAAAGGCAAAAGTCAATAATAAAAAAGGAGAAAAAGATATTAAAGGCTATTGGAATAAAATAAAATTTTCTCGAACAGAGTACGATTTCGATGCAGAACGGCTAGACGACAATCCCGACGAGCATTTTAGAAATAAACTCTCTTTAACGATTGGACGGCAATTTTATAAACAACAAACACCAGATTCTAAATATCATATTCCGATTTTCTTTAAAACATTATATAATTCGACCATAACAATCTAAACGTTCTGCGATCGCCCTAACGCAAGAACACCAATAAAACACTCATCAAAATCACCCCCAACAACAGCAATAAACCGCGATTATTCCTGAACCAAGACTGAAACGCCTTTGTACCCGTTAGCGGGGGAACGATATCCTCTTCAAGAGAAGCGCGATCGCTATACAATGTACAAGTTTTCGCATAAGGACGCTGAGGAAAATTGCAAGAATCGTCCTCATGATACAAACAGCGATCGCACAAATAAGACGCTCCCTTGGCTTGATAAAGGGGGATTCCTTGATGTCCGTAGGCTTTGAGAACGGTACCGCAATGAGGACACTTTAACGCATCCGCCGTCACTAAATTTCCGCATTGAGGACAACTCGGCATGACTTTATCTCCAAAATATCTGCAAACCGTTCAACTTCCATTATGGAGAAATTTCCGAACCTGATACTCTCCCTCCTCGAAAAGATCGTAAGGTTGACCGAAAGCGATCGCAAATCTGCGCTCTGTTTTCTGCAAAACATCCACAGGAATAGCACTCCAATCCGCTTTGGTTCTCCAGCGAACAATCAAAGCAACTTCTTCAGGATTGGGAGATAACCACACTTCTTTCCCCAAAAAACCTGGGTATTTCGCCAGTGCCTCCGTCCAGATATCCTCATCAATTTGAATAAAGCGTTCTCGCTCTTCCGCCGCAACTTTAAATTTAAGCCACTCAATAATCACCATAATTCCATGAATAACGAACACCGATCGATCCCACTATATCAACCAACTGGTGACTAATGTACAGACAAGGCATGCCTTGTCTCTATGGGTAACTGATAAGGTGATAACCGTTCCCGATTTTGCGATCGCCTCGCTAAGATAAATAGAGTTGGAGGACAAAACAGCAAAATGGACAACAACGGCAATTTGATACAAGAACTGCTAACGATTGGGTTGGGAACAACCGCCTTTGTCGCCGAGAAATTGGGGGAAATGGGCGATCGTTTGGTCAAAGAGGGTAAAATCGAACCCGATGAAGCTAAAGCGATGGTGAATGAGGTTCTCAATAAAGT
The DNA here is from genome assembly GCA_017746715.1 of Cyanobacteria bacterium SBLK. Classification (GTDB taxonomy): domain Bacteria; phylum Cyanobacteriota; class Cyanobacteriia; order Cyanobacteriales; family Spirulinaceae; genus CCY15215. Next base: position 28,645 of record JAGHZQ010000093.1, read on the forward strand.
CAGCACCGATCGCAGTACCGTAGAAGACCGGATGCAGCAACAACTCAAAACCGTCCTGCAAGATATCGGCGTTCCCCGACAGTCGGAAATTGACGCATTGCGCGGACGGATCGATCGCTTGGAACATCAAGTCAGAGACCTCGAAAATAAACAGTGGCGTTCGTAATCAAGGATAGTCAATGAAAGCAATTTTAATTAGCATCAGCGCGATCGCGATCTTTGGATCGATCTTGGCGATCGCTTTATTTATGGGGAATGGAGAAGAAGCCGTCTCGTCCCAAAATCCGATCGATTCTGCGTCAACTGAGGTAGCAACTGGTACGCTAACAGCAGAGGAATCTTCTACAGATGCCTCGGACCTTTTACCCACTCAGGAAAACGTGACCGAAGAAAATACTATTACAACGGAGTCCGGACTCCAATACGTTGTTATCAAAGAAGGGGTCGGCGACTCTCCTAAAAAAGGCGATACCGTTGTCGTCCACTATACGGGAACCTTAAACGATGGAACGAAATTCGATAGTTCTCGCGATCGCGGTCAGCCTTTTTCCTTTAAGATTGGCATCGGACAAGTGATTAAAGGTTGGGATGAAGGCGTGGGACTGATGAAACCGGGAGGACGGCGCAAATTAATTATTCCCCCCGATTTGGGATACGGTGCGCGGGGTGCTGGCGGTGTCATTCCTCCCAATGCAACGCTGACTTTTGATGTCGAATTATTAAGAATTCAGTAATTGCTCTTTCACCCCTTCTTTTCCATTTAAAAGAGGGGGATTTTACAAGATGAATCAACCAAGTCAACGCTTGCAAGAATTGATGCAGCAAGCTGATATCTCCAGTTTCAAACAATTAATTCGTCTTGCTGGCGTTTCCGAATGGCAAGTGCGACAATTGCGACGGGGAAAGATTGCCAAAATGCGGATGGAGAATTTGGAAAAGTTGGCCAAATCCTTACAAATTTCCCTTACAAAACTAATTGAAGCATTTTCCTCCGAACCTTCCGATCGCGATGAAGAGATAGACTGGCAAAAAGAATACGATCGCCTACAACAACAACTCGATCGCCAAAAAGAAGAACTCCGACAAGATTTTCAGCGCGAAAGTTTGCAAGCGATCGAATCTTGGCTTCTACAATGGCCGACGGTTGTTAATGCAGTGCAGAACAATCCTCAATTACCTGCCATGCGCTTGCTCCCTTTAGTTAAACCGATTGAAAGTTTAATCGAACAATGGGGGTTAGAAGCGATCGCCTCGGTAGGAGAAGAAATTGCTTACGATCCCCAACAACATCAACTGATGGAAGGATTGGCAGAAGTTGGCGAACGAGTGAAAGTTCGTTATGTCGGCTACTGCGATCGCGAAAAAAAATTATTATATCGTGCTAAAGTAAGTAAAATTGACTCATAATTGGTTTTTGTCAATTTGTGGGTACATCTCAAATTTTTCAATTTATCATTCCGTCATTAATAAGATGAAATTACCTACATTTTTAATTATTGGTGTTGAAAAATCCGGCACGACATCAATTTATAACTATTTAAAACAGCATCCCCAAGTATACATGAGTCCAATTAAAGAAACCAATTTTCTCGAACGAGATTGGGAGAGGGATAAGAGCGAAAAAAAAGCCAAAATTATAACCTTTGAAGCCTATCGCGATCTTTTTAAAGACGCAACGGATGAAATTGCGATAGGGGAAGCCTCTCCTAATTATTTATTTCATTGTAAAACCAGCATTCCTAGAATTAAACAATACGTTCCCAATGTGAAGGCGATCGCGATTTTGCGAGATCCCGTGGAGCGTGCTTATTCGGATTATTTAATGCACATCCGCGATGCGATTAATTTTGGGAAAGTTAAAACGTTGTCCGAACAAGTACAATTTAGCGCTCGCAGTTCCTTTACTCTTCGCAAAGGATTGTATTGCGAACCCGTCCAACATTTCTTTGATAACTTCGGTCGCGATCGCGTAAAAATTTGTTTATATGACGATCTCAGCCAAAATTCAGAGACTTTTATGCAAGATATTTATCGTTTTCTTGAAGTTGACGATCGCTTTAACGCCGATACCTCTCAAAGAGCGCAAACGGCGGCGGTGCCTAAAAATATATTAGTTAATCGTTTAATCAGAACAAAAAATCCAGTCCGTTCCGCGATCGCTCCCGTGCTCAAATTAGTTTTCTCTCAAGAAATGCGGGATAATATTCGCAAAACTTTAATCCGTTTTAACTCTCAAGAGAAAGAGGCAATTCCTCTGACTCCAGAAGAAAAACAAATGTTGCAAGATTACTATCGCGAAGATATTTTAAAACTCCAAGATTTGTTACAGCGAGATTTATCAGCTTGGTTGGGTTAACCAATAAATATGAATGCCTAATGTTGCATCCAAACTCAAAATATGCCATTAAAATTTTACATTTTTCAGGAGGAAATTATGTTAGCGATTCTACGTAAATTCAAACGAGATATAAGGTATGAAGTACATGATGTTTTCAGAATGATAACCCAACGCCATCGTCTTAACACAGTTGTCAATCACAAAGAGATTAGAATAGTCGGATTGAGACGAACGGGAAATCATGCAATTATTAACTGGATTCGCAAGCAACATTGCGGTGAAGTATGGCATCTTAATAGTGTGAGAGCAGGAGAAAATCCCTATCGTTATCTGTATTCACACTATCCGAGAGAGTCTTTAAGGAACGAAGCACTTGGCAATTTTGTCACTAAAGATTGTTTGCTCTACAATTATGAGGATCACGATCTCGATCTCGTCGTTAACTCAAAGTTTGAAAAAAAGCACGATCTATATATAGGAAAGAGTTCTACTCGCTACGATCTTATAATATTAAGGGATCCATTTAATTTGATGGCAAGTCGTATCAAAAACAATTATCTCAACGTTAGAAATCCCAATGGAAATCCAACTCAACTCTGGATTGAGTATGCTCGAGAATTTTTGGGAGAAACAAATTATTTGCAAAACAATAAAATTTGTTGTAACTACAATCGTTGGTTTAGCGATATAGAATATCGAAAAGAATTTGCATCAAAGCTAGGACTTGAGTTTACCGATCGAGGAATTAACCAAGTCAAGACTGAAGGGGGTGGAAGTTCGTTTGATGGAGAAAAATTTGATGGAAAAGCAACCCAAATGGATGTTATAAATCGATATAAACTCTTTCAAGATAACCCAATTTACCAACAACTCGTTAATAATGAAGAACTGAGAGAGTATTCAAGGAAAATATTTGGTAATCTTGATTCCTAGTTGAGCTAGAGCGATTTCAATGGAGATGAGCACAAAAGCAAAATAGGAGCAAGAGAAAATCTATTGTGTGACGTTTTCTCTCGTTAACCCCTCGGGTCTAACGGGAGGTTCAAAAAAGACTAGACTAATCTTTTTATTCTTTAATCTCCTTTGCTCCTGTTAAATCAGAGATTCTAACGGGAGACCCCTCGCAACATTTAGTAAGGTGGAATTTACCCACCCTACAATGTTATTAATTGGATTCTTCGACAAAATCCAAAGATGCAGAATTCATGCAATATCTTTTTCCTGTTGGTCTCGGTCCGTCGTTAAAAACGTGACCCAAATGAGCACCGCAAGCCGAACAAAGCACCTCTGTTCGCGTCATAAACAAACTACGATCGCTTTCATAACTAACATTTTCTTCCGATACGGGAGCGTAAAAACTCGGCCATCCCGTCCCAGAATCGTATTTAGTTTCCGAACTAAATAGTTCTGTTCCGCAACAAATACATTTATATATTCCCGATTTTTTATTGTCGTGATATTTTCCCGTAAATGCGCGTTCCGTTCCTTTTTTACGGGTCACTTTAAATTGTTCCGGGGTAAGTTGTTGCTTCCACTCGGCTTCTGTTTTTTGGACTTTTTCAACCATTGTATTAAATCAGTAAAGAGCAAACGGAAATTGAGGAAAACTCATTTTATTATACAATATTTTTTAAGATTATTCGAGAAAAAATGTTTTCATCGTTTGTTGCCAAGTTCTCGCGATCGTACCTCCATTACTCCTCATCTTGCTTTTTCTCAAACAAATAGACGCGATCGCGTTCGTAATTTAAGGTAAACTCAGGGGAGACTTTTAATTGTTCCACGATACTCGCAGCGAGTCCTGAATTGCTGTTCCAACCGGGATGGGTGACATTGACTAAAACCGTATCAAATTGTGTTGGATCTCGCTCTTCATTCTCGACAATTAATTTCAATAAAGGACGGTGACTGAGATGGGGAGCAATTTGAGCGGAGGTTAATAAACTTTTCTCATCTCGAACGAGGGAAACTGCTTCTCGGGTTGCCTGCCAAGTTCCCAAAGTTTGCAAATAGCGAGTGCCAAAATAACCAAATTTAGCAAGAAAAATAAAGGCGATCGCACTCCAAACAACCATCACTTTCGGTTGTTTTAACCCGCCTTTTTGTGCCGAAAGCGAGGCAATCAAACAAAGCATGAGGAAGGGAACAATCGGCAAAGAATACTGATGTAGCAAATCTTTATGGGGAGGATAATCGGCGAGTAAATTCAACGCAAAATCGGGAATAGTTGCAATAAGCGGCTGTAAATGAAGCCAGGAAAGACTGAAAATGAGAGGAGAAAATAATAAGAGAAGATATTCTAAATTCGCTAAAGTGAAAAGATGTTTAAGAACGAGATGGGGTTTGAGAAAAAGATTGAGAATAATTTCGGGAATAGAATTACCGAAAGCGGCATAGCGTCCTAATGCTTCTACTCCTTCGGGACGAAAATGAGGAATAATAACTTGTGTAGAAATAATTAACCAAAAAAGACCCAAACATAACGCGATCGCACCGCACCATCGTCGCTTTTCCCAAAACAATAACCAGACTCCCAAGCCGATCGCGGTCAGGGATAAGGCCGCACGACAGCCTAAAATGAGGAGGATAGCGATCGCAAACCAACCTATTTTACTCCGTCTCGCTGCCAAAACCGCCCCCAAAATCAGGGGAATGGCTAAAACCGAGGGGTGAAAATCAAACAAATTGACATTAAAAATGAGAGGATAGAGAAGATAGACCCATGAGATCGCTCTACTTTGCTTTTCGGACAACCCTGCATCCTTGGCAAGATACCAAAGGGGTAAAGTGGCAAAAGACAAAGCAATGGCTTGGATGGCAAATAACCAATGAACGTCAGGGTATAGTTTGTAAGGTAATGCCAATAAATATAAAATCCAATCGGCATGACTGCCTAAAAAGTGATAGTCAATGAGAGAGACAATTGCGGGTTTCCCCTGACCGATTAAATAAATTGCTTGATCGAAATGACTGAGGTCGTAGGCCGTCGAATGAAATAGAGCATGACGTACGCTACTACAGGCAAATAAAATCGAACTTGCTAAGGCGATCGGCACGATGAGAGGATGGGTAAAGACACGAGACAAGAGCGATCGCTCTTTCTCATTTCTCTCGTCCTTTTTGCTCTCGCTGTCTTCCATTGACCTCCAATTTTGCATTCTTGTAATGAATCCCAGCAAACTACAGAAACAATTTAAACAATTTATCAAGACTCGGAAAGTTTATCAAAACAATATCCAAAACAACGATCCAAATGTTTTGTTTCAGTTTCTCGCATTTTGCTCGATCGCCATATTAACTTTTCTCCCCCTTGGTCATATTCTCCAGATTGTTTTTTCAACGGGGACGAATGTTGTTTCTAACGATTTGGCTTATTATACGTCCGCGATCGACCAATTTTTAAGCGGAACTTATAATTTTACTCGTCTTTTCAGCGATAGTTTTTCCGGCAGCCATATTATGGCAATCCCGTTATTCATTCGTCTGATTGTTGCCTATTTTTCCCATTGGAATATTTATTGGGAAATAACGATAGGCATATTTTTGTTTGTCTGTCAACTCTTTTTGCTCCACGACTCTTTAACGAGATTGTCGTACTCTTCTTGGCTGAAATGGTTACTTTTACCATTACTCTCTTGCTTGATTTTCTCCACAGTTCATATTAACATCTTTACCTTTGGTGAAACCTGTCTTGCTTTAGGTTTTGTAAGCCTTGGAGTGAATTTGGGAATTTGGGGACTAACGCGATTTTCTCCAGATTGGACGGGGATTTTAATTTTAGGCATCGGTGGAATTATTGCAGCTTGGTCTTGGGGGGTTGGGGTGATGTTTTTACCCGTTTCTTTTTTGGGTTTATTTCTATTTGGCGATCGTAAAATACTTTCTTATTGCTTTTTAAGTTTAACTTCATCGATTGCGCTATCACCCTATATTTTCCATTTACTACTACGAGGAGGAGGTAATAGTAAAATTTTAACTTTTTTTAATTTTCCTCTTTTAATTAAAGCAATTGGTTTACCTTTTGGATTGGGAAAGCAAAGTTTAATTGGGATTGGTTTTTATGGAACGGGAACAATTGGTTTTATTTTTTTGCTAGTTATTTTCCTTTTTGTTTGGTTGCGGAGATCGCGTGAATTTATCAAACCTGCAACGCCAGCATTAATGATTTTAGCTTTTGCCCTTTTAAGCCTGTGGCAAATTACGAGTTTCCGCGACGATCTGGCACCTTGGTATGTTACCCCCTTTATGAATTTTTGGCTGGGGATTTTAGGTTTAGCTTATATTCTTTATCTATATCCCCAAGCCAGAGCAATTAGAAAAAAAAATTTTTTCAATATTTTTACCAGAACAAAATCGGCTAAGATTTATAGTTCGCTCATTTTTTTCTCCTTGACTTATTTTTATTTAATGTCTGGTATCACTTATCAAGATAAAGTTTTTTATTTGTCATCTAGAATCCCGGCTGCAGCAGCTTGTTTGCAAAGCTATAAAACAGCACCAACTTATTGTGAAGAGCATTTATTCCAAGCCGGGTATGGTGATTTTACCTCCATTCAAAAGCTGGCAGAACCGCTAGAAAAGCATCAATTATCCGTATTTTCATCTCAGCAAACCCGAACTCTACAAGGAGATTTTATTTTGGATACCGTCCGCTTGCAAGATGTTCCCGATCGCCATTTAATTTATTGGAGTTCGGATTTTGGAAAAACAGTAGCTTCTTGGCAAGATTATCGTCACTTAAACTTAGTAATTCCTAGTTCGGGTGAGGTTAAATGGAGCGTGAACATCCCTCAAAACGCTCGAGAAGCAATCTTTCATAGCGCTATTGCTTTGCCAAATTCTCAATCGAGTCCTGTTAGTTTTGCGATCGAGATCGAGTCAGATAATGGACATCGAAGCGATCGAATTGTAAAAATATTGAAACGCGATCGCAGATCGTGGTATCCTCTTTCTATTCCTCTAACTCAATATAGTGGACAAACCCTATCGTTACATTTTCAAGTTGAAGCAAGTCGAGATAATTCCCAAGCTCTAGGAATCTATCGCTATCCTTTTATCGATCTGAGTTTACAAGCAAACAAGAATGTGGAAGACACGAGGGAAGTTATTCCTAGTAATACAGATTTATCGCTAACCTTTCCTGCTAAAACTTCCCAAGATTTTAAATTCAATTCAAGCGATCGCAATCTTTGGAAAATTGAAGGATTGGCAATTCCTCAGCCTGAAATCAATTCAACCTCAAAATGGTTCGTGGAATCATTGCCTCCCAGCTTAGAGTATAATTCACCCTTAAACCTTTGTTGGTTGGATTATGATTATTTCTCGATCGATATGGCTATTTCTCCAGCAATTTATCCTCAAACTTTAAAGGTTGACTACCGATCGAGCGATCGCGAAACTTTCCATAAGGACGATTATTTTAAAATTCCTTTAATTGCCGACGGTCAAATACACGGCTATACTTATAAAATCAGATTGCTAGATTTAGAAAAAGAAACTCGTCTTGCAGGAATCAAAATACACCCTTTTGTCGTTCATGGTATTCTCAAAACTGGAGACCAAAAAGAAAAGAATTGGGTAAAAATCACCGATATTCGTTTTCTGCATCGAAAAGGAAAAACTTTTTGTCAGTAAATTGTTATTTCAGTAAATTTTTGTTATTGAATTCGATCGCTTATGAAAATTCAACCCACCCAACTTCCCGATGTATTGTTAATTATCCCCAAGGTATTTGAGGACGAACGCGGTTTTTTCTATGAAAGTTACAATCAAAGAGAGTTTACGCATTCCACTGGACTATCTCCGATTTTCGTACAGGATAATCATTCGCGATCGCTGCATCATGCTCTGAGAGGACTTCATTATCAAATTCAACAACCTCAAGGGAAGTTAGTGCGGGTTATTTCGGGAACAATTTTTGATGTTGCAGTAGATCTGCGTCAAAGTTCTCCAACATTCGGAAAATGGACGGGATGTATTCTTAGTTCGGAAAATCGCCATCAACTTTGGATTCCTATTGGGTTTGCTCACGGTTTTCTCGTCTTGTCTGAATTTGCAGAGGTTCTTTATAAAACAACAGATTATTATGCCCCACAACACGAGCGCTGTCTTCTTTGGAATGATAAAGATTTAGGGATCGATTGGTCTCTCGACGAACACCCGATCCTATCACGAAAAGATAAAGAAGGAACGCCTTTAAAAAACGCAGATCTATTTACTTAATTTAGAGAAAAATTCTCTGTTTAAGATTTATGAATTCATCAATTCTTTTATTTGGAAGCACCGGACAACTAGGACAAGAAATAGAGCAAAAATTAGAATTAATGGGAAAAAATTTCCTTGCTTTAAATCGCGATCGCTGCAATTTTACTCAACCCGATTGCATTCAAGATGCAGTGATGACTTACAAGCCTCATATTATCATTAATTGTGCTGCCTATACAGCAGTAGATAAAGCAGAAAGCGAGAAAAACATTGCCAATACAGTCAATGGAAAAGCACTAAAAATCTTAGCAAAAGAAGCAGAAAAAATCAATGCTTTTATTGTGCACATTTCTACCGACTATGTTTTTGATGGAAGCAAAAATATACCTTATTTAGAAAGCGATCGCGTCAATCCAATTAATAGCTATGGTCGCTCGAAGTTAATGGGAGAACAAGAACTAAAAGAATATTGCAATCGCTTTCTTATCTTGAGAACAAGTTGGGTTTATGGAATATATGGAAAAGGAAATTTTGTCAAAACCATGTTGAGGTTGGGAACAGAGAGAAAGGAAATTCGCGTTGTTGCCGATCAAATTGGCAGTCCGACATGGACGGGAGATTTAGGTAATATTATAACACAAATGCCTCCCAGTCTAACAGGGACGTACCATTATAGTAATAGTGGCGTTGCAAGTTGGTACGATCTTGCCGTTGCTATTTTTGAGGAAGCAAAATCATTAAATTTTCCCTTGAAAATAGAGAAAGTTATACCGATTACAACGGCTGAATATCCAACAGCAGCTAAACGTCCTGCTTATTCCGTTCTTTCTTGCCGAAAAATCTCTTCAACTCTTAATATTATACCTCCTCATTGGCGAGAAAGTTTGCGAAAAATGTTGCAACAACTTAGGGAGAATTGACAGTTGATAGTTGAGATAATGCAACGTTAAAATATTAATAATTGCTTACAATCCATTCGAGGATTGTAAAAACGATCGATATGCTACAAGTCATAATTGAAGCAACCCAACTCAGGCGATCGCACTCATACTTTCTCTTTTTTTCTTGAGATTTTTCTTGACCGTAACCTCGTAAAATCATAGCTTGGTAAATGTGCTGCGATTGCTCGTAACTGCGAATTAATAATACGCCCGTCAGTTGTGCCAAAAGTCGTAAAGTTCGGCGCGAGAAGCGATTGCTTTGAAACCCTCGCAACTGCATTGCCTTTTGCATTTTAATTCGCATGTTTTGTAGTTCCTGTAAATAGCGATAAGCCAGCAGTGCCATATCTACAATTAAAGCTGGAATACCAAGAGATCTCATCGCCTTTAAACTACTGCCTAATGGTGCAGTTCCAAATAATACCAAAGTCACGGTTAAAATAGAAACAAATCGCACGACAATTAAAATAACGGCCTCACAACCCTCTTGTTTGAGACTCAAGATTCCCCATTGCCATAACACCGTTTCTCCCGCACCAAAAGGCAAAAATGAGACCATCGCGGTAACCAATAAACCCGGATAGCGCACCCGACTCAACCAAAAGGAAAAAGGCAAGCGAGAAAAGAGATACAAACCTATTGCGATCGCGGCCATAAATGGTAACAAGACTAAATGACTGACAAAAGCAAAAGCAAAAATTAAAATCAACAACGAAACCAATTTAGAGCGCTGTTCCCATCGGTGAATGGGTGAGTGTAAACGAGCATGGCAATCGAGGTTCACGGTTATGACTTCTCTCTTAGGAGGGGTTGGGGGTAGGTTGTCTGAGTTATGGGTATTGTCTACTCCCTATTGTTCATTGAATAGGATTAGGCGGTGGATTGGCGATAGATTGAACGGGAACGATCGCCACATAAGGAGACAATAAGGCTTCATCAACCCAACCGGAGTAATAACGGACTTCGGTTTTTCCCGCTGTTAATGTTAATAAATCCAGATCGCCTCGCATGGTCGCGACATCGGGAGAAGAGTTAGGATTAAACGCTTTTTGTCCGATACCGATGGGACCGTCTCCCACAAGATTGAGAGAAACACCATCAAATCCGCGTTGGAAGCGCTTGCCTTTCCAATACCATTCCGCTCCCGGCCAATTAAACGGGGCAAAATAGGCTTGTTTTTTAATTCCCCACTGAGACCAGGTCGTTTTTCCGCCAACAATTGAAGTGCTAAATCCTCTTGGATAAACGACTTCATAACGCCCGGGGGCATTATCTTCATAAGCGAGGGGCGATCGCCACAACACCTCAACTTGTTTGGCTTCAAGGGTCAGGGCGGGTTTTGTGGCGGCGAGGCGATCGTATAAAGTCACGCCCCCACTGGCCAAATTTGCCATGACTGCAAAACGCCAACATTGCCATTGCTCCGATCGCTCTGCTTCCCCTCCTTTAATCTGGCAAATCCCATTGCCCGTTCCCACCCATAGATCCATCCCGTCAGCCTGCAATTTTGTGGGAATCACGCCGATGAGAGGACTATTGCGGACGTGATAGGCAGCGATCGCCTTGGAGTCGAGATCGTAGGACACCAAACCCATTCCTGGAAGATAGGGATTCCCTTCCCCTGATGTCTGCGTTGTCAGCCAAATTTTGGGATTTTTCGCTCCTCCCGCGATGGCAATATCCGTCACTATCTGTCCTCGAATCTCCTCGGGTTGCTCGAGGGAGATCGCTTGAGTTTGGGGATCGTAAATCGCGAGGGTGGCAATTCCCGTAAATCCTTCTCCACTGGGGGCAGAAACCGACAGGAGCAAGCGATCGCCGTAAGGAAGGGCGCGAACGAACTCCGGATAAGCTAAATCGTTGCCTAACTTGGCTTTGCGAAGATCTTGAAGAGTATAGAGTTCGGTGACGATGGGTTCGGTTGCCTCTGGAGGAATCACCTCGAGTATGGCTCTTTGCGATCGCCGTCCGGAAGTAAAATCCGGGTCTAATACGGCGCGATATTGATAGGTTTGACCTTGTAGGGCAACAGTTTGATAGGAAACCTCTCCACCAAAAAGCAAATCGCTAGAATCGAAAGTGCCTCTGTCTGTCGTCCAGCTTGCATTTTCCCGACAGAAAATAAAATCGTGGTTTAAACTTTGAAAGCGCAGAAAACTTTCATTCACTTCAATATTTCTGATTTGAAAGTCAAAACGGTTCAACAAATCTTGCTCGGAAGCAGGAACTAAAGCAGGAGAAGACGCAGGAGAAGGCGGACAAGTTAGGCGATCGCTTTTGGAAAGATTCGGGGAGGTTTGCCGATCGCAGGCACTTAATAAGCCAATGAAAAATAACAGCGCGATTGTTCGTTTCATGCAATTACAATGATTGAGCGGTTTCTGACGGCAGTTGCGAAGGCACGATCGAGGATTCGAGAGAGTCGTAAATTTCGAGATCGAACCAAAAAGTGCTGCCCGTCCCCACCTCGCTGGCGACGTGAATGCAAGAGCGATGCCGCTCGACGATATTGCGGACGATCGAAAGACCCAAACCCGTTCCTTCGAGAGTGTGAACGCGATTTTCCACACGAAAGAAGCGATCGAAAATCGCCTCGCGATCTTCGGGATCGATTCCCGTTCCCGTATCGGACACTTCAATGCGAACTTTACGAAGGCGATCGTCCCCTTCTGCTACGGGAGCGAAATCAATTTGATAAGCGCGGACGAGCGTGCGTCCTCCAGACTCGGTAAATTTCAGAGCATTGCCAACCAGATTGGCAAATACTTGTAAGAGTAGATCGTAATGTCCTAAAACGGGCGGTAAATTGGCTTCAATTTGACAACTGATTTCAATGTTTTTATCTTTGGCATTGAGTTGATGACTGCGAAGGGTTTGTTCGATGGGGCGCTCGATTTCCACGGCATCTAAGTGATAGGTTTTGGAGGATTCCAAGCGCGATAGATCGAGCACGTCATTCACCAAACGAGTGAGGCGATCGGTTTCGTGATTTGCCGTGTGTAAAAATTCTTGCCGTTCTTCTTCCGAGAGATCTTCTCCATATTCGTAAAGGGTTTCAATAAAAGATTTAATGTTAAAAAGCGGCGTTCTCAGTTCGTGGGAAATATTGCTGATGAATTGGCTTTTCGCTTCATTGAGTTCGGCTTCTCGCGTAATATCTTGTACCGTCATGGCAATGCCTTTGATATTTTCGCGATCGCGATCGAAGACTTGGGTTAATAAAATTCGAATCGTTCGTTCGGTGGGTTCGGAAAGCGTGACGCGAAATTCGTCTTTTTCTTTGTCTCGCTGGGATGAATCCCGAGGGCGATCGTTGTGTGCCGATATATTTTCAGTTAAATTATGAGGGGTATTTTCGGAAAGTTCGTCGCGATCGCTAGAATTATGTTGCAACGGTCGCGTTAATTGAGCGCTTACCGAGAGAGGCAATTCTTGTAAAATATTTTTGCCGATAGTTTCTTTGCCCTCCCAACCAAAAATGCGCCTTGCCGTCGGATTGACTAAAATAATTTCTGCATCGTTATTCAAGAGAACTGCTCCATCGGCAATCGTAGAAACCAGAGTTTCTAATTTTGCTTTTTCTGCGGTTAATTCTTCAATATTTTGTTCTTCGTAGCGCTCCAAGCGTTCGGCCATTTCATTAAAGCTAAAGATCAATTCTCCCAATTCTCCTTCTAGGGGCAGATCGATTCTTTGTTTAAAATTTCCGGCGGCAATATTTTTTACGCCCATCAGTAATTCTTTAATGGGTTTGGTGATGGTAAGCGCATTAAAAACTACACCTAACAGAACCATCGCCCAAATCGAAATAAACACGGCGATCGTTACGTCTCGCGTTAAATGAGAGGAGGCAACAACCGTTGGGTTGGGATTGATTCCCACTGCCAGTACGCCGAGATAGTGCTCCTCGTAGTTGAGGGGAACAAAAACATCCGTAACTTCTCCTCGAGGGGTTTTATGTTGGCGAACCATCGGCAGTTTGGCATCGCGAGCGTAGTTATCGGGCAGTTCGATACGGCGTTTAATCGTTAGAGAGTTCTGGACTTCTGCCGCACTGTAAGGAATGCCAAAAAATATTTCGCCATTGGCATCGGCATAGAGGAGATAGCGAACGCTTGAGGTTCCCCCATAAAAACGGCTGGAAAAGCGGGCAACTGCTGTAAGATTGTCTTCGGCAATTAAAGGGGTGACATTATTGGCCAGCAAAAGACCTAAATCTCGCCCAAAGCGGGTATCGCTCATGCTGGCATCTTGCTGAATCGTATTCACCGCCCAAAACGTCAAACCGCTCATTAATAAAGAGACAGCAAGAGTTGCCCCTGCCATTAATCGGGTTTGCAGGGTAAATTCCGACCACCAACGACGGATAATTTCTCGAATTTGATTGAAGAGTGCCAGCAAGGTGATTCGCTCGAAACCATTTTAGGGTTATTATAGGCAATTTTGGAAAGTCGGAAGTTGGAAGTCGGAAGAGAAAAATTTATTCTTCTTCTTTTTCTGCCCAAACGTCTTCGGTTTCGTTGTGGGTATCGGGAGCGGGATTTGCTGGAACGGGGTTAGATTGGGGACGGACGCGATTGGCAATATCCCGACGATAGTAAATGCCTTCAAACTCGATGCGCTCGATCGCTTGATAACTTGTCGCGATCGCTCCATCGAAATCCTCTCCCAATGCAGTTACGCCTAAAACTCGCCCGCCAGTAGTCGCAAATCCCTCACTTTTCTTTTTCGTTCCGGCATGAAAAACGAGAGCTTCGAGTTCTTCTGCGGCAGGAATCCCAGCGATCGCTTTGCCTTTTTGATAGTCTTCGGGATAGCCTGCCGATGCTGCCACGATGCAAACGGCTTTCTCTGCTTTCCATTCTAAAGGAGGCAAATCGGCTAATTTTTGTTGGGCGCAGGCCATGAGGAGGCGATCGAGGGGGGTTTCTAGTAACGGTAAAATAGCTTGGGTTTCGGGATCTCCAAAACGACAGTTAAATTCAAGGACTTTGGGTTCTCCAGTCGGGGCAACGATCAAACCGGCATACAAAACCCCGCGATAATCGATATCTTTTCGCTTCAAAGCACTCACGATCGGGCGAAAAATCTGTTCTTCGATCTGTGCCATTAACTCGGGGGTAACGATGGGAGCGGGGGCATAAGCGCCCATTCCCCCGGTATTTAGACCCGTATCTCCTTCGCCGATGCGCTTGTGATCTTGGGCGGGGAGTAGCGTGCGAAAGGTAATACCATCGGCGATCGCAAACACGGAAACTTCTTCGCCGCTCAAAAATTCTTCCACGACAATTTTGCGAAATCCTTTATCCCAAAGGGTATCAACGGCAGTTTTCGCCTCTTGGGGGGTTTGCGCGACGATAACGCCTTTTCCCGAGGCTAACCCATCCGCTTTGACAACAATGGGAGCGCCTTGTTTTTGAATGTAAGTTTTGGCCTTTTCTGCATCCGTGAAGGTTTCTCCTTTAGCCGTCGGTACGCCCGCATCTTCCATCAACGCTTTTGCCCAAGATTTGCTCGACTCGATTTGCGCCCCTGCTTGGGTGGGTCCGAAAACGGGAAGGTTTTGGGCGAGGAGATAATCGGCCAAACCTTCGGCAAGGGGGGCTTCGGGTCCGATAATTACGAGGGAAACTCCCTGTACTGCCGCAAAACGAGCAATCCCTTCAAAATCGTCGATTCGCATGGGCATATTTTGGCATTTGTCAAGGGATGCCGTGCCGCCATTACCCGGAACGCAGATGATGCGGTTAATTTTGTCAGACTGAGCGAGTTTCCAAGCGATCGCGTGTTCCCGACCGCCGTTGCCAACTACCAAAACCTTCATTCCAGGCTGCACTCCAAAACGTTAATAGTCGTCGGAGCAAATATTATAGTTCATTACGGTCAGATCTCAGCCCTATTACCGCGATTTTCTTTTCTCTGGTGCGATCGTAACTCGAGGGCTACCTAACGTTATAGCAATTATCGAATGGATGAGGTACACTAGGAAAAAAGGAGGTCAAAAAAATAAATGAAAGCATACTCAACAGATTTTAGAAAAAAAATTATCGAAACTTACGAAGAAGAAAAAATCTCACAAAGAGAGTTAGCAAA
>JAGHZQ010000094.1 GCA_017746715.1 Cyanobacteria bacterium SBLK
CGCCTAGGCGAATTATGCAAGACAACTCACCCCAAACCCGATACGACCTCGAATTTGCCGGACTCGAACCCCCCGAAATCCCCATCGAAGAGATGACGGACTTCGTGACAACCTCAAAGGACTTGCTCGCCTGTTATTGCTTCCGACTCCTCCTGTCTCAGGGGATGACGTGGGAGGACATTTTTAGATCCATCACCGTCCGCATCAACAACGGCTTCGATAACGAGGGTAGGTCACTCATTGCCGACCTCCAAGATGCAGCCGAAAAAATTGACCTAACCCCCGATGACTTCTCCCGATTGGGAATTTCTCCGAGGGAGTTTCGCAGCCGATTCATTGTCTACAACCGAGATAAATTTAGTCCGAAAACTGAAGAAGAAAACTCGTGAGAATGGCGGAAGGTCACGCGCCCCAAGAGAAAGACGGACTTTGATGATAAACGCACCTCTTGTTTGTATCCCCTCCCATAACCAAAGCAGTAATGCTCGGAGGGGATTTTTTTCGGGGCGATCGCACCAACTCCAGTAACTCCAAATCTGTTTTAATTGGACTTACTACTGTGAAAAATATTGAACGAAAACAATGCCTTTTTCTAGACACAATACTGCGGAGAGGACTTTCTCAGCCGTCCTGACTTTAGCGGCTAATACTGGAACAATCCAAGATCGTCTACATAACGCTTGGGATTATCGACTTACGTCTCTCTTGGAAGGTGATTTTCCCGAAGAACTACAAAAGGATTTTGTAGAAATTCGAGAGCGAATGCAAAAAGCCCGCAAGGAGCAAGATTCAGCAATGAGCGACGACGAAGCAAAAGAAACAGCAGAAAAAATTGTTAATTTGTACAGTCGTATTGCTTATGGGTATTGTTCGGAATAGCAGCCCGCGATCCACGGTCACGGTCGCTGTCTTCCCCTCGTCGGTCGGGTCGGGAGGGTCATCATTGAAGTGGCGAAATTCCGCCGACTTATCGGGAAGCCCTTGAAGTTTGCCGAGAGACGCTTCGGAAAGCCCGGTCAGCTTCAGGTCGCTGCCGAGTTTTTGCAATTCGCAGGTTTCGATCTCCAGTTTTCCCCAATCCCATTCGCTCTCGGCCACGGCGTTGTCAGCAATGCGCCACGCCCGCTTATCTGCCTCGCTGAGATTGGCAATTGTTTCGACGGGAACGGTTTCCAAATCCATCTCGATGGCAGCGAGACAACGACCATGACCATGGATAATCTCGTCATTTTCATCCAAAATTATCGCTTTGCCGTCGGGGAAACCAAACCGATCGATGAGGGCGATAATTTTGGCAATTTGCTCGGGGGGATGGGTTTTGGGATTGTTAGCGTAGGGTTTGAGTTCTTTGGGGTTGCGGCGGGCAATCGGCATGATGAAGGAGATCGAATGTTCGATCCCCTTTACTGCGAGCGGAATGATTATCCGGATGCAGAGGAAATTGTGGCAGGCCCGTAATCCGGCAATTTATTGATATCTCCCAAACACCAGTCGATCGCGTCAATTTCCCACAATACCGCAATCAATTCTTCCGACATAGCCTTTCCTTGGCAGCGATCGCTTGCAAGAGACAAAATGCGATGAACCAGTAATTCGCGCCGTTCATTAAGTTTTTTCTGTTGGTCGAGTTGACGACACCGCTCTAGACCGAGAATATTCCGGGTCATTGAAATTCTATCTCCCCGATCGCTAAACTTTTCTCTTCATATTCCGGCAACCAAAGAATGCGATCGCTCAAGCAAAATCGCCCCAACTGAGACAAAAAATAGGTTCTGGCAAAACCGGACTCTAACAGTTTTTGCTTGTGATGCTGCCATTGCCGCCCGTCTCGAAGGAGCGTCCAGAAGCGCACCTCGGACGCATCGAAGCCCAAGCATCCCGGCGAGGTAGACAAAATAAAATCGGTGGGAATATGACGAAGGATTGCCGATTTTTGACCTCTAGTAAGAAGGTTGAGAGCGATCGCTGGATTTTCTTTAAATAACAGCAAATATATTGGCTGAAGTCCCTTGATAAATTTATATTTTTGCCCCTCGGGAATTAGCATTATTCCAGCATTTTAGCTATTAAAAAAGAGACAATCGTCGCGATCGCCGTTTGTGAAATAAAGGGGACAATCCAGCCCCAGTTTTCCTTGAAACGTGCTTCTATCTTGTCGAGCTTAGTTTTCGTCCTTTCAGCTAAAGCCAAGGCAGATCGGGATCGATCTTCATTTTGCTTGACGCTTTTTTCCAATCGATCCGTCGTTTCTTCCAAACTTTCAAGATGCTCGCCCGCCCGCCAAAAAAGATTCCTAAAACGCTCAAAGATAACTTCAATTTTTGTATTGTTAACGTCGCCGAGATCGAACTTACTGGAGTCGCGATCGTCGGACAAAGGATTCGGGGGCATGATATAAGTGCAGCGAACAGTGAATTTCTTGGGGTGCGCGAATTTCTATATGAAATCTTTGCCCTTTGGGGATAAATTCGGTCTCTTTCAACCCTAGATCGATTGCGAGTTCCTCTCCCCCTTCTACTTTAATACAAACAGACTCTGCTCCGGTAAGATTTTCGACTGAGATGAAGCGATCGCTATCGCTCGGCGGGCGGGACTCGCTCAAAACCGTCGGACCTTCAGAGACGAGAATAATTTCGTCTCTTCCTTCGATTGCGAATCCCCCCTCGATTCTTGTCGGGCAACCTTGGGAACATTCGGCAGGAGTGAAATGGAGCGCGGGGTTATCTTCTTGGATAATTTGGTCTAGCGCTTCATTGAGTTTTTGCAGCGCATCTCTCATAACCGTGCTTTTTGTTTTTCATTCTATCTGGGGTAAATCCGCGATCGCAAGAATTTCAGGATATTCTAATCTTCTCAAGCCTCATATTGCTTGTCCCAAGCCAGTAGCGAACGAATCATTACTGCGATCGCGAAATTGGTACATCAAACTTTTTGCTGTTGGTTTGAACTGTTGCGGGGCTTAAAACAAACCTGAAAAAACAGGAGGGTTCTCGCGATCGCGCTTAATCGCTCGAATCAAATCCCGATATTCTCGCCATTTAGCAGAGTTTTTGGTGAGCGAAAAATAGTCTTCTAAAATCCATTTCTCACTCCTTTCATCTTCGATAAAAATCTCAATTTTTTGTCGGGGGGTGAGGGTGTCACCTCGATCGGAATTGTGGGGTGAGGGTGAGGGTGTCACGGGGGTGACACGGGGTGACAACGGGAGGTGAGGAGGGTTTGGCTTGGGGGTGGCACCCAGTCGGCACGGCTTCCACTCCGGGTTAATCTTGACCTCGATCGCGTCCTTGTGGGGATAAAATAACTGTCCTTTAAAAGCAGGACTTACGCCGTCCTCGGTGTTTGGGTTTGGGATTGTTTCCAAATAAAGTCTAATGTAATAAGCTAAAGTCCCTTTTGTTCCTGCTTTTCCTCCCGTACAAGAAAGGGTGTCGTTGTGGGAAACTTTGATAACCTTAATCCTAATTTTCCGGAGTTCTGAGATACAGTTTTGATCGAATAATCCCAAAACTTCAGCGTCAATTTTTGATTCCCATTTAACCATCTCTTCGCATACAATGGTTAAAACTGGGAATTGTGGATTGTCGTCATTTGCTTCTTTTTCGTAGCGGCGATCGCACTCGGCATTAAGCCATTTCAGAAAATTCTCAACCTCCAAATATTTGTTCCCCTTACCAATAACTTCTAGTCCTTGCCATGCGTTCTTTTTGGCATGAGGATCGAGAACTTTTATCTGGTGATTGAGAGCAATTCGTTGCTCAATTAGCCACTTAACGAATGTACTTTTACCTGCTCCCATGCCCCCAAAGACTGCCACAGAAGGAAACTTGATCAGGCTATTTACCCAGTCAAAGCCACCCGCAGCACCTCCAAGAGTTGGGCTTGGCTGGAGAGGATTGGAGGCAGAAGGCGCGATCGCACTCGTCCGCGCCGGGAGAAGAGCGCGGGGCTTGCTGGCTTGTGTATTGTTGGTGACTGAGGGTGAGGGGGCTGACTTCAACGCCTTTTTCATTCCCTTCCGGTACTGGAGGGGAGTAAATTTATAGATGGTTGCGCGATCGAGTTCGTCGATCGCATTCCAGTCACGGCGAATATCTGCACCCATTTTCTGACAGTAAGCCACCGAAAGGAGAGCGATCGCGCCCACTCCCAATTCTTTAATATAGGGATAGCCAAACAAACAACCAACGGCTACGAAAGGAATTGCAATTTTGAGTGTGTTTTGGCGTTGCAAATCGGCTTGATTTTTCGCCTCGTAAAGGTAATCTTCTAGGGTTTTTGGTAATTTGCGTTTCAGTAACATTCTTATGGATTTCTCACAAGTTATCGTAGGTTCTTGAGCATACGGACATAGCTCTCACAGCCAAATAGAGTTACTACCAAAATCACAACATGAAATAGATTGATGTTGCTAAAAGTTGGTGCAACTGCAAACTCATTGATACTGACTTTAAGAGGGGGGAAAAACGATAATCCCAGCGCTAAATCGAGTCCATAGGCAAAATTGGAAAGGAAGCGAGCGGCACTTTGGCGAGGCAAACTACCCTCTAGAAAATGAGGGCGAACTTCAAGGGATTGGATTGCGGCAAAGAAGGAAGAGCCAATGATTAAGCCAAGAAGGCTATTTTTAACTCCCCCTTCTGAAACTTTCAGAATAAGCGCATTGGCAGCATTAGAGTATGGCTTTATATTAGCAGCAAGAACAAGACATAAGCCAACTCCTGCACCAATTGCGGCGATTGTCGCGAGAGTTTTTTCTGAGGTTAAATCAGTTGGGATTTTAACCTTGTCAAACTCAAACTTTCTTTTTATTTGGGGAGCTTGCTCGGGTTTGGCTTCAGGTTCTGGCGGGGGTTTTCCAGCACTAGGCTCGGTTTGCTGCCTAAAATTTGGTTGCGTTGCAGTCACTTTAATCCCTCCTCAATAGTTTCTCGGTTGTCGGTTTTGGCGATTTGGGTCAATCGCCCGTGTTCGTCCGCGATCGCCGTCGTGCCAGCGCGATCGCAGATAATGCTACCGTTCGGAACAGGAGTGGCAACAGCTAAGCTGGGGGCAATGGGCTGGTTTGCCAGCAAGCACAGCCCCGACTCAAAACGGCTCTCGGCAAGGGCTTTCTGGCTTTCGCGGTATTCTGCCTCAATGCGCCCGCCTACGGTGGCAGTTTCTGTCGCATCGGATTGTTGGCTGAAGGTTTGGCTGTCTCCTTGCCCGGATACGAAGGCAAAGAGAAGCAAGACTGCCCCTCCATAGAGCAAAAAGTTGGTATTCATTTGCTGAAAAACGCCTCCCGCTCTTGTTTTGCCTGCCATTGGCTATATGCTACTCCCGCGACGAGGAAGGCGATCGCAATGCCCCATAACCCCCATTGATGCCATTGCGGACGAGCTTGAACGGGGACGAGATCGACGGTTTGACGAATGGATGCGATCGCCTGTCTGGGAGGGACAATGGGAATCCGTTTCCCTCCCACTTTGCAAAATCCACTTGACCCCATACTTGCGTGGGCTGTCTCTTTGGATTGAGAGGGAAGCGCGGTAAAAACCAAAAATGAGCCATCGGGCATGGTTACGCCCCATTCGGTTTGCCCCTGCCCGTCCCCGCGTGGCTGCAATTGGTCGCAAGCGGGGCGATAGGCAATCTTGTCTTCAAGGGTGGCGGGTGGCTTGCGTTGGGTTACTGGGATATTTTCTGTCATAAATCCCTCTTATTAGATTAAGCCATTAAAAACTCTTGCCGATTCAAGATGGGCTTGCAACCAAGAAGCCTCGGAATTGGAAGATTTTTCGGTTGCTTTTTGCTGGACGATCATTCCGCAGAGGAAAGCAAAAAAATGTCACTATCCTCTCCCGGCAACAAGATGCCGATATCTGTTTCCAATCCTGCCATCGCGTTTTCAAAGAGATCGTAAGCGGCTTGAGTCATGGGTCCTTCTTTGTTCCCCATTTTCTGCATGGTCTTCACGATCGCTTTGGCATGAATTGCGTCGGATGCTTGGTCGCTCATGCGATCGCTAGCAGTCTCGACCAATTCCGAGAGACCGTTAATTCCACTAGCCGTTCCCATTTCGGCACTACTGACTTGCTTGCGACTTTTTCGCTGGCTTTCAAGGTATTTTTTCCATCGCAAAACACCATTTCTGGGGGCAAGTCTCGTTCCTTTCATCTGATTAAAAACCCAGTCAACCGCACCCTCGGTAACTTCAAGTCCTTGGTTTTTCAATTCTTCTCGAATCAGGGATTTTCTATCGGTTGAAACGGTCATTCTTCTAACTCCAGTTTAAGTAATTCGATCGCGGTATCTTTGCGCTGAGTTTGGCTGAAAAGCTGGCGAAAACGCTTGTAAATTTTGTAAGCGCTGTCATCCATTCCACCCTCTCCGGGTTGGCAGATAAACCAATCTCCCAGTTCGTCTCGCAGAAGTTGCTTGTCGGCGCGGAATTGACTTTTCCCAATTCCAAACTCAGATAGGATACTGGCGTTCGAGCGGTAAGCAATTGTCATTTGCATGGCGATATGCAGTCGCGCCTGTGTTTTGCCAATGAATTGATAATAATTTGACAATCAGTTGCCAGTCACCCGGACTGAGTGCGGTTTGCAAGGGACTGAGTCCGGGTAAAATAAAGCCAATAAAAGCGGCGATCGCTCGCGTTCCAGCGCTGGCGATCGCCTAAACGCACCCCTAATCTGCCTAGAGGTGGTCTATGCCTATTAAAACACCGGAAACTATTATTTTCCCAGAGATTCCCTTGCACGAATTCCAAGGGAGAACGGGATGGACGCTAAAGCAAATCAACGATCGCGTTCCGTTTTGGTCGCTGGATTTGTGGGAAAAGATTTCGGCGGGACGTAGAAAAGAACTCCCCAAGCACCGGATGGCATTGGGGATGGCAATGAGGTTATACGAGATTGATTAAAGAAGAGAATCGGATTTGCGTTGGGCTGCGACGATCGCCTCGTCTTCGGAATAGATAGCGTCCTCGGCATCGTCATAGAGGTTGTGGGCGACAACTTTCCCGTCGCGAAAAACCTCCCAGCAATAATCGGTGTCTTCTTTATTGAAATCACTCATGCGAAAGATTTTAATTTCGAATTCTTTGTAGTCAATTTTCATAATTACAATTTTGAATCAAACGAACACGAGAAAAAACGGGAGCTTGGTAGCCCCGTCTCTTTAGAGCGGGGAGGGTCAAATAGCATTAAGCGATTATTGACATCCTCTCCTGCCTACTTCGTTGAGGCAGGAGATTCCACCGGGAATAGGCTCAACTGAACCCACTCCCGAGGGACGGTTGACGCTTCATCGGCTGCTACTCCCTTGGCGGAAGTTTTACGCTGTCCTCCACGTCC
>JAGHZQ010000095.1 GCA_017746715.1 Cyanobacteria bacterium SBLK
GGAATTGAAGCGGTTAGAGGGGGTGTATCGGGAGAGATTGCAGGCTAAGGACTCACAGATTGAGCAGTACAAGCGAGAGAACACCAATCTCACAGACATTGTTAAAGCAATAGCAAGCCGACCTATCAACATCAACAACCGCAACATCACGGTTAGCGATAACGACATCAAAGGTTCTGCTTACACCGAAGAACTCAAAGGATCGGGCTACATCGAAGGAGACAATCGAGTGAATCCTCCCGACTAGACCCACATTCCCCCCATACCAAACCCCCCGACTCAGAGACAGTGCGGGGGGTTGTTGTTGGTTGGGTTGTGGGGGTGGGGTCAGTCTTTTTCCTCAACCCGATAGATTGAAGGCTTGGAGGGGAGATCCCGATAGTCTCATAAGCCAATTAATGTAAGAGCTATTTTTATTCGTGGTACGAGCCACTATCGAGATAAACATCTACGCTGAAAGATTCCTCCTCGTCACTAATTGTATGTATAACATCTTTAACTCTGAATCTACCCCATTCAAGGAAATCAACCCACTCGCCAATTCTAGGGATCGTGGGAAGAAATCGAGTTGTATAGTGAGGTTTTCCCCATGACTCCCTGAATTCCTTTGCTCCTTCAGCAGTAATCGGCACTGTACCTCGTTCTAGCATCTCGTAGAAGAAAAAACGAATCTCAATCATTCTTTCCCTCCCTCGGTTTCCTCACCCTTATTCCCCAGCAACAGCAACCGATAGAGCCGTTCGCTTGCGTGTCCGGAGGACGTATCGCCCTCTCCATCCTCCCAGACTTCCCAAACAGAGCCATCCCCCACGACAAAGCGATCGCCGATTGTCAGGGCTTCGATGTTGTCAGGGGTTGTGCCGTGTTCGGCTTCTATTTCTTCCAAGTTTTTTAAAGTGATTCGGAAGTGAGAAGTAACAGCCTTGCGAATTTGGTCAATGCGATCGCCTTGCTCTAATTCGAGTAACACCTGTTCCACATCAATCGGATAACGGGTATTGAAGCCTTTTCCCCCAATTTCACCAAGATCCAATTTGGCAAGTGGTTTGAATCTTTTTTCCTTAAACTCTGGGGTTTGCACGGGGTTGGGGTTGCTGAGTTTCCCATGAGGTTTATGCGATTCTTTTTTGATTCCTCTCCATGCTTTTTCCTTTGGTGCGTTCATCTCACCTCTTTAATCCTTCCCCAAAGATAACTCAAAAAATATGCGGGTTTTGACTGATAAGGATAGGTTATACATATCACGTGTACACGGGATATATTTAATTGTATCACCCTCTAAAATCGCTTGACTTGTCCCTTGTACAAGGGATATATTAGCAATGTCAGAGAAAACAAAAACCCCCTGCGCCAACAGGGGAAAGCCATATAAGTTAAGGACATCATTATACCATGACCACCGCAACCGCTCTTAAACTCTCCCCCACAGACCTCCAACTCGTTGCCCGCGTTGCAACCCGCGACCTCTGCCACAACACAACGATCTCAGCCGAAGATATCGCCTCAGTCACAGTACACGATGGCATGGTTGACATCTACTTCACCCAAGGCGGCAAAACCATCATTACAATCGCTCAATTCAAAGAATGGATCGCCGAGTACAAAGCCGAGGGGCAAATCTCCGAAGAACAGGCAGAACTCGCTACAGAAGCCGCCAAACACCCCCATCCTTGCGCGATTGACCTCAAACAACTCACCGCAGCATTCCACACCAAAACTCGCCGCCACTTGGGTTCTGTGTACAAGCAATGCGGGCGTTGGTACTCCACGACCAGTACGCGAGCTTTCTACAACTGCCAAGAAGCCATTGAGAGCGTCGTTTGCTGCACTGATGAGGAATGGAAAGAAGCCAAGCGAGGGTTAGAGGACTATGAGTATATCGGTGATGGCTTTTGGGAGATGGGACGAGAGCGCGCCTGTATCGGGATTCTGTTGCAAGAGATTGGACTGGATAAAACGCCTCGGGAACTAGCGATTATCGAGCAGGAAATTTTTATCAACTAAACCCAAAGGGGGCGCAACCCGTTCGTTGAGCGAAGCCGAAACGAGGGTCCCAACGCCCCTTGCACGCCCTTCATCAATAAAACAATGGCCATTATCGTCACATTATCTCTCACCCGCAAGAAAAGCCATCTCACCCAAGAAGAACTCGCCGATTTAGCCAAGCGCTCTCAACAACTCATCGGCAAGCTCGAACAGCAGAAAGCACAAGGGATTGGCTTTAAGACCCTTAACCAACTCTGTATCGCAGTAGGAGCAACATCAATTGATGAAGTTGTCGCCTTTATCCCAGACGATCCGAGCCAACTCGACGATGCTCTCGCGGGATTGTCCAAACAGCTCGATTGCTCTATCGATGACATCCTCTTTTTTGTTCCAGAAGACTTAAAAGCAGCGTATCGAGAGCATTATCGCCACGCACGGGTTTAACCATCGCGGGGAACGACCGCGCCTTACCCAAAGACGGACACCCCTCCCATCTGTACTTTGCCCCCTCTTTTGGGAGCATTGGGGAGGGGAAACCTCGCTACACCAAACCCTATCTCGACACCCCTCGATAACCATGTCCTCATCCTTCCAAGCCGGACTCGCCACCGAAACCGCCGTTAACTTCCTCGATTTTGCCAGACACCCTTGCCCGCCAA
>JAGHZQ010000096.1 GCA_017746715.1 Cyanobacteria bacterium SBLK
GTTCTAACCAACTAACAACCGTCCCCGAATCCATCACTAAACTCGTCAATCTGACTCAACTCGATCTCCGTTCTAACCAACTAACAACCGTCCCCGAATCCATCACTAAACTCGTCAATCTGACTCTACTCTATCTAGATGATAATCCTCTTGAAGATCCACCTCTCGAAATTGCCAAAAAAGGGATTATCGCCATTCGAGAATTCTTTCAACACCAAGAAGAAGAACACGATCGCCTCTATGAAGCGAAACTTTTAATCGTCGGCGAAGCAGGAGCCGGAAAAACGACCCTCTCAGAAAAAATTTGCGATTCTAACTATCAACTCAAAGAAGAAGATAGTACAAAAGGAATCGAAGTTAAAACATGGTCGTTTACAATGGCAAACGGGGAAGAATTTCGCGTGAATATTTGGGACTTTGGCGGACAAGAAATCTATCACGCCACTCACCAATTTTTCCTCACCAAACGCTCTCTTTATCTCCTCGTCACCGATACCCGCAAAGAAGATACCGACTTTTTCTATTGGCTTAATGTCGTCGAACTCCTCAGCGACAATAGCCCCATCTTTATCGTCCAAAATGAAAAACAAGATCGCCACCGAGAAATAAACGCGAGAATCCTGCGCGGACAATTCAAGAATCTCAAAGAAATCCTCCCCACTAACCTCGCCAATAACCGAGGATTAGAGAACATTCTCCGGGAAATCAAACACCAAATCGAGAACCTTCCTCATGTGGGTTCTCGTCTCCCGAAAACATGGACAACTATTCGCAGCATCCTCGAAAAAGATACGAGAGACTATATCAATATCGATGAATATTTCCGCATTTGCGATGAGAATAAAATTACAAAAGATAGCTCTAAACTTTTACTGAGTAGCTATCTTCACGATCTCGGAGTTTTCCTCCATTTCCAAAACGATCCCCTCCTCAAAAACAAAGTTATTCTCAAACCCGAATGGGGAACCACCGCCGTTTATAAAGTCCTCGATAACCCCCAAGCGATCCGCAACTTTGGCAAATTCACTCGCCAAGAATTAAAAGAAATCTGGAAAGAAGCGCAATATAACAATATGCGAGACGAACTCTTGCAACTCATGATAAAATTTAAACTATGCTATCCACTTCCTCGGACTGAAGATACCTACATCGCCCCACAACTCCTCACCCTCAACCCTCCCGAATATGACTGGAATGACAATAATAACCTCATCTTGCGCTATGAATACGAATTCATGCCCAAAGGGATATTAACGCAATTTATTGTTGCCCTGCATCGCAATATTCATCAAAAACCCAATAAACAGCAATGCGTCTGGAGAACTGGCGTTATTTTAGATAAAGACAATACTCAAGCTGAAGTCATCGAAGATCGCGATCGCAGAACTATCAAAATCCGCATTACAGGCAAATACAAACGCGATTTAATGACCATTATCATCCACGAACTCGAAGAAATCCATCATGCCTTCAATCGCTTAAAATACAAACTCTTAATTCCCTGCAATTGTACATTTTGCAAAGATAGTCAAGATCCAGAATTTTACCCCTTTGAGGTGCTGCGTCAATTTGAACGAGACGGCAAAGATATTCAATGCCGAAAAAGTTATAATACCGTTAACGTTAGAAGTTTGATTAACAATGCGATCAATCGCAGAGAAATATTTGAAGAAGAAAGAGAGCGAAAACGAAATTCTTCGACTAATATAGATATAAACATCAATACAGGAGATAATAGCATGAGCAGCGATCGCATTATTAAAATGGGCAGTGGTGACTATCACGAACGCGAAATTGATAACAAAGGGGTGTATATCGAAGGCGATTATAATAGTCAACAAGATTTAACCGCAGCCGCAAGCGAAATTCAACAACTCCTCACCCAACTTTCTCAAAATGCCCCAACCACTAACACCGTCGAACAGATGCAAATTGCAACCCAAGCGATTCAACAAATTGAAAGCGATCCCTCTCTCAAAGAAAAAGCGATCGCGGCATTCAAAGGCGGATTTTTAGAAGGAATCAAAAATACTCTCATCGGTTCTGTTGTTGCAGGTGCGATCGAAGGATGGACAAATGCAGGAAACTAAGACAAAAAATAAAAATTGCATAAAAATGACCCTTACTTTCGATCGTAGAGAATACGGAAAACTTCTGGCTCAATATCAACCCAGATTAATTAAAACTGAAACAGAAAATGAGGAAGCGCTTGCGATTGTAGAAGAACTGATGCACCGAAAAATACGATCGCCAGAAGAAAACGCGCTTTACGATCTGCTGGTTGTTTTAATTGAAAAGTTTGAAGAAAATTTTTACCATCCAGGAGAAGCGTCAAACCCTCATTCCATGTTATCATTTTTGATGGAACAACAAGCGATCGCATTGCCAGATTTAGCGGACGTTTTGGGATCGGAAGATATCGTTCAAGAAATCTTAGACAAAAGAAAAGCGATCGATGCCGAACAAGCAAAAAAATTAGCCGTCTTTTTTCAAGTCGATGCAAGTGTATTTTTGTAATGCGATCGCGCCTGACAACCCATAATCAAGCAACCCCAAAATCGGTATATTGACGCACATTTGGCGGATGAAAACCGAGAATGATATCCTCTGGAGGAACGCCTAATTCCACCAATTCCTCAGCAACAGAAATATTCGTGCCATCGTGCTGAATCCAAATTTTGCCCTCAATAATATCGAGATGAATCACAGAACCATGTACCCGCCTTTGTCCATCCCAACCGACGTGCATGAGTTCGTAGCGATCGCGTTCCAAATCTAGAATTGCCTCCGGTTCGATATCTCCATTCGAGGGCTTATACTGAGCATATTTCAGAATAATATTGCGACTGAGTTCGCGATAACGTTCTAAGGTATCCATTCGATACTCTCTCCTTTTGCTTCATCGAAAACAATCAATTGAATTTGCCAACGCTTGAGGACAAGTTGACCCAACTTTTCCGTTAAAATTGTTTCATAAGTTCGCTTGGGAACCGCCAGGTAAAGTTCCCTGTTTGGTTCAATTTCCGAGAGAATGCTTTGATAAATTCCATATTGTCCCATCGCTTCCCCTAAATCCGTCACCGGAGAAGGTTTCAAGAAACTTTTAATTTCAACTGCAATTTTACGATCGCCTTTTTCCGCAGCAATCGCCTGTTTTTCTGCACCGAGATCGACAAATAAATCTCGCCCGCCATAAGATAAAAAGAGCGGATCGTCCGTAATCGTCCAACCTTCTTCAATCAAAAGCCGGACGACAAGATCGTGGTAAATATCCTTAGCAGGCATGGAATCCAAAACAATTCTTTCCTTGATTGTACAAAAAAAAACGTTCCCGCGTAGAACGCAGGAACGCACTCAATATGAGATAATCTTAAACAGCAGCCAATTCAACCCCTTGCGCTCGCCCTAATAACTCCTGTAACTTCTCCCCTTCAATTACCTCATCGGCGAGAATTTCTCGGGCGATCGCTTCCAATAAATCGCGATTCTTTTCCAGAATGGCGATCGCCTGTTGATGGCCATTTTCAACAATTTCTTTCACCTCTGCATCGATCGCCTTAGCAGTAGAATCACTAACATTGCGACGAGGATTCATCGCACCTTCCCCAAGAAAGCTATTTTGCTGTCCCTTCTCGTAAGCGAGAGGTCCGAGAATCTGACTCATGCCATAAGTCGTCACCATGCGTTCCGCGAGGTCTGTCGCCCGTTGTAGGTCATTTGCCGCCCCCGTGGTAATACTCCCGAACACAACCTCCTCAGCCGCCCGACCTCCTAAAAGCGTGGCAATTTGGTCTCGCAATTCCGATTCGGACATTAAAAAGCGATCTTCCGTGGGCATTTGTAAAGTGTAACCCAAAGCCGCCATGCCCCGAGGCACGATAGAAATCTTGGCAACCTTACCCCCTCCCGGCATCAACGCCCCCACCAAAGCGTGACCCACCTCGTGATAAGCAACAATTTTCTTTTCCTTCTCGTTGAGGACGCGACTTTTCTTCTCCAGTCCCGCCACCACTCGTTCGATCGCCTCGTTAAAGTCCCCTTGAATCACCTTCTCGCGCTGATTTCGCGCCGCCAATAGTGCCGCCTCATTGACCAAATTCGCCAAATCCGCCCCGGCAAAACCGGGAGTGCGAGTCGCGATCGCCTTGAGATCCACCTCAGAATCGATTTTCACCTTCGCCGCATAGATTTCCAAAATCTTCAAGCGTCCGGGGAGATCCGGGCGATCGACCAAAACTTGGCGATCGAAGCGTCCGGGGCGTAGAAGGGCAGGATCGAGGGTTTCCGGGCGATTGGTCGCGGCAAGGACGATCGCCGTCGCATCCCCCGCAGCAAACCCATCCATCTCCGTTAACAACTGGTTGAGAGTCTGTTCTCGTTCGTCATTCCCCCCCATAAAATTACCGCTCGCACGAGATTTACCGATCGCGTCCAACTCATCGATAAAAATGATACAAGGCGCTTTTTTCTTTGCCTGTTCGAACAAGTCTCGCACTCGGGCAGCCCCCGCACCGACAAACAATTCCACAAATTCCGATCCAGAGATGCTAAAGAAAGATACACCCGCTTCTCCCGCCACGGCCTTCGCCATCAGAGTTTTCCCCGTCCCCGGAGGACCCACCAATAAAACCCCTTTGGGAATGCGCGCCCCAATGCGAGTATAGCGATCGCTATTTTTCAAAAACTCGACAATTTCCGTGAGTTCGGTTTTTGCCTCTTCAACCCCCGCCACATCGTCAAACGTCACTTTTGTCTCGTCATCCTCAACATAAACCTTCGCCTTACTTTTGCTAATGGAAAGCGCCCCTTGAGGTCCCCCTGCCCCCCGCCGTGCAAAAAATTGAAACACCCCAACAAAAATTAACGGCGGAATCACCCAACTCAAAAGCGTCCCCAACCAATTATTGCCCTTGGGCGGAGCGGCGGCAAATTCCACCCCATTATTTTCCAAGCGTTGGGGCAATTGCAGGTCAAAAATGGGCGTTGTTTCTAAAATTTGTCCCGGTTGTTCCCCTTCCCCTTTTAATTGATAGCGAATTTGATCTTGGGCGACATAGGCGCGAGTCACGTTCCCATCGCTAACTTGGTCGATAAACATACTGTAAGGCACTTGGGGAATGCGCGGTGCAAAAATTTGTGGAAAAAAGATATTGATTACTAAAAGTCCAATTCCGGTAATAAAAAGAATATTACCGACGAGACGACCCCATGATGGTTTTGGATTGTTTTTTATACCCATTTTTTGTTTAAATTCAGCAGTTAGCGGACGAATATTAATTTTTGTTAACTGCGTCCGTTTTTTTTATTTTCTCCTAGCGATCGCGATTTTGTCCGGTACGGTTAACCGTCGATCGAAAGATGACGATCGTTGAATCCCTTGAAATCTAAGATTAAATCCCTTGTATTTTCCCTCCAATAAACTAATCCCTCCAAAACCGCGATCTATAATAAATTATTTTGGTAGTTACTTTTACCTATTCCCCATTACCCATTCTTCCCTAGTGATTTCTATTATTATTCCGGTTTTGAATGAAGAAAAACACATTCAAACGACATTACAGGCAATCGAAAGAACCCCCGATATTGAAATTATTGTCGTGGATGGCGGCAGCACGGATCATACGGTAAAACTGGCGAAAGAATGCAACGTTATTGTCATCTCCATCTCTCAAAAAGGACGTGCCAGACAAATGAATGCCGGAGCCGCGATCGCTTCTGGGGAAATTCTACTGTTTTTGCACGCCGATACTCGCCTGCCCCGAGGTTATGCAAAGATGGTGCGAGATACTCTCACCTTGCCGCAAACCGTCGCCGGAGCATTTGCCTTAAAAATTGACGGTGCGATGCGATCGTTGCGTTGGGTCGAAAAGATGGTGCAATGGCGATCGCGTTTTTGTTCCCTTCCCTATGGCGATCAAGCGCTATTTTGTAAAACCAGTACCTTTTTTGAGTTAGGCAAATTTCCCGATCTCCTTTTTATGGAAGACTTTGAATTCGTTCGCACCTTGAGAAAAGCAGGACGTATCCGCATCGTTCCCCATGCCGTCCTCACTTCTGGTCGTCGCTGGCAAAAGTTAGGAGTCGTCAAAACCACTGCTATCAATCAAATCATTATTATCGGTTATTTCTTTGGGGTTTCTCCCCATCGTTTGGCACGTTGGTATCGCACCTTTCAATAATAGTGAAATGAGCGATCGCCAGTTAATTCTCTTCGGAAATCGCATCGGGTAATTCCGCCTCCAAATTTCTCAAATGCGGTACGCAACAAGCAATCCCCGTTGCCAAAATCGTGAGAGATCCCATACAAATAAAAAGCAAACCGATACCGCGACCCGGTCCCGTACCGATCGCCCAGCCAATACTCCTTGCAACCCAAGTATCGCGACTCATTAAAGGTTCAAAAACGCGATCGGCGAGAGGACCCGCAGCCAAATAAGATAATGGAAGAGTTGCCATGGCTGCGGACTTGCGAAACGCAAAAACACGCCCTTGAACTTCCGGTGCAACCTTGCGTTGATAAATCGCCTGAATCGTTCCGTTAACAATGGGAATCATCAAAAGCAAAGAAAAATTAGCAATAGCCAAGAGGATAGCCGTCGGACGCAAACCCGCAGCGAACACGGAAAGACCGATAACCGACATACTGAGAAAAATAATCGTCATTTGATTGCCCAAACCTCCCCAAAACGACATCGCCAAACCCCCTACAATCATGCCGGCATTGCCACAAGAAACAATAATGCCCAAGGTTGCGATCGAAGCAAAAGAAAGAATTAAAGGGGTATCGAGAATTTGGGTTGCTCCAATCAAAAAGTTACAAAGCGAGACCAACAGAACCAAACTCAACAGCCCAGGGCGTTCTAAAAAATAATGCCAACCAAACGTCAATCGTTGCAGAAACGATTCTTCTCGGGAGGGAGAATGGGTTTCGGTAGCAATCTCGGGAAATCTGACGATCGCTAGAATCAACAACGCAAAGATTAAGGAGATTAAATCGATCGCCACGATCCCTTGAAACTGAATGATTCCCAAGAGTGCTGCGGCCAGACTGGGGGCGGTTAAGCCCGATAGTGCTTGTCCCGTTTGCGCCATACCACTGGCCCGGGCCAGCTTATCCTTGGGAACGAGGAGAGTTGTTGCCGTAGAATAGGCTAATCCTTGAAACGTGCCGCAACTGGACGTAAAAACATTGAGGAGACAAATATGCCAAATTGCTAAATGATGGGTAATATACAGCCAAGCCAAAATAAACGTACATAAACCCGCACAACAATCGCTAATCATCATGGTCCAACGACGACTCCAGCGATCGACATAAACGCCGGCAATGGGACTGATGAGGATGGGGGGAAGAACCGCCGCAAGGATAGGAAAAGAAAATTGAGTGACCGAGTTCGTTTGCTGATAAACCCAAATACTCAAGGCAAAACTCGTGAGACTGGAGCCGAGGAGAGAAACGACCTGGCCGAACCAAATCGCCGTAAACATTCCCATTCCTTGGGGTTGAGCATGTTTCTCCTGGATCTCTCGATTGTCGCGATCGCTTGTTGCCGATGGGGTAGGGGGTGTTTGCATATGATTTTAGCGATCGCTATCCTCCAAACAACGTTGAAGGGTTTCGGCGAGGGTTTTAACCCCCGATGCACCCAAGATACTGAAATGATTCCCCGGTATCCAGTGGACTTCAACGGTTTTGATCAGTTGCGACCATCCTTGGGTGGAACGCCCCACGGTTGAAGTGATGCCATCTCGGGCTTGTATGAGGGTTGCTTTACCGGGATATGGGGGCAGAGAGAAAACATAGTTTTCAATGGCTCGCTTATGAGCCTCTGCAACATCGATCAGATTTAAAGCCTCTGGCATCCCAAAAGTCATCGGAATGAGCTCGAGTCGTTTGGCTTCTTCCAACACGTAAGGAAAGCGTTCTTCTGGGGAGAGAAGGGGTAAAACATTGTGACAATGCGTTAAATGTTTGTCAAAGAGGACAATAAATTGCTCGACCTTCTCATTGAATTGCGGAAACTGATGTTCCGTCAGGTTGTAATAATCGGGCATATCCAGCAAACCGAGAAAAGCGACCCTCTGACCGCGTTGGTGAAGCTGTCGGGCGATTTCAAAGGCAACCAAACCGCCAAAGCACCACCCCACTAAGTAATACGGACCCTGGTAAAACCCCTGCAAGGTTTCGATATAGTAAGTTGCCATGGTTTCGATGCGATCGTGGGGAAGTTCGCCTCCTTCAAAACCCCGAGGATCGATGCCATAAACCGGGCGATCGCGATGGAGGCCATCGGCGAGTCGAACGTAAGCGAAAGCGCTCCCCCCTCCCGGATGCACGCAGAATAAAGGCGGTTGGTTTCCCGTGGCTCGTAATGGGACGAGAGGAGACCAAGGAATCGGACTATCTTGACGGAGGAGGAGGGCTTGCCGTTCGATAGTTCCTTCTTGAAATAAAGTCGCGAGGGGAAGCGATCGCCCGAAGGTTTGCCGAATTTTACTCATTAAGGATACCCCTAAGAGAGAATGACCGCCAACATCAAAGAAATTATCTTTCATACCGATGGCCTGAACTTGTAAGACCTCGGACCAAATTTGTGCGAGTCCTAATTCCCAACGATTGCGCGGTAGCATTCTGTCGCGATCGCTCTCCCCATTGTCAACAGGTACGGGCAAGGCCGAGCGATCGATCTTACCATTGAGAGAACGGGGCAGGCGATCTACAGGAATCCACACCGTGGGAATCATGTAATCGGGTAACTTTTGTTGGAGAAATTGTTGTAGTCGGCCATGGCTGAGGGTGGGAGAGGGAGAGACCATATAGGCTGCGAGACGTTGTTGGGGGGGATTTCCCATGAGACGAACGGCAGCCTCGCGGATGTCGGGATGCTCGACCAAGGCCGCTTCAATTTCCCCGAGTTCGATCCGAAAACCGCGCAACTTCACTTGATTGTCAATGCGTCCCAAATATTCGAGATTGCCATCAGCAAGATAGCGAGCGCGATCGCCGGTTTTGTAGAGGCGGCGACCATGCCAAATAATAAACCCCTCGGTCGTGAGTTCCGGTTGGTTGAGATAGCCTCGGGCGACCCCCGGCCCGCCGATATAGAGTTCCCCCGCAATGCCGACGGGGACGAGTTGCTGCCGTGAATCCAAGAGATATACGCGTGCCTCTCCTAAAGGCCGGCCGATGGGGACGCGATCCGTGGGACTCGACGGAGAGGCTCGATAAAACGTCGCGACCACGGTTGTTTCCGTCGGCCCGTAAGTGTTGAGGGTTTCGACGGGATGGCGGTGGGGGTCTTGCTTCGTTTTGGCGCTCAGCCATTCTTGCCATTGCCGCCAAGGCGCGGGTAGAGCGCGTTCCCCCCCGATCGCGACCCATCTCAAAGTCGGGGGCAAAAAACTGTCCTCCCGCAAATCCGCCGCCAGTACGTGCCAATAGGCTGTCGGTAAGTCTAACACCGTCAGTCGGCGATCGCGACACTGCTGCCAGAATTCCTCACTCGTCGGAATTTCCTCACCTTCGCGCAATACTAAAGTCGCCCCTGCACACAAACAAGGATAAATTTCCTCGATCGCCGTATCGAAACTCAAAGCGGCGAACTGGAGTACGCGATCGCGGCGATTAATGCCATAAGTGGCGATCGCGCTGCGGACAAAACTCCCCAAGGAGCGATGTTCGACGGCCACGCCTTTAGGTCTGCCCGTCGAACCGGAAGTGTAGATAACATAAGCCAGATGATGTCCGGCAATCGGACTGTCGGGAAAATCGAGGGAAGGACTATCGAGAATCGCCTCCTCGGTATCGAGAAACAAACAATCTGCATTGAGACCGGTAAGTTTTGCGGCGAGTTTTGTTTGCGAGAGAATTAACTGAATGCGGGTTTCTGCTACAATGCCCGCAATACGCTCCTCGGGAGCATCGGGATCGATGGGAACGTAAGCTGCTCCGGCTTGGAGGATAGCCAGCATGCCGACGATCGCCTCGGGCGATCGCCTGACACACAGTCCCACGAGAGTTTCCGAGGTCGCCCCCCGATTTTGCAGCACCCGAGCCAGTCCCTTGGACTGCTGGTATAATTCGCGGTAAGTGAGTTTTTCGTCCTCCCACTCTACGGCGATCGCTTCCGGATGGTCGATGGCACGGGCGTTAAATAAAGTGAGAACCGAGGGCGGGTCGAGGGCGGGTTCAGCCTCCCCCATCCCCCAAGAGAGGATTTGCTGCTCTTCCCTCCCTGTCAGGAGAGGAAGATGTCCGATGGTTTCCTCCGGCGAGGCCACAATCCCCCGTAACAGGGTTTGCAAATGTCCCGTCAGTCTCTCGATCGCCTCTCGATCGAAGCGATGGCGATCGTATTCCCAAATTCCCCGCAACTCCTGCTCTGTCTCGGTCAGAAATAAAGTCAGATCGAAGGTTTCTGTGGCTTGGGTGCCGGGCATTGGGGTGATGTTCAGATCGTCGATTTGCGTCGCCCCCATGGTTTGGCGTTGCAAAACGAACATGACGCGAAAGAGGGGACTGTGAGAGCGATCGCGCTCGGGTTGCAGGACTTCTACCAGTTTCTCAAAGGGTAAATCCTGATGGTCTTGAGCCGCCAAGACTTGACGGCGGACTTGACCGACAAGGGTGCGAAAGCTGGGGTTTCCCGTCAAATTGAAGCGCAGGGCGAGGGTATTGACAAAAAAGCCCAGCAATGGTTCGATTTCCTTGCGGTTGCGGCTGGCGGTGGGAATGCCAATGGTTAAATCCTCGCGATCGCTGTAGCGGTAAAGGAGGATGGCATAGGCAGTTAAAACCGTCATAAATAAGGTTGCCCCCACCGTTCGTCCCAACTGCCGCAATGCTCGAGTTAACTCCGGCACGATCTCAAAAGTATGCTGGCCGCCTCTTGCGGTTTCCTCTGGGGGTTGAGCGCAAATGCAAGGCAGTTCGAGGGGAGGAGGGAGAGATGCAAACTGTTGCTGCCAATATTTTAATTGGCGATCGAGTTCTGCCCCTTGCAACCATTGTCGCTGCCAAAGGGCATAATCGGCATATTGGATGGATAAGGGGGGTAAAGAAGATGGTTTCCCGTCACGAAAAGCGCGATACAAGGCAGAGCATTCTCGCAAAAATACCCCGTTCGACCAGCCATCAAAAACGATGTGATGAAAAGTTAGTAACAATATATGAGACTGAGGGCTCAATTTCAGGAGACAGCCTCGCATGAGGGCATCTCGAGCCAAGTCAAAGGGCTTGATTTCCTCTTGTTGCCGGCGTTGTCGGACTTCCGCAGCCCGTTCTGATGCCGTGAGATGCTGCAAATCAACTAAGGGAAGAAACCAACCCGCTTCGGGTTGGATGACCTGTTGCACTTCTCCGTCAATCTCGCAAAAATTCGTCCGGAGAATCTCATGGCGGCGGCGGATTTCCTGTAAGGCTTTCTCTAGGGCGCTTTCGTCAAGGGGACCGTCAATCTGCCAAGGACTGAAGAGATTATAATCCGTACTCGTGCCGCTTTCGAGTCGATCCAGAAACCAGAGTCGCTGTTGGGCAAAAGAGAGGGGAATTCTCTCGGGCCGGGACTGGGGTTGAATTTTGCCATCGAGGGCTTGTAGATAGGCGATCGCTTCCGTTTTACGAGCGGATAATCGTGCTTTGAGTTCGGGGGTTAAAACGCCTTTGGGGGCATTACAGCGCAGGCGAGGAGGGTCTTCTTGTTCGCCCCCCTCGAGCCAAATGTGAATATCTGCGGTCTCGAGTTCCGCCAGCCAATCTTGGATGGGTTTCATAGTTCGATTTCCTCTCGTTCGCTAGTGGGAGATTCGGGGAGGGAGGAAGGGGAGAGAGATGCGACTAACTCGGCAACGGTGGGGGCTTCAAACAAACTGGCAACGGAGAGGTGGGGATGGAGAACCCGCCGCAATCGCGCGATCGCTTGAGTGGCCATGAGAGAATCTCCCCCCAAGTCGAGGAAATTATCGTGAACGCCAATGGACTCAATCCCCAAAATTTCTTCCCAAACCGCGATCGCGGTGGCTTCGGCGGCATTGCGGGGCGGCACATAGGGGACGGAGGAGTTAGGGCGCAGATGGCGGCGAGTTTTGGGGGGTTGAGGAGATGGCGACGGGGAATCATCGTCGCGGGCAACTTTGGGGGGAAATTCCGTCAGGGGGATCGTCGAAACGAGAACGCGAGTTAAGGGTTGCGACAAAATGCGAGCGAAGGCTTCGATCCCTTCCTGGGGGGAAAGGTAATCCGGTCGCGCCTTCCGGGCTACTGCCGCCATGCCCGTATCCCGCCAGCCATACCAATCGATCGCCACGATCGAGGGAAAGGCCTCCCCCCGGCGAGAGGGGGCAAATGCGTCTAAGAAAGCATTACTCGCACAATAACCCACCTGCCCGGTAACGGGTTTCACGGCGTTCAGACTGGAAAATAACACCCAAAAGTCTGGAGGACTATCCTGTAAAAGGGCATCTAAAACGATCGTGCCGCGAACTTTGGCGGCCATCTGTCTGTTGCTCTCCTCCTTTGTTGTCTGGTGAATCAGGCCCCCATCGGGAATCCCGGCGGCGTGAATGACCCCATCGATCGCGCCGAATTGTTGGCGAACTTTGGCGATCGCCTCGGCTGTGGCTGCGGCATCGCTGACATCTGCCTGACAGACCAATACTCGAGATCCCAAACTTTCTAAGTGGGAGAGTCGGCGGATTTTCAGGGAGATCGAATCCTCCGGAGGGTGTTCCGCCAACCATTGCGGCCAATTCTCCCGAGGGGGGAAGGGGGAACGACCGACGAAAACCAATTTCGCGGCTGTGGTTTCGGCAAGATAGCCGGCAATCTCGAGACCGATTCCCCCCAAACCTCCCGTTAGCAAATAAACGCCTTCGGGTTTGAGACGAGATCCTTCGGGAGTCGGGTGGGGAAGGGCAATGGACTCAAAACGCTGTACCCAACGATAGTCACCCCGATAAGCGATCGCGGGTTCGTCAATGGGGGCGTGCAATTCTACCAGCAGTTGGTCTATCAATCCTCGGGGGGCGATCGCGTCTCCCTTGTTGGGAAAGTCGATATCGATACTCCGACAGGCCATGTGTGGATATTCTAGGGGGATGACTCTCACCGCACCGAGAAGCAGGGCTTTTTCTGGAGTGTTGAGTTCTCCTCCCCAGACCTCCTGCATGCCATTGGCGATCGCGGTCAATTGACAAGATCGCGATCCCTCTCTCCAAACTCGGGCGAGAAAAACAAGGCTATAAAAACTCAAATCCTGCCAGGCTTCTAAGTCCTTTAGCCTTTCTGCGAGGGTTCCTCGGGGGGGGGTTGGGCTCACGCTCCACAAATGAACGATGCGGGCGGGCAAGTTGCCCTCCTTTTCCAAGGCTTGCCGAAGAGAGCGATAGCCTGCCAATTCTCCAGGAGAGAGGCAATAGGTATCGGGAGAGAGGCGAGCAAAGCGATCGCCGGCCTCGACGGTGTAGACCCGTTCTCCTGCCGCCCCGAGCTTCTCTGCCAGAGTCGCCCCCAAGCCGCAGCGATCGAGAAAAATGAGCCAAGATTCTTGCTTGGGGGACGCTGGAGGCAGTACGGGCAGGGCAATGCGCTGCCAACTCGGCAGATAAAACCAATCTGCCGGATCGCCACTGCGGTTTGGGGGGGAGGGGACGGGAGGATTTTCTCTCTTAGGAAACTGGGGGGGATCGATCCAAAATTGCTGTCGTTCAAAAGGATAGGTGGGTAAGGGAACGCGATCGCAGTTTGCCCCAGCATAAACCCCCGACCAATCCACCGATGCGCCCCTCTGCCACAATTGTCCCAAGGCTTGCAGCATGACGGCGCGATCGGAACGGGTTTCCAGGGGATGGCGCAGGGATGTCGCGACCATTCCTCCATCTGAGGCAAGGGGATGTCGTCGGGCAAAGGTACTTAAAGTGCGACCCGGCCCTACTTCCAATAAAATCGGTTTTTCCGCTTTCCATAATTCCGCCAGTCCGGCCGCAAAGCGCACCGGACTTCGCAAATGCTGACTCCAGTAGTGGGGATCTGTTGCTTGTTCCGGGGTAATCCAAGTTCCCGTAACGCTGGAGATAAAAGGCATTTGTGGCGGGTTGAGGGGAACGGCGGCCGCGACTCGGGCGTAGGCGGCCAGGATGGGCTCCATCATGGGAGAGTGAAAGGCGTGGGATGTATGCAGGGGACGAGATTCAATGCCGCGATCGCTCAGTTCCCTTGCAAGAGTGGCGATCGCTTCGGGGGGTCCCGAGACGACGCAACGCTGGCTTTCATTCTCCGCCGCGATCGCGCAATCTTTGGCCAGCAGGGGTTGCAGTTCCACCCCACTCTGGGGCACCGAGAGCATGGATCCGGGGGGGAGATCCTGAATGAGGCGGCCCCGCAGTGCCAGCAGGTGCAAAACATCTTCTAGGGCGAAAACTCCGGCCCGACAAGCTGCGACGTATTCTCCGATACTGTGACCGATGGCGCTTTGGGGAGAGATTCCCCAAGATTCCCACAACTGCATGAGGGCATATTCAACGCTAAAGATGGCGGGTTGGGCGATCGCGGTTTGCATTAACTGCTGGGTCGCCTTGTCAATGTCCTCGGGGGCGGGATAAATTAAGGCGCGCAAATCCAATCCCAACTCGGGGGCGAGAATCTCGGCGCAGCGAGCGATCGCATCGCCAAAGACGGCTTCTTCCTCATACAATTCCCGTCCCATATTGATATATTGAGATCCCTGACCCGGAAACAAAAAGATAATTGTCGGATCCGCCTCGGCGGGTTTGACCCATTCGAGGGGGGACTCGAGGGCGGAAAGAGCTTCCTCTCGAGTGGCGGCGACCCACATCTGACGATGGGAAAATGTCCGCCGTCCTTGACTCAGGGTATAAGCGATATCGGCGAGGGCAAGGTGGGGATGTTGTTGCCAATGAGCGGCTAAATTCGCGGACATTTGCGTTAAGGCCGATGGGGTTTTGGCGGACAAAACGAGCAGTTGCGGCCTCGGGGAAGCGAGGGGAAGCGGAGGTAAACTCGGTGCTTCTTCCAAGATGACATGAGCATTCGTCCCGCCGATGCCGAAGGAACTCACTCCGGCCCGTCGGGGCGTTGTCCCTTCGGGCCAGTCTCGCAGGACGGTATTGACAAAAAAGGGACTGCCCTCCCAATCAATTTTAGGATTGGGGGTGGGGCAATGGAGGCTGGGGGGGATTTGTCCGTGTTGCAGGGCGAGGGTGGCTTTAATGAGACCGGCGATCCCGGCAGCCGTATCGAGGTGGCCGATATTGCTTTTTAAGGAAGCGATCGCGCAATACTGCTTTCGAGGGGTGGTTTGGCGAAACGCACGGGTCAGGGCGGCGATTTCAATGGGATCTCCCAACTCCGTACCGGTGCCGTGGGCTTCCACATAAGCAATACTATCGGCACTCACTTCGGCAATGGCTTGCGCTTCGGCGATCGCTCGGGACTGCCCCGCTATACTCGGTGCCGTAAAGCCGACTTTTTGATTGCCATCGTTATTAATAGCGGACCCTTTAATTAACGCATGGATGCGATCGCGGGCGGCGATCGCGTCTGCGGCCGGTTTGAGCAATACTACCCCGACCCCACTCCCTCCCAAGGTTCCCCTGGCTTCGGCATCAAAAGCGCGACAATGCCCGTCGGGAGAGCGAATCATGCCGGTTTGATAGAGATATCCGGATGTTTGCGGTAACTTCAGGGAAACGCCGCCGGCTAGGGCCAGATCGCACTCTCCATTCAAGAGGGCCTGACAGGCAAGGTGAACGGCCACGAGAGAAGTCGAACAAGCCGTTTGCACGTTAACGGCCGGCCCGGTTAAATTCAGTTTGTAGGCCGCGCGCGTGGGGAGGAAGTCTTGTTCTGTTGCCAACATCAATTGGTAGTCGCTGACGGATTCTCCTAAAACGGGGTTGCGATACAGGTGCTGGAGTAAATATTGACTGGTTCCCGCTCCGGCATAGAGGCCGATGGGAGCATCGCGATGGCCGTCCGTATAGCCGGTTTGCTCTAATACCTCCCAAGCGCATTCCAAAAAGAGACGGTGTTGCGGATCTAAGATAGAGGCTTCTTTAGGAGAGAAACCAAAAAAAGCGGCATCGAAGCGATCGGCATTGTCCAGTATGGTTCCGGCACGAACGTAGTTTTCATCGGCTAAAACGGCGGGGGACACGCCAGCCGCGAGCAATTCTGCCTCGGAAAAGCGAGAGATGGATTCGACTCCATCTCTCAGATTCTGCCAAAATTCCTCGAGGGAATTTGCCCCTGGAAAGCGGCCGCTCATGCCGATAATGGCAATATCCGACTCTTTAATCGCGTTCATCATTCTCCTCCTCCTTGAAAGTCCGGTTTTGGCGATGCTGCCGTCGCTTCTGGCGTTGTTGCGATCGCTTGGCCGGACGATCGCGCGATCGCGGGGCAATCTTCGCCTCGGGATCGCACTTTTGTACCTTTTGCCGAATGCAGTCTGCGAGAGTCCGAATCGTCGGATATTGAAACATCTCGACGACGGAGAGGGGGATCTGAAAATGCTGGTTGAGAGCATCACAAACGCGAATCATCAGTAGGGAAGTCCCCCCCAAGTCAAAAAAGTTTTCTCCGCGAGCAATTGTATCGAGGGCGAGGTGAGTTGCCCAAATCTTGGCGATTTGGCGTTCGATCTCGGTGGTGGGCAGATCCCCTCGGGCGGCGGTACGCGGGAGGGACGGAGGAGGAGGAAGCGCCTTGCGATCGACTTTATCGTTGACGGTTAAGGGAAAGGCTGGGAGGGGCAAGATTTCCTCGGGGATCGTATATTCGGGTAATTGTTCTCGTAGCTTGGCTTTGAGGGCGGCGATCGCGTCTTGAATGCCGGCCATCTCCCTCGGAACGATATAGGCAATGAGGCGCTTGCGATGGGGGGAATCTTCGTGGAGGATGGCGACGGCTTCGCGCACGTTTTCCTGCTGGCTTAAGATCGCCTCAATTTCTCCCAATTCAATACGAAATCCCCTCAGTTTCACTTGATTGTCTAAGCGACCGATAAATTCTAAATTGCCGTCGGGTCGGTAGCGAACCCAGTCGCCGCTTTGGTAGAGACGACCCTCTCCAAAGGGGTTAGGGATAAATTTTTCGGCGGTGAGTTCCGGGCGACGGAGATAGCCTCGGGCTAAACTCGCGCCGCCAATATACAATTCTCCCGGTACGCCGATGGGGACGGGCTGCATTTGGCGATCGAGGACGTAAAATTTGGCGTTGGCGATCGCTTTGCCAATGGGGACGGTCGCCAGGGTTGCCGGCAGGGGAACTCGATAGTGGGCGATGGCGACGGTGGTTTCTGTCGGTCCGTAGGCGTTGATTAATTGAGGAGGGCGAGCTTCATCTCCGGATTCTAGAGAACGTCGGACAAGATAATTCTGCCACCGTTCGAGGGCGCTTGGAGAGGCGGCTTCTCCGCCGATGGTGACGAGTCGCAGGGGGGGCGGGAGTTCTAGGGTCGGAGTCAGGTCGGCGGTGAGGAGATGCCAGTAGGCGGTCGGTAAGTTCAAGACGCTAATTTGCCATTCTCGACATTGCTGCCAAAACTTTTGGCTGCCGGACAGCATTTCATCCGTTCTCAGAACTAATGTCCCGCCCGTACATAAACAAGGATAAATCTCTTCGGCAGCTGCATCAAAACTCAAGGAGAAAAACTGAAGAAGGCGATCGCTCTCGACAATCTCATAAGTAGCGATCGCATCCAAGGTGTAATTCATGAGGGCGGGATGGCAAATTTCTACCCCTTTGGGCCTGCCTGTGGAACCGGAGGTATAAATAACATAGGCAAGGCGATCTCGTGGCAGTTCGGGGGAGGGAAAGTCTGGGAGGGGGAGATTCTGCCAATCGCCATCCATGTCAATCGGGCGAACCCCCCCTAGGGAGAATTTCTCGGCGAGATGGCTGCGAGTGAGGAGAAAAGAAAGCTGCGTATCCTGCAAAATATAGGTCATTCGCTCGGGAGGAGCGGTGGGGGCAATGGGAACGTAAGCCCCACCTGCTTTGAGAATTCCCCATAATGCCACCACCATAGCAGGAGAGCGCTCCAAACAAATTCCCACGAGGGTTTCGGCTTTGACTCCCAAACTTTGCAAGTAGCGGGCGAGGCGATCGCTTTGCTCGTTTAATTCTCGGTAGGTGAGTTGGCGATCTCGATGTTGGAGGGCGATTTTTTCGGGTCTTTCTCCCGCTTGTCGGGCAAATAACGCCAGTACGTCGCTATCTCCCCAGTCTTTTTGGGTTTGATTCCATTCTACGAGCAATTGCTGCCGTTCTTCGGGACGCAGTAAGGGCAAATCCTTCACTTTGGTTGCGGGGGCGGCGACAATGCCGGTCAGTAGGGTTTGCCAGCAGCCGGCCATGCGTTCGATGGTTGTGCTATCAAACAGGTCGCGGTTGTATTCCCAATATCCGGTTATCCCCTCCCGGCCGTCGGCGATGGATAAAGTGAGGTCGAATTTGGCGGTTTGATTGTTGCCTTTGATGGGGGTGAGGGTGAGTCCGGGAAAATTTCCGAGGCTGGGAATGGGTTCGAGGGCAAACAGGACTTGAAACAGGGGGGAATAACTCGCGGAACGTTTCGGTTGCAGGGCTTCCACCATTTTGTCAAAGGGCAGGTCTTGATGACTGTAGGCATCGAGAGCCATTTGTTTCACTTGTGCCAGTAAGTCCGAGAAGGAGGGATTTCCGGCGATGCGGGTTCGCAGCACTAAGGTATTGACAAAGAAGCCGATGAGGGGTTCGGTTTGGGGATGCTGGCGATTGGCGACGGGGATGCCGATGGGAATATCTTCGCGATCGCTGTAGCGGGAGAGCAGGATGGCAAAGGCGGTCAATAAGACCATAAATAGGGTGCTGTCGGTATCCCGTGCTAAGGTGTGCAACTTTTGAGAGAGAGTGACTTCTAACTGTAGGGGA
This sequence comes from Cyanobacteria bacterium SBLK, assembly GCA_017746715.1. GTDB lineage: Bacteria > Cyanobacteriota > Cyanobacteriia > Cyanobacteriales > Spirulinaceae > CCY15215. Next base: position 18,932 of record JAGHZQ010000096.1, read on the forward strand.
ACTCGAGCACCTTTGAATGTTTGCACCGCCGGACGGGGGCGATCGCTGGGTAAATCGAGGGGGGAGTCGAGTCCTACCAGTTGCTTTTTCCAGTAATCGAGTTGTGTTTGCAGAACATCTCCGGTCAGCCATTGGCGCTGCCAAAGGGCATAATCGGGATATTGAGCGGGTAGATCGGGCAGGGGTGAGGGATTGCCGGGGGTAAAGGCTTCATAGAGGCTCGAAAGTTCTTGGAGGAGCAGTTCTAGAGACCAACCATCGGAGACGATATGGTGTAGGGTGAGGAAGAAGGCGCCCTCGTTGGGAGACTCTTGCCAAAGGGAGGCTCGGATGGGAAGGTCTCGTTCCAAGTTGAAGGGGGTCTCGGCTTCAATCGCGGCCAGTTCTTGCAGGCGTTCCGAGGATAGATTATCTGCAGTTTGTACCTGTAAGGCAAATTCGGGGGCGGGGGTGACGATTTGGTAGGGGATGCCGTTGATGACGCGAATGCGAATCCTCAAAATCCCGTGACGGCGCAAGATTTCTTGCAATCCTCTCTCTAAGGCGGGGATATTGAGAGGGCCGGTCATTTTGAGGGCAAGGGTAATATTATAGGTAGCGCTGGGAACGGCTTCGAGACGAGCGAGAAACCAAAGGCGAGTTTGGGCAAAGGAGAGGGGAAGGGGTTGTCCTTCTGCTGTGGCGGGGAGAATTTTCGGGAGGGTTTTGGGTTGGCGATCGCTGATGGAGGCGGCTAAAGCGGCGGCGGTCGGGCATTCAAAGAGGCTTTGGACCGGCAGTTCGATGCTGAGGGCGGCTTGCACTCGAGAAATGAGTTTAATGGCTGCGAGGGAATGACCCCCCACGGCAAAAAAGTTATCGAAAATTCCCACGGATTTTCGGTTTAAGACCTCTCCCATGGCTTGAACAATCAGGGTCTCGGTTTCGGTGCGAGGGGGAACGAATGCTCTCTTCTGGCTGGGTTGGCTCTGGGGGGGAGGAAGGGCGCGGCGATCGACTTTACCATTGGCAGTGAGGGGAAACCGTTCCAAGCAAACGATCGCTTCGGGTTGCAGATAATCCGGGAGTCGCTGTTGCAGAAAATGCTGCAATTCTTCGGCGTTGGTGGAGGCCTCTCTGGCGATCGCGTAGGCGATGAGGGATTTATCGCCGGTATCGCTTTCTCCCACGATAACGATTGCTTGTTGGACTTGGGGATGTTGGCCCAAAATCCCTTCGATTTCTCCGAGTTCGATGCGAAAGCCGCGAATTTTCACTTGGCGATCGATGCGTCCTAAGAATTCAATGTTTCCATCGGGGAGATAGCGTGCTAAGTCTCCGGTTCTGTAGAGGCGATCGCCTTCTACAAAAGGGCTTTCTCTGAATCGTTCCGCGTTTAATTCGGGACGGTTGAGATACCCTCGGGCCACTCCATCTCCTCCGGTGTAGAGTTCGCCGGTCACTCCTATGGGAACGGGTTGGTTTTGGGGGTCGAGAATATATACTCGCGTATTGGCAATGGGGCGACCGATGGGAATCGATTCCGCGATCGCTCCCTCGGACGGGATCGAGTAGCAACAGGTAAATGTCGTGTTTTCTGTCGGACCGTACCCGTTGACTAACTGACAGTGAGGGAGTGCTTGACGGCATTTCGCGACGTGAGATGAAGATAGCGTATCCCCACCTGCCATCAATAAACGCAAAGATTTTAAGTCTGATAGTCTTTCGTCTACAATTAAGTGAAAAAGTCCGGCAGTGAGCCATAATGCCGTCACTCGATGCTGTTGCAAAATTCGTCCCAAGGTGGCTAAAGAAGGCTGTCGTTCGGGAAAGAGAACCAGACGCGCTCCATTGAGCAAACTGCCCCAAATCTCCCATGTAGCGGCATCAAAGGAGATTGAGGCTAACTGGAGAAAAGTATCGTCGGCATTAAAGGAAGCATAATTGGTATTCTTCACCAAGCGGACGATGTTCCGATGCGTAACGCTGACTCCTTTGGGTTTTCCGGTAGAACCCGATGTATACATAACATAAGCTAGAGCAGTGGCAGGAGTGGCAACGATCGCGTTTTCCGGGGAGTAATTGGCAATTTCTTCGGCGCGTTCTTCTAGATCGAGATAATGGAGGATTTGAGGGAGGGTTTTTCTGAGACTTTTTTCGCTTAAAACAATTTCAAGGCCGGCATCTGCAACCATGAGTGCAAGGCGATCGCCGGGATAGGTGGGATCGAGGGGTAAGTATGCCCCGCCGGCTTTGATAATCCCTAAAAGGGCGATAATAAATTGAGGCGATCTCTCCAAACAAACTCCGACTAAACTCTCGTTGCCAACTCCCAAGGTTTGTAGGTAATGAGCGAGTCGATTGGCTTTTTGGTTTAATTCTTGGTAAGTGAGAGTTTCTTCTGGGAAAATGAGGGCGATCGCGTCGGGATTTTGGGTAACTTGTTCCTCAAATAATGCTTGAATGCAAGTATGACGGGGATATTCTCGTTCTGTCCGATTCCACTCTACTAATATTTTATGTTGTTCTTCTGGGCTTAACAGGGAATAGCTGGCAATCTTTTCTTCTGGACGATGGGCGATCGCTTCAACTAATCTCCGGAAACGATCGCCCATCCGTTCGCTGGTTTCTGAAGTGAATAGATGAGCATTATATTCTAATCTGCCTACGAGTTCCCCCTCTCGTTCTTGCAAAGACAAAGTCAGATCGAAGTTTGCGCCGGCGGTGGGTTTGTGCAAGTCGATCGCTTCTGTTTCTGTTTCTGGAAATAAGAGGGTTTCTTGACTAATATTTTGCAGGACAAATAAAACTTGAAAGATAGGAGTATAGTGGGGATGGCGTTCGATTTGCAGGCTTTCGACAAGGCGATCGAAAGGTAGGTCAGCATGGGAATGTGCATCTAGAACCGTTTGCGAAACGTAATGGAGGAGATGCAAAAAAGTAGGATTATCGGTAACTTTAATTCTTAAAGCTAAAGTACTGACAAAAAAGCCAATGAGTTTTTCAGTGACGACGGGATTGCGATTGGCGATCGCCGTTCCGATAACAATATCCTTTTGATTGCTATCGCGAGCGAGTAAAACTGCCAAAGCTGTTAACAGCGTTACAAAGAGAGTGGTTTGCGATCGCCGACTCAATGCTTGCAGTTTTTGGGTGGTTGCGCGATCGATTTTCAGGGGAACAATTCCGCTTTGAAACTCTCTTGTAGAAGTGCGAGGAAAGTCCGCGGGCAATTCTAAAAGCGGCGGACTCTCGGCAAGTTGGGATCGCCAGTATTCAAGCTGTTTTTCGCTCGCTTCCCCCGTGAAATATTGCTGCTGCCAATGGGTATAATCGGCATATTGAATGGGTAAGGGAGGCAACAAAGAGGGTCGCGAGTGAAGATGTATCTTGTAAAGGGTAGAGAGTTCTTTTAAGAACACTTGAATCGACCAATCATCGGCAATAATATGATGAAAAGAGAATAATAAATGATGTTCGCGATCGCTCAATTGAATCAATACGCATTTAAACAAAGGCAAGCGAGTCAGATGAAATACAAAACTCTGCATTTCTGCAATAATTTCTCTAACTCTAAGGTTCTGTTGTTCCGACGCTAAATCTTGCAAGTTAACAATCTTAAGATTAACCGGAAAAGAAGGTTCAATTTTTTGTTCGGGAATCCCATCGATTTCGGGAAAAGTCGTGCGTAAAATATCGTGTCGCGTCACGATTTCTTCTAGTGCTTTTTGCAAACAAGTAATATTTATTCTTCCTTGCAAGCGAAATCCACGCAGAAGGTTATAAATCGAGGGATTGGTTGCTAAGCGATCCAGAAACCAGAGACGTTCTTGAGGGAGAGAAAGGGGGATTCTTTCTGGGTTTGGCGTGGATATTAATGGTGGTAAAGTCGTTTCTTGTGGGGACGAGTTTAAATAATGCGTGAATTGAGCGATCGTAGGGGCAGCAAAAATAGTTTTGAGGGGAAGGGCGATCTCGAATTGTTCGGCAATTCGCGCTAAAATTTGACTGGCATGCAGTGAATTTCCTCCCAGAGCGAACAAGTTATTTTCCCGACCGATTTCTGGCAATTTCAACACTTCCGACCAAATCTGTGCTAATTTTTCCTCCATGGGGGTTTGCGGGGGAATGATTGCCAGATCGGGAGGAGATAAACTCGGGGGTTGGGGAAGCGATCGCCGATCGATTTTTCCCGTTGCCGTTAAGGGTAAAGATTCTAACCAAAGAAAGGTAGAAGGGATGGCATAATCGGGCAAGCGTTTTGCCAGCTGCTCTTTTAAATATTGAGAATTGGGTTTGTTTTGGGGATTTTTGGGGGTCAGGTAAGCGACCAGTCGGCGATCGCTCTGGCTCTCTCCAGCATCGGTTCTGGCTGCGACAACTGCCTCTCGCACTGCTTCTAAATCCACTAAAATCGACTCGATTTCCCCAATTTCTACCCGATAGCCGCGAATTTTCACCTGAAAGTCTTTGCGTCCTAAATGTAGCAAGCAACCATCGGACAAAAGGCGACCGAGATCCCCGGTCTTAAAATACACAAACTTTTTATCCCGAATAAATACTTTTTGAGTGAGTTCCGGTTGCTGCCAGTATCCCGAGGCAAGTTGACGACTGCGAACGACAATTTCTCCGATTTCTCCTGGGGGAACTTCTTGTCCGGACTCGTCCCACAGTTGCACTTGCGTCCCTTCTACTGCATAGCCAGCAGGAATCGTTCCTTCTGCAAGACGAGTGTTGTGGGTAATGGGAAATTGTCGGATCGGCGAGATTTCCGTTCCCCCTAAATTGACCATTAGGGTGCAGCGATCGCTAAAATGTTGCCAAAATAGTTCTGCATCCTGTCGATAAACGGTTTCGCTACCAATTTGGATGAGTCGCAGTGCGGGAAAATTTTCCTGGTCTTGTAAAGTTGCGGCAAAATGTCGAAATAAGGTCGCGACGGCAAACATGATAGTAATTTCCTTGGCTTGCAACCATTGACCCAACTGATGCAAGCCGACTTGTTTGATATCGAGAGGAAATAAAGCCGCACCGTTCAATAAAGCACAATATATATCTCGCACGGCTCCCCCAAATGCAGCCGAATATAACAAAGAAAAACGATCGCTTGCCGTCATTTTTCCACTGTTGCTATAGTTCCGATAAAGATTGAGAACGTAGCGATGATTTTGCATGACCCCTTTGGGTCGTCCTGAAGAACCGGAGGTGTAGAGAATATAAGCCAAATCTTCGGGAGTCGATGGAATGTCTAAGTTCTCTGAAGAGCATTGTCGATCGCGATCGTCGAGCCAGAAAATATCTTTTTGTAGCGCCTTTAGATCTAAATTAATTGCTTGTTGGCGATCGCTAACAATTAATTGGCTTTGGGAATCTTCTAAGATTGTAGCGATGCGAGATTCGGGCCAAGTAATATCTAAAGGAACGTAAAATTTGCCTGCTTTGAGTACTCCCAACATGACGGCGATCGCTTCGACTCCCGTTGCTAATAAAATCGCGATCGGTTCTGCACCCAATCCTCGTTTTTCTAAGATTTCTCGAGCGATTTGATTGGCCAAACCGTTCAACTCTGCGTAAGTGAGCGATCGCTTTTCATCTTGAATGGCAAGGCGATCTCCGTAACGGAGAACTTGCGTGTGAAATTGGTGGGGAATCGAGCGATCGAGAATCTCTAAATCAAGGGGAAAGGCTATCTTTTCTGGAGTTGTTATCATGGAAAGACAATCTCCTCAAAAGCAGAAAGAACGGGATCGATAATGGGAATGGCGTTTAAAAACTGTTGAATTTCAACACATTTTGTTTGTTTTCGAACCCAATCCAATAAAATTGGTACTTCCGTACAACCCGCTATTATACAATCGGGATTGATGGGAAGGGGAGAAGGCAAAACGCATTTGTTTTCTGGGACTGCCAGCAACCCGCGAAATAAGGCTTCGACTTGACGACAAGTATAGTCGAGATCGAAGGCTTTTACGCCTCGATAAATGGCATCCATGAGAATATTTTGGGCGCGTTCCGATAATTTTTGACATTCAATGCTTCGTTGTTTGAGAGCATTACGATAAACTTTACCTTTTAATGTCGCACTGGTTGCCAAAAGTAACGGTTTGTGAAGGTTTTCTTTTTTCAGTCGCTCTGCTGTCGCTTCAACCAGAGAAATATATTGTAAGGATTTTGCCAGAGCGGGATATTTTTTGCGGATGTTGGCTTGAATTTGAGGCCAAAAATAATGTACGGCATTGCACAGTAAAATAACCGTACAATTGGACAATTTGCAGCCTAAATACTCATGGGATTGCGCGATCGCTTCGGAAACGCCTTCAACGACATAGCGTTGAAGCGGTAAACCCCGAATGACGCGATTGGGATGATTCATGGCCTCGAGCCGATTGGGAATCGAACAGGCTTGATAGAGGAGAATCTCTAAGCGATCGCTGAAGTATTGACAGGCTAGATCGAATCCCCTTGCCCCTGCAAGGGGTCCCATTCCACCAATGAGAATGAGAGGAGGTTGAGAAGGATAAGGAGGATGATAGGAAAAAATATCAGTGGGAAAATGGCAATCGTCGGGGAAATTCCCGCTATTTCTTTGCAATTTCGCGATTAATTGCAGGCGATCCATATAATCGGAAATTGCCGTGCGAGCGAGAGGATTTTCCGTAAATCGATGCCAAGTCTTAACATCAGAAAACCCCAGCAATGGAGGCATTTTTGGCTGCATTTCTTTCTCTCTCCATTGCCGCAATTAAAGATTCCATCACGCTGCCGATCCGGTGCAAGTATTCTTGGAAAACCGTGCCGACTTGTTGATAATCAATCGTCGTATCGGTTGCTCGACTGTAAGCCTCTAGTGCTTTCACGACAACTAAGAAGTGATCCACTTCCGTTTCATCGGCAACGTGAGCGTAAATATATTGTAATGTCGTTTCTCGTTCGGCGGTCGAAAAATGATAATGGCGATCGATAAAAGTCCCAAAAGCGTTCAGGGCAATATTATATTCGGCATGGTTGTAAATTTCAGAAAACATATTGGTCAATAATCCGATCTCAATCTCGGAAACCACCATATTTTCATAAATCCAGCCGCGAAATTCCCGTGCTTCTTGCAGGCAATATTTTTCTAAAGACCAAGGAAAATTTCCCAACAATTGTTCGGCAAAATTATTATAAAGTCGCGCGTGGGTTTCCCCGCCATAATCCAAGCCTAAATCTTCGTAGCTGGTTTCGGCATTACGAGCGCTGGCTAACATCAATTGTTCGCGCATGGGAGAATTTTCTTCGGCCTTCATTGCCAATCGTTGCAACCGACAGGATAAACCGTAAATTGCTAGCATTTTCAGATGGGTTGCTTTCCAACTGTTGAGAAACATGGCTAAGGTTTCCGGCGACCAAGGTAAAGCCGGCAGCAGGTCGAAACAGCGTTCGACTTTATTGAGAGAATTTTGACCCGAAACAACACTTTCCTTTAAAGTATCGCGTAAATTGCGATCGTCAACCAAGTCAGCCAATTCATTGATATGGTCACTTAATGACTTGTCCATAGCGTTAATCAAAAAAGGTTGAACCCATTGGTTTTGAATTTGCCGCCACCTTATCATACGTTGTGATATTTTGCAAATTCGAATATCGTTTTACTTCTAACAATCGGGTTGAGTCTCACATCGAAATCCCCTCAATCGAACCCGTCCCACCTCTAGTTTCTCTTAGGAGAGTAAATTAGGAGAGTAAATTAGGAGAGGCGCAACCCATCACTAACAAACAATCAAATTACTCTTCTGCTGCGACTCGCAAGCGATTGGTAATGACAATCGTTCCCTCGCCACTAATGAGAATAGCAGAAATCCAGCGATCGCCACTTTCATCCGGTGCCGTTCCCTGTTTGAAGAGTCCTCCCGCTTGCAATAATTCCAGATCGAAGGCTTCATAATTCAAATAGCGATCGCCATTCACTTCTTCTTCAATAGCCGCACCTAAAAGCAAGTCGCTTCCCAAAGGAGTTTTGACAATGGCATCAAAATTAAACTGTTCTCCTGGGGCAACGCGATCGGGTAAATTAATTTCGACCTCTGGCGGATTGTCTCCTATTAAAACCTCCGTCCGTTCTGAGAGGATATCCTGACGCAGGATTTGTTCGCCTTGCAGGAATTGACGCGATCGAATATTGGCTTTCATTCGCATTTCACGATTGTTATCCGTACGAGTTCCAGTGATAAATGTAGTGGTTTCGAGAACGAGGGTGTCTCCCTGTTGCTGCCAAGAGTCTAACTGCGTAAAGTAATTGAGATTAGTATACTCTTCCCAAAGTGCTTGCAACTTTTCTGAGAGTTGAGAACGATCTAAATTATCGGAATTGGTAAAATCCGGGCTGTAAAACTGCTCGATCGCCTCGGAATCGTGACGATTTGCTGCATTTTCCAGCCGAGTTAAAAACCCTTTCAATTCTGAGGGGGTATTGCGGGGATACTGATCTTGGGCGCGAGCGATGGAGACCGCACCCAAACTCAATCCCAAACTTAGTCCCGTTACCAGCAAGATTCGCCAGCCTATTTTTAACATTTTTGTTATCCCGTCCAATTTTTGACTTCTCACTCTTATGAATTGCCCGCGATCGAACCCAAGATTCAATCGAGGCTTCCTACTTCTACCGCCGAAGCCTCGAGAAAACTTGTTTCTCTTGGTCTTACTCTGCGTCCGCAGGCAGAACCCTTTTTAACCCTGGGTTGTTAAGTTTTTCGGCGCTGGGTTTTCGCGTTTGGAGTTGGTTTTTCAACGATACCGAGATTATATCGCGAGTTCAGTTAAAACTGCCCATTGGATGATAGGTTGAAATACAACAATTTATCCGTTATAACAAAATCTCATCCTCGTGTCTGAAACTTCCCCGCGCCTGTGCATTGCCGCTAGCGGAACTGGCGGTCATCTCTTCCCCGCTTTAGCCGTTGCGGAATGCTTGTCCGATTGGCAAATTGACTGGATTGGGGTGCCCGGTCGCCTCGAACAATCTCTCGTCACGGGTTATCCCTTGCATGTTGTCAATGTCGAAGGCTTTCAATCGCGAGGACTCAAATCCCTTTTCGTTCTCTACCGTTTAATTAGTGCGATTTTTAAGGTTCGCAAATTATTCAAACAATTAAAAACCGATGTTGTTTTTACGACGGGGGGCTACATTGGGGCTCCGGCAATTTTAGCAGCGCGATGGTGCGGCATTCCGGTGATCGTTCACGAATCCAACGCCATTCCGGGGAAGGTGACTAAATTACTCGCTCCCTTTTGCACCCGAGTCGCGATCGGGTTTGAAATGGCTGCGAAATCTTTGCCCAAGGCCAAAACAATTTGGATAAGTACCCCCGTTAGAGAAACCTTTCTCAGCCCGCAAAATCTCGATGATTTTCCCATTCCTGAAGGTGCGCCTTTAATTGTCGTCATGGGAGGCTCTCAAGGGGCGGTCTCGTTAAATCAATTGGTGAGGGATTGCGCGAAAACTTGGCTGGATGCTGGGGCATATCTGGTGCATTTGACGGGCGATCGCGATCCGGATGCAGACAGTTTTCAACATCCTCATTATTTTGCTCGCCCTTTTTACAACAACATTGCGGGACTTTTGCAACGAGCTAATTTAGCGATTAGTCGCTCCGGGGCGGGAACATTAACAGAGTTAGCGGTAACAAAAACTCCGGCAATTTTAATTCCCTATCCTTTTGCCGCAGAAGATCATCAGTACTACAATGCTTTGGCGTTTAAGGAGGCAGAAGCTGCATTGATTTATCGTCAGAATCAATTAACGCCAGAAATTTTAGAAGAAGAAATATCGCATTTATTGAATTCTCCCGATCGCTTGACAAAAATGGCAGAAAATGCAAACACTTTAGCCGTGGCAGACAGTGCGGAACAATTAGGGGAATTGGTTAAGAATAGTTTAAATACAATCCACTAAAAGTGGTGTAGATTTTGGCGTTCTTTTTTCACAATCGTGTATATTGATTAGACATCTGGTTTTTATACCGGATATTTTCTTCTGTAACTTTATTCTCTAAGGAGCAAAATCAGTGCAGAACGTTGTGAATGAGGTCGTTGTTTCTCCCTTTGCTAAAGTGCGAGAATGTCCTGAGACTGGATATAAATCCCTCTATGCAGAAATTGCTTTTGAAAGAGGAGAAGTTATCAGTTCTTTTCATGCTCGAGAAACTTTCGATCGTCCGAGTTATTTAACCTTGCAAATTAGCGACTTACAACATATTAACATCGATCCCGAGTTCTTACAATATATTAATCACAGTTGCAACCCAAATGTTTTTTTTGATACAATAGCAATGCAAGTTATTGCTCTACGAAACATAAAAATAGGAGAAGAATTTTCATTCTTTTATCCTTCAACAGAATGGGCAATGGATCGAGGTTTTGACTGCATTTGTCAAAGCGAGAACTGTTTGGAATTCATTCAAGGGGCTGCCTATATATCCCCAAGTATTTTACTCGATTATAAGCTATCGCCGCATATCCGGAAAAAGTTGACAGTTTAGGAAAGTATATTCTCAACTACTTTGTTTCTCCCCACTTCTGTGATTTATCACAATCGATTGTCTCTCATTCCTTCTCAAGTTGGTCGATTGCGGCAGTTGATGAATATAATGGTCTTTAATGTCCTGCAAACTGGGTTGTCAAAATGCAAAAAATTCCTTTTATTGCCAGAGCGATCGCTGGAATGGCGATCGCTCTAGCTCTGTTTGCGCCCCAACCCCTCAAAGCTCAAACCGCTTCTGCTGTCGTCCATCGCATCGTTGACGGCGATACGGTTATTTTAAAACGGGGAGCAACGGAAATACGCGGACAACTCGCCTGTATTGACGCGCCAGATTGGATCGACGGACAACCCCAAACCCACGCACAAACCGCAAAGAATCGCCTCAACGCGTTGATGCCCGTGGGTTCGTCCGTTCGCTATCGCAATTTAGGAACAATATCGAGTGGCGATCGCACTTTGGTTGAAATCTTCCACAATAATCGCAATATTAATGTGCAAATGGTCGCCGCAGGCTTAGCTCGCTTGCATTCCCGCTATCGTCAAACCTGTCCCGATAGTAGCGATCGCCTCGCCGAAGCACAAAAACAGGCCGCCGATCGACGTTTGGGAATTTGGATTCATTAAACGATCGCGCCAAAAATTTGTGTGGAGAGTTCTCTAAGTTCTTCATTGGCAAGAATTTTTAACATGACGGGATGCTCTAAGTAAGATTTATAGCGAACGAGAACGGGCATTTCTTGCGCTTTTCCATCATAAACCGTCCCATCGAAAGAGCTACCCTTGCCCACGTTAACAACATTGCGGATTCCAGCATCGGTAAAGGTTAATTGTAGCGAATTAGCAATTTCCTGCCTGTAATCTTTATCGGTAAACCAGAGATTATAATTAATGCCGAGTCGATGCTTAAAATGATGGGTTCTGCCGAAGTATTCTCGAGCGTGTTCCAACCACTTCTCGATCGCGGAATCGGGATTTTTAAAATTTTCTCCCATGCGAATGAGACTTGCAAATGTATTGAACGGATCGCGCAAAATTATAATATCAAACTTTTGTTGGCTGCGACCCAGAAAATCCTCTCGTTTTCCCTCAAACCAATCTCCAATCGCTTTATTAAAAGAATAATGTTCGTAGCTATGAATAATTAATGACTTCGTGCAATAATTTCTTAATTTATCCCGATCCAGCTCGGGGCGATCGCCACCGTATAAATATTCAACGTTCCGGTTTTGCAAATATCGCGCATACCGCCGAAATTTTTTAATTCCTTGATGATAGACAAGGGGGCTGATTCCAGAAACAGTAGCCTTAGAAAAACTTTCATATGGATTTTGGCTCGTATATATTTTAATATCATTCAAATGGACAAAAGAGGCATTATTTTGTTTGATAATCCAGTTTTGGATTGCATGATTGCCACTGCGCCGCATGCCAAAACAGGCAATTTCTTTGATATTAACAAAACTCACGATAGTTACCGTAAAAAGGATTGCGTCGGGTTCATGATAACACGACTGAGAAGAAACTGACTCATTCTCGATCGAACTGGGAGTTTTATAATAAGAATTGACGTTGCGAGAGAATGAACAACCATGACCGATACCTTCGAAGCGCGATGGGGGCTTTCCGAAGAAATCGCACCTCCACTCATGTCCCTCGAAGATTTTCTCAACTATGACGACGGAACTGATACCCTTTACGAGTTAGAAGATGGGAGATTGCGGGTTATGACCGTTGAAAGTGAGTTAAATCGACTAATTACCTCTTTTTTGTTTGCCTATTTTCTCCAATCGGGAATTCCCTTTTCTCAATTAACCATGAAAACCGAAGTTGCGGTTAGTGGAATGCGAACAACCGTCAGACTTCCAGATTTATTGGTATTGACAGAAGAGTTAGTCACAGCAATGGCAGGTTCTCGCCGTTCTCTGATAACCTTAGAAATGCCTCCCCCTCAGTTGGCGATCGAGGTCGTCAGTCCGGGACGAGAAAACACGGAGCGAGATTATCGCTACAAACGCTCTCAGTATCAAGCCCGAGGCATTAGCGAATATTGGATCGTTGACCCGATACAACAACAAATTACCGTGTTGAGTTTGATAGCGGGACTTTACGAAGAAGCTATATTGAGAGGAGAAGAAGGAATCGCCTCTCCATTGTTAGAAGAATTGGGTGGAACTTTGACAGTGATGCAGATATTGGCACAATCTTAGATTTTTCTGGATAAGGAAGGCGATCGCGAAAAATCAAACCTTAAGATTACACCTCTGGGGTATTCTAGGATGGGAGAATCAATCTAAATTAAAGCTGGGTTCTCAAAATCCAGCCGTCCCAGTACATAGAAAAGCGATCGCTCAATGAACTCAGGAATCGACTTACAAGGAAGTTTTATTCAAACCCTCACGGAATTGGGATTGTCCCAAGGTGCAGCCAAAGCCCTATGGATTCCCCTTCCCATGACATTAGTGCTCATTGCCTCCGTCGTCGGGGTCTTGGTTACGGTCTGGTTGGAGAGAAAAATTTCCGCCGCCGCCCAACAGCGCATCGGTCCCGAATATGCCGGACCTCTAGGTGTTTTACAGCCCGTTGCCGACGGCATTAAACTCGTCTTTAAAGAAGATGTAGTCCCGGCAAAATCGGATCCTCTGCTTTTTACCCTCGGTCCGGCGATCGTGGTCGTCCCCGTGGTTTTGTCCTACCTCATCATTCCCTTCGGACAAAATCTGCTCGTTTCCGACCTCAACATCGGCATTTTCTTGTGGATTTCGATCTCCAGCATTGCCCCGATCGGCCTGTTAATGTCCGGTTACTCTTCTAATAATAAGTATTCCCTGTTAGGCGGTTTGCGGGCTGCGGCACAATCCATCAGCTACGAAATTCCCCTCGCCTTAGCCGTACTTGCCGTGGTGATGATGTCCAACAGCCTCAGCACCATCGATATCGTCCAACAACAATCCGGTTATGGGATTTTAGGCTGGAATATTTGGCGGCAACCCGTGGGTTTCCTCATTTTCTGGATCGCAGCACTAGCCGAATGCGAACGTCTGCCCTTTGATTTACCCGAAGCAGAAGAAGAATTGGTGGCAGGATATCAAACCGAATACATGGGAATGCGTTTTGCTCTCTTTTATGTTGGTTCTTATATCAATTTGGTTCTTTCCGCTTTGGTTGTTGCCATTCTCTATCTAGGCGGTTGGGAATTTCCGATTCCCCTCGATAAGGTTGCGGGATGGTTGGGAGTCAGCGAAACAACGCCTTGGTTGCAAGTGGTAACGGCTTCTTTAGGCATTATTATGACGGTTCTCAAAGCCTATTTTCTCGTTTTTATTGCCATTCTCTTGCGCTGGACGGTGCCCCGAGTTCGCATCGATCAACTCCTCGATCTCGGCTGGAAGTTTCTTCTCCCCATTTCTCTCGTTAATCTTCTCATCACGGCAGCTTTAAAATTAGCCTTTCCCTTTGCCTTTGGCGGCTGATTATCAGTTATCAGCAATGCTCTGACTTGTCGAAGAGTCACCAGCGATGCGCTGAGTTTGCCGAAGCGTTACCTATTAATTACTGTCAAAGGGAAGAGGAGAAAAAGGAGCGCGATCGCTTATAACTCGATCTGAAACTCATTTCTTTTATTTTCCCTTCAAACTCAATCCCGACACCCATAATGTTTAAATTTCTCCAACAAGTAGGCGACTATGCCAAGGGAACGGTACAAGCCGCAAAATATATCGGTCAGGGTCTTTCTGTGACTTTCGACCACATGCAGCGTCGTCCCGTTACCGTCCAATATCCTTACGAAAAGCTCATTCCCTCGGAACGCTATCGGGGTAGAATTCATTTTGAATTTGATAAGTGCATCGCTTGTGAAGTCTGCGTTCGCGTTTGTCCCATCAATTTACCCGTTGTCGATTGGGAATTCGATAAAGTCGCCAAAAAGAAAAAACTCAATCACTACAGCATCGATTTTGGGGTTTGTATTTTCTGCGCCAATTGTATCGAATATTGTCCGACAAATTGCCTCTCGGCAACGGAAGAATACGAACTTGCCAGTTTCGATCGCCACGAACTCAACTATGATAATGTGGCTCTCGGACGCTTGCCTTACAAGGTCACTCAAGACCCAATGGTAACGCCCCTACGAGAATTTGCCTATCTTCCCAAAGGAGCAATCGACCCCCACGATCTTCCGAAAGGTTCTCAAAGAGCCGGAAAGCGCCCCGAGGAGATTAAAGAGTGAAGCGGTAATCCCCCCTAACCTCCCCCTTCGGCAAGCTCGGGGCAAGCCTTTGAAAGGGGAGGACAACTAACACTTCGACTTCGCGGCTGCTGAGCTTGTCGAAGTACAGTGTAAACAACAAATAACTAACAACAAACAACCAAAAATGAATTTAGCAGAAGGGGTTCAAGATCTTGCCTTTATCGTTTTAGCCGCCCTTGTCATCGCGGCTTCTTTAGGGGTTGTCTTGTTCGAGAAAATTGTTTATTCGGCATTTTTACTAGGCTTGGTTTTTATCAGTATTGCCGGGCTTTATATATTACTCAATGCCGATTTTGTTGCGGCTGCACAGATATTGGTTTATGTCGGTGCGGTTAATGTTTTAATCCTGTTTGCTATCATGTTAGTGAACAAACAAGAAGCATTTTCCCCCGT
Organism: Cyanobacteria bacterium SBLK; assembly: GCA_017746715.1. Classification (GTDB taxonomy): domain Bacteria; phylum Cyanobacteriota; class Cyanobacteriia; order Cyanobacteriales; family Spirulinaceae; genus CCY15215. Next base: position 34,069 of record JAGHZQ010000096.1, read on the forward strand.
AAAAAATCGTTGGATTCGTCAAGGTGCAACGGCAGTCGTTTGCGCGGGTTTATTTGCTTTATTGGGAACGATGGTTTTGGCCACGCCTTGGGCGATCGATGAAACGGTGGATACCACAAGTACCCTCATCACCATCGGCAAGCACTTTTTCAGCGATTTTCTTTTGCCTTTTGAGTTAGCTTCAGTATTGCTATTAATGGCAATGGTCGGGGCAATTATTTTGGCACGTCGAGATTTTATTCCCGAAGTTACCGCAACCGATCGAGAACCGCAACCCGATTTAACCTTACCGGAACGCCCTCGAGATGTGGCGGCGATCGCGAGTAATTCTCCTGAAATTTAACAATGGGGAATGTTTTGTACGATGTTAAAGTACAAGGCCGAATCGGAAGGGAAAGTTTATCTCGAAGTAGATCGATTCTATCTAACGCGATCCCCTGTGAATAGGGAAGCTGCTATCGAATCAAAGATTACGATAGCGGTAGTTCACTCTCTCAACATTCAAGGTTCATGCACTTACAACTTCAGTATTTTCTTATTTTAGCGGCGGCTTTATTTTGTATTGGGATTTATGGTTTAGTCACCAGTCGTAATGCCGTTCGCGTTCTCATGTCGGTGGAATTACTTCTCAATGCCGTCAATCTCAATTTAATGGGTTTTTCTAACTATTTAGACCCGACGGCAATCAAAGGACAAGTTTTTACCACTTTTGTGATTGCCGTGGCAGCAGCAGAAGCGGCAGTCGGTCTGGCTATTATTCTCGCCATTTATCGCAACCGAGAGACGATTGATATGGAACAATTTAATCTCTTGAAATGGTAGCAAAATCAGCGATCGCTGTTGGATTCTCTCAACGCTACCAATATTCGCACGCAGCAGAAGTTTTGCCTCTGCTGTTTTTTATGGTATTTTTCAGCAATGTCAAAAATCGAATGGCCTCCCCCTTTAAAACCGGGAGATTTACTCAAAATCGTTTCTCCAAGCGGCCGGTTAAAAGAACGCGATCGCTTTGACCGAGGCGTGGAAATCTGGCGCGATCGCGGCTATCGTCTAGAATACACGGAGCATTGGGACAAAAGTTACAACTATCTTGCCGGAACCGACGAACAACGCCGCGAAAGTCTCGCCGAAGCATGGTTTGACCCAGAATGCAAGGGGATTCTCTGCGCCCGAGGCGGTTATGGAACGATGCGTTTATTGGAAAATTGGCAATGGCAGAGTCAGTCATCCGTGGGTAAATGGTTACTTGGGTTTTCGGATATAACCGGACTTTTGTGGGGTTTAATGAGTGAAAACAGAGGCGGAGGCGTTCATGCTCCGGTATTGACGACTTTGGGAACGGAACCGGATTGGTCATTGCAACGATGCTTCGATCTTGTGGAGGGTCGTCCTCTCGAGGCGATCGCGGGACGAGGATGGGGAGGAGGCAAAATCCGAGGGCGTTTATTACCGGCCAATTTAACCGTTGCCACTCACTTATTGGGGACGCCCTGGCAACCTTCCTTAGAGAATGCGATCGTGGCGTTGGAAGATGTGGCAGAAGCACCCTACCGTCTCGATCGCATGCTGACTCAATGGCGACTTCTAGACGCATTTAAGGGCGTTGTGGGGATTGCTTTGGGTCGCTTTTCCCAATGTGAGAGCAACCCGGACGAGTGGACGGTGGAGGAGATGTTACGCGATCGCCTTGGCGATTTGAATATTCCCATTGTCTCCGATTTGCCTTTCGGTCACGATGGGGTCAATGCAGCTTTACCCGTCGGGGTGATAGCAGAATTGGATGGCGATCGCGGTACTCTTGCGATTGCTGGCTCCATAAAACAGTCAAAATGAATTTTTGCGATCGTTTATTCTTCCTGCGAGGCTTCGATTTGCGCGAGGAGTTGCTGAGTTATGGGATGGTTGCTGAGTTGGTCTTTTTGTCCGGCTGCAACAGCACTGTGCAGGCAACCCATAAAATTTTTCAACACAGTTTGAGTGAGAGGATACTCAATTGATGCAGTTGATAAAATCCTTGTCTTTCTCGCTCCAGTAAACTCAACTTGCACAAAACTCCATCGCGAATCTTTTCCAGTGCTTCCCTTTTTCCCTCTAAAAAGCATTCTTCTACCAAAGACCAAGAAATCGGTGCAAGAGCAAATAAACTCAATAAACAAGCCACGATTTTCGCCTCTTTCGATAATGCTTGCCAACTTAACTCAAATGCGTCTCGTATTCCCCTTTCCGCAGTCGCTGTTGTAATGGGCTTTTCTAACGCTTCTTGTGCTAATCTTTGCTCCTGCAAGCGTCCTTTCATTTCTGCCAATGATAAATCTTTTCGCTCTGCTAAATACTGCCCCACTAACTCCAATCCCAACGGCAAACGCCCCAGCCACTCACACAAATCCTTTGCTCTCTCCGGTTCTGCCGCGATTCTCTCTTCTCCTGCAAGTTCCCCCAATAATTCCAACGCCGCAGACTCCTCCAAAACCTCCAATACCAGAGAGCCAAAAGAATGAGATAAATCCTTTTTCCGCGTCGTCACGACCATCTTAAACCGCGATCGCTTCGGAGGCAAATCGGTTTTCATTGACCGAAACCGCACCCTTCACCGCATTATTGTCGATTTGAACAGAGCGATATTCTTGGGATGCGTCGATCTTGACATCTCTTCCCACATCCTGAATATTCGGACTGCGATCGCCTTGTGATGATTGCGACTGACTCATCCAATCTTCCTCACGACTCCTTCATTATGCGCCTTCCGATTCGAAGTTGTCAGCACGGGAAAGATAGAACCCTCAACGCGATCGCAAAAGTTTCCCTTACGCGACTGCCTTAGCGATCGCATTGATAACCGATAACTGATCGGCGATCGCTATTCTTCTTTGTTTTGAAAGCGATCGATTAAGGCCTCGCGAGACAATTGTAAAAGAAGGGGCGTAAACTCTTCAGAAGGTAACTTGAGAATAGATGTGGCGATCGCGGCGAGGGATTCATCAATCTCCCCAAAACGAACCCGGAAAATATTTTCAATTAGGCGTTGGGTGGCTTCCTTTTCCCCCTCTTCTCGACCTTCTTGTTTGCCTTGCTGAAAACCTTGCTGAAGACCTTCTTGTTTACCTTGCTGAAGACCTTCTTGTTTACCTTGCTGAAGACCTTCTTCTTTAGCTTGTTGGCGAATTTCTGCCATTGCCTCTTCATACATTTGTGTCAAGGTCATAATTAACTCCTCATCATCGCGATCTAAATCTCGTTCTTTATTTTGTCGTTTGGCTAACAGAGAAATGAGTTCTTTCACTAATTTTACAACATTGCTTCGAAAACGATTCTCTCGAGGCAATGCTTCGAGTTCTCCGATCGCTCGTTGCTGTACCCGTCCTCGTCCCAACAGCCGCAACCAGAGGGTTTCTGGGGTTGAGGACAATTGATGAATCGCAATAATCGCCGTTTTCAAGGCTGTCCCCAAATAGTAAATGCCTTGTTCTCCCTCTTTTGGAGATGGTTGAAAGCCAAACCGTTGCAATAAGTTCGGGGATGCGGTTGGGGTAAGTATCCAAAGCTGAGGCAACTCCGTATCGTTCGCGGAACTTTTTGTTCGTTTTGCCTCTCGCTCAAATTCCGAGATAATCACAAACAATTTAATCATGCAAGTGCGAATATCGCTCGGTGCTACAGGATTGCGGAAAGGTTCAAGGAGTGCGGGTGTTGTTATCAGTTGTCCTAACAATCCCCAATCTTTCCTTTGTTCTCTTCCAGAAGGGGAAGGCGTAAAGAAAAGGTCGATTTGACGACCTTCTGCGTGAATTTCCTTGCTGGTTTCGACCGTACCGAGAGGAGAAAGGAGTTCGCTGAGATACTGCTTGGCAAATTGATCGTGAAGAAAACGAGTCACTGATTAATGAAGAATTAGTCAATGAAAATAGCATAGCAGAAGTCGAGACAAATGTTCTAGCCGAGATTGAGAGAGGCTCATTCTTTTTCTAAATTCAGTAAATGCTGTACCGTAGAAATCAGTTCGTGAGCCTTAAACGGTTTGACGAGATAAGCATCTGCTCCTTGCTTCAATCCCCAGTAGCGATCGATCTCCGTGGACTTCGAAGAACAAAGAATAACTTGAATGTCTTTTGTAGCGGGATGAGACTTCAATTTACGACACAATTCGTAACCATTGAGTTTGGGCATAATGATGTCGAGGATAATAGCATCGGGGCGTTCTTTTTTGATCTTTTGGATTGCCTCGACTCCATCTCTTGCCGAAGTCACGGTAAAATTTCTACTTGCAAGCCATTGAGAAATAATACAGCGCTGAGTTCGGCTATCTTCAACAACTAAAATCGTACTCATGGTTTCCTATGCCCCATTGTTTCGGGTTTGAGATTGTGTTGGTCGGTTGTCCGATGAATTTATTCTAGGGTTAAGAGGCTCTATCCCCCATGAGGCAGGAGTCCTCAATTTAATTTAGGACTTTTATCCCATCCCCTTTAGGACTGTAGATGCTTGCAAGACGCTTGGACAATGATTACGCTAAGGAACAAACCCGTAAGTGTTGACCCAACGCTTGCCCGAGTTCGCGAAATCACCCGCTATCGGGCAGAGCGAGTTAAAAATATTGTAGCAGAAATCTTTTGGGGGCTATATACTCCCCATGCGAGTTATTAAAACTTAGCAATACTGAAAATGATCCGCGTTTTAATCGTTGACGACCAACCCATAATCCGTCGTGCTTTAAAATTACTCTTGGCGGAGGAAAAGACCGTGAAAATTATTGGAGAAGCAGAGAACGGAGCAAAAGCGATCGCGGAGGTAGAACGCTTAAACCCCGATGTTGTTTTAATGGATATTTTAATGCCCATTTTGGATGGGGTACAAGCGACTCGAGAAATTTGCCAGCGTTTTGAGAATGTGCGCGTTTTAATTTTAAGTATCGACGATGATGACGAGTATATTGCTCAAGCACTCCGCTATGGTGCGGATGGTTATTTATTAAAAACAACGCCTCCTGATGAATTGGCCTTTGCCATTCAAGCCGTACAAAAAGGTTATACTCATTTGGGACCGGGTTTAGGAAAGAAAATTATCGCCCAAATCCCCGATCCGATGTTTGGTTCGGGAGCAAATTGGGAGAAACTGACCCCGAGAGAACGAGAAATTTTATCTTTAATCGCCAAAGGTGCAAACAATCGAGAAATTGCCAAAACCCTATACATTTCTGAGAAAACCGTCAAAAATCACGTGACCAGCATTCTGCATCGGTTGAATTTGCGCGATCGCACCCAAGCAGCTATCTTCGCTCATTCTCGTTCTGCCAATAGCAGTTAATTCGTGCTATTTATAATCGTCTGGGGATTGAGAACCACGCGTCCGGTTTGTTGGAGATATCCGGCGATAAAACGTTCGAGTTGTGGGGTAAATAAACCCACGGGAGACTGAAACCTTTGGGGATCGAGAGACTCGATCTCGTCAATGCCTTTCACCACCAACCCCAAGACCCGATTTTCAAGACGAACGACAAGAATATTAAGAGAAGTCTCTAAAGTAGCAGGTTCGTCTCCTAATCCCAATTGGCGATCGAGATCGAGCGTCCACAACATTTCTCCTCGCCAATTGTAAATCCCCAAAACAAATTCTGGCATATCGGGAATGGCGAGAATCTGTGTCGGACTGATTCGCAAAATTTCTTGAATATTTTCGACCGGGAATAAGGCTGCATTTTCAATGGCGATTTGACAGCTCAAAAATTTCTCTTCCCTCGGGGGAGCAGGAAGAACGCGATCGCTTCGTTCGTTCGTTTTCGCGGTTTGTTCATCCAGTGAAAATTCTACAATCGAGTCATCTAAAGAAGACCCCGATTCCAACCAAGACTCCAAATCGATTGCAATGCGAGTATTGTCGATTTCGAGGTGCTCTTGCCAAGCGGGCCGGCCTTGACCTTTAATATATCCAACAATTTCCGCTCCGTTCAGGGATTGAATTCGCAGTTGCTTGAGTCCCTTTTCGATAATTGCCAAACTGAACGCACGCTCGGGAATGCTTGTTGCTTCGAGGTTAACCACGAGAATATTTCCTTGCCATGCCACTCTCGCGCTAATGCCTCGGGTTTTTAGTTTATGATTGAAGAGTGATGCGATCGCTTTGGGATTGCCTTCGCGCACCAGTTGTAAAATTCGCTTTTGTTCTAGTTGTGCCTGCTGACTCGTCATCTTTTTCAATGTCCCTCTTCTTTTTTAGTTGTAGCGCGATCTCGCTCCCTTGAAAATAAAATTTTTTTTTGCAAATTCTTCACGAGTGAGATGAGTTGTGTTAATGTAATACTAAGGGTTTCTAAGATTTCCTGAACTCATTTGGCGAACATTCATCTGATGTCCCAGATTTGATGTCTCGAACAGGATGAGAATTCAATAAGCCGTGATTGCATGGAATCTTATTTTCGAAGGAAAAACTAGCTTTAGTCTCTAATTTTAGTTTTCCCTTAATGCGATTGTAAAAAAAATAGAGCTTTTTAAAGAGCCTTTGCCAAACTTTCTTTTTAAAGAGATTGGTAGATTAACTTAATATCAAGGAATTAATCTCCTAGGTTTCTCACTTAAGATTTGAACTCTGAGATATAAGTTTGATGTCTGAAAATGAAAATCATTGAGTTTTCATTGGAAGTTTGTTCGCAAAATAAAGAACAAACTCTTAAGAGGAAATTTTGGTAAATATCTTAGAGCTTAGTTAGAGCGACGAAATACGATTGAGGACAAAAACGATTGGTGCGGTCGAACCTTCTGGGTCGCGATTGTCTTCACGGTGCTCGAACGGTTTTATTTTTCGATCGCGCTTGTTGAATTTCTGCAAAGCATTGTGGGAGAAGTGCCTAGCACTTGTGGCCCAACTTCTGCGTTGGGAAATTCTGTCCGACTAGAAGACCAGCAAAAAATGTAGTGGGTGGAAAGAGGAGGAGCTGGAAGCGTAATTCAGTTTCTTGTAATTCAATTTTTTGCCAATGGTTTTGCGATCGCAGAACGTAAATCCAAAGCAGGCAGATTGGATGGATTTGGATCGGGACAATGTTTTTGGCGTTGCTTTGGAGGTGGGCTTATGATGATTCTTTTGGTAGCAACAGGCTACCTATTCCTGATTTATTGTTTGTTAATGCTGGCCGGACGAAAGAGTAAAACAGAACGGCCAGCACCTCGTAGGATTCAATCTGGGAGTTGATCGTCCCGGATCGTTCCAACTGAGATTTATAAGTCTACCGAATTCAGAGGCATTGATGCAAGTCGTGCGGAAGAAAGGTAGACTTTTTCTACATTTGGCGCTTCTTGAAGCCACTGTCGGGATAATTGAGAAAAACGCTGGGGATCGCCACTGACACAAAAACGCGTTGGATGTTTCTCGCGAGTATTGTCCAGCCCCAACAATTTGAGTTCGCGCAATGCCGCTTTGGCAACATAATAAGCTGGATTGACCAAACAAACGCGAGAGGGCAAAATCGTTTTTAAGACAGGAGCAAGATGGGGATAGTGAGTGCAACCGTAGATTAAAGTATCGATTTGACGATCGAGCAAGGGCTGGAGATAATCCATCGCCACTTGACGGGTATAGGGATGATAAATGCGATTTTCTTCAATGAGGGGAACGAATTCCGGACAACTCACCTGCCAAACGCGAACGTCGGCATCGATTTCTAGAATGGCTTGACGATAAGCATTGCTGGCAACCGTTGCCGGGGTCGCGATCGCGCCGATGCGACGACCTTGACGAACGGCGGCCCGCGCTCCCGGTAAAATTAAGCCGAGAATCGGGAAATCAAAGAGGGCTCTCACTTCATCCAAAGCCAAGGCAGAACTGGTATTGCAAGCCATAACGACCATTTTTACGCCTTCCCCTGCCATCCACGTTAAAATTTCGAGGACGAACTGGAGAATTTCTGCCTTCGATCGCTTTCCATAGGGCAATCGTGCCGTATCCCCAAAATAAAGAATCGATTCTCTTGGCAACTGTCGTTCGAGTTCCTTGAGAACGGTTAAGCCTCCCACACCACTATCAAAAACGCCAATGCGTTTTTCTTGGAATTCGTTCATATTCAAATGTTATTGGTTATTTGATTATTAACAAATTAGCGCCGAGTTGCGCGAATGTAGTCAAGAATTCCTTCAGCGATCGCCCGAGCCATTTGCGATCGGAAACTGGAAGTCGCCAAGCGGGGCGCATCGTAGCGTCCGGTTACAAAACCCACTTCTACCAATGCCGAGGGCATGGATGTATGGCGCAGGACATAAAATCTTGCTCGTTTAACTCCTCGATTGCCAATACGAATATTGCGGAGAATGCGGGATTGAATGGCACTGGCCAAACGCCGCCCCGAATAAGAGTAATAGAAAGTTTCCACCCCATTCACATCGGGACGGCGCATGCTAATGGCATTGGCGTGAATGCTGACAAAAATATCAGCACGCGAACGGTTGGCCAGCGCCGCCCGTCCTGCCAAACTCACAAAATAATCGCGATTGCGAGTCATCACGACCTGTACGCCATTTTGTTGCAGGATGCGAGCAACTTCTAAAGAAATAGGAAGAACGACATCCTTTTCGCGCAGACCGCCAATGCCGATCGCCCCCGGATCTTTGCCACCATGTCCCGGATCGATAGTAATTAAAACGCGATTATTGACACGACGGGGAGATGTCGTCGGTTGAGGAGGTTGAGGGGTTGTCGTTCTGGGGCGATTGGTTCGGCGAGGAGTGTTTCTGCGAGGGGTCGAAACGCGAGGGGGGATGGGACGAGAAGGAACGGGAGTCGAAGCAACGGGATCGTCGCGCAACTCGAGGGCGAGAAGAGTCGAACCCAGTTGGTTGAGTTCCCCCGCAACAACACCGCGAGCGGTTTTTAAGGTAATTTCGACAGTTTGTTGGCGATCGTGCTGGCGCAGGCGCATTTCCGTAATGGGACCATTCGCACGCAGTTGCGGACCGCGCACCCCTTCTGCCAGGCGAGCGTTGGGAATGGTAATCACATAAGATTCTACATCGCCGTCCCAACGAATCGAACCGCTAATCCTGCCATTCCCGCGAATGTAGAGTTGATTGCCCAACCCCCAATTTACCGAACGGATTGTCGTCAGGCGATCGCGTTGGGCGAGATCGGCCGAAGATTCCCTCGGGCGAGGAGTCTCGCTCTCGCTCTGAGGGCGATCGCGCGTCGGCTCGACCGGAGCAAGCTCGATATTATTGAGAGATATTGAGGAAAAACGATTCGGGGGGGATTCTGGAGGAGAGATATTTTCGCTGCGAACTTCCGCTCCTTCAACCGGAACGATTGCCAGTCCGTTGCGACCCAATGCAGCATTCCAATCCAGCTGTTCTCCCGTTGTATCGAGGGTAACTCTGGCTTTGGGAGGGGAAGCACTGAGTTGGGAGAATGCCACCCGATTGACCCCCAAACGCCCCACCGAGAACGAACGAGAAACCAAATCCTCTGGCAGCACGATCCCTTCGAGATCGATCTCGACTTGGCGGATATCTTCCCCGTGGGTCACATTCACCCGACTTGCATCGGTTGACTCCAAGCGCACGAAAAAACCATTGCGAGTGCTTTGAAAGCGCGGGCGATCGATTTTACTCAAGGCGGGCGTTGGCGCGGGCGTTGGTGTGGGAGAATCGGCGATCGGGGTTAATTCCGGTGCAAAAGAAGCCGCAACGATCCGTTCGGGGTTGGGGAGTTGTACCGACCATTGCGTCGCCGAAGTTCCCGTAAAACTGACCTTTTGCGGATCGAGAGTGTAACCGGGAGCCAGTTCGATAACCAAACGAGCCGAAGCCGGCGTAACCTGCCCGACTCGCACGCTGGCGATCGCGCCGCCAATGCGTTGGGGCATCAAGCGATCGTCCAACCGCACCCCAGGCAGGTCGATAACCAAGCGAGTCGGCTCGTCAATGAGTTGGGCGCTCGGTCGCACGTCGCTATCTGTGGTAAAAACCAAGCGATTCTGAGAAGAATCGAAGCGCCAAAACAAAAGCCGAGCGGCTTCTGCGGGAGAGCAACAGAGCAAAACGCTCAATACGCTAAAAAATAACCAGTATTTTCTCAAAATCCTCTTTCCTCACCAAGGAACGACGAACGAGAGGCGTTAGACTTCGGAAGATTCTTCCGGAACGGCCTGCGGTTCTTGAAAGACAACTCGCAATAAAGGCGGTGCGATAAACGTAGTCGTAATCACCATCATAATGATAGCCGCCTCTGTTGCTGATGATAGCGCGCCACTGGCAGCACCGACCCCAGCAAATACCAATCCTACTTCCCCTCGAGGGATCATGCCCACTCCAATTGCCAGTTTTTTCAAATCTGGCTGGCCGAAAACAGTAAATCCCGTAACTACTTTACCCAGAATTGCGACGACGATCAGGAAGGCTGCAATAATTAATCCTTCTCGGTTGCTGGGAATCGCTGGATTGAGAACGCTAAGATCGGTTCGCGCCCCAACTCCGACGAAGAAAACGGGAACGAGAATATCGGCAACGGGAATGACTTGTTCTTCGAGTTCTTTGCGTTTTTCCGTTTCGGCCAAGACCAATCCAGCCGCAAATGCACCCAGAATTGCTTCGAGTTGAATGGCAGCTGCGATATAAGACAGAATAAAGGCAAAAATGAGGGAAACGATCAAAAGCTGGCCGCGAGTTTTGAGTTTATCAACCAACGTCATATAGAAGGGTTTGAGAAACCGACCGAGAAAAATCGCGCCGATGAGAAATACTCCGGCACTGATAACGAGATAGACAATATTGGTAATTTGAATTTCTCCAGTTTTCACCAAGCTGGCAACCACGGCAAGGACGATAATCCCGAGTACGTCATCGAGTACTGCCGCACCAATAATAATCTGTCCTTCTCTAGAACTCAATTGTCCGATTTCTGCGAGAACTTTCGCCGTAATGCCGATACTGGTTGCTGTGAGAGCCGCTCCCGCAAAAATGGCGGGAATGGCACTGACCCCAAAGAAGAACATTAATCCGGCAGTTCCCGCGACAAAGGGAACGACGACACCAACAACTGCCACGATCGCGGCTTGGGGTCCGACGCGGATCAGTTCTTGCAGTTCCGATTCTAAGCCGATTTCAAACAGGAGCAGGATCACGCCGATTTCCGAGAGAACGGAAATGACTTCGCTTTGAGCGGCAAAGACGGCATCGGCACTCTCGGGGGAAAGATTGGTGGTGAGTTCGAGAAATTGAATGAGGAGGGAGTCGGTGGCGGTGGAACCGCCTTCGGGAAAGACGAGGAGATGCAAGGCAGAAACGCCGATCGCTACACCGCCGACCAATTCGCCTAAAACCGGGGGAAGATTAATGCGAGCGCAAAGTTCGCCGCCGATTTTACTGGCAGCATAGATTAGCACCAAACTCAGCAAGACTCCCGCGAGAACGAGGCTGCTATCGGCTTCTTCTGCGGTGGCTAAGACGTGCTGGGGGATCCAAGGAAGGAGGGAAAGGTCAATGAGGGGAGGGGAAGCCACCCGAGTCATTAAGTTAAAAATCATTGAAAGTCTATTCGCTTAACATTGCTGCACCCTCAACAGACGCAGATTTTCTAGGGGTTTACGAAAGGGGTCGGTGAAAATCTCCCGATCGCGACAAATGTCTGCAACGCCGATGCGTTGTCGAGACGATTTCTTAAGTTAATGTTAAGCCAGTGGGGTCACTTGGCCTCGATCCGGGCTGCAAATTTCCCGAACTGAGAGATAAGGAGGGGTTATTTTGGGGGGCGATCGCTGGAAAATTCGCGATCGAAGATGAATGATTTGAATTTTTGAACTTCAAAGCAGCAAGTGAGAGGGGATTTTTGGCGGCGATCTTATTGACCGAATGAGATATTTTTTGCCATCTGATACAATGCGATCGTTTAGATTTAATTATCCTCTCAATTTGTACCATTGATGATGAGGAAAAATAAGATGAGAATCAAGCAAATTTCGGTTAATGGTTTATTTGGTGTTTTCGATCATGTCATTCCTTTGAATATGCGCGATCGGATTACCATAATTCACGCTCCTAATGGTTTTGGAAAAACTATCATTCTGAAAATGTTAAATGGATTTTTTAATTCAAAAATCTCTATATTTCGGACGATTCCATTTAAAATATTCAAAGTAGATTTTGACGATCGAAGTAAGATTGAAGTAGAAAAAAATTCAGAACATTCTAATGGGACGACAAGGAAAGACAAAGTAAATTTTGTTTTACATCAACCACAACAAGAATCGCCACTTCGTTTTAGTGCTACAGAAAAGGCCCTTCGTCCCGATGTGGATTTTCCTCCTAGCATTTTGGATGAGATAATTCCGGGATTAGAGCGAATAGGACTTAGACGTTGGCGATATTTACCAACTGAAGATATGCTTTCATTAGAAGAAGTTATAGACCGATTTGAGGATATATTACCCTCAAAAATAAGGAAATCAAAACGTGAACCTGACTGGTTAAAACAAGCGCGAAATAATATTCACTTACGTCTTATTGAATCTCAGCGTTTACTTAACACTTCTTCTAGACGATCTGATTCATATCTAGGAAATTCACCATTAGAAATAGCATCAACTGTATCTCAATATTCTGGTGAAATTGCAGATATTATTCAAACAAAACTAACAGAATATGGTGCAACTTCTCAATCTCTCGATCGCACCTTTCCAGCAAGATTAGTTCAACAAGAAACATCAGAAAATTTAGCCGATAAAGAACTCCGCTTTCAGCTAGAACAACTCGAACAAAAACGTTCTCGTCTCATAGAAGTGGGTTTGTTAGATAAAGATGAAAGCTCTGACTTTCAAATTCAAACTCAAACAATCGATGAGAGTACCAAAAATATTTTATCAGTTTATATCGAAGATGTCAAAAAGAAATTGAGTGTATTTGATGAAATTGCCAGTAAAATCAATCTATTAAGAGAGATTATTAACCAGAAATTCCAATACTCTTACAAAGAGATAAATTTTAGTAAAGAGAAAGGATTTGTTTTTACAACAAAACACGATAATAAAATACTTTCACCCACCGATCTATCTTCCGGCGAACAACACGAATTAGTCCTTCTTTACGAACTGCTTTTTAAAGTCGAACCGAATTCTCTTGTTTTAATTGACGAACCAGAAATATCGCTGCATTTAGGATGGCAAGTTCAGTTTTTACAAGACTTACAGAAAATCACAGAACTTGCAAATATAGATATTCTCATGGCAACTCATTCACCCGATATTATCCAAGATCGTTGGGATTTGACCGTAGAATTAAAAGGAGTTTCGCAGTGATAGAATTTCGTACAGTTGCAGCCGATGCCAATAAAATTAGAATATTACGCAGCACATTTTCCGGTACATTTCTTTTAGTTGAAGGTCTATCCGATCGCCTTTTTTACAAGCGTTTTATCGAACAATCAACTTGTCAAATTGTGACCATTTCTGGGAAACCTTCCAGCAAACAGAAAGTAATCGCCGTATTGAGAATTTTTGAAGCAGAAAACTTTCGTCAAATTTTAGCAATCGTTGATGCAGATTTCGATCGCATTCTCCCTCCATCATACAATAGCCCAAATTTGTTGCGTACCGATACTCGCGATTTAGAAACCCTACTTTTGCGATCGCCTGCACTCGATAAGATCGTCACTGAGTTTGTTTCAGAAGAAAAGATGGCTCAATTTCAAGACAATCTGAGAACAAAATTGCTTGAAGCGGGTAAACTCATGGGATATCTTCGCCTAATTTCAGAAGAAGAAACATTAAATCTAAAATTTGATAATCTTACATTCAGTAAATTTGTGAATGAGCAAACAATGAAAATTGATGAATCAAAGTTGATTAAAGCAATTCAGGAAAAATCCACAGAGTATTCATTGCAAAAGGAAGAATTTCAGCAAAAATTGAAAGATAAGCAAAAAAATAATTACGATCTTTGGCAACTTTGTTGCGGTCACGATCTAATTGCCATTTTATCCGTCGGTTTGCGTAAAGTCTTAAGAAAAGTCAATGAATCTAAGGTGTCTAGAGAAGAAATTAAACCCGATAGCCTCGAACGTATTCTGAGACTAGCCTATGAAGTCAGATTTTTTCAAGATACTCAGCTTTATACAGATATTCAAGAATGGGAAAATATAAACTCACCCTTGCAAGTTCTACAACATGAAATACAGAGATGAGACCAAGACAAACTAATCACTGAAAATACCTGCGATCGTCGCTTTCACCGATTCCGATAAAGCATCAAAATCATAGCCTCCTTCCAACCCATAAACAACCCGGCGAGTCACCTGCAAGCTATACTCGGTAAATAAGCGAAAATCCTCGGGTTCGAGACAAATTCCTGCAAGGGGATCGACTCGAGTCGCATCGTATCCTGCACTAACAATGAGGATATCCGGCGCAAAATTCTTTAAAAACGGTACAATTTTCTCGGTAAATGCGGGTTGATATTCCTTCAACGTACTCCCTGGTGACATGGGAACATTGAGAACATTATCGTGTAATCCCCGTTCTCCACAACTTCCCGTCCCTGGATAACAAGGAGATTGATGCAAGGAACAATAAGCGAGTTGAGGATGATTCTCGATAATGTGCTGGGTGCCGTTACCGTGATGAACATCCCAATCGAGAATAGCAACCCGTTCGATACCGGGTTGTTCGATCGCATAATATGCCGCGATCGCCGCATTGGAAAACAAACAAAATCCCATGGCGCGATCGCGTTCGGCATGGTGTCCGGGGGGACGCGCTAAAATCAAGGCTGGATTATCCGTCTCTAAAACGCGATCGACTCCATCCAACCACCCACTCACTGCCAATAATGCCACTTCGTAACTTTGAGCAGAAACGGGGGTATCCATATCTAACCCCGTCTCATCTTCGGCTGCCGATCTAACACCATCGATGTGACTGTAGGGATGAACTTTGAGCAACCAAGGGATTACCCCTCGCTTTTCGATAGGAGTTGGCTCTTGCCATTGTAAGCGTTCTTGCCACGATGCCCCTTTTAACGCCTCCACAATTGCCGTTAAACGTTGGGGACATTCGGGATGAAAGGAGCCGGTTTTGTGGTCGAGAAAGCGATCGGAATAAATGACGGGTAATTGCATTTGTTATTGGTGATTGGTTTGGGTTTTCTCCCCCTCTTATCCCTCTCCCGTCTCCCTTAGTAAGGGAGAAGTCAAAGGATGCTTCGCTTTTGAAGGATGAGGGTTGTGGGTGGGTTGTTGGTTGTGAGTTGTTAATTTTTTTATTAGGATTCTTCGTCTAAAATTATCGTCCCAATACGCTTCAAAATTTGTAAAACCGAGTAAAGTCCATTGCGTGCCGGAACTGGGGAAAATACATCCGATACATCAAATTGCGGTATCGTTCCGCCAACAACTTTCGCGAATTGTACCCCATCACCATTAATTATTATTCCAAATATGGGGCATTCTCGATTCGGACATCCCATCATGTAAGCTAAAAGCTGAGGCAATGCGGCATTTAAAGCGATTCCCGTTCGCTTTGATTCTAAAACGATAACCCAAACTCGTTCGATAACGACTAACACATCCATTCGTCCTCGCAAAATCTCCTCTTCTGGATTCTCTCCTGGAATTACAATCTCAATTGAAGCCTCTCCTCGCATCCGAAAAGGCGGATCGTAAAATCCTGCTTTTTCTAATAATGGCGCACCTAACAATAATGTTACCGTTCCTTCACTCAAACTTCCCGCCGCGAGATGATACAGATAGCGACGGCGAATAATATCTAAAGATTCTCGTTCCTCTTGACTGAGTTCGGGTAAATTTTCGTACCACTCCCGAAAAAAACTGATATCCTCCGTCCGTCGTAAATTAAAACGGTTCTGCACGTCAGCTAAGGTTTGGATCGTGTCGGTGACAGCTTGAGAAATCATCGATCGCCTTTTTCTTTTCTCTCCAGTTTACCCGCGATCGCTCTCTCCCCAAAAATTTCGGCCACTCAGCCCAGAATTCCCTCAATTGTTGCCTTTACTGATTCGGCAAGGGCGTCTAAATTGTAACCCCCTTCCAACCCATAAATAACGCGGCGGGTAATTTTTAGGGTATATTCCGTGAGGAGGCGATAATCGGCAGGTTCGAGGCAGATTTCCGCGAGGGGATCGGCTCTATTGGCATCATATCCCGCACTGACGATGAGAAGATCCGGCGCAAAATTAGATAAAAAAGGAAGCACTTTTTCTTCAAACTCCCAACGATATTCGATCGCGGTACTGTCCGCAGACATGGGAATATTGAGGACATTATCGTACTTTCCTCTCTCTTCTGCCGTTCCCGTCCCCGGATAACCGGGAAATTGATGCAGGGAACAAAAAGCAATTTGGGGATATCTTTCAACGATCTGCTGCGTGCCATTACCATGATGGACATCCCAATCGAGAATGGCAACCCGTTCGATGCTAGACTGTTTGAGAGCATAGAGCGCCGCGATCGCCGCATTACAAAATACGCAAAACCCCATGCCGCGATCGCGTTCCGCATGGTGTCCGGCAGGACGGGACAAAACAAACACCGGCTGGTTCGTTGCTAAAGCGAGATCCGCGCCATCCAACCAAGCACTTGCTGCTAAAGATGCTCTTTGATAATTTTTACGTGCCAGTTTAACGCGCTTAATGTACTTTGGTAAATGCGCCTCGCGCAACCATCGCTCAATGCCATCTCCTTCTCGCTCTTTTGGTTCGCACCACTGCAAGCGTTCGTACCAAGAAGCCTGTTTTAAGGCGTCTACAATTGCCAGCAAACGCCGAGGACGTTCTGGATGAGAGGCATTAAGATCGCCATAAAGAAAGCGCTCGGAATAAATAATTGGTAATTGCATGGATTATGGGTTATCGGTTATAGGATTCAGGCGATCGCGCAATAAGATCGTAACTTTCGTGCCTTGGTTTAATTGGCTTTCAATTGAAATCCTACCTTGATGTTGTTCGACAATAATTTGATAGGTCGTCGTTAATCCCAAACCCGTTCCCACCCCGACGGGTTTTGTGGTAAAAAAGGGATCGAACAGCTTATTTTTAATTTCTTCGGTCATGCCGCAGCCATTGTCTTGTATGGTGACTTCCATCCCTTTACTAACGGATTGAGTCTTAACAGTAATCGTCGGGATTTTTGTTGCATTTTGAGCGCGATCGCTTTCCAAAGCATCGATCGCATTACTAAAAATATACATAAAGACTTGATTGATTAAACTGGGATAACATTCTATCGGCGAACTTTCTCTATATTCTCGTATAATTTTAATTTCCGTACCATCACACTTTAATTTCAGACGATTGCCTAAAATTCGTAATGTACTTTCAAGACCTTCGCGAATATTGGCAAATTTTATCTCGGATTCATCGTGACGGGAAAAGTTTTGTAACGATAAAATAATGTCGCGGATGCGCTGAGATCCCACTTTCATCGATTCCAATAAATGAGGGAGATCGGTTTTAATAAAATCCCAGTCAATTTTTTCTTTAAACGTTTTAATTTCCGAATTTTGCGAACTTTTTCGCATATCATATAAATCCAACAATGATAATAGATCGCGAGTATAATAATTTAGATGATCGATATTTCCATAAATAAAACTAATAGGATTGTTGATTTCGTGAGCAATTCCGCCGACCAATTGCCCCAAACTCGACATTTTTTCGGTTTGAATGAGTTGTGCTTGCGTTTCTTTTAATTTTTCTAAAGTGGCTTGTAGATACTCGGCTTGCCTCTCTCGTTCGCGAATTTCTTGCTGTAATTTTTCATTCGTTGCCGTTAAGTCTCGCGTCCGTTCTTTGACCATTTCCGTTAAATGAGTCTGATATTGTTGGACGGCAATTTCAGCAATTTTTCTGGGGGTAATATCGATGATTAAGCCATCCCATAATACGGCCCCATTAAATTGTCGTTCGGGACGAGAAGAGGCTTCAATCCATTTCGTTTGCCCCGAAGGTGCAACAAAACGACCTTCCCAATAAAACGGCGAGAGCAATCGGGCTGACATGGCAACGGATTCATCGTGACTTTTGCGATCGTCGGGATGAATGCGATCGATAATCAGGAAGGGATTGTCTTGAATGGCTTCGGGTTCGACTTCAAATAAATCCTGACACCCCGAACTAACATAGGGATAAGAAACTCTGCCATCTTCATACAATAAAAACTGGAAAATCATCCCCGGCAAATTAGCGGATAAATTTAGAAAGCGTTCTTCTGTTTTACGTAAGATTTCTTCTTGTTGTTTCCATGGCGTAATAAAGCGACTGGAGAGAATAATACCACCTATTTTTTCTCCAGATTTTTGCCAAGGAGACATCTCCCACTGTACCCATTCTTTTTCTCCATTGGCTTTAAAAATAAAATAACCCTCAGTTCGATATTTTTCCCCTTGGAGACATTGAGGATATACGTTTTGCCAGTGGGACAGCAAGCGAGGAGAAATCCGATATTGACAGGCCGGATCGAAGAGCGATCGCCCGATAATATTTTCTTCGTTGAGATCGTAATCGCGATACCATTGCTGACTGGTGGTAATGTGGTTCATTTGGCGATCGAATAAAGCGATGGCATTCGGCGTATCGGCTAAAAATGCGCCAAATAAATCGAGTGAGAGGGAATCGGACATCCTTTTTCAATGAACAATTATCAATAGATCGCGAACAATGGAAAAGATTTTTAGCCTCTCCACATTTTTACAGATCGATCGTTTCTATTTTATCTTTTCTTTCTCAGATAAATAATGCGTGACAATTTGGACGATTTGCTCGGAGGCAGTTCCGTCTCCAAAGGGATTAATGGCATTCGCCATCAGTTGATAGGCGGAGGGATCCCCGAGCAATCGAGAGGCTGCTTTGGCGATCGCCTCGGCATTCGTCCCCACTAATTTTGCCGTTCCTGCTGCTACTGCTTCCGGACGTTCTGTGGTTTCCCGCAATACTAAAACGGGTTTTCCCAGACTGGGGGCTTCTTCTTGCAATCCTCCAGAGTCCGTCAGCAGTAAATAACATTTTTGAATGGCACCGACTAACTGACTATAATCGAGAGGTTCTGTGAGAAATACCCTTGCATGTTTCTCCAAGCGATTTTGAATGGGAGTCCTGACGATGGGATTGCGATGCAAGGGTAACAGCAAAGCCGTATCTGGAAATTCGGCTAAAACTTGCTCGAATCCGGATAAAATATTCTCTAGGGGCTGTCCCCAATTTTCTCGCCGATGAACGGTTGCCAATAAAACTCGATGTCGTTCCCAATCCAATCCCCTCACTTGACATTCTGGATGACTTTTAGCAACGGTTAAGAGCGCATCAATGACTGTATTCCCGGTTTGGTGGATTTCTCCCGTCACCCCCGATCGCTTTAAATTGTCAACGGCAAGGGGAGTGGGTGCAAAATGCAGTTGAGCGATTTGCGAAATCAAGCGGCGATTGGCTTCTTCGGGATAGGGATTGAAGAGATCGTCAGTACGCAGTCCGGCTTCGACATGAGCGATGGGAATTTGCTGGTAGAATGCCGCCAGTGCGGAAGAAAAAGCCGTCGTAGTATCTCCTTGCACCACCACCAAACTCGGTGCGATCTCGCGAAAAATCTCCTCCAGACCCCGCAATGTATTGCCGGTAATATCCGTTAAACTCTGCTTGGGTCGCATGATATTGAGGTCGCGATCGGCTTCTAGCTGAAATAACTGCATTACGCTATCGACCATTTCCCGATGCTGTCCCGTGAGGATGGTATGGGTTTTTAAGCTCGAGCGATCGCGAAATTGCTGGATGAGTGGGGCAAGTTTAATGGCTTCGGGTCGCGTCCCGAGAATGATACAAATCGACACAGAAGGGGCAATCATTTGCGATATTTGAGTCTGAGAGTTGATAATAGCATAGAGAATCTCGCTGGCATGCAAGGGGAATCCTTGACCGATTCTCCCCTTAAATATTAAAATATTCTTAAAATAATAAATTATTGCCCGTCCATTACAACTTCTCAGTATTTTTCGCAGTAGATTGTTTGCCACAGATTGCAGGCAATAAAATTTTACATGCTGTTAAGAATATTTTCGATCGCGATCGCATCAGATAACTGTATCAGATAACTATCTTTTGCGATCGAAAATATATACCATTCTTTTTTTATCCATTCCTTTTTTATCCATTCCTTTTTGATTCTGACAAAAAATGACAGAACTGTTTATTCACTTACACGATTTACTCGGAGAAACGGGTTTTTTATTAATATCGCTGAGTTTTGCTGGAATTATTTGCTTTTGGTGCATTCCCGAAACGACAGATTATATGGTTAATGCAGCTGCGGGTTTAGCCGGACTCTATTGGGGAAGGGACAAGCGAACGTTAGTGATTAATTCCAGTACAAACAATCCCGAACTGTTTTCTATGATTATTGCTTTTAGTTTAGGACGCATGGGGGGAATTGCCAATCCTCTCGGTTCTAATTTTGCCAATATTTATCTCATGTTTTTAATTGCTCCATTTTTTGCGATTATCAAATGGGCATTAACGGGAAAATTGCACAATATCAAAAAGTTTATTGCGTTGAGTATCAAGGAAAAAAATCTTTGGCTTTGGCATATTATCATGTCATTCACCATGTTTTGCTTTGCCAGCCTTGCTTACTGGTGCATTACGGGAGCCAATCAATTTAAACCGTTACCCCTCGGTCATCCAACCCAACCGAGCCATACAATCTTTATCGGGGGCATTCTTTGTTTGGTTGGCATGGGAGTCTTTTTCTTCTTTGAAAATAAACTCAAGGCAAAGCGAATCGAACTCTATGAAGATATCGACGAACAATATCATCATCCTAGTTGGCGGGATTTTTTCTTGGGGACTGTAGGGTTAATTTCTTCGTGCTATGTTCTCAATTCTTTGTTTCTGGCTTGGTCGGAACTCTATTCAACCATATTGCAGCATTTTTTTGGTGCGGCTATCTTTGCCGGACTGCATTATTTTCTCGGGGCATTAATTACCTCCCTTCCGGAAATGACGGTGGCAGTCGAAAACTACGAACGCTTGACACCACCGGATCTCAACACCGCAATGGCCTCGGCCAGTCAATCGAATATGACGAATTTGGCGATCGCGGCGATCGGGAGTATCTTGGCAAGCATTCTCTTATTCTTTGGGTTTCACTATCAGTTGTAAGATACTGGAGCGATCGCCATGGGAAAAGAGAGGCGATCTCCAGCAATTTTTAATGACTATGATTTTTCAGACGCAATGCTTTTGCCTCGAGCAACGAACTTGCCCGAGGCAACCAGAGCTAATAATGCCAGACCGGAAATAACACTCGGTTCCGGAACGGGTTCAGTCGATACGGTCTCAATCGTTGCGTCTAGACCGGTTGAATCGTAACTCCAATCTTGGTTGGCACCATACCCCACTGCAAAATCAATCACATCCCCGGCTTGAAACAGTTGAGTCGTTGTGAATGATTGGGCACTTGCAGCCCCAGAACCGTTAACGAAGTTGCTAAACAGCGAAACGCCATTATAGAGGATATGAACGTCGCTTGTTGTCCGGTCATCCATATCTTGGCCGGTAAACACCCCTGAAAGGGAATAATTTCCTGTTTCGGGTGCAACCCACCGGAGAACGCTATAGGCTCCGTTCTCACCGGGATGAAGGGCGAGTTGATTGGGTTCCAATGAAATTGTTTCAAAAAAGAGATTAACCTCGTCAAGCAAATTATGCATCATGAAACTATTAAAGCCAGTTGCTTGTCCGTCGGGTGCCTGCCAATGTTCGACAGTTGGAGATGCCAATGAACCTCCATCTAAAAGATTAAAGGTAGAGCCAAGGGATTCCGACCATCCATATTGCCAGGCTCCATTGGGATTATCTGTAATCGAGAAATCATCGGCAGCATTAAAAGACGATGCTCGAGCGCGAGCGGCCATCGCCCCGAGTAACAATACAGATGTTAGGGTGGTGGCGATCGAAAAGTTTAAGCGTGCGTTCATTTTTCTCTCTTGAGAGTTTAATATATGAACTTTATCATATATTTCATCATTTAGACTTATTTTTTTTCTTTTATCTCAGTTTTAATAAAATTTTATATCAATCTAGAACGGTTTCTACACGTTAGCAAAGGGCAAGTCTAGAACACCTATAGAATGAGAAGATTTTTGGAATTGGCCAGATGCGATGCAAAAAACTGTGCCAAAATGAGATCGTGTTAAAAATTTTGATAAAAAACATCTTAATTCCCGATCATGGCCGGAAAAATGAAAAAAGGCGCTTTAGTTCGTATCGTTCGAGAACAGTTAGTCAATAGCGTAGAGGCAACAGCCAGCGATTCTCGTTTCCCGCCCTATCTCTTTGAGAGTAAGGGAGAGATCCTCGATATTGATGGCGATTATGCTTTTGTCAAGTTCTACGTTCCTACCCCGAGTATTTGGTTCAAGTTGGATCAATTGGAATTAGCGGATTAGCGACCGATCTCTCAATGGCACGAGATCGCCATCTCTTTACCAACAAGAAGTGGTCTCAACCCCCCTCTTTCAAGATATAGCAAGCCTCCTGCTTCAGCCAGAGGTCATTGTTCATTGATAATTGATAATCGTTCATTGAAATGACTGCTTCAACCCTTCCTCAAACTCCCTCATCTCCTCGCGTTTGCGTTGTGGGGGCAGGAAAAGTCGGTTCGACCCTTGCCCAACGGATTATTGAAAGCAATTTGGCCGATGTGGTGTTAGTAGATGTAGTCGAAGGATTGCCCCAAGGCGTTGCTTTAGATTTACTGGAGGCCAAGGGACTCGAAGGCCACGATCGCCATATTATCGGCACGAATAACTATGCCGAGACGGCCGATTCCGATATTGTCGTCATTACGGCAGGATTTCCCCGCAAACCGGGAATGAATCGCGACGATTTGATCGGCACGAACGCGAGAATTGTGGCCGAGGTTGCCCGCAAAGCGATGGAACATTCCCCTAATGCTCTTTTAATGACAGTTACCAATCCTTTGGATGTCATGACCTATGTAGCGCGACAGGCAACGCAATTGCCGCCAGAACGAGTGATGGGGATGGCAGGGGTGTTAGACTCGGCAAGATTGCAAGCGTTTATTGCGATGGAATTGGGAGTCGCGATCGCGGATGTCAGTACGATGGTTCTCGGGGGTCACGGAGATCTGATGGTGCCTCTGCCTCGCTATTGTACGGTGCGGGGAATCCCTCTGACGGAATTCCTCGAGGGCGAAGCGATCGCTCGCTTGTTGGAAAGAACCCGTCACGGGGGGGCAGAATTGGTAAAACTATTTCAAAAAGGCGGTGCCTATCTCGCCCCAGCGTCCTCAGCGTGTTACATGGTGGGTGCCATTCTGCGCGATCGCTCCAATTTACTCCCTGCTGCCGCTTATTTACAAGGAGAATACGGATTAAAAGACATTTTTATCGGCGTTCCCTGTCGCTTGGGCAAAAAAGGGATCGAACAAATTATCGAATTACCACTCAACGATCCGGAATTGGCAGCTTTACAAACCTCGGCGAATTCGGTACGAGAGAACGTCAAAATTGCTCTGAAAGTTCTATCCGAATAAAAAATTCGCGCCCGTAAAAATCGCGGCAGATTGAATTCTGCCGCGATAAGAATAGACTGGAAGTAAATTTTAACTGCCCTTGTTCAAGAAAGACTGAACTTGACCCAAAGCAGCAGCCAGAATATTGAAGACTGCCCAACCGCCAGCAATCAGAAGCGGAGCAAGTACGACAACAACCCGCCAATCAATAATGTCCATTTTTTGTCTCCTCCTGTAATTCCGAGAAATATTAAAATAATTTAAACTGCCTCTCATTGTTCCATACGAACAATAAATTATTCAATATCTTGATTAATTTGTTTTAATTTGCTATAATTATTAAATTTTATTAAGATCGTTAAGAGAACAAAATCTCGGTTTCTCAAGCGGGACGCGATACAATAGAGAGCGATCGCAAGCATCCTGAAAACGATAATGGCAACGACCGACCTCGAAGAAGCCTCAGAAACAACGCAAGACCCTCTCGATGAGATTCCCAATGATGTCGAGATGTCCATCTTCGACCACCTCGACGAACTGCGATGGCGGATTTTTTCCAGTTTAATCGCGATCGCCGTTGGAGTTATCGGTTGTTTTTTCTTCGTCAGACCGATTGTAAACTTGTTGGAAATGCCCGCCCATGGGGTTAAGTTTTTGCAATTGGCACCGGGAGAGTTCTTTTTTGTTTCGATTAAAGTTGCCGGATATACGGGAATCTTGGTTTCGAGTCCTTGGATTCTCTACCAGATTATTCAATTCGTTTTACCGGGGTTGACGCGACGAGAACGCCGTCTTCTCGGTCCGGTTGTTCTGGGATCGGGATTTCTCTTTTTTGTAGGTTTGGGGTTCTCTTATATTGCTCTCGTTCCGGCAGCATTAAACTTTTTTATTAGTTATGGTGCCGATGTTGTGGAACAAGCGTGGTCGATCGATCGCTATTTTGAATTTGTGCTTTTGTTAATGTTTGGGACGGGTTTGGTGTTTCAAGTGCCGATTTTGCAGTTGATTTTGGCACAATTAGGAATTGTGAGTTCGGAACGGATGCTGGCAGGTTGGCGTTACGTGATTCTAACTGCGGCGATTTTAGGGGCGGTAATTACGCCATCCACGGATCCGATCACCCAATCCCTTCTCGGGGGTGCGGTTTTAGCATTATATTTCGGTGGCATCGGTGCGGTGAAATTGATTGGTAAATAAAGAGCCTCTAACTTGCTACCGCATCAATGGGAAAGGATTTGTCGAGGAACTTTAATTCTAAAAGTTGTTCCTCGTCCCGGAATTCCAGCAACGTCAATCGTTCCACCGTGCTTCTCAACAATAATTTGATAGCTAATCGACAAACCTAAACCCGTTCCTTTTCCCACGGGTTTCGTGGTAAAAAATGGCTCGAAGATGCGATCGCAAAGATCCTCGGGTATTCCCAATCCGTTATCGGCGATCGTGACTTGAATCCAGCGATCGTCTAAGGTTTGACTGCGGATGATAATTTCTGGCTGATACCCCGAGGGATAATCGATATGGTTGCAATTTTCGGATTGCTGAGAGTGTTGTCTTTTCTCTTCAACTGCATCCGCCGCATTGGCTAAAATATTCATAAATACTTGGTTTAATTGCCCTGGAAAACACTCTACCATCGGGCAATTTTCATAATTGCGAACGACGCGGACATTTTTTAATTTAGAGCCTAAAATCAAGAGTGTATTATCGATACCATCGTGGATATCGGCCATTTTTTTCTCGGCTTTGTCCAAATGAGAAAAGTTTCGCAGAGAGACAACCAGCGATCGAATGCGGTTTGCTCCCATTTTTAGAGAGTCTAGTAATTTGATAAAGTCTTCACGGATAAAATCCAGATCGATCTCATCAATTTTTGTTTGTAGTTTTTGAGTTAACTGCGGACATTCTTGTTGATATAACTCGATCAAATCAAGCAGATCTTTAGCATAATTTTGTGCTGGCTTGATATTCCCGGAAATAAAATTAATGGGATTATTGATTTCGTGAGCAACTCCCGCAACTAATTGCCCCAAACTTGCCATTTTTTCTTTTTGAATGAGTTTCGCGTGAGTTTGCTTTAAGTTCTCTACAGTTTTTTCTAATTCTGAGGTTCTTTCTGCAACGCGTCCCTCGAGTTCTTGGTTATAACAAGCAACTTTAGCTTGATTGATATAAGCCGTAGAATGGTATCGCAACCGCGCAATCAGTTCGATCGGATCCGGGAGCTTGATCAGATAGTCATTAACCCCCAAAGAGAACGCCTTGGCCTTCACAATTGATTCTTCCTGATTGGATAATATCACAATAGGAATCAAACGAGTTGCAGGATTGGCACGAAAAAATTTTACCATGGTCAAGCCATCTACATTCGGCATCACCAAATCTTGCAAGATGACTGTCGGTGCGATTTCTATTGCCATTGAGATCGCTTGTTGCGGATCGTTACAATAGTAGAATTCAATGTCGGATTTACCGGCCAACAATCGGTGAATGGATTTGGCTGCGATCGGGCTATCGTCAACAAGTAAAACTTTAACTATTTCTGGATTGATGTTATTATATTTTTTCTGTTCTATTGCTTTTATTCGCTTATTTAATAGCATTTGAGAGATTCTCTTAGCGGCAAACAATTGTGGAGCTAAGGTTGTAGAGGGCGATGTTGTAGCGGGATATAACGAGGATACTAGATGAGAAGTTTCTCTTAGCTCGATCGCGTTGAAATGAGCAGTCGAAGATTCTATAGCAGCTAAGTTGGAAAGTGTCATTTTTGTTACTCGGTGAGGAACATATCTTTTCTCTTTACTTTCAAGAATATCCTTGCATTCTATCTAATTCAATAGTAAATACACTAAAGTTTTGGGTTTAAATCGTAAGCCAATATGCTTGATTCTCTAGATTCAGATATCTAAGTAAATATACTGAATTTTATCGATCTATTGTAACAATTTTTAAGAAAAGATGGAGGGTTGCGGATCGCGTAAATGAGAGATTTTGAGGAGAATGGATTGTATTTTCTCATGAAAAACCCAAAAGAGAGGAGAGGCTCAAAGGCTAAATCTTGCCTGCCTTTGAAGCCATACAAACCCATTCTCTTCGAGAAGAGCGATCGCGCAGAAATCAAGCCAACTCTGTAAAGAAAGGTGAATTTTATTGCAAGTAAAGCAATAAAAAATCGGACGAATGCGGTTACTCTTCTTTACAAAAAGGATGAGATTCTGATTTTTATACTTATGTAACTCTAAGTTTCCGCATCGCGGAAGAGTGCATGAAAACCGGAGATATTGTCAGAGAACTTGCCGCATTAACGAACAAACAACTCTTCGACGAACTGCGATGGCGGATTTTATCCAGTTCGATCGCGATCGCGAAGATCGGTTATTTTCCACGCGCCAAAAGAAAAAAAGCAGCGATCGCTCTGAAAAAATCTTCGTTTATTTTTGATGAGTTTTACCGTACAAATATAAAATACGTCGAGGGATTGAAAATTTTCGCTCCCTCGACGTGCAAAAATATCGCTCGATTTTTAGCGTTATTGCAACAGATCGAGACTGTACGTTCGATGGAAGAAAATCCCGATATCAGTCTAAAGTTGCTATCTCGTTAAACGCTAACATCAACATCAATTTCACCATTTTCACTGGTAATAGTAGCAGTAGCGGTTCCATCAGAAACTGTAGCCGTACCGCCACTTTCATCGCCAGAAAAGCTATAGTCATAAGTCGTTCCGTCATGGGTCGTAACGCTGCCGCTGCCGCTAACCGTCGTTCCACCAGCAACAGAATCTAATTCTGTATCGCTGAGTTGTTCTTCAGTTTGAATTTGATTGTTGATGTTAGCCATGATGAAGAGCTCCTTGTGCTTGTTTTTTTATTCGTTACTTTTACTGTAAGAATTAAATTTGAGACGTGCCATACAAATCATGCAGACTATTTGCGGAATCTGTATGGCGATCGCGAAAACAAAATTGCTAACTTCGATAGCAACCCAGCAAAGCGTCTCTTTTCTTGTAGAGTGGAAACACGATTAAGACGATATCTCCCAGTCGAATGTCGGACCCCAAACGCGATCTCTTTCGCCAAGAAGCCATAACGCACCACTCCTCTCCCGAGCAACTCGATCGCGCGATCTGCCTTATCGGTCCGGTGACTTGGTTGCCCTTGCTCTCTGTTGCCAGTCTTCTCGGTTTGGGTTTAATTTGGAGTATCTGGGGGCGCATCCCGGTGACGGCAATGGGAAAAGGGATTATTCTCACCCCCAAGCAAGTGATTCCCTTTCAATCTCCCATTGCCGGGCAAATTCAATCTCTTGCCATTTCCGACGGAGATTGCCTCGAATCAGACCAACTCATCGCCACCATCGAACCCCTCGATCTCAAACAACAACTGCAACTCGCTCGAGAGAGATTCAACCAACTCCAACAGCAAATCATTCTCAGTCGCAACCTGCGAAACTATCAGCTTACCCTCGAAGAACAGGCGATCGCCGCCGCTAAGCGCAGCTATCGCGAAAATCTGAGAAATACCCGCGATCTCGCCCCCATCGTGCGCCAACGCAATTTAACGGCAATCTTAAAACAGCGCCAAAGCATTCGCCAACAACTGCAACACCAACAGTCTCTCTTGCCCATTGTGGCCGAACAGATCGAAGTTCGCAAGCAATTGGTGGCTTCTGGGGCATTACCCAAAGAGTCGATTTTAGATGTAGAACGGGAATACCTGCAAATTCAGGATGCGATCGCGGAACTCGAAGCCGATCGCGAGCAACTTGATGTCAATGAAACCACCATCGAACAGCAATATTTAGACAATCTCAACAGCATTACCAGCATTCAAGCCAATTTACAAGATCTCACCGCCAGACAAACCCAATCCCGAGAGCAAGCACTTCAACGCAACCATAGCGAACAAACAGCACTGCAAACCGCCCGAAGGGAGGTCGTCCGCTTGCAGCAACAAATCGAAATCAACAGTCGCATTCTCGCCCCGCGATCGGGCTGCATTTTGGAAACTACCGTCAGTCCGGGGCAGGTGGTGGAGACTGGGACCGTGCTGGGAACTCTGAACGAAAAAGGAAAAACCTTGGCAGCAGAACCCATCGGTATTATTTATTTTCCCGTCGCAGAAGGCAAGAAAATTCAAGCGGGCATGGAGGTACAAATCGCCCCGGATACGGTCAAACGCGCCCGTTTTGGAGGCATTATCGGTAAAGTGACCGCCGTATCTGCTTACCCCGTTACTTCAGAAGGAGCGATCGCGACCTTGGGAAATCCCAATATTGCCCTTGCTCTCGTTCCTCAAGGGAGTCCCCAGTTAGAAGTTCGCGCCACTTTAGAACGCGATCGCGCCACCCCGAGCGGTTATCGCTGGTCCTCGTCCCAAGGACCCACCTTAAGCATCTCGGAAGGGACGACGATGACCGTGCGAGTCAAAATTGAAGAACGCGCCCCGATCGCTTTCCTCTTGCCCATTCTGCGAGAACAAACGGGAATCTATTAAAATGCAAAATTCAACAGGTGGGTTGGATATGCTGAATCGAATTCAGCATCCCCCCACCTCAAAATTATCAATTCAAAATTGTCAATTCACGAAATAATCGTCAGTTCCTAATAGTTAGTCAATAATGAGTAAGGAAAAAATCGAGGAACGTAAGGTGAGGAAATTGCCGCGACGGGTGCGGACTCCGACGGTACTGCAAATGGAAGCGGTGGAGTGCGGGGCGGCGGCTTTGGCGATTATTTTTGCTTATTATCAGCGTATCATTCCTCTCGCTGAATTGCGTCGGGTTTGCGGGGTGTCTCGGGATGGGGTGAAGGCCTCGAAAATGGTACAGGCGGCGCGCTATTATGGCATGAATGCGAAGGGATTTAAAAAAGGAATTGCCGCCCTACAAGAATTGCAACCCCCTTTTATTATTTACTGGAATTTCAATCACTTTCTCGTCGTGGAAGGGTTCGGGAAAGAGAGGGTTTATCTCAACGATCCGGCGACAGGACCGAGGACGGTGAGCGATCGCGAGTTCGATCGCGCCTATACGGGGATCGTTCTCATTATCGAACCGGGATCGGAGTTTGAAAAGGGAGGGAGAAAACCCAGTTTGACGCTGGCACTTGTGGATCGCTTGCGAGGTTCTGTTGGCGAAATTTTGTTGGTGTTATTCGCGGGATTTTTGCTTGTTCTTCCAGGTTTGGCATTGCCTGCATTCAATCAAGTCTTTGTCGATAATATTCTCATTGAAGGTCGCACGGATTGGTTGCGCCCGCTCATTTTTGGCATGGTCGTTACTATTATCCTGCAAGGATTGCTCGTTCTGTTGCGCTTGCGTTACTTGCGACAATTGCAACTCAAATTATCGGCGAGTCTGTCTAGCGGGTTTCTCTGGCATATTTTGCGCTTGCCTGTCGGGTTTTATGCCCAACGCTATGCGGGGGAGATTAGTTACCGCATGGGACTCAATAATAAAATTGCTGGCGTGCTGTCGGGTCAGTTGGCAACCACGGCGATCGATAGCATTATGGTGATTTTTTACGGTGCGGCACTGTTTGCGTATAATAACGTGCTGGCAGCGATCGGCATCTTTTTTGCCGGAATTAACGGTTTGATGTTACGTTGGGTCTCTCGTCAGCGCAAGGATATTTATGCGCGTTCCATCCAAGAACGGGGTAAGGTAGCGGGGGTTGCTATTTCGGGCATTCAAAGCATGGAAACCCTTAAGGCTTCTGCTTTGGAATCCGACTTTTTCGCCAAATGGTCGGGACATTATGCCAAAGCGATCGACGCTCAGCAAAGTTTGGGCATGACCAACCAAGTTTTAAATCTCCTGCCCGCTTTTCTCACTTCTCTCACCAGCCTTATCGTGCTGACTCTCGGAGGATTGCAAGTGATGGAGGGAGAGATGAGCATCGGTATGTTAATCGCCTTTCAAAGTTTAATGGCAAGTTTCCAGCGACCGATTAATACATTAATGCTCTTCGGCAGTACCATTCAGGAGTTAGATGGAGATCTCGATCGCCTAGACGATGTGTTACGAAACCCCATCGATCCAAACTTAAGCGATCGTCCCCTCTCCTCCCCCGCTCCCAACGCTCCCCCTGCTCCCTTTCAGGCCGAGCGACTTGTGCTGAGCAATGCCGAAGTAAGTCGAAGCCCCATCCCCCTTCGCCTACAAGGATATTTAGAGATTCAAAATCTCAGTTTTGGCTATTCTCCTCTCGATGCGCCGCTCATCGAGAATTTTAGTCTTTCCCTAACCCCCGGCCAAAGGGTGGCTTTAGTGGGGGGAAGCGGTTCGGGAAAATCCACGATCGCTAAATTAGTGGGGGGGTTGTATCAACCGCGATCGGGTCAAATTCTCTTCGATGGATTCTCGCGATCGTCTTTACCTGCATCGGTTCTCACTAATTCTATTGCCATGGTCGAACAGGAGGTGTTTCTCTTTGGGGGAACGGTGCAGGATAATTTAACTCTTTGGGATGTGACCCTACCTCGAGGGCAAATCGTGCAAGCCTGTAAAGATGCCCTCATTCACGATGTCATTTTGGCGTTACCGGGGGGCTATAACGGTTTGTTGCAAGAAGAGGCAAAAAATTTAAGTGGGGGACAGCGACAACGTTTGGAAATTGCGCGCGCTTTAGTCACGGATCCGTCTATTTTGATTATGGATGAAGCCACAAGCGCCCTCGATTCGGAAACGGAAAAAGCGATCGATCGCAATATTCGCTGTCGGGGTTGTACTTGTTTAATTGTCGCCCATCGTCTCAGCACCATTCGCGATTGCGATGAAATTATTGTCATGCAAAACGGCAAGATCGCCGAGCGAGGCACTCATGAAGAATTATGGCAGACAAAGGGGGTTTATGCGGACTTATTGCACTCTGGCGGTTGATTGATAGGAAATCCCGAGCGATCGCTATGTCAATTCAAAATTCAAAATTATCAATTCAAAAATGGGGGATGGGGAGGAAATCCCGAGCGATCGCTTTTCGCGTGGGAAGGGCGATCGCTTTGGGGAGAATGGACAAGCAAGATTTTCTGAGGCGTTTAAGCGAAGTCTGTTTGAGTGAGAGCAAGGCGGTTTCCAAGTTCCTGCAATTGGTCGATTGTCTCTTTATTGTTCTCGTCGCGAGGTAGCCGATTGGAGATTTCTTGCAAAATTTCCGTCCAAGCGAGTCCCTGAAGGAGCATGACGCGGAAGCAGTGGGAAATAAAGGTGCTTTTGGCGTTTTGCAGGTTTTGGAGGCGATCGATTTGCTCGAATGTTCCCGCACTTCCGAGATTGGTACAAATTTCTTCAATTAATTGGTCTTGTTGCTGCTTGGTTTTCTTGGCGATCGCCTCGGGAGAGATGGGGGAAGCAAGGCGATCGAGGAGATGGGCGAGTTTTTGTTGAGCTTCGACGGTTTCTTGCAGGAGGAGCGGATCGACGGCGATCGCGTTTGGGGTTTCTGGGGTGGTCATTTCAGTTATCAGTTATCAGTTGTCAGTGGGCGATCGGCGATCGGGTATCTTTTAGGATAGAACGGCATATCGGTATAATAGGGATATGTTGCTTCTTTTTTCCCATGCCAGAAATAAACATCGGCTCCGTATCCCTTTCAGACCACGATCGCGACTGGTATTTGTTTGGCTGCAAAGTCAATGAGCGATCGATTCGAGCGAATACTGCAAGCGTGCTGGCGTACTATGTCAGGCGACGCAAGGCAGAGTACGAGGATATCCTGCAATACACGGCTCGCAAGTATGGCTTAACTGAGGAGGAATGTTTTCGGAGAGTGATCGAGGGGGAATCCCTCGGCGATCCCGTCCAATATCAAGGGGATGAATGAACTTTTAACTTGTATTTTAGTGAGATTTAGTTTCCGAGGTTGTCGGGGTCTAAACCCATTGCAATCAAGCGAACGCGCAATTGCTGCAACTCCGTTCTCGCTTGCTCTTTCCCCTGTCGTTCCCGTTCGGCACGTTGGGTTTGTTCTTCAGCCCGTCGGGTTTGTTCCTCAGCACGTTCTTCACCTGCGAGCAATAAATTGCCCTCACTATCCCACCAGCGCAACCAAGGGAGGTTGTGGTTCTGGTATGTTCCTTGCCAAATTCCTAACTCGACTCCCAAGGGGTTGATAGGGAAGTGTCCGCGAGCGTTGGGGGTTACGAGTTGGTAGCGATCGCCCATCAAGCGGTAAACCTCTACTTGCTCTCTTTGTACTTCGTAAATGCCGTAGTATTCGGGTTGAATTTGAGTCTCGTATACCCAAAATTTGCCGGTTCCGGGAGTGCGATCTCGTTCTTCTGTTCCGTTCCCCGATACGAATTCCAAGACGATCCCAGGGGGGATTCTTTCTTGCCAGAGAACGTAAGAGCGTCGCATCTGTCCGTTGAGCAGGGGCGGGACATTGGGGACGTAGAACCAATCGGGAGAGACGCAGCCTTTAAGGGGAGGTGTGGTCACGCGCCAGTAAATGCCGCTATCTTGTCCGATGTCATAGCGTCCGTCGGGATGCAGGCGATCCAAGACAGGATGGATGGAGGTGGTGAGGAGGATGCTTTGCGGGTGTTCTTGGAAGTTCTTCACGAATTCTCCATTCTCGCAGGGTAATTCTGTATGGTCGGGTAGGGTGCGAGGGGTTGTGGTCATGGCTCTTTGAGTTGAAGTTTTCTTCTATTTTAGGGTTGCTTTTTCTTTTGGGGTTGTCTCCTCTTGCGATCGCATTTGGGGATTTTGGGGGTTCCTAGTCGATTAGAGTCATCTATTTTAGATTTGTCTTAGAAAAAGCATCTTCATATATGCAGTTTAGCATATAAATCAGAAATTACAAGGAAAATAGAGAATATTGGTAAGATGGTTATAAGCTATCGAACATATAATCAGCATCCAATATGAAAAAGCGAAGCGAAGGGCAGAGGATCACCGTCACTCTCTCCGAAATGGCAACAAGGAAACTTATTTGCTGGGCAAAAGCCCATGATAAAACCAAGACAGCTTATGCAGCTGCGATTATCGAATCGCGGATTGAGGCAAATATCGATCTGGTCGATCGCCTGATGTCAGATATTGCCGACTCTGAGGGAATTTCTGTTAAGGAATTAGAGGAGCGATGGCTGATCGAGGAGGGTTTCTGGGAGGCTGAGTAGTCTCCCAGTGCGATCGCGTTTGTTCTAGGTTATCGTGGTCGATAAACTTATAAAAAGAAAAGCGATGGCATCGAAACGCATTAATTTAACCGTTCCCGAACATCTCCATGCTGACCTAGAACATTGGGCGAATACTCAAGGAAGAGCAACAGCCAATCTAGCCGCATTTTTAATCGAGAGAACCGTTGCGGATGCCAAAAGAACGGGGGAATTTCCCACGAATGAATCGGATAAGATGGCGAGTCAATTTTTGAGAACGTTGTTTTCCGGTGGGTATCCCCAAAATGGCGAAATTGTTCGACTGGCTCATCGCTTGGGAGTGAGTGAGGAATTTTTACTGGATATCCGCGATCGGTATTTAGAGGGAAGAAGTAGATAATAGAGGTAATGTTGTGGAGGGTTTGGAGATGGCTGACGAGGAGCAGTTGGCGAGGTTGCTGGGGAGTGTAGAAGAGTAGAATGAGTAGAGACGGAAAAATCCGGATATTAGGATTGACCTCAGAGATGCCGACCTTAGTAATGCTGACCTTTCAAAGTCGAGGGGAGCGATCGCGCCTTCTCCGTCAGAGCCATAGAAAACCTAGACGACGGCTCGTTTGTCGTTCGTATTAACACCCCCAAAGATGCCGATAAAGCCGAGATAGAACGATCTTTTCGAGTGAAATACGATGCGGAATTAAAGCGATTAGAGGGAGTGTATCGGGAGAGTTTGCAGTTCAAGGACGAGCAGATCGAGCAGTACAAACGAGAGAATACAAACCTGTGGGGATTGGTTAACAAGGGAATCCCGCAAGAGATTCGGAATATTACCATTGTAGGCAACACGATCCAAGGAACAGCCTACGCCAAAGAACTCAAAGGCTCTAGCTACACCGAAGGGGATAACCGATTGAATCCTCCCGACTTAACACCCCCCGATCGCCATGAGTCATCTGAGGAGCGATCGCCGCCGCAAAAGAAGGACTCATGGGAGGACTGAAAAAAACTCTCATCGGTTCTGTTGTTGCTGGGGCGATCGAAGGCTGGACAAAAACGCCGCAAAACCCTTGATTCAGAGACTTCTCGCGATCGCCTTTCTCGACTTTGACAGAAGCGATCGCAATACCAATAGTGGCAAAACTTGCCTTATAATTTGATTGACCTCTCAACAGGATTGAAAGAGCCATGAATTCTCTAAAAGAAAAAATCGAAAACAAATTAGATTCTCTTGTTGAAACCGAGCTTTATGAAGTTTTAGATTTTGTTGAGTGTTTAATTAAGCGTAAAGTTGAAATACAATCCCCTACCACAGAAAGTCCTTTGTTAGCCATTGCTGGTATTTTATCAATTGAGCCTCTCACCTCTGAAGAAATTGAAAAAGAGCTTTACGGTGAAGGAGAAATAAATTAATGACACATCCGCAAACAACTTTTATTGATACATGGGGTTGGGTTGCATTAGGAAATCAACGAGATAACTACCATGCTCGAGTTCAAGAAATTTATCATGAATTAATTGTAAATCGTATTCCTATTTGTACGAGCGATTATGTTTTAGATGAAGTTATTACACTGCTTTTTAAAAGAGCAGCTTTTCAGAATCACATCTCCTTTATAGAAGGAATTCTGCAAGCCTCAGAATTAGAACAGTTACAACTTTATCGCATCACCTCAGAAGATTTTTTAGAAACATGGAAATTAAGAAAGAAATTTCAAGATAAACCAGCTATAGCAATTATCGAATGGATGAGGTACACTAGGAAAAAAGGAGGTCAAAAAAATAAATGAAAGCATACTCAACAGATTTTAGAAAAAAAATTATCGAAACTTACGAAGAAGAAAAAATCTCACAAAGAGAGTTAGCA